>NZ_PVXP01000012.1 GCF_002995845.1 Clostridium luticellarii | reverse complement strand
CATAAGAAACATTCCTTTCCTTGGTATGGTGTTTTTGACAATTCTATTATACCAAAAGGAATGTTTCTTTGCTTTATATCTTAAAAATTCAGGCTTCCGCCTTTATTTTAATGTGCGAAAGTTGAGTTAAATACTGGTAATAATTCATCTTCAATTTTGTATATGTCATGTACTATAAAATTCGAATATGGTGATAAATCATAGAATTGTTCAAATGTAAATCCTGCCTTTTTAAAAATCTCATATACTTTTAGAGACACATCCAAATGCCATTCCGGTTCTGGAGTTCTATGACCTTCTAATGCTGAACCGGGATTGGGATTCCATGCATCTGTTAAACAAATTATTCCCTTTGATGCCATGTATTCAACTCCTTCTAAAAGAGACTTCTTAGGTTCAAGTCCTGCTACAAATCCGCATCTTACACGTCCATACCCAAATACCTTAACTCCATATTCTAATGCCTTTACCCAATGATCCCATCCACCACATTGTTGAGATTTTCCAGGGCAAATAGCTTTATATATATTCTTATCCCAGATTTCTAAATTCATTGCTATTGTCCTAAATCCTGCCTCTTTATACCTATCAATAACTTGTAAATCTATAGGTGCCCCAATGACTCCAGTTCCATTAAAATCTTCCAACCCTGTATATTCCTGAATTGCTTCTGCCACATCTATATAATAATCAACTTCTCTCCTTTCAGGTACAAACCCTCCACTTATGGTTACATGTCTTGCTCCCTCTTTATAAGCCGCTGCAACTGTTTCAGCTATTTGTTTAGGATATTTCCAAGTTATATTTTGTTTTTCAGCATAAGTATCTTTTGTAGCATTTATATTACAAAACAAACAATCCAACCCTTTATCCTTTAATGCACACTCGTTACTATAGGATACAAAAATTGCTCCATCCTGATTATATGTAGCTACCGTTGACATACTCGTACCATCAGATGTCTTCAAATTATAATATCTGGGTCTGTGAAAAAACTCAATAGGGAACAATTCATTTTCTTTATAAGTTAAATAATATTTCCCATTTCCATATTCAATTGAATAATCTGATTTTCTATCCCACCTAAAACTATATTTTAATCCACTTGGAGAAGTGTACCCGCAAGGTAAATTAAATCCTGCATGAGTTTCATGATCCTGCTCAAATAACGTATGGATTTGTTCCTGGTATTCACCACCCAAATCAATATGCTTAAAAATTGAAGGATCTACATTTACTCCATCAATTGCTACTTTATTTTTAATTTCTAATTCTTTATATAACCTTTCTTTTATATTACTCATATATAAATTAAATCCTCCTACCATTTTGTTATCTAAGAATAATTACATGATTTTTCAATTTTTTTCATTAAACTTTATTGCTCATAGTCAATTTTCCTTTCATAAACCAATATTGGTTTATCATTATACCTTCTTGAATTCTTGACACTCTTTTTACTATATTGGTAAAAAGTATATAAAATTATTTCTACCCTTATTTAAATTTTATTAATGTTTGCACCACATCCCAATTTTCATCTATTTTTTATCAGATAAATACAAAATGTACAAGAAAAGGCCAAGCATAACTTATAAATAGAGATAATATCATATTACCCTCTATACTAAGTTAGCTTGACCTCTAGTTTTCTAGTCAGCCAATAAAAAAACTTCCTATGGAGAAACCACGGGAAGTCATATCCTTTTGTCTCTCATCTTTCAGGGTATTCCTGCTGGAATTGGCACCATTGAATATAAAATTTATTCAGGTTGCCGGGCATCATAGGGCCAGTCCCTCCACCTCTCTTGATAAGAAGTTTTCTTTTTTCAATTTCTTATATAATATAACTTTTAAAATAACTTGTCAACAACATTTTTTTACAATATTTTTATATTGTTTACATCAATAACATGTCATTTCTTTTTTTATTTCAAATTATCCAATTCTTCACTGGTTATAACACAAAAATTAGATTGTTCCTTGTCTCTATATTCCTGAGTACCTTTTACTTCTGTTTCTATTTTACGCTCTAACCCAGCTGCTCCAGGTACCCTAAATTGACTTTTATTAAGCTTTTTTAGGGGTACTTCTTCTGGTATATCTAACTGAGGAACCCATTCATATGGAACCCTATAAGCTCTATATACCATATTCAACTTTAATTTTCCCCTGCCATCATATGGGCTTATGTATTCCCAAACTATTTCATGATCTTTTGTAACTTCAAATATACGTCCGTCTGATCCTTCTGTTATCAAAGTGTTCCCATTGGGCAGTCTTTGAGCATTACTTATAAACGGACTATAGAATCTAGCGGCATCCAAAGGTTGTATAAAACCAGCTTCCTGTGGAGTATACTGCCATATTATTTTTAACGTAATTGGATTAATTTCAAGTACTCTTGAATAATCTCTAAGAGCATTCCTATTGCCACTTCGAGACCCTGGATTAGGAAGTCCATAACCAGCCCAGCCTCCATTGTCGAATATGAGCATATTTCCTTCACCTGGAAGCCCTTTTGGTATTAAATGTACATTATGCTGTCCTATTATCCATCCCAACTTGATAAGTTCCTCACTTGTATCATAATATGGTCCTATTTTCCACACAATCTTACCTGTTTTTTTATCTACAATAGCTATAATATTGGCTTCTCTGCTGTCTAGTATAATATTATCCGGTGCAAATCTTTTGTCTCCATTATCATACCATTTATTTGGACCAAGCAACGATATTGAATTAATATGCAGCCAATCCCCTACACCTCCTCCAGCTGTTCTCATATTGGGGTTGCGATATAAAATGTTTTTAGATGCCTCATTAAAACCTAATTCATCAAAGTGTTCATTTGCTTTCCATTCCCAAATAACCTGTCCATCCCAGGTAATTTCAATAATTTTGTCATCTAAAAGCAACTTATCAGATATTCTAGAATTTTTAATATTTTCATGTGTAAGAATAAAAGTATTACCTTTATCAATTTCTGGTATCAATTCAGGTGCATAATATCCAACAGGATTGCCTTCCCTTTGATAGTCATGATGCTGCCTTGCCATCCACTTTGGTTTTTCACCTTTATCCTCTATAAATTCATTTTTATTAAATTGCCATACAATATTTCCATTCCAATCCACCTGAACCAGATCAACCATATCCTGAAATCCATATTCAGGATTTCTTTCTCCAGTACTGCCCATGACATATCCCCCTGGCAGAAGTTTATTGGGAAATCCATGTAAATTCTTCCATAAATTTAGCTCTCTTCCATTCATATCTATTAATAGTGCACCTTCATCTACCGCTTGAAAAATAGTATATCCACTCCATGCTTTTTCAGGATTATATATTGTTGCTCCAGTGGGATAAACACTCGGGTATCCCATAATTATCCCCTCCTCATTAAAATTTAGATTATAGACTCAAACACGTTTTATAATCGGTACTTTTTCACCTGCTCGTTCCATCCTTTTTTTTAAGATTTTTGAAAGTTTAATACAAATTTCTCTATATTCCTTTCTTCCAATTAAATTTGTTTTTTCATATGGATCTAATTGTAAATCATATAAAAATTCTTCTATATAAGAATCACTATTATAATATTTTTAACCATCTTTATGTTGAGCAACTACACTATATTTCCACTTCTTAGTACGTATTGCCCTGCCAACCTGGGATTCACTTATCTGCAAAAATATCTCATTAGGCCAATAATAATCATAGCATCATATACCTCCATTCTGTGTGTTTTCCAAAATTAGTATTGATATTTTGGAGGTATCTGATGCCTCACACTCCTAAGTAATTTTAAATTACTTATCAAATTATAATTATTTAATATTTTCAGGTTTATAAGTAAGCTTATCTGGAAGTGCCTCCTTTAAAGCATCTGTATCTATTTTATCCTTTAAATCAAATCCACCCTTAATCAATTTATTATCTGATGAATATTTATACACATCCTGTAGTTGTTGGACATCTTCATTGTTTAATCTTATATCACTTTTAGCAGCCTCAATATCTTTTTGTACACTATCTTTCGGAAGTTTTAAATCTTTAGACATAATTTGAGCTGCTTCCGACGGGTTTTTATTTATCCACTCAGCTGCATCATTTAATGCCAGCAATATATTTTTTGTTACATCTTTCTGTGCCAAAAATTTACTATTAGCCATTAAAAATCCACGGGATGCAAATGGTATATCCGCCTTACTGCCTATAACTTTGGCTCCCTGTACTTTTAAAGCTTTGTCCAAAAGATTTCCACCAAAGAACGTTGCTTGAACATCTCCCTTTTGAAATGCTGAAATAATTTCTGCATCAGAGCTGAATCCTTGTTTTTTAACTTCATCTATTTTTATGTTATACTTCTCTAAATATCTAACTGTGGTATATTCATCTACAGTACCTCTTTTAACACCAATAGCCTTTCCTTTTAATTCTTGAGGAGAATTTATTCCATCACGAGTTACCATTTTAGTCTTGCTTGCATTATCTTGTTGAATAAAACTAAAAATTTTCAAATCACCACTGCTTAGTCTTGAAAGCGCCGCATAATCCATGGCTAGTCCTACATCAACCTGGTTGGTCAGTACAGCATCTATAGTGTCAATTCCATAAGAGTACGGACTAATTTGTACATTAATACCGTGATTTTTAAAAAATCCTTTATCTTTCGCAACATAAAAAGCAGTAGAAAAAGCACTGGAATCTGCCCCAATTCTAACTGTCACTTCTTTCTTAGAAGAATTTGAAGTATTTTGAGTCTTAGAACTATTTCTACAGCCAGTACCTGTAATCATCATTTCCACAACCATCAATATAATAAAAAAAATTTTTCTATTTTTCATTTATAATCAACCTCTCTACATTTATTTTAAGCAACTCTTCTCATGCTATCTTTGCTATTGACTATTCCATATTTTTTCATAGTCAAACTTGCTGCAGTAACTAATATTTTGTCTGTAAGATATCCCATAAGTCCTAAACTTATCAATCCTATAAATATCCATTCTGTTTTAAAATACAACCTCGAAGTCCATATTAAATATCCCACACCTTTATTTGCAGCAAGCATTTCTGCCCCCACGATAGCACCAAATGAACCACTCATGGCCAACCTTACTCCTGTAAATATATAAGGTATAGCTGCTGGAATTATTACACTAAACATTATTTGGAATTCAGAAGCTCCAAGACATCTAGCTGCCCTTATTTTTTCCTTCTCTACATTTGATACTCCAGCTTCTGTATTTAACATAACAGTGAATGTAGTAGCATACATAATCAGGATTACCTTTCCTTCTTCACCTACACCAAACCAAAGTAGAAATAATGTCAAAAATGCAAGTGCGGGAATAAACCTAAAAAAATTCAAGATAGGATCCACAAACATTTTAACTGCTTTCACTCTTCCCATTAACAGCCCTATGGGAATACCTATTAAATTTCCCAAAAACCATCCTGTAATTATTCTTCCCAAACTTATGCCAATAAATTGAAAAAGGCTTCCGTCTTTGATTAGATCCCCTCCACCGGATATTACTCTTAATGGTCCTGGGAAAAAATCAGGATTTGAAAATTTAGATCCTATTTCCCAGATTATAATTATACAAACCCAAGATACAGCTCCTAATTTCAATAATTTATTAAAATATTTCATTGTTTTCCTCCTTTATGCCAGTACACTTTCTTCTTGAGTTACTTTTTCTTGTGTCAGATTTTTTCCCTGAATGTACACCTCTTGTTCAAATTCATTCAAAAGCTTCTTATATTTTTCATTGAATATATTGCTGGTCACATCCCTTGGATATTGAAAATTTACATCGTAGATTTTATATATCTTGGAACAAGGAGATTTACACATAATACCTATTTTTTGTCCAAGCACTAGGGCTTCTTGGATATCGTGGGTAACAAAAATGATTGTTTTCTTGGTTTGAAGCCATATTCTCACCAGTTCTTTCTGCATTATTCTTCTGGTCTGTGCATCCAATGCACCAAATGGTTCATCCATAAGCAATATCTCTGGGTTATTGGCAAGTACCCGTGCAATCTGCACTCTCTGCTTCATGCCACCAGATAATTCGTTAGGGAATTTTTTTTCATGTCCTTCCAGTCCAACCAATTTTATATACTTCTCAGATATATCACTTCTCTGTTTCTTGTTTACTTTTTTCATTCTTAATCCAAATTCTACATTTTCTTTTACATTGAGCCACGGGAAAAGAGAAGCATCAGGATGTTGAAATACAACTGCTCTTTCTCTTCCAGGTTTTGTTATTTCTTTGTTGTTTATTAGTACTTTACCTTTACTTTTTTCACTAAAACCAGCTATTATATTGAGTAAGGTAGATTTTCCACACCCACTGGGCCCCAACAGAATAAAAAACTCTCCTCCATGCAGATTGAGATTTACATCTTTAAGAATATGACTATTAGCATTATAACTTTTGCACAAATTTTCAATTATTATTGAATTTGTTCTTGACATTTTTATTCTCCTTCCATACTTTATAAATATTCTTAAATATAACTACAGAATTTTACGATACTATTCTCCAACTATATATAGTTCTAATCTACTTTATATTTTCAGGTTTATAGGTAAGTTTTTGCGTTAGTGCTACTTTTAGAGGATTTGCAGCTATTTTAATACATTCATAGTCAATTATTAACTAACTAATTCTTCTTTAAATATAGGCAATAATTCATCATTTATTTTATACAAATCGTGGCAGAGAGTTGTAGGTTCCGCATTGCAGTCGTATAACTGCTCATAAGTAAATCCAGATTTTTTAAATATATTATAGACTTTGTATGCCATGTCCAGGTGCCATTCAGGTTCAGGAGTACGATGACCTTCTAAAGCTGAACCTGGATTAGGGCACCATGCCCCTGCAAGACATATTACTCCCTTCGATGCGAGATACTCAACTCCTTCCAAAGTGGAATTCTTAGGTTCAATTCCCGCAACTATATTGGATCTTACTTTGCCATATCCAAATACTTTGGCCGCATGTTCCAAAGCTTTCACCCAATGATCCCATCCACCACATTGCTCTACTTTGCCAGGGCAGATAGCTTTATATATGTTTTTATCCCAAATTTCTATATTCATTGCAATCGTCCTATATCCTGCTTCCTTGTACTTGTCAATAACATTTAAATCAAGTGGAGCTCCTATAACTCCCGTGCCATTAAAATCTTCCAACCCGGTATATTCTTGAATTGCCTCTGCCACGTCTATATAATAATCAACTTCTCTTCTCTCAGGAATAAAGCCTCCACTTATAGTGATATGCTTAGCACCGTTTTTATAGGTTGCTGCTGCAGTTTCTCCAATCTGCTTAGGATATTTCCACTCTATTCCCTCCTTTTCTGCATAGGTGTCTTTAGTTGAATTTATATTGCAGAACAAACAATCCAGCCCTTTATCCTTTAACGCACATTCATTGCTATATGCTACAAAAATAGTACCTTCTCTGTTATAGGTCGCTACATTTGACATTTCCATACCATCGGAAGTTTTATAATCATAATATTTTGGACGACTTAAAAATTCTATTGGAAATATTTCATTTTCATTTTCTGTAAGATAATATTTACCATTTTCATATTTGATCTCATACTTTGACCTGTCATCCCATCTAAAACCTACCTTCAATCCTCTCGGAGTATTAAATCCGGTTGGAAAATTAATTCCTGCATGTGGATGGTGATCATATTCAAATAATGTATGAATCTGCTTTTGATATTTTCTATTAAAATCCAGATGTCTAAATATTTTAGGATCCACCTTTATTCCTTCCACCATAGCAGCATTTTTTACAGCCAACTCTTTGTACAATTGTTTCTTTATATCACTCATATAAAAATCCTCCTATTTCCTATATTTTATTTTTTCTTATTACCATTTTAGTAAAAAGTATATTCTTGTATATCAAGTGATTCTTAGGTTCAGATGGGGTTTGCTTATAAGGAATACTTTTCTCAACCTGAACCTTAGCAGAACTTATCCCGGCGCGTAACAGTGCTTATCTCCCACTTTGAGAGACTTGGGGTATTAGCCAATGGTAGCATCCGGATAAATAGTAAAAGGCCAAGCATAACTTGCCATTGGAAATTCTATAATTCATCTCCTTAGTAAGTTAACTTGACCTCTAGCTTTCTAGTTAGCCCAATAAAAAACTTCCTGCTGAGAAACTACAGGAAGTTTTAATTCTTTCATTTCTCATCTTTCAGGATATACCTACCTGCTGGAATTAGCACCATTAAATATACATATTATTCAGGTTGCCGGGTATCATAGGGCCAGTCCCTCCACCTCTCTTGATAAGAAGCCTCATATTCAATTAATTCTTAATTTATGAATATGATAAACTTTTATAATTAATTTGTCAATACATAATTTTACACTAAGTTTTAAAATAATTCTATTTTTAAAAATTTTATCATAGCATCCATCTACCACCATTTACATCCAAACATGCTCCTACAATATAACTTGAATCTTCTGACGCCAAAAATAAAACTGCTTTTGCGATTTCGGCATTGGTACCCAATCGCTTTAATGGTATATCTTCAAGAATTTTATTCTGCTCTTCTTCTGTATGGGAATTCCATTCATCTTTCAATTTTTCCCCACTGATAACTATACCGGGTGCAATTGAATTCACAGTAACACCATAATGTACCAATTCTCTCGCCAGATGTTTTGTAAAACCTATAACTCCAGCTTTTGCAGCTGCATAATGAGGTCCACCAAGAATTGATATTGCTCTCCCTGCCTGAGATGCAATATTTATTATTCTACCTTGTTTTTGTCTTTTAAAATTTTTAATAACAGCTTTTGAACAGAGAAAAACACTCTTTAAATTCCTATTGATAACAGAATCCCATTCTTCTTCTGTTAAATCTTCTACTGTCTTAGAACCGCTGTCACCACCAGCATTATTTATTAATATATCCACCTTACCGTACTTGTCAATTACAGATCTAAATAAATTTTCCACTTCTGTCTTTTTAGTTACATCAGCTGCTATTCCAAGGCTTATGCCTCCATTATTGCTTATTTCATCCTCAACCTTCTGAACTTCAGCTCTATTCCTTCCATTTACAACAACAACAGCTCCCTTATTGGAAAACTCCAGTGCTATCTCTCTTCCTATGCCTTTAGATGAACCTGTAATAACCACAACTTTCCCTCTAAATTCCATTGCAACCTCCTATAAAATTTATTTTGTATCCGTAAATTGTGATATAACTTTAATATTGTTCAATAAAACATTTTTTATTTTGCTAGTACATTTGCCTAGTTTTTGAGTCCCAAATTGTGGATTCCATTGATCCCAAAGTTCATCACTGATCACAAGCACATTACATATATCAATTCCTCTATATCTGGCAACTGCATACATTGCAGCTGTTTCCATCTCTACAGCAAGAACCCCGCATTTCCCATAATTAATAATTTTACTTTTAAGCTCTCTGAAAATAGCATCAGTTGTCCATATGCGGCCAGCTATGGAATTTAACTTCTCATTTTTGAATATTTTCTGTAATAATTCCAATAATTTTTCACTAGCTCTGCTGTCAGAACTGTCTCTTAGATAATGATAGGAAGTGCCTTCTTCCCGTATACATTTGTCAGCAATAATTATACTTCCCACTGGAATATTAGGCTGAAGGCTGCCTGCAAATCCTATCCCTATAAATGTTTTTGCACCACAGGCAATTAATTGTTCCAGTGTACTTACTGCTGATGGTGCTCCTACAGGAAGTTTTACAAATGTAATTGGGATATCATTATATCTATAGTTGTATACCACACTATTTTTAGTCCAATGTTCTAAGGGAGTTACACCAAATTCACTAACTATTGAATCTATAAGCTTGTGATCCCATGACCCAATAACAACTGGTGAAATATTATAATCTTCTATTGATAATCCATGGACAGATGAAAAATATTTTAAAAACATTTCTGCATTAATTTTTTCTTCCATATTAAATTACCTCTATTGTCCGATTGAAATTTCTAATCGCCGTAGATAAATCTTCAATTAAAGTAACTGCACCTCTATATCCTATATATGTCTTTTCTAAAATCACATCATCCCATATGGGAAAAGATATGTGCTGAATTGGTACATTAATTATATCTGCAATTTGATTTTCCATTGAACTTCCAAGTATTAATTCTAATTCATTTTCATTTTTTTTAATAATTTTATTTATTTTCTCTTGATCTTCTTCAAAATACAAATTTGCTTCTCCCAATGACAAAAGCTTCTCTAATTCTGTTTGTAAATACTCCCTATAATTATCTTCAGGATTATCTGTAATAATAACAACTTTAGGTATCAGACCCAAGTCTGATAAAAATTCACTTGTTCCCAGCGCTAAGCTCGATTCAGAAACAATTGCAAATTCTTTTTGCAGATTATATTCATAATAAAAATCAGTCATATTTTTCAAATGATAATTGAGTTTATTTTCTTCAGTTTCTATGAATTTTTCTACTACTCCCTCATTTATATTAAGTTGTCTGGCAACTTCTCTTATAAAAGAAGCTGTATTAAATCCTGCAGGCAAGCTATTAAAATTCAAATAAGGTATATTATATTTATCCTTTAAATATTCTGCAGCTTTTATTCCCCAGGGTGAAAATACCAGATTTAATTCGGCATTAGAAACCTGTTTCCAATTTTCAACGCTTTGTCCAAAACCAAATAAAGTATTTGCACTTAACCCTATGGATTCTAGAATTCTTTTTAATTCAAACAAATTTCCCTGCCAAAACACATCTTGATTTGGAATAATTCCAAATATGTTTACAAGTCCTTTTATTTTTTCAGAAGATACTTTATAAATTTTAGGTAATTGTTGAATTAGAGTTGTTACTGCAATTTCATATCCATGGTGTATATCTCCTTTAAATCCTGGAGTTTGTGCATTTATAACTGGATATCTCTGCTCCTGGGCTTCCTTTGTCATAGCTGGTATATCATCGCCCACCAATTCTGTGGCACATCCACTCAAAATCACATATAAATCGGCATCAATTACTTTGATAGTATTTTTTATCTGTTCTCTTAATCTGGAGGTTCCGCCGAAAATAACCTGTTTCTCTATCACATTGCTGGAAGGTACCTGGATGCCGCCAGTGCAGCCTGCTCCTCTATTCCCACTTACTTTATTTACTCCCAGGTACTGCTGGGCTGCACAACCTGCAGTTGAATGAACAATAGATACTGCTCTTTCTATATTTTCAATTGTCTGAAGTGCTCCAGAAAATGCACAGCTGTTTCTGGGTGCTTCAATTATACTAGTATTGTTTATATTCATGCTATTTTACCTCCTGTTTTATATACCAGTTAATACTTTTGTTATACCAATTTTTTTTGTAAAACAGCTTATTTTCATTTTTTAACCTTTCTACGAATTTTTTATTTATGATTGCCTTATCAACCGCTTTAATTAAATTTTTAACACCACTGAATCCCAATATATCCAAATTATCCACGGCTATAGACGGAACACCGAGCTTTGCAGCTAAAGCACATTCTCTGCTTAATCCAATATAAAGATCTGGGTTCAACTTATTCAAAATATTTTCTTCTTCAAAGGGCTGATCATCTGCCACATGAAGTTTTATATTCTCATTTAAATTTTGGATATAAATTAATTCTTCCTCATTTACACTATCTACATGATCCACTGTTATTCCAGCTAAATTTCCTCCAAATTCTTTAATTAATTTCAAAATTGAAAATGCTTTTGATGTAGGTAAATTTATATATACTCTCAATCCATTTAGTTTATTTGAATTAACATATTCTCTTAAATCATCCGAATACTTGTCAGCTACAACCTCTGCATTTTTCTCCAGTCCAAAAGCTCTGCCTATATTTATAAGCCAATCCTTTGTTCCCTTTATTCCAATGGGGCATAAATTTGATAAAAAAGGTATATTAAATTTTTCTTCCAGTGATTTTACAAAATAATCTCCATTATCTTTGTCTATGCTTATAGAAAACGCTGCCTGGGATGCTATTTCTATATCAGCTAACGTTGAAAATCTTGGTACTATATTTGTTTTGACACCTATTTCATTCAACAAATTTTTAATTCCATCTAATTCCTTTTTGCTTTCAGATATAGAGATCAAATTTAAAAGATTGGATTGTTTTTCTTTCCTTTTATCCGTAAGCAGATATTTACAAATAGCATGAAATGCAACATCACCGCCAAATATACTGCTTTTGGATTTAAATCCATCGGAAAATATAGGAACAATTTTTATATTCAATTCATTTTCCAGTTCAATTATAGGAGATAAAACATCATCATTGTTTATGGCCACTACAGGCGTAGTTACAATAAAAATCACATTGGGTTTACAGCTTTTATATAATTTTCTTATTGCCAGTTCTAATTTTTCACCACTTCCTAAAATTGAATCCTTCTCATTTAGATTTGTTACAATCCATTTTCTACGATTGTATTTAGACAACATATATAATTGAACTGCACTGCATCCAAGCGGACCATGAATTACTATGCCTGCATCTTCAATACCATTAAGAACTTGAAGCACATATATAATTTCATCAAATGATGTTTGAGAAAATGTTCTTATTCTTTGACTTACTTCTTTTTCCTCCATGCTATTTAAAAGCTGACTAACATCTCCAAAATATGCATTCAAGGTATTCAATCTTTTTTCTCTTATTTGTGGCTTTCTTTTATCCAATAGCCCCATCTAAAATTCCTCCTGTCCGTAATTATCTAACTATCATTTAAACGACTCTTTTTTATAGTATCTTTCGATTACTCAGGCTTATAGGTAAGTTTTCCCGGCAATGCTGCTTTTAAAGGGTTTGTATCTATTTTATCTTTTAAGTTAAATCCTCCCTTAATTAACTTGCTGTCCGATGCATATTCATATACTTCCTGTAACTGTTTTACATCATCGTCATTTAATCTTATATCATTCGAACGTGATTTAATATCCTTTTCTAGACTATCCTGTGGAATTTTTAAAGCTTTAGTCATAACTTCAGCTGCCCCTGCCGGATTTTCATTTATATATTTAGTTGCATCATTTAATGCCAATAATATATTTTTTGCCACATCTTTTTGTCCCAAAAATTTACTATTAGCTAACAAAAATCCACGTGATGCAAATGGTATATCTGCTTTACTTCCTATAACTTTAGCTCCTTGTACTTGTAGTGCCTTATCCAACAAATTTCCAGAAAAAAACGTTGCTTTGACATCTCCTTTTTGAAATGCTGAAAGTATTTCTGCATCTGAACTAAATCCTTGTTTTTTTACCTCATCTATTTTTATATTATATTTCTCTAAATATCTAACCATAGCATATTCATCCACGGTGCCTCTTTTAACAGCAATCGACTGACCCTTCAGCTCACCTGGGGAATTTATTCCATCGCGAGCTACTACTTTTTCCTTACTGGAATCAACTTGTTGATTAAATGCAAAAATCTTTAGATCTCCACTGCTTAACCTTGAAAGTGCTGCAAAATCCATTGCTAATCCCACGTCAACCTGATTTGTCAATACAGCATCTATTGTATCAATTCCATAAGAATATGGATTTATTTGAGCCTCAATGCCATGCTTTTCAAAATACCCTTTATCTCTGGCAACATAAAATAAAGTTGAAAAAGCACTAGAATCCGCTCCAATTTTCACTGTTACTTCTTTTTTTGATGAATCTGATGTACCACTAGTTTGGGAACCGCTGCCACACCCAGTTACTATAGTCATCATTCCTACAATAAATAAGGCAATTATACACAATTTTTTACTTTTCATTAACATCTATACTCCTTTATATCAATATTTGTTTTAAAAAATTCTGACTCCGCTTCCTAGACGCAGAGACAGAATTCACATTACATATTCTATTGGGTTATTTCATAATTAACTAACTAATTCTCCTTTAAATATAGGCAATAATTCATCATTTATTTTATACAAATCATGGCAAAGTGTAGTAGGCGCTGCATTGCAGTCATATAATTGGTCATAAGTAAATCCTGCTTTTTTTAATATATTATAAACTTTGTATGCCATGTCCAAATGCCATTCAGGTTCTGGTGTACGGTGTCCTTCTAAAGCTGAACCAGGATTTGGACACCATGCCCCTGCAAGGCATATTACTCCCTTTGATGCAAGATACTCCACTCCTTCCAAAGTGGAACTTTTAGGTTCAATTCCTGCAACTATATTGGATCTCACTCTGCCATATCCAAATACTTTAGCTGCATGCTCCAAAGCCTTTACCCAATGATCCCATCCGCCGCATTGCTCTACTTTGCCAGGGCAGATAGCTTTATAGATGTTTTTATCCCAGATTTCTATATTCATTGCAATTGTCCTATATCCTGCTTCCCTATATTTGTCAATAACATTCAAATCAAGTGGAGCTCCTATAACTCCTGTTCCATTAAAATCTTCCAGCCCAGTATATTCTTGAATCGCCTCTGCCACATCTATATAATAATCAACTTCTCTTCTCTCAGGAATAAAGCCTCCGCTTATAGTAATATGCTCAGCACCATTTTTATAAGCTGCTGCTGCAGTTTCTCCAATCTGTTTAGGATATTTCCACTCTATTCCTTCCTTTTCCGCATAAGTGTCTTTAGTTGAATTGATATTGCAGAATAAACAATCCAGCCCTTTATCCTTTAATGCGCATTCATTGCTATATGCTACAAAAATGGTTCCTTCTCTGTTATAAGTTGCTACATTTGACATTTCCATACCATCAGAAGTTTTATAATCATAGTATTTTGGACGGCTTAAAAATTCTATTGGAAATATTTCATTTTCATTTTCTGTAAGATAATATTTATCATTTTCATATTTAATTTCGTACTTTGAACTATTATCCCATCTAAAATCTACCTTTAGTCCTCCCGGTGTATTAAATCCAATTGGAAAATTAATTCCTGCATGTGGATGGTGATCATATTCAAATAATGTATGAATCTGCTTCTGATATTTTCTACTAAAATCCAGATGCCTAAATATTTTAGGATCGGCCTTTATTCCCTCCACCATAGCTGCATTTTTTACAGCCAGCTCTTTATACAATTGCTTTTTTATATCACTCATATGAAAAGTCCTCCTTACTATTATTTAAAAATAGATACACTTTCCTCCAATTCTCTTTTAATCTCATCAACCTTGTTTAATCTTTCCCAGGGAAGATCTATGTCCGTCCTTCCAAAATGCCCGTAGGCAGCTGTTTTTCTGTATATAGGTCTTTTCAAATCAAGATCCCTTATAATTGCAGCCGGCCTCAGATCAAATATTTTGTCTATGATTTCTATTATCCTGTCATCATCTATTTTTCCTGTGCCAAAAGTATCCACACTTATGGAAACCGGCTTTGCAACTCCTATGGCATAGGCTACTTCCACTTCAATCTTGTCGGCTATTCCCGCTGCCACAAGATTTTTGGCCACCCACCTTGCAGCATAGGCCCCGGATCTGTCAACTTTCGTAGGATCTTTTCCTGAAAATGCTCCGCCGCCGTGCCTTGCATATCCACCATAAGTATCAACTATTATCTTTCTTCCAGTAAGCCCCGAATCTGCTTCAGGTCCTCCTTTTACAAATCTTCCTGTTGGATTTACAAGATACTTTGTATTTGAATCCACCAGTTCCTCCGGTATTATTACTTTGATAACTTTATCAACTATATCTTTCTCAATTTCATCATGGTCTATATTTTCCTCATGCTGTGAGGATATGAGTACCGTATCTACCCTCAGAGGTTTGTCTCCTTCATATTCCACTGTAACCTGGGTCTTTCCGTCAGGTCCCAGATATGGAATTATTCCCTTCTTTCTCACTTCTGCAAGCCTTCTCGAAAGTTTGTGGGCAAGTGATATGGGAAGTGGAAGATATTCCGGTGTTTCATTTATTGCAAATCCAAACACCATACCCTGATCCCCGGCTCCTATTGCCTCAATGTCAGCTTCTTCACCTTCCCTGGCCTCCAGTGATTCATCCACTCCCAGTGCTATATCCGACGACTGTTCGTCTATAGATGTTATAACAGCACAATTGGAGGCGTTGAATCCAAATTTTGAATTGTTGTAGCCTATGTCGCTGATGGTATTTCTGACTATGCGTGGTATGTCCACATATGCTCTGGTGGATATCTCCCCAACCAGAAGTACAAGCCCTGTATTCACCACTGTCTCGCAGGCAACCCTCCCATTTTTGTCCTGCTCAATAATTGCATCAAGTACCGCATCAGATATTTGATCGCATATTTTATCTGGATGCCCTTCCGTTACAGATTCTGATGTAAATAATTTACCCATTTTTATCAATCTCCTTTTGTTTTTATTAAATTTTGTTAAACAGATGGGGATCCTTCTACCATTTTAGGATTGAATTTATATATTTTGTCTCCCCATTCCCTTGCCCAGTCTCTTAGCTCATTGACACTCAATGGATTAGGTATTCCTAAATCTTCGTCTTCTGCTATAAATTTCGCCAATTTCCTATAAATATTAGCATGTTCAGACTTTGGATTGGCCTCAATTACAGTTTTTCCATAGAGTTCACTTTGTGATACCGCCAGTGATCTGGGAATATACCCTGCTACTTTGGTACCTGTTTTTTCAGCAAAATCATCTACTATTGATTTGGAGTAATTTGCACTTAACCCATTGGCAATTATACCCCCTAGTTTTGCCCCTCCAGTTGGTGCATACTTATTTATTGCTTTAAAGAGATTATTCGCAGCATAAATTGCCATAAAGTCTGACGATGTTACAACATATGCCCTATCTGTGATGCCATCTCTTATTGGAACAGCAAATCCTCCGCATACAACATCTCCCAGGACATCATATAACACATAATCTGCTTCATATTTTTCAAATAAATCTAATTCCTGAAGAAGTGAGACCGCTGCATTAATTCCTCTTCCTGCACAGCCTACTCCGGGAACAGGTCCTCCAGCTTCAATGCACAAGACTCCTCCAAATCCCACTTCAGAAATATCTTTCAATTTAACATCATTGCTTTCCCTCAAACTATCAAGCACTGTAGTAAGATAGTTCCCTCCCCTTAAGGTGTTGGTAGAATCACTTTTTGGATCGCAGCCAATTTGTATCACCTTATATCCTGATTCCGCCAGAGCAGCACTTATATTGGAGGTAGTTGTAGATTTTCCTATTCCACCTTTACCGTAAATAGCTATATGTTTCGTTTTTTTACTCATAGTCAATTTTCCTTTCATAAAATAATATTGATTTATCCTTATACTTTTTAAATACTTAACACTCTTTTCACTATTTTGGTAAAAAGTATATAAAATTATTTTTATCCCCACTTTAAATTTTATTAATGTTCACACCACATCCCAACTTCTATTTATTTTTATCAAAACTAAGCACAAAATGTAAAAGAAAAGGCCAAGGTAACTTATAAGATAGAGATAATATAATATATTATCTACTATGCTAAGTTAACTTGACCTCTAGCTTTCTAGTCAGTCCAAATAAAAAACTTCCTGTGGAGAAACCACAGGAAATTATATCCTCTCGTTTCTCATCTCTCAGGGTATGCCTGCTGGAATTAGCACCGTTGAATATAAAATTTATTCAGGTTGCCGGGCATCATAGGGCCAGTCCCTCTGCCTCTCTCGATAAGAAGTTTTGTTTTTTAATTTACTACATGATACAACTTTTAAAATGCTTTGTCAATAATAATTTTTTTATGTTCCTCAATTTCATTATCAATGCAGCCTTCTAGGAAAAGAGCCGCTGCACCCACTGAAAATGCATCTTTTTTAAAATATCCATACCTTTTTATAGAAACTCTTTCAGGAATATATTTTATACAGGTTTCATAAAACATATTATAATCAATCAGGGATCCATTTAGTATTATACATTCAATATTTAGCAGATTTATGTAAGCTTTAATACATCTCCCCAATTTTGATCCACCTTCAAGAAGATATTTTTCAGACATATCATTATCTTTTATGAAACTGGAGTACAATTTATTAAAATCCACACTTTCATCCATATTTTCAATCATATGCTCAAAGGCATATTCATTGTCTTCAGATGATCTTATAATCCTGCCCTGAATAATTGCTGCCTGTTTCAATCCAGCACCACAATCAAAATAAGCCATATTTTTAAAATTTTTGCCTGATCCATAGAAATACTCTGCAGTGCCAGCTGCATTTGCGCAATTGGTGACAACTACACTGCATCCCAACTTTTCTTCAAGTATTTTATCTATGTGCTCATCATTCCAAAGCCCCGTCTCAACTGCAGCTCCAATTCCCACAAGCTGAAGAAGTTCCAGATTCAATTCTTCATAGGCACTTTTTATAGTCAATAGAATTTTTTCTATTACCTCATCACAGGAAATACAAAAATCAATATAAAAACTCTTTTTATAAAAGATTTCCATCCTCAGGTTCACTATGGATACCTGTACACAGGTACTGCATATGCTTATGCCCACAATATAAAATCTGCATACATTCACATCGTACAACACAGGTTTTCTCCCACCTGTAGACTCTCCTATACACTTCTGGACTAAAATGGATTTCTTTTCAAGCGGATTCATAATGCGATTCAATGTAGTTAGTTTCATATCTGTTTTAAACAGGATTTCATTTTTAGTCATCAATCCATTTTTCTGTATTAAATTAAATATCTTTTTTTGTTCCAGGGTCAAATCTCTAAATAATCTATAATTGTCTATCATAACATCATACCTTTTATCATTATTGTATACTTTATTCAATGCACAATTATGGAGAAAAGCATTCTTTGCAATCAAACTCTCTCTGCATCCAGTAACCTAATAAAAATATAGTACGAAAGGGAGGCCGGTGTCAATACGATAAAAATAAATTTATTGACAAATTTATTTTAAGTGTGTTAGTATTTAATCAATTAAATATTGAATTCTTATCAAGAGAGGCGGAGGGACTGGCCCTATGATGCCCGGCAACCTGATTATTTCAAAGGTGCCAATTCCAGCGGGTTACATAATTTGCCTGAAAGATGAGAAAATTATATAAAAAACTTTCTTGTAAATTATATCAGGAGGGTTTTTATTTTGTCAAAGTTTTGATGTTAAGTATAGATTCTTCTTTCCAAAATGGTTAGAAGATTAATACTTCATTTAACAACAAGGAGGGTATCATGAAAGTAACGATTAATGGTAAAATTAAAGATATAAAGGAGGGAGTGACTGTAACAGAAATTTTAAAAATAGAAGACGTAGAAATGCCGGATATGGTTTCCGTACAGCTAAATGATGAATTCGTGGACAGACCTAACTTTGGCAGTACTATTCTAAAAGAAAATGACAAGATAGATTTTCTGTACTTTATGGGAGGTGGAAGCAGTGGATTTTAGTGAGGAGCAGATAGAAAGATATTCGAGGCACATAATTCTGTCAGAAGTAGGTGTGGAAGGTCAGGAAAAACTTCTAAACTCCAAAATCCTCATTATAGGTACAGGCGGTCTGGGAGCACCTGCTGCCATGTATCTGGCCGCTGCAGGAATAGGAACCATAGGTCTTGTGGATGGAGACGTAGTGGATCTTTCAAATCTTCAAAGGCAGATAATCCATCAGACAAAGGACGTGGGAAAACCCAAGGTTCAGTCCGGAAAAGAAACCATAAATGAATTGAATCCAGATGTAAATGTAATAACCTATAATGAGCTTGTAAATTCCGGCAATATTCTGGATATCATAAAAGACAGAGATTATGATTTTATAATAGATGGTACAGATAATTTTCCAGCTAAGTTTTTAATAAACGATGCTTGTGTACTTTCCAAAAAACCATTTTCACATGGAGGAATAATAAGATTTCAGGGGCAGCTCACAACTTATATACCCGACAACGGCACTCCCTGTTACAGGTGTATTTTTCAATCACCGCCCCCGGCAGGAGTTGTTCCAACCTGCAGAGAAGCAGGTGTTCTAGGTGTAATGGGTGGAATCATAGGATCTCTTCAGGCAACAGAAGCCCTCAAGTATATACTAAAAATCGGCAGTACTCTTGCAGGATATCTTTTGACTTACAACGCAATGACAATGGAATTCAGAAAAATAAGGGTATCCAAGAACAAGAACTGCGGTATATGCGGTGAGCACCCCACAATAAAAAAACTGATAGATTACGAACAGGCAGCTTGTGATCTCAAAACAGCAAATTGAACAGGTGATAATTATGATATATATATACAAATTGCAGTATGAAAAAATCTTAAAACAGGCCAGGAATGAATTTCCCAATGAATGCTGTGGTTATCTTGGAGGATTGGATTCTGGAAAAGACATTTTTATTAAAAAAATATACTCCCTGACCAATACAGATCACAGCAGTGATCATTTTTCCATGGATCCTGCCGAACAATTCAGAGCTGTAAAGCTCATGAGAAGCGAGAAATTCAACATGATTGGCAATTATCATTCTCATCCTTATTCACCTTCCAGACCATCTGAAGAGGATAAAAGACTTGCTTTTGATGACAAAATATTATACGGAATTTTATCTCTTGAAAAAGAGAAACCAGTATTTAATTTGTTTAAAATCGACAAAAATAAGAATGTTGAAAAGCTTGAATATAAAATAGTTTAAAAAAGGAGTGAGATGTTGTGATAAATATAAATAAAGATCACTATAAATCCATAGAAGACATAAAAGAAAAATCACAGCAGTATTTAAACAATGCAATAGATCCTGTGAGATTCAAGGCTTTTAGAGTTTCCATGGGAGTATATGAGCAGAGAAAAAAGGAAACTTATATGGTGAGAACCAGAATACCCGGAGGAGTCATAACTTTAGAACAATTCAAACGTATAAGTGAACTTGCAGAAAAATATGCAAAAGGCAAATTGAAATTCACCTCCAGACAGGACATTCAATTTCAAAGTGTTGATTTAAGAGATGCTTATCCAATAATAAATTCCCTTATAGAAGTAGGCATAATAACAAAAGGCACGGGGGGAAATACTGTTCGAAATGTGGAGTGTTCCCCTCTTTCAGGTGTTTCAATAGATGACGTCTTTGACGTAACACCCTATGTAAAAGCAGCCACCAATTACCTCATAAAAGATCCGACAACCATGAACATGCCCAGGAAATACAAGATAGCTTTCTCCAATACTCCAGAAGATACAGGCAATGCAACCATATCCGATCTGGGGTTTATTGCAAAAATAGCAGATGGCAAAAGGGGCTTTGAGGTATATGGAGCCGGAGGATTTGGAGGAAGCCCGAGAGTTTCTTTAAAATTAAGTAATTTCATACCAGCAGATGAAATACTATACTATATACAGGGTCTTAAAAATGTGTTTGAAGCCGAAGGAGACAGAACCAATAAGAACAAGGCCAGAATACGATTCATCCTCATGAGACTGGGCGAAAAAAAATTTGTTGAAGAGCTAGAGGAAGAAATAAACAAATTAAAGGAAAAAGGCAGTCTCAACATACAGGTGGATGAAAATGAATTTACACTACATCCCGACGCCAAAATTGTCCAGGACGTAAAAGTGGATGAAAAACTTAAAAATGTACTGTTTCCACAAAAGCAGGAAGGCTACTATTCCGTCTATGTTCATCCTCAAAGCGGAAATTTAAAAGTTGAAAACTTGAATAAAGTACTTGCTTTTATAGAAAATTTGGATTATGAAACATCCATCAGGGTAACAAATACCCAGGGCTTTTTTATAAGAGACCTGAAGAAAAAAGATGCTGAAGCTCTTATAGAAATAACAGGCAGCTTTACTTCCCTATACAACATAGACAACTCTGTAACCTGCGTGGGTGCTTCCACCTGTCAGCTCGGATTATGTCTTTCACAAAATCTATTAAAAGCCATAAAGAAGGAATTTGAGGGTGCATCATCTCAAATAAAAGCTGCACTGCCAAGACTGTTTATATCAGGCTGCCCGAATTCCTGCGCCCAGCACGAAAAAGGAGCTCTTGGCTTTCATGGCAGAGCTAAACGAACAAAAAATGGCCTGATTCCAATGTACTCCATATCCTTTGGGGGAAAAGTGGGATCAAATATAGCCAGAATGGGTGATACTTACGGAGATGTACCAGCAAAGAAAGTTCCCCTGTTCATCCATGAACTTGCAGAACTAAAAGTGAATTCCGGATATGAAGATTTTTATGATTTTCTGGATAACAGGTCATCGGATATAAAAGCTCTTATAAGCAAGTATACCGACGTGGATAAATTTATCGGTGAAACAGACATCTACTTTGATTTTGGAGCCTGCGAGAAATTTTCATTAAAGGGCAGAGGACCTGGAGAATGCAGTTCCGGCGTAATGGATGTTATAAGACTGGATTTGTCAAATGCCGAAGCCTCCCTTGAAAGGTACAAAGATACAAAACAAAATTCCGATCTGTACTCCTCTGCACTGTCCTCGGCCAGAACCCTTCTGGTACTTAAAGGAGTGGATTCAAACAAAGACAGAGAGATATTTGAGGAATTCAGCAAGAATTTTATAGAGACAGGCTATGTTAAATCCTCGATTAAAGAGCTTTTTGAGGATCTCATAGACTACAAAATAGACAGTGCAAATGACATATCCGACAGAGTTTCGGAAGTGGAATACCTGTACAATAAAGTGGATGCCATGTATAAATCCTTAAACGGTAAATTGGAAATAACACTTCCAAAAGAAAAAAACGTGCAGTCAGAGTCCCACAATGAGGACAATGATGAAGTCGACGGTCATGATAAAATCGGTAATCTTAAAATTGTGAATTTAAGAGGAGTAAAATGTCCTATAAATTTTGTAAAGGTAAAAGTCGAACTTTCCAAAATAAAATCCGGACAAAAGCTGGGATTTTATTTAGATGACGGAGATCCTATAAACAATGTTCCCCAAAGTGTGACAAAAGAAGGAAACGAAATAATTTTTACAGATACAAATTATGACGGCTACAATTTATTGGTTATACAAAAAAAGTAATGTGAATTCAATGAAGGGTGGTATCCCTGTTAAATACCATCCTTCAAATAAATTACTGGGAGTGAAACAATGAAATTCAATACAAAACTCATACATGGAAATTTTAATATAGATTATACTGGAGCCACCAATGCCCCCATCTATCTTTCAAATGCATATGCTCATAAAAGTGCGGAAAATCTGGAGGATATATTCACTGGAAAAACCATGGGTTATGCCTACACCAGAATATCCAACCCCACGGTCATCTCTTTTGAAAGAAGAATGGCCAGCATAGAAGACGGATTGAGTGCAACATCTGCAGCATCGGGCATGAGCGCCATCTACCTTGCAATTATGAACGTACTGGAACCCGGAAACGAGATAATTGCTTCCTGTGGTCTCTATGGCGGCAGCTATACCCTGATAAGAAATTTAAGATCCTTTGGAATAAAAGTAAAATTTTTAGAAGAATTAAACAAAGAGTCTCTGGAACTGGCCATAAATGAAAATACCAGATTGGTTTTTGCAGAGACTATAGGGAATCCCAAGCTGAATGTTCTTGACATAGAACCTGTTTCAAAGATCTGCAAGCTGCACAAGATTATTCTGATGATTGACTCAACCATGACAACTCCATATCTCATAAAACCTCTGCAGCATGGAGCAGATGTGGTAATACATTCCACTTCCAAATACATAAATGGAACCTCCAACTCCATAGGTGGAATTATAATAGACGGTGGAGGCAGCAAATATTCTGACTCAAAATACAGCAATTTTGAACCTTATGTAAAAAGATTCGGAAATATGTCCTTTACAGCCAAGCTCAAAGATACCATAGGAAGAGATATAGGTCCAGCCATGTCACCATTTAGTGCATTTTTAAATCTCACAGGAGTGGAAACACTTGCCCTTAGAATGAAGGAACATTGTAAAAATACACTTATGGTGGCTAGATATTTAGAGTCCAACAAAAAAATTTCAGAAGTAAACTATCCCGGCCTGGAAAGCTCCAAATACCATGATCTGATTAGAAAATATTATAAAAATGAAGCCGGTGGTATTTTAACTTTCAGACTTGGAAGCAAAGAAAAAGCCTTTGCTTTTCTAAACCGCCTGAAACTCATATTAAATCTTACAAATATAGGTGACACCAAATCCATAATAATTCATCCTTCTTCCACTATATGCTCCAATAATACAGAAGAAGAAAAAATGCAAATGGGGGTATATGATGATCTGCTCAGATTATCTGTGGGAATAGAGGATGTGGAGGATATAATAGGAGATATGGAGCAGGCCCTGGAAAACGTCTGAAAAGTTTTAATCAGGACAATGTACTTTTGAATATTTAAGAAATCCGCTATCTATATTCAATTCTATAACTCCTTTTTCATTTAAATACTCCAGATAGGACTTGAGCATTCTCTCTATAAGAGTGTATTTGTACTTATTACCGATATGAATCTTAAAATCTTCAACAACGGCTTTCATTATATCTTCCATTGTCATAGAACCTTTTATAGTGTCACATACTTTTTGGGCTCTATTTCTATAAAAATTCACATTATCATCTATAAGCTTTGTAATATCGTCAAACACACCTCTATGTGCCACTATATATTTACTGCACCTTAGATCATAGAGTTTTTTCTTGCTCTTCAAATCCTCTGTGAGTATATAGGCATAGGGCATTTTTGCTCCTTCCATAACCTCATAGCTTATAAGAGAATCCCCAAGATATGCAACGCCGTCAGGAGTTACAATACAAATATGTGCAGGACTGTGTCCCGGGGTATGAATAATTTCAAATTCAATGTCACATACCTTTACTCTGTCTTCATCACTTAAGATTAAGATATCGGTCTTGCAGATCATGTTTCCAAAATGTTCTTTTACCTCCGACAGAGTTTGGCCATTATAATAGAGTTTCAAATTCACTGCTGAACTGCATATAAGCGCTTCATAGGCAGACATGGCAATGGTACATCCGTATTTCTCTTTTAAATGGGTATTATTTCCCACATGATCTACATGAGCATGACTGCATATTATTCCGGAAACTTTAAAATTATTTTTTTCCAGGAGTTCATCTATTCCCTTTCTCTCTCCCTCAGCCCATCCCGTATCCAGCATTATAATTTCTCTATCATTGATCTTGTAAAAAGGTATATATGTCATTCCTGTATCAATATAAAACGTATTTCCCTTTACTTTTTCCATTTTCATAATCTAATTTCATCTCTAGTGAATTGTACTAGAAATCGGTCCACCTCTTTTATGCTGTTTTTATTTAAATTCTTGAAAAATTACAATTTTTTATCCATGTAAAAATTATAACATCAATAATTTTGGAAATCCACACAATATATTTTCATATACACTGTAATATACAGATAATTTATTTTATAATTGTTTTATAATTACTTTAAAAATAAAAAACTTTTTTAGGGGGACCAGAAAATGAATGCTAAACTCAATATCATCATATCCATGCTTATATTTGGAAGCATTGGTGTCTTTGTAAAAAATATAAATTTGCCTTCTTCCGAACTTGCCTTTTTCAGATCTTTCATTGGAAGTCTTTTTCTAGTCTGTGTATGCTGTTTAACAAGGAAAAAAATATCCTTCCAGTCAATAAAACAAAATCTTCTGCTGCTCCTGGTATCTGGAACAGCTCTGGGACTAAACTGGATTTCATTATTTCAGGCATATAAATACACCACAGTATCCATTGCAACTCTTACCTATTATTTTGCTCCTGTATTTGTAATAATGTTATCTCCTTTCATCTTGAAGGAAAAGCTTACCTTTACCAAAGTGAGCTGTGTCATCATAGCGCTGGCAGGACTATTTTTAATTTTAATCACAGGTAATAATGCCATGACAGGTTCCTACAATCATTTAAAAGGCATAATATATGGAATTTTAGGTGCAGTGCTCTATGCCAGCGTAATTTTAATGAACAAGTTCATAAGAAATTTATCAGGCTTTGAAACCACACTGATCCAGCTTGTAACAGCAGCTCTGGTACTCCTGCTAAGTATGTTCTATAAAAGCCACATCAACATTGGTGAAATAAACCACAGCGCCTTGATATTTATATTGATAGTAGGCATTTTGCATACAGGCATAGCCTATTTACTTTATTTCAGTTCTATAAAAAAATTAGATGGACAATCTATAGCAATTTTAAGCTACATAGATCCAATTTCGGCAGTATTTATTTCCGCCCTGTTTCTAGGTGAAACCATGACATCTATCCAGGTACTGGGAGGTATACTTATTTTGGGCTCAACCTTTTTAAGTCAGATTATAAAAAAGTAACGCCGTTCGTGCTTTACTTTTCTATAACCGATCTGTTTATCTTATATCTATTTTATCCCTGATTTTCTCCAGGGTCTTATCCCCTATCCTGTCTATTTTCTTCAGATCTTCCACTGAGGAAAAATCTCCGTTTTTTTCCCGATAGTCTATTATTTTCTGGGAAGTAACATCTCCTATACCTGGTATGGTTTTAAGTTCTTCCTTGGATGCCTCGTTTATATTTACTTTGCCATCACTTCCCATTTGGCTCTGGGAGGATACGGGAGAAGCTGAACTTCCGGCAGCATTGCTTGTTTTACTGTCTACGTATATATAGTCCTCATCTTTTAATTTTTTAGCCAGATTCAGCTTTAAACTGTCGGCTTCATCTGTAAAACCTCCTGCTGCCTTCACCAGGTTTTCAACTCTGCTGTTGTTTTTAAGTTTATATACTCCAGGCTTTTTGATCTCACCGTTTATATAAACGGTTATTTCTCCTGTATTATTGACAGCTTCAGTACCTTTGGAATTTTCACCAGTGTTCTGTTCTCTGAATATATTTTCACTGTCCTTATTCACTTTTGCCGGTCTGGAGTGTACATATCCCACTGCCAGGAACACAGAAAACAGTGCCAAAATTATAATGGATCCTATTATTTTTTTCCTGTTTTTCATTTTATCTCCCCTTTCAATATCAATTACAGTAAGAAAGCTGCAATTTGCATTAAATTATATTTAAGTTTATAATTTAAATTATTGACAGTTTTAAAAAAATTTTGCCACTTAATATTGTCTTTTAATACAATGTTTAAAGATAATAACAAGGGAGGAAAAAATGAAAAAAACAATTACATTTATATTACTGTTTTTACTTATTTATTCATGCAGCTTACATAATATTTATGCTAAAGAAACACCTCCTGCTGTTTCTGCTGACAGCGCAGTTATATTAGATGCAGCCACCGGTCAATTACTGTATTCCAAAAATCCCGATTCACCTTATCCACCGGCGTCTACCACTAAAATAATGACCGCCCTTTTAACACTGGAAAATACAAATTTAAATGACAAAGTGGTGATTGGCAAAAATCCACCAGCTGTAGAGGGAACCCGATTGGGTCTTTACCCTGGTGAAGAAATAACTGTAAGAGATTTATTATACGGGTTATTGCTGGCTTCTGATAACGATTGTGCAGAAGCACTGGCGGAACACATAAGCGGTTCCATGGATAAATTTGCTGCAAAAATGAATGCCAGGGCAAAAGAGCTAGGTGCAAAAAATACAAATTTCGTAAATCCCACCGGACTGTTTGATGAAAATCATAAAACTTCTGCCAGGGATTTATCACTTATAATGAGAGCACTGTCTAAAACTCCTGAATATTCAAAAATTGCAACTACTACATCTTACACCATTGCTCCTACTAATAAATCTGCGAAGCCAAGAACCGTATGGAATGAGAATAAGCTTGTACAAAAACAATCTATGTACTATTACAGCGGATGTGAAGGTGGTAAAACAGGCTACACAATTCAATCTCTCCACTCTTATACAGCAACTGCTACAAGAAATGGTCAGGAATTGATTGTGGCTTTAATCCACGATAAAAACAAAACCTTTTTCAAGGATTCAATATCCCTATTTGATTTTGGCTTCAACAATTTTCAACTGACAAAACTGTATTCAAAAGGGGATTTAGTTACAACCTATAACAGAAACAAACTTTCCATTCCACTTATTGCAAATTCTGATTTTTACTATGTAAAACAAAAGGATGACAAATCCATACCACATTTAAACATACAAAATAAAAATCTGTCCTTTAAATTTTTCAAAATTGGAGATGTAGTAAACAAAGCCACGGTGTATTTTAAAGGTCAAAATATAGGAGAATTGAAGCTTTCAAGTGGTGTGAATCATACTGAAAAACAAATATTGGATTCAGACGTCATTCAAAACCTGGTAATGAAAAACAAATACTCAATTCCAATTATGGCAGTATTTTTAACAGCTATAGTCATTTTCACCATAAGAAAGTTTATATATATAAATAAATAGTTTTAAATGATATTTGCCAATTTTTGATAAAAAATATTTTTCAGAGCAGTTAATAAATAAGTTGAGGCTTTAGATATTCAATATCAAAGCTTCAACTTATTTTGTTTATCAGATCCAAAATATCCTGGGGAATATCACATTTAAGCTCCATCAGTCTGTCGCCTCTCGGGTGGGGAAATTTAAGTCCATAGGCATGAAGTGCCTGCCTTTTTATATACTGGCTGTCATCTTCTAATCCATAGAGTGAATCTCCATACAGCGGATGACCTAAATAACTTAAATGAACCCTTATCTGATGGGTCCTTCCAGTTTCAAGAGTAAGCCTCAATAGCTGAGCATTTTTAAAATTATCCATTACTTTATAATGGGTTACACTTTTCTGGCCTCTCTCGTCTATAACCCTCTTTATTCCGGCTTCTTTATTTCTGTATATGGGTAAATCTATAGTTCCTTCTTCATCATCCATCTTTCCGTGAATAACAGCTATGTAACTTTTCTGGAAGTTCTTGCTTTTCATATCCCTGGCCAGGCACATATGTGCAAATTGATTCTTTCCCACTATTATAAGTCCAGAGGTATCCATGTCCAATCTGCTCACCAATCTGACTATGCAGTTCTCTCCCTTTTTTCTAAAATAATAGATAATTCCATTGGCCAGGGTACCATTGGGATAGCTTCTGGTAGGATGGACAACTATACCAGGCTGTTTGTTTACAACTATTATATCCTTGTCTTCATATACCACCTGTATATCCATTTTTTCAGGCTCAATATTCTGGGATTCTTCCTTTATAAGATTTAAAGATACACTTTCTCCGGTCTTTACTATATGATTTAGTTTCACTCTTTTATTGTCTATCTCCAGTCTCCCACTTAAAGCCGCCCCTTTTATAAGTCTGCTGGAAAGCCTCTGAACCTTTTTTAAATATGCTCTTAGCTTCAATCCTTCATCTTCCTGTCTCACCTTAAATACTATTTTATTTTCTTCCATGCAATATAATCCTTTCCCTATCTATCCATGCCTAAAATAGAAAAAATAAATCTTAACAGTCAAAGAGTGAACCTTTAAAAGTTCACTCTTTGACTATGTTCCATTTAATCCACCAATGCTATTACTTCTATTTCAACCAATGCATCTTTGGGAAGTTTTACTTCCACGCAGGATCTTGCAGGCATATCTTTTTTAAAATACGCTGCATAAACTTCATTTACAGCTGCAAAATCAGACATATTTTTTACATATACAGTGGTCTTAACAACTTTATCAAAGGATGTACCTGCTTCTTTAAGCAGTGCCTTTATATTTTCAAGTGACCTTTCAGTAGCTTTTTTAATATCATCTGAGATAAGCTCTCCAGTTGCAGGATCCAATGGAATCTGACCTGAAGTGAATAAAAAGTTTCCCACCTTAACAGCCTGGGAATACGGTCCTACGGCTCCAGGTGCCTTTTTTGTACTTATTATATTCTTTTTCATAATAACCCTCCTTGTAAAATCTAATTGAATATACTAAAATAAAACATCAGCCTGCAATATGTAACAACATCATTATATCAAATTTTCATATCTAATGTTAAATATTTAGAGAATTATGTCTATAAAATTACAGATGCAAAGTCTTATATATTAAATAGTTTCTTCCCTGAATTGTATTTAAATGAAGTAATTGATTTCTGCTTATCACAACCTTTATAGTGTTGTTAAAGGCATCCAGCAGAGCCCCGTTTAAATCCGTAAGGGCCTTTTCCCTGAGTTCTTCTACCCCTGGAAAATCTCTTAAAGGTTCTATGTAATCCGAAATATATACTATTTTCTCTAGAATATTCATATTTTTTTTACCTGTAGTATGATATTTCACGGCACTTAATATATCCTCATCACAAATTCCCATGATATTTTTTGCTATTACAGCAGCAATACTGCCGTGCAGAAGTTGTGGATTTGCTCTAGCTACTTCATCTACTTCCATTCCATTTTGCTCTGCTATAGACAGTATTTGCCCGTTTGACATATATTTTGCACAGTCATGAACCAGCCCTGCCGTACCTGCCTTTTTAACATCTGCATTATAAATTTTAGCCATTTTTATAGCCGTATCTCTTACACTCAAACTGTGTTCATATCTGCTTTTCTTTAACTTTTCCTTTAAGTACTCTATAATCTGTTCCTCATTCCACATCAATTATCACTCCAAAATAAAAATTATAAAACTATTTATAAAGACCAAGTTGTTTAATAATACGGGAAACATTTCCCGGTAAAAGATAATTTACATTTCTTCCTTCACTTATATTTTTTCTTATGGTAGTAGAGGAAATATCCAAAAGTGGTGCATTTAAATATATGATCTCAGTAGAATACCTGTCCTCAATTTTTTTCTTTTTTTCTTTTATACTCTTCATCGTAAATGCCGGAAAGCTGGGTCTGTTAAATACTATAAATTGGCACAATTTAAATATATCCTCTATTTTATTCCAGTTTTCAAGGTCCATCAGACAATCCATCCCTACAAGGAAATACCATTGAGTCTGCTTTTCAAGATCGCTAAAATATTTTAGAGTATTATAAGTATAACTTAAATTGGGTCTGCTTATTTCATAATCGCTTACAGTGAATTTGTCCTCTGATTTAATAGCCTCTTTTACCATCTTATGCCTCAAAAGAGCATCTGTTATATCCTCTTTTGATTTATGAGGCGGATTGCCAGTTGGCACAAATACCACCTTGTCTAATTTCAGCATATACAATGCTTCATAAGCTATGTGTATGTGTCCAATGTGTATTGGATCAAAAGTTCCTCCAAAAATAGCTTTTTTAATCATCTGTTTCTCCCCATTTATTTATAGATTACATCACGTAGTCAAATTCAAAATTGTTGAGTCTTACTATGTCCCCATCTTTAATTCCACTATCCACTAATTCCTTGATGACTCCTTTATTTTTCAGCACTTTATAAAAATATCTCAATTCATCAGGATCATTTACATTTACGCTGTCCAGTAATCTGTCCACAAAGCTTCCCTCAACTATATAGACATTTCCTTCTTTTCTTATGTTATAAGTGAACTTCTTTTCCTGGGGAATAAATCTATCCTCCTCACTTATTTCAACATCAGTAACAGGTATTAAATCAAGCATAGCTGCAGTTTCCTGCATGAGCTCTTTTATTCCCTTTTGTGTAACAGCAGATATTTTAAAAACTTTGGTGTAACCTAATTTCTTAACCTCATTCTTAAAATTCTCAAATAATTTATCATCATATAACATATCTGCCTTGTTTGCAGCAATTATCTGAGGTCTATCCCAAAGCTTCACATCATATTTTTTCAGTTCTTCATTTATTTTAATAAAATCTTCCAGAGGATTTCTTCCCTCTATACCTGATATGTCCACTACATGTATCAGGACTCTGGTTCTTTCAATATGTCTCAAAAATTCTATTCCAAGTCCTACCCCTTCTGCTGCTCCTTCAATTATACCCGGTATATCAGCCATTATAAAACTCTTAATTCCCGGTACATCAACTACACCAAGATTAGGGGATAATGTTGTAAAATGATAATTTGCAATTTTGGGTGTTGCTTTAGTAACTACGGACAGAAGAGTAGACTTACCTACATTGGGAAATCCCACAAGTCCTACATCTGCAAGTATCTTCAATTCAAGACTTACATACCTTTCTTCGCCTGGCATTCCCGGTTCGGCAAAATCAGGTGCCTGCCTTACAGAAGTAGCAAATCTGACATTTCCCCTTCCACCTTTTCCTCCTTTTACCACCAGGCATCTGTCGCCCGGGTGGGACAAATCTGATATTATTTTATTGCTTTCTACATCTCTTACAACTGTGCCGAGAGGTACTTTTATATAAAGATTCTCTCCATTTTTTCCAAAACATTTGGAGCCAAGACCATTTCCACCATCTTCAGCTGCATATTTTTTCTTATATGCAAAATCCAGCAAAGTGGTCATATCTGTATCTACTACCAATACAACATCTCCGCCTTTTCCACCATCTCCGCCATCTGGTCCTCCCAGTGGTACATATTTTTCTCTTCTAAAAGAAACGGAACCATCTCCACCTTTTCCGGATCTGACGAATATTCTGGCTGTGTCCACAAACATCTCAAATCACTTCCCTTCTATTATATTTAGTTTGCCCGATGGCTATCATTTCTAAACCTCCCAGTCTTATGACTGGCAGGTTAAGAACTGCTACGCCCCTGGATTGGTTCTTCTAAGGTTCCTCCCAAGAAAGATCCTTCTTAGAAGCAAATTTCCACGAACCTAAGAATCACCTTACCCGATGGATTTCTAAACCTCCCAGTTTCACAACATGGCAGGTTAAGAACTGCTACGCCCCTGGATTGACTCACTCAAAAAGAACACACAGGTTTAAAAAAGCACCCCTATAAGGGTGCCCAATAACACTATTCAGCTGCTAATTCTTCTACCTCTAAAGGGTATACACTTGCTCTTTTTTTAGTCTTTCCCATTCTCTCATATTTAACTACGCCGTCAATTTTCGAAAACAGAGTATCATCAGAGCCTCTACCCACATTATTTCCTGGATGGATTTTAGTTCCCCTCTGTCTCACCAATATATTGCCTGCCAAAACAAATTGTCCGTCAGCAGATTTAACTCCAAGCCTCTTTGACTCACTGTCTCTACCGTTTCTTGAGCTACCTACTCCTTTTTTATGAGCAAACAGCTGAAGGTCCATGATCATCATGCAACTACACCTCCTTCACTTTTACACTTATATATTTACCAAAATTAATCTCTATACTCTTCAAAGAAAGTAACATAGTTTCCATAAGTACCTGACATCTTAAAATATCTTTTTCTTCCATATCCTCCAGAGAAAAACTCAAGAATCCATCTTTTCTGGAATAGTCAAGATTTAATTTCAGCACTTCAATTATCCCAATTACAGTACTTTGGGATACAGCTGAAACAGCACTGCAAACCAGGTCATATCCCTGCTTTGACCATTCCGCATGACCCTGAAGTGAAACTGAAACCAAATTACCATCTTTTTTATCAAATATTACTCTAATCATAATTATGCATCAATTTTTTCAATCTGCAATTTTGTATAAGGCTGTCTATGACCCTGTTTTTTCCTGTAATCCTTTTTAGCTTTATACTTAAATACCACAACTTTTTTGGATTTTCCCTGAGCTAAAACCTTGGCATTTACCTTGGCTCCCTCAACTACAGGTTTCCCAACAACCAATCCTTCATCGTCCTTACTCACTATAAGTACATTTCCAAGTTCAACTGTTGAATCAACTTCAGCATCCAGTTTCTCAACGTAAATTACGTCTCCTTCTGCAACTTTATACTGTTTTCCTCCAGTTTCTATAACCGCATACATTCAAAACACCTCCTCAATCCAGTCTCGCCTAAAAGGTATATACAGAATCTTTTTCAGCATAATTTAAACCTCTTTCGAGCGGTCTACAGGTGTCATTTTAACACATATACCTCTCTTTGTAAAGCTTTTTGGATTCAATTTACTTTAAACATTTCAAGCTGCTCCAGCTGACTTTCAAATACAAGAGGTTCCAATTTATACATGAATAACTTATCTTTATAGGTAATATAAACCGTCATATTATCAGCCCCTATGTTCTTTACAAAGCCCTGTAAATCTTTTTCTATTTCTTTTTTATAATATGAATTTATCTGGATATGAATATTTTTTATATTTTTTTCCCTGCTCATATTTAAAATTTCATTTCCAATGAGCAGAACCATATAGGACAGCTTTATTTTCTTTCCAATGCCGCTGCAGCATGCACAATTTTCCTCTATATAGTCATATATGGGTTTTCCCTTTCTCCTTCTCGCTATCTGTACCAGGTTAAGTTCTGTAAAATCATATATCAGGATTTTATTTTTATCATTTGAAAACCCACTTTTCAATTTACACAAAACTCTTTCTTTGTCTTCTTGTCTATCCATATCTATGAAATCTATCAAAATTATTCCATTTAAATTTCTGAGTATTATCTGTCTGGAAATTTCCTCTGCAGCCTGCAGATTAGTACTGAGTACGGTTTTATTCATAGTATTGTTTTTTGTATTTTTACCTGAATTCACGTCTATTACAAACATAGCTTCTGTTCTGTTTATTATTATGTATCCGCCACAGCTCAATTCTACCCTGCTGTTTCTCAGCTTCAATATTTCCTTTTCCAGATTATAATATGAAAACAAGTTCCTATTATCCTGGTGCAGTATCAGTTCCACATCCACATTGCATACATATCTCAAAAAATTCTGCACACAGGCATAATCTTTTTCATTGTCTACATATATTTTAAACTTATCATCATTTAATTTGTCCCTGAGAGTTTCGCCGAGTATTCCGCCGCTTTCAAATATCAATCCCGGTTTTAATGAATAACGCCCTTTTTTCTCTATACTACTATAATCTTCATACAATTTATTTATTTCATTATTTACAGCATCTACATTCACATTCTGGGCATCAGTCCTTATCATAACTCCCACATCTGCAGGCAGTTTTATATTTTTTGCTATTCTATTTTTGAAATCCCTGTCATCTATCTTTTTTGAAAATTGTACATTATGGATAAAATCATCTAAAACACAGTATTTCCCTGGTATACTTATACTATTAACCACTTTGGCTCCTTTTTTCCCATAGCTTTCCTTAACCACCTGTACAAGAAGCTTTTCTCCCTTTTTCAAGTTCAGATTTTTGAATTTACTGTCCATGTACATATAGGCATTTTTACCACACCCTATATCTATAAAAGCACATTTTATAGCAGGAACTATGTTTTTAACCACACCATTGTACACCTCTCCTGGATACGCATCACCCTTTTGTTCCTCAATAAGACATTCCTTTAAAATACCATTTTGTCTTATAATGATTCTTAAAAGTCCCCCATTTCTTTCCACAAATATCTCCCTCAAGCACAGATCTCTCCTTTCTTTAAAAATCATCTTCTGTCATATACAGTTCACATACTCGCTGAGTGGAACTAAAGCATGATCCAACTGTCCATATAGTTCCTTCCTCATTATTTCAACAAAACTCTCCTTATCTGCATTTTCAGTATTATATTGTATGAAATGAACCAGGAGCTGCGGCGATAAATTTTCTGTACTTCCGCAGGAAATCAAGGCATTTAAAATCAATCTGCCATTTTCAAAAGTACAATCTATCTTTTTTACCAGTGTTTTAATGTCTACTCTGCTCTCTCCTCTTTTAGTCTTTTTCAAATCATACCAGTGTTCCCTATTCATTAGATCATCCATGTTTTCTTTTAATTTATCAGCATTATTGTACTGCATGCCTATTAAATATTCAGCCGCACTTATTGCTGCCATGGATTTAAACACCTTTCTATTTTCAACTCTTTTTACCTTGTTCACTTTTAATATCCTTATTCCGGAGGGTGCACTGTTATTTAATTTTTCCATAACCTTTTTTTCTGAAATACTCTGCTCCAAATATAAATCCATATATTCTCCACAAGAATAAACCCCTACAGAAAGCGGCTGTGCTATGGACATATTTATGTGTGGATTGAATCCCCGGGAGTATTCTGCAGGTATACCGGATCTCCTTATCATCCTCTGGAGAGTTCTCATCAAATCAAGATGTCCTATAAATTTTATGTTCTGTCCTTTACTGAACTTTATCAGATACTGTTCCCTCAAAACATTTCCCTCCTAAATTAACATTGACACCGCAGTTTTTACATCCTAGTCTACAATCTGGAGTTACCCGGGCATTCTTGGCATTTTCATTTTCATCTATCAAGAACTTTTTATCTACACCTGCATTTATAAAATCCCAGGGAAGTATCTCATCATAGTCTCTGCTTCTGTAGGCATAAAAATCTCCATCTACACCACATTCCTTAAAAGCGTTTTCCCATACATCAAATTTGAAGTATTCAGACCAGCTGTCAAATTGGGCCCCCTTTTCATAGGCCCTTATAAGTACATCACATACTCTTCTGTCTCCTCTTGCAAATACGGCTTCCAGATAGCTAAGCGGGCTTTCATGCCAATTGTAAAGCACATGTCTGCTTTTTATGGAACTTCTTATCACATTTATCTCCTCTTTCACATCCTCCATTTTTATCTGGGGAGTCCATTGAAAGGGAGTGAAGGGTTTTGGTACAAATATAGAGGTGCTGACTGTTACTTTAAGACCCTTCTTTCGAATCTCCTTTGGAACTTTGTAATATTCCCTCACTACTTTTTCTGATAAATCTGCTATTCCCTTTATATCATCCATGGTCTCATAGGGAAGTCCTATCATAAAATACAATTTAATGGTGGACCATCCAGACTTAAAGGCACTGCACACAGAGTTCATCAGATTTTCCTCCGTAACACCCTTGTTTATTACATCTCTCATTCTCTGACTTCCAGCTTCAGGCCCAAAAGTCAGCCCGGTTTTTCTCACCTTCTGTATTTCGTTGATTAGGTCCACCGAAAAAGAATCTATTCTAAGGGAGGGAAGGGACACCCCCACTTTATCCTTCTTATGCCTTTCTATAAAACCATGAACCAGATTTTTCAAATCAGAATAATCACATATACTTAGAGAAGTGAGAGACACCTCGGAGTAACCCGTATTTTTTATGAGCTCATCTGCCTGTTTCAATAATTTTGAAGTGCTCTTTTCTCTAACAGGCCTATATATCATACCAGCCTGACAAAACCTGCATCCTCTTGTACAGCCTCTAAAGGTCTCTAGGACTATCCTGTCATGCACTATGTCAGTGAATGGGACTACAAGCCTATCAGGATATTGAACTTCATTGAAATTTTTTATTATTCTCCTGGTGACCTGGTTGGGAACATCTTCATAAATTGGTTCAAAACTTTTTATGGTTCCATCCTCGTTATAGTTTACACTATAAAGTGATGGAACATACACTCCCTCTATGTGGCATACTTCCCTTAAAAATTTCTTTTTTCTGCCCTTATACATCTTATATAGATCCATGATCTCATTTATCTGCTCTTCGCTTTCCCCTATGGTAAACAAATCTGCTATATCCCACAGAGGTTCAGGATTGTAGGCACAGGGACCTCCACATATAACTACAGGGTCCTGTTCACCTCTTTCAGAAGCCCTGACAGATAATCCTGACAGATTCAGCATATTTAAAATATTGGTGTAGCTCATCTCATATTGAAGTGTAAAACCTATGAAATCAAAATCTCTTATGGGATCCCTGCTCTCCAATCCATAAAGATATATGTGGTTCTCTCTCATAAGTTTTTCCATATCCGGCCAGGGTGCAAAAACCCTTTCACAATAAGTGTCATTTCTCTCATTTAATATATAATACAGTATTTTCATACCAAGATGTGACATGCCTACCTCATAGACATCGGGGAAACAAAATGCGAATCTAACGTCCACTTTATTTTTATCCTTTATATAAGAGTTCATTTCTCCCCCAATATAGCGTGCAGGTTTTTCCACCTTGGACAATATACTGTCAGAAACTCTATTCATCAAAAATCCTCCTCTTAGGTATTGTCACTATATTTTAGCATAAGCATACACAATTTAAAACCCTAAGGCAGTGAACAATTTACAATTGACAGTTGACAATGCAAAATTAAAGAAGATTTTCAGCAGCAGCCGAAAATCTTCCAAAATCTGAACCTAAGAATCATTTATTTTGATAAATTTCTCTATGGTTATATTTCCGTATAATTTCAATGCATTTATTATCTCTTCCTCATAGATTACATCAATTATTTTCATCTCTTCATCCAAAACCATAAATATGTTGTATTTGCTCTTGTCAAACAGTCCCATAGCCATAAGCAGATCCTGCTTATAATATATTGAAACATTCCTGTTTTCAATATACCCCCTTTTTATAAATTTGTATTTTTTCTTTATAATATCTCCCATGATTATATATGATACCCTTTCATTTTCTTTTAAAGATGATACAACTATCAATATTCCTATTATTCCCACATTAAAATTACTGTTTCCATGAAGAAACAAAAATATATAGAAAAGCATAAGTGCTATTCCTATAAATATACTGGAAATCATCATTATTTTATTTGCTTTTTTATAAGTCATTTTTAAGTTCAGCATACTTCTCAAAATTCTTCCACCGTCCAGGGGAAATGCTGGAATCAAATTGAATAATCCTATAGCCAGATTTACAGAAAAAAGCATATTCCAGAGGCCCAGGCTCCAAATTTCATATATACAATAAAAAAATACACTTAAAATTAAATTAACAGCCGGTCCCGAAAATGAAATTATCAAATCCTCTTTTGGAAATGCTTCGTCTATATCCTTCAGCCTTACAGCAGCTCCAACTGCTATAAATTCTATATCAAATCCAGAGAATTTATAATGTCTGGCAGTAAAATAATGAACCACTTCATGAAAAAAGACTACTACAAATGTACAAATAAGCTGTCCCTTGTAACCTATAATAATTAAAAATATTACATAGGGAATAAAATATTTACTCATTCTAATCACAAAAATACCTCTTAAAACTTAATCTTTTCCATCTACTCTCAGTTGTTCAATTACATTTTTGACCCTATCTCCAATATAATTTACATCTATATTCTTCAACTGGATTTTCAATTTATTATAATCATAATTCTGGCCGACAATCTTTTTAGAATAACTATATACATTTTTGCTTGTAGTAGTCGGAATCACTTTACAGCCTGCAATAAACACAAATAAAATCAATGCTCCAGCTAAATCTCTTATAATTCTTCTGCTCAAATAATTAGCCTTTTTAGCATAACGATCACCGCTGCCAGCTCTATTGTAGTAAGGTGAATATCTCACTTTCCGCTTCAGGGAATTATAGTATTTTTCATATTCTGAATCATAATTTCCCACCTTGAAACCTCCTTCATAACACACATATTAATATATATTTAAAAATAACTGTATTTATGACTTGGTGACTTTTCACATAAAAATAAGGGACTTAATATTGAAATATAGGTATTTCAATATTAAGTCCCTATAAATTAACCTTCACTGTAATTTCGCAAAGCCTTTACAAATATTTCTGCAGTTCCCAGATTAGTAGCAAGAGGTACACAGTGTACATCACAAATCCTGAGCAACGCGGAAATATCAGGTTCATGTGGCTGGGCTGTCAATGGATCCCTTAAAAATATAACTATATCCATATCCCCCTGTGCCACCCTTGCACCTATCTGCTGATCTCCTCCCATAGGACCTGAGAGAAATCTATGTATTTTTATCCCCGTGGCATCACTTATCAATTTTCCTGTGGTTCCTGTAGCAAATATTTCATGATTTTTAAATACATTTTTATATCTCTTTACAAAATCCACAATATCATCTTTTTTTTTGTCATGTGCTATAAAAGCGATTCTCATTATAGTATATCCCCCTAGAAATTAATCTTTTTCCTCCTCATGCCTATATTTAGAATCAAGGAAAGTTCTATAAAAGCCGAGAGCATAGAACTTCCTCCATAGCTCATAAAGGGAAGTGTAATACCTGTTATAGGCAATAGTCCCACCGTCATACCTATATTCTGGAAAACAGAAAATAACATGGTAGATATTATGCCTACACATACCATTGTCCCAAAAATATCTTTAGACTCTCTGGCTATTTTTATAGATCTATACATTATAATCACATAAAATAATATTAAAACCAAACATCCTATAAGTCCCCATTCCTCTCCCACTACAGAAAATATAAAATCAGTATGGGATTCCGGAACATAACCTCCTGAAATCTGAGTGCCTTTTAAAAAACCTTTGCCCAAAATTCCTCCCGAACCAATCCCTATTTTTGACTGAGTGACCTGCAGTGAATAAGATGCTTCATATTTTTCAGGATTGAACAAGGATACGATTCTCATCTTTTGATAATCTGCTATGAGTGAAGAATTCCATGCAATTGTTCCCAGTATGGTAACTCCCAATATACCTCCAAGTATCACCTTGAAATTCAAGCCTGATATAAAATATATTCCCAACACAGCAAAAAAACATACCATGGTCATTCCCATATCAGGTTGTTTTACAATCAATGCCATGGGAATGAGAGCATACATCGTAAGTTTTGCGATATTCTTTACACTGTTAATGTTTCCTTCCATATCTTCCAGCTGTTTTGCCAGCATCACTATAATTCCAACTTTGGCAAATTCAGAAGGCTGCATGGAAATACCTCCAATTTTAATCCATGAAGATGCTCCATTTACCGTGTACTGAAAAGCAGGAATACAATTTAAAATGAGCAGGAATACTCCAAACCCATAGATTATAACAGCATAGTCTTTTATAACAGAATAATCTATTAAAAGAATGAAATATATTAAAGCAATCCCTATAACTATCCAAATGAGCTGTGCTTTCAAATAATAATAGCCGGAACTCATATGAGATGCACTGTATATATTCAAACTGCCAAATATACATATAAGTATGGTAGTAACAATTATAGGAAAATCAAGTTCTTTTAAAAGTTTTCTACTTATAGTAAGTTTTTCAAGCATTCTATATATCCCTCCAATATAACTATAATGATTATACCACAGGGAAATAAAAAAACTATATATAAATTATCAATAGTTTACCTATTATTCTTAACTTTTTTTATGGGTATACTGGCCACAAGAGCAGCCGAATTCCCTTTTATTTCCTCCGGTGTTGTCATCTTCACATCTATTTCTGAACAATCTATTTCCATATACTTTGAGAGAACCTTAAGTATATCTTCTTTTATATTTTCAAGTAAATCCTCAGACATATTGCATCTATCGTGTATAAGTATCAGCTTTAATCTCTCTTTAGCTACATTCTTAGAAGATGATCTAGAGAATATCTTAAAAAAATCCATTCTCCTACCCCCTTATTTAATGCCGAATAATTTTTTTAAAGATGAGAAAATACCTTCTTGCTCATTACTTAAATCCATTATAGGTACCTTCTCTCCCGTAATTCTTCTAGCTATATTTCTAAAAGCTTGTCCCGATGCAGCTTTGCTGTTGAGCACTATGGGTTCTCCTTTGTTGGTAGAAATTGTTATATTTTTATCATCCGGTACCACTCCTATAAGTTCTATGGCCAGACTATCCAATATGTCATCTACATCCAGCATCTCTCCACTTTGGGTCATCCTATAGTTCAATCTATTGACTATAAGCTGATGATTTTCCAACCCCTTAGCATCAAGTTTTCCTATAACTCTATCTGAATCCCTGACAGAAGTCACCTCCGGATTTACCACAACAAGCGCTCTGTCCGCACCTATTATAGCATTTTCAAAACCGTGTTCAATTCCTGCGGGACAATCTATCAGTACATAATCATGTTCCTTTTTTAATTCATAGATCAAATCCATCATCTGCTCAGGACTTACATCTTCCTTATCTCTGGTCTGTGCAGTAGGCAGCAGATACAAATTTGTAAATCTTTTATCCTTTATAAGAGCCTGTTTCAACTTACATTTATTTTCCACTACATCCAGCAGGGTAAACACAATCCTATTTTCAAGGCCCATGAGTACATCCAAATTTCTAAGTCCTGTATCTCCATCTACCACCACAACATCTTTCCCCAAAATAGCAAGCCCGGTGCCTATATTGGCGGTAGTAGTGGTTTTTCCTACTCCTCCCTTGCCTGATGTCACTACAATTGCTTCTCCCATTACACTGCCTCCCTTTATATAAACAAAATACCCTTTTGTAAACAGCCAAATAATAAAAAACCATCTATAAATTATTATACTAGACATGGCGTAAATAATCTATAATATTATCGAACTTTAAAATATCAACTTAAATTTGAGAAGCCATGTTTTATTTTTTTATCTGTCTGCTTGGCAAGGCATTGCCCATATTTTGTAATTTATGCTCTTTATTGTTTTCATGGGATAAAATCCTACTACAGGCTCGATTATTATACGAAAACTTAATTCCAAATAAGTATATCAGCACTCCGAGAACCAAAAAATACAGAATCATATATATAAATGACAAGGAAGAAGTATAATTGTAGATAGAAACTGAGCCAAAGAATATAAATACAGTTCCAGCTATCCATTTTATGTATATTTCGGGTATATTTCTGCACATCCACGCACCACCTAAGATACCTATGCCATCCGCAATTAACATACCGGCCGTACTTCCCATCAATATAAATATTGGATGAGCATTTTGTGCAGATATCGTTATGGTCATAAGTTGAGTTTTATCACCCATTTCCGCTAAGAAAAAAGCCAATGCCACTGTGGCAACCGGTCCAAATCTGTTCTTTTTTTCACATTCATCATCAATTTTATCTCCTCTTAATGTCCAAAGTCCAAAAATCAAGAATAGCACTCCAGCTACAACTTTTACTATACCCATCGGTATAATGGAATTCAAATAGCTTCCTACTGCCACTGCAAGAGCATGGTTAAAAATTGTAGCAGCAAATACCCCCAGCAACACCTGCTTTATTTTGTACTTACCAGCCATAGCCATAGCAAGCAATTGGGTTTTATCACCCATTTCTGCCACAACTACAAGTAATAATGTTTTAATAATTAACGCCATTTAATAAACCTCCTTTTTAACATAAAAAAGACTTTTGACACAACGATAGAATCATTGTGTTAAAAGTCTCGCTTGACTAGAATCAGCCATGACAAAGCCAGATCAAAAGATCAGTATGTTGACTTTATCACCAAATATAGGCAGCTACTCCCTCTTAGCCTTAAAATTTTCATTTCTAATAATCTTATCATAAAGTTTATACACAAGCAATATCAAAATTAAATTTTTTCTATAATGTAGGAACTCATTATTTTCGACGGCAAAAGGGAAAGAGCTCCTGAACAAATAGGGGCTCTTATGGGGTATAATGACTTAATAATTTGATCATTTCTAAAAGGCATGTGCCCAGAAAATAAACTTTTAAAATAGTACACCTTTATTTTATGACTATAACAGAAAAAATCAACAACGTTAAATTCAAACATATTTATTGGGCAGATAGGGTTCAACTACTATCATATCACCCTTTATCCTGGCCACTTCTGGATATTCAGGCTTGATATTATCCTCAGGTGATCTGGCAACTATATCAGAAATCTGAAGCATTTCCGGCTGAAGGCAGATAGATGCCACTATAGCCTTGGAATTACCGCTAAATCCGGCATGGGCATATCCTCTAAGTGATCCAAATACTATTATGTTACCACCTGCATATATTTCAGAACCAGCATTTACATCTCCAATTACGACTATATTTCCAGAATAGTTTATAACTTGTCCACTTCTCACTGTTCTTCTTAAAAATTTAGTTCTTCCTTCATAAATCCCGGAAAATACTTTATTGGGTTTTTCGTTGCTGTCTTCAAATATACAGTCTTTTACCAAAAATTTTTCAAACAATACATCCTTTAACCTGGCAAATTGTTTTTGATTTATGTATTTCAATTCTGTAGTTATTCTTATAGTACATCCTTTATAAAACATTCTGCCAGCTGAAAGCCTTTTAACTAAAAATTCCAGCATCTCTTCAAAATCCTTGAATTTATTCATATTTATAATTATATTTATTCCATCCCTGTTACCCTTAACCACTATATTATTATCTATCATATCCAGCCTCCATAAGTCACCTCTAAAATAATATTCAATACTTTTTCTATAAATCCTTCTAGATTTTTATCTTTATTTTTAAATATAACTTGATATGAGATTATTGTCCACATAAAATTTGCGAATAGAATATTCTATTCGCAAATTTTCCGCTTATTGATTGTTTTGTCCCGTACTGGTAGAAGCACTTATAGTTCCATTGGAGGTAAAATATGCAGAATAAATATCTCTGGCTACAGAGGCTGCTCCCACTCCTCCCTGACCACCGTCAAACAGCACTACACATACGGCTATCTGTGGTTTGTCAAGAGGAGCAAACCCAATATATTCAGCATAGTCGGTCCTGCCTACCTGCTCCTGGTTGCCAAGACTCTGGGCGGTACCTGTTTTACCTGCGGTAGTTATGGGAAATCCGCTAAATACCTGGGCAGCCGTACCACTTTCATTAACGGCATTCATTCCCTGTTTGACTGCTGCTATGGTTTCAGCTTTAACACCTGTTTTTTCTATTACTTCAGGCTTCACCTTTTCAATGACTTTATCCTCTGCATTCAGATATTGATCCACCAGATGGAGTTTATATCTGGTTCCGCCGTTGGCAATAGTGGCAGCATAACTTGCTATCTGAAGAGGGGTAAACTGGTTAAGCCCCTGACCTATGGCAGCATTTTCTATGTTTGCCGGTACCTTCAGCTGGGCATTGGCATCCGATATAGTTATACTGTACACCACATTCAGCAGGTTATCCATCTGGCTGTCACTTATGTCCTTCTTATTGTTCGGATCTGCTTTCACAAGCTCCGAAAACAACTCATTGTACTTTGACTTGTCAAAAGCACTTTTACCTTCCTTTATAGAATTCTTTATCAAAGTTTTGATGTTATTTTTAATATTTTTAACTTCAGCCGAATCACTGCTGTTGTCATATAGATCCAGAGTAACTACTTTGTGTCCATAATCATCCTGCCCGCCTTTAAGCACTTCCATAGTTTTCAAAAGATAGATATTTGAATAAGTATTTTTATTGGACACGGTATTATATACTTGTCCGAACTTTTCCGGTATCTCTATTCCAGTGGCAGCTTTTGACTTGCTGTCTGGAGATATCCCAAGTCCAAATTTCCAGGCATACTTGGCCAGAATATCATCTCCAAAGGCATTTCTGAGTTTTTCAGCCACTGTCATGAAATAGGGGTTACTGGACTTCCCTATGGCAGTTATCAAATTCACGACTCCATTTCTGCCATCTAACTCAAATTTTACAATTTTACCACCTTGATTGAAATATCCTTCATCATCCACAGTAAAGCCAGGAGTTATGACCCCGGTCTCAAGTCCTGCAATGGCCGTCATAGGCTTGAAAGTAGAGCCGGGAGGTATCAGGGACTGGGTGGCATAATTATAAAATGGCTTTGGATATATGTCATATACATCTTTTCTTATAGTGGTATTATTTTTTATGCTTTTGTCTATGGGAAAAAGGGTGTTCAGCACTTCATCCTCACTTTCACCAGGATAATTGGCCGTGATTCCACGGGACTGAATATAATTCCTTCCAAATTGTTCTAGATCCGGACTGAAATACTGGTTATACAGTTCTGAACTAAGTTTCCCAGGTGAAGCAAACAGATTTGGATCATAACGTGGTACCTGGGCCATTGCCACTATGGCTCCCGTATTCACATCAACTGCCACTGCAACACCTCTGGTAGCATTTGATGTATTGGAACGTCTCATCTTATACGGATCAGCTCTAAGACCTGCAAGAGTATTATCAAGAGAAGTTTCCGCCGCTTTCTGCACATCCTTGTCTACTGTAAGCTGCACTGTCTGTCCGGGATAAGGTTCCCTTTCACCAAGCTCTTCAATTATCCTTCCATTTTTATTGAGTTTTACTATTTTCCCGCCTTTTGAACCCTTTAACCTGTCCTCAAGTGCACCTTCTATTCCTGCCTGGCCTACATAATCACTGCTCACATCATATCCTTTTTCAGTATACTTTTCATAATCGGAAGATATCTTTGATATATATCCTATAAAATTGGAACCAAGATCTCCATTTGGATAAGATCTCAGAGGCTGGGTGGTCACGTCTATTCCCGGAAGATCATTTAACATCTGTAAAAATTTAAAAGCAGTTTCTTTGCTTATGTTGCTGGCCACCGTGGCAGGCTTGTATCCGGAAAAGCTCTGCATCTTCAGAGTATCCTTCACAATCATGAACCTTCTCTGCTGCTCCAGTGAATAGGCACTGCTTATCTTGTACTGCTTCACAAGTTTCTTGAAGGTATCCTCGGGAGATATCTTCAAAAGTTCTTTGTTGACCATACTTTTCAGTTCATCTTCGGAGATATTCTTATTCCTGCTCTTGATACTCTTTTCTATGGGCTCATTCAGACCCCTGTCCCTCTTGAATTTGATCTCAAGAGCTTTTCTGGTCTCCTCATCATCACTTCTAAATTCAAATTTGAATGGATTTATCTTCAGCTCAAAATCATCCTGCTGACTCTCGCCGCTTTCATCCAATATTTTAAATACCTTGCTCATTGTAGTGAAAAAAACCTTGTCACTCTCGTCCGTCTGGTTGTACACCAGCATATATCCCTGAGTGCTGGCAGCAAGAACATTGCCTTTCACATCTAAAATCTTTCCCCTTGGAGCTATATCGGGAATTTCCCGTATGGATTTATTGTTGGACTGTTCTTTATACTCCTGACCTTTTACCACCTGCAGAAAGAAAAGCCTTCCTGCAATGGTAAAAAAAATAATCAGCATAATCGTTATAAGCGCAGTGTATCTTGTAATATCAGAATATCTTTTATCAGAATATCTTTTTTGCCTCACAAGGTACCACCTCCACCTTTATAAATTTTGTTTCTATTTTAGAACTTCCACCTGAGCTGCATATAATCCTTTCTGCAAAAGTTATAAACTGGCTTATATATAAAAATGCACAAAACCATATCGTAAATGCCTGAGAAAAATATATTGGCCATATTCACATATGCTCCAGCCAGATAGAGAATACCCCACATCAAAATTCCCTTAAATAGAATCAATAAAAAGCAGGAAATAACAGGGACAATTCTTTTTTCCCTAAATATACTATCCCCTATAAATCCCGCTGCAATGCACACTATCATATTTGTAAAAGAATTCATTCCAAATCCCTGTGAGAAATATATATCCTGGAGTATTCCAGTAAAGACTCCTAGCCAAAGTCCTTCCCATTTTCCATTTACAATGGAGTAGCAAATTATAAAAATCAGCAGTAAACTGGGATAAAATGTTCTTACAGCAAAAAAAGGCATCAATGCATTGTCCAAAATAAACAGCCCAATTGATAGGAGAAAAAGTACTAATATTTTTTTCATTTTACCTCACCCTAGTATTTAATATCCATTTTATTTTTAGGAACTACTATGAGCAGCTCCTGAATTTTATCAAAATTTACATAAGGTTTTATTATGGCATTTTTCATTACCTTTCCCTTATCATCTTCCACACCTATTACAGTGCCAATTCTTATTCCCCTGGGATATGAACTGTCAATTCCTGAAGTCAGAATCTCGTCACCTTTTTTAATAGTGGATTCCTGGGGAAGGTAGTAAAGTTTAGCCAAATATTTATTTTCACTGTCTTTATATCCCTTTACAATACCACTATTTATGGCCCCGCTGGTATCCATAGAACTTCCCACAGTACCTCCCACTGCCAGATTCTCATTGGTCAAGCATTGAACTATGGACCAGTTGTTTTCCACATGAACCACCTGACCTACAAGTCCTTCCGCAGTAACAGCCACCATCTGTTTTTTTATACCATCTGCACTCCCTCGATTTATTGCAAATTCATCCAGAATACCATCACTGCTTTTGCCAACTATATCACAGCCTATGTAGTCATATTCCGCCTTTTGGTTTTTAAAATTAAGCTCTTTCCTAAGCTGAGAATTTTCATTTTTCAAAGTATTATATTCTATTAACCTATTCTTTAATGAATTGTTTTCCTTTTTCAACTCCTCGTTTTGACTTTTCACTTCAGAAAAATTTATTATAAAGCCCAAAAAATTTTTCATTCCGCCATTGAACTTGTATAGGACTCCTTGAACCGAATTAAAAGTAACACCTATACCATTTCTCAAAAACGATCCGTTGCCGCCCTTGATACTGAAGGGAATTAAAATTAAAAATATAATTGAAAGTATTACTATTGTCACTATCAGCTTATTCTTTAAAAATCTCATAACCTATCACTATTTTCTGCTAGCTACTATTTTGTCAATAGTATCCAGAGCTTTTCCTGCACCCAGTGCAACACAATCAAGAGGCGCTTCAGCTATATGCACAGGCATATGTGTCTCCTGATTTATCAATAGATCCAGCCCTCTCAGCATAGCTCCTCCGCCTGCCAGCATAATTCCTTTGTCCATTATATCTGATGCAAGTTCTGGTGGTGTTTTTTCAAGTGTAGTTTTTATAGCCTCAATTATAGCTACTATAGGCTCTTTCAAAGCTTCTCTGACTTCACTTTCAGTTATATTTATGACTTTAGGCAATCCTGAAATCAAATCTCTTCCCCGTATTTCCATTGACTTGTCTTCTTCATCCATTTCATAGGCTGAACCCAATTCAATTTTTACGTTTTCTGCCGTTCTCTCCCCTATCATAAGATTATATTCCTTTTTTATATAACTTATGATGGCATGATCCAGCTCATCACCGGCAATTCTCAAGGATTTGCTTGTTACAATTCCTCCCAGTGATATTATTGCAACCTCCGTAGTTCCTCCACCTATATCCACAATCATACTTCCCGTAGGTTCATTCACAGGAAGTCCAGCTCCAATAGCAGCTGCCATGGGCTCTTCCATAAGAAGTACATCTCTGGCCCCTGCATGTTTTGTAGCCTCTTCTATGGCCCTTTTTTCCACTTCTGTAACTCCAGATGGAAAACACACAAATATCCTGGGGCTTGTAAATGCTGACTTAGGACTTACCTTTTCTATAAACTTTTTCAGCATGGTATGTGTCACATCAAAATCAGCGATAACTCCATCCTTAAGCGGCCTTATAGCCACTATATTTCCAGGTGTCCTTCCTATCATATCCTTTGCTTCATTTCCTATTGCCATTACCTTCTTAACATCGCTGTTTATAGCCACCACAGAAGGTTCTCTAAGTACTATTCCCTTTCCCTTAACATATATCAACGTATTAGCTGTCCCCAGGTCAATTCCCATATCCCTGGACATTCCGAAAAATCCCATTTATATTTTCTCCTTTCAATCACACAAAATTCCTTTTTCCTTTAAACTCACATATGTTCCATTACCTATTATCAAGTGGTCAACTAACTGTATACCTAGAAGATCACCACATTTTTTCAATCTGCAAGTCACGTCTATATCTTCACTGCTGGGTGATGGATCCCCTGAAGGATGATTATGACACACTATTATAGATGCACTATTCTTTTTTATGGCATACGAGAACACTTCTCTTGGATGAACCATTGAAGAATTTAAGCCTCCAATAAATACATTTTTAATTCCCATAACCACATTTTTTGTATTTAACATCATCACCTTCAAATATTCCTGTTTCAACCCTTTCATCTCCTCCATAACCAGCATTGCTGCATCTTCAGGGCTACATATTTTACAGCTGCCGCCGTCTTTATAAGATTTAAATCTCTTCGACAGCTCTACTGCCGCCATTACTCTTGCAGCTTTTGCTTTTCCAATGCCACAAATGCCCATGAAATCTTCCAGGGTAGAATTGAGAATTCCATTTAACCCCCCACTATGCTTTATAATTCTAGTGCTCAAAGATATTATATTTTCCTTTTTATTCCCAGTGCCAAGTATTATAGCCAAAAGCTCGGCATTGGACAGAGCCTCTGTTCCATATCTGAATAACCTCTCTCTGGGTCTTTCATTTTCCGGCAAATCCATAATTTTTAACATGTCATCCATTTAAAAACTCCCTATTACAAATTTACCCCCATCCCACTTAACATATTATACAACTTATTTAAAGGTAATCCTACCACATTATAATAGCATCCGCGAATTTCTTCAACAAAAATTCCTCCACGGCCCTGTATGGCATAAGCTCCTGCTTTATCTTTATATTCTCCTATCTTTATGTAGTTTTCTATTCTATTATCATCTATTTCACTAAATTTCACAGTAGTACACACAAAATCCCTGCAAATTCTGCCTGAATTTCTATCTATAATGGATATTCCTGAATAAACCTGATGCTCATTTCCACTTAAAGATTTCAACATTTCAAAAGCCTCTCTGCTGTCTTTTGGTTTACCCATTATATTTTTCTTAAAAAATACTACTGTATCACATCCTATTACAATTGAATTTTTATCTGCAAACTTACTGCATACGTTTTTTGCCTTACCCTCAGACAACTTCTTAACATATGATGCACAATCCCCATAAAATAAAATAGAACTTTCATCAAAATCACTCACTATCACTTGAAAGTTTTGCACTAATCTTTCTAAAAGCTCTTTTCTTCTACTGGAGGCTGAGGCCAATACAATTTTCAAGTCATCACTTCTTCCTAATACTTTCTATATAATATTATAGCCATAATTATTCCTATTATAGTCATAATATTTACTTTAAAGTTCACTCCAAAAGTAGCTGTCATGACTTTAAGATTTAATACCACGGGTTCTGTCATTCCAACTGAATAAGAATCTTTAAAAAGGCTTAAAAAACTGAAATTATTTCCGATAGCATCTCCAAGGACACTTCCCAATATAGCTCCCAAAAATATAAAAAGCCATAAAAATCCTTTTCTTTTTTCCGCCCCTTTCACATAAAATCCCCTACCTTAATAATATGTCCTATATAGTTTATCATTTAATAAATATATAAACAAGTACATATATTATTGTTAAAAAAAATTTTTAAATTTAGCATAAAAATGGCAGCTGCTGGTATTCATATACCCTTACTGCCATTCCCAATAATTACCATATTTAGAATATTTCAGAATCAATTGGCTGCCACTTTTTTTAACAAATTGAATATATATATATAATTTCCCTCACTATTATCCTTTGTTATTTCCACAGGAAGCTTATTTATGTATTCCTTCAGCTGCTTTAAAACTGATTTGTTCTTATAATTTCCTGTTTCTCCTTCTGCAAGAGATGAACACCATTTTTTCAATTCTGCAGTTTGTATGGATTTTACATCCTCTGCCGAAAGTTTGTTCAATACTTTCAAGTTTGCATCTACTATCTGAATTATTTCAGTATTACAGGTTCCATCCTGTTTTATTGTAAATACCATCTTTGAAGTTTCTACATTCTGTGATCCGAGAGACTTCATAATTTTATCTGCATTATCTTCCGTAAAAATTCCTAAAAATACTCTCATCTTATCCGATTCCGTGATATAAAATGGAAGTCCGTATTTAGACAGCACTTCCTTTTCCTGAGCTGCATTATTTTTATCCTTGTAAATACCGCCTTGAACAGCTGCAAATTTCACGTCTTCATTTTTTAAAATTGAACTGCTCCCAGATTCACTTTCTGTCTTATTCTTAGATGTACTGGTATAATTTAAATCACCCGGACTTTTTATTATAACCTGAAATATAAAAGTTCCCAATATAAATGCTGAAAAAAGTACTATAAATATCAAAATCATAAAAGTCTTAGTACTCTTGTCCTTTTTTAAATCGTATCGTGTGTACTTCATTTTTTCACTCCCAAATTAATAGTTTTTATATATACTATTAATTTGTGAAAAAAAATATTACCTTTAGGCCCCGATTTTTCTCATAATTATCATATCCATATACTTGTCATTCACATTATAAAAATTTTTTACCCTTCTCACGGCATTAAACCCCATACGCTTCCAGAAATTCAAATTTCTAATTTCATTTTTGATTATTCTCGTAAAAAAAACAGATGTATCATATTCTCTTGAAAAGTAATCCATAAGTTTCTTTAGTATGGTATTCTTCAAACCGGAATCATCAGATATCTTATCCAGATTGAAAAACCATATCCACAGCTCATTTTGAATTTTAAATTCAACTCTGCCCTTTAATATACCTATTAGCTTCCCTCTCTTTTCTATTTTTAAGAAAAATTCGCATTCACTTATATAACTTTCCAAAAACCTTTCTGTAAGCTTATCCAAATCTGTCTCCTCACGGGCAAAGGTATTTTTCATCTCCATCCATTTTTTTATTCTTGTTAAGTCCTGCTGCCATACATTAGAAATTTCTATACCTTTAAATTTCATTTCAATCTCCAGCATAGCTTCACCTCTTTTGTATATTAAATTATTAATTTTAAAATTCTACACAGGTACTTAAAATTCCTCTATTTCATATTATATCTTAAGCTATGCTGTTTTTTTACAGAATCTGTCAGCCTGCAATCTTGACTCCCTCCAGATCAGGTTCAAGTGATATCACATTCCATTTATCCTCGAGCTCATCTAAAAATTCTCTCATTGCTTTTATAAATTCATCTACGTTTCCATCCAACACCGCCATAAGTGTAGAGCCGGAACCACTTATAAACTCACCCACAGAGCCAAGTTCTCTTGATTTTTTAAATATGGCATCTGAATTTTTTATCAAATTTTTTCTATAGGGCTGATGTACCCTATCTCCAAAGCATATCCTCAGCTTATCAAATTCACTGTTATAAAGAGCACTTATAAGCATGGCAGATCTTGATATATTGAATATGCAGTCTTCTTTTAGATAGGTATCCGGAAGTACTTTTCTGGAAAGGGCAGTACTGACTTGAAAAGAAGGTATCATAGCAACGAATTTAAGCTTATTGGGAATGGACACCTTGGAGTATTTTATTTCTTCTCCCACTTTCAAAGATACAACCATACCTCCCAAAACAGCAGGAACCACATTATCCGGGTGGCCTTCTATTTTTGTAGCCAAATCAATTATATCTCCCAAATTCATGCTATTTCCCATAATTGCATTGGCAGCGGCTATTCCTCCCACTATACAGGCTGAGCTGCTTCCCAGCCCTCTGGAGATAGGTATGTCGCATCTAATTACATTTATTTTAAATCCACTATAGGGATATTTTTGTCTATCCATAGTCTCAGCTATACTTTTATATATAAGATTATCCTTAAAATCTTCCTCCGACTTCAAATTGTTATTGTATATTTCAGTCTGCCTGTCTACCTCTTCAACTTCAATCTCATTATATAATTTTAAAGCCATACCTAAAGTATCAAATCCAGGTCCCATATTTGCAGTAGTTGCAGGTATTCTAACTTTCACCTTAGTCATCTCTAGATTCCTCCCTAATTGTATGAATTTTATATCTTCTATCACAATATAACTCGTTATTTATCCAGAACCAAAAATTTTTTTACTGATTGGGCATATTTATCACTTTTCATTTTTTCAATATAATCATTCAGCACATCTTCATTATCAGCACTCACAAAAGCTGCCACTTCATTTTTATTGCCGCAAAAACCATTTGATAAAATATAGCAGTTTTTGAAGTTTACAGATATACTCTCTATAATTTTCATTCTGTCACAGGTCTTTACTCTCATGAACCAATTGCTTTTTGATTCTAAATTTTTATTTATATTTGCTTTTTCCGCACTGAAAATAATGGATTTCTCCTTTTTGTGCTCAATTATATCAGCTATATCTCCAAAAACCGCACTGGCTGTCGGAAACATTCCTGCACCTTTACCGGAAAACATGACATCTCCTACTGCATCACCTTCTACCAAAATTGCATTGTATTCATCTTCGATCCTTCCAAGCACTGAATCTTCCTTCACCATAACCGGCATAACAGAAGCATATATCTTATCACCGCAGACCTTGCTGATACCCAAAAGTTTTATATTGCATTTTTTATGCTTTGCATACCTGAAATCTTCACTGTCAATTTTCACTATTCCTTCAATATTTATATCCTTCCAGCTTACCCTGCGGTTATAGGCAATAGTGGATAAAATAGAAAGTTTTCTGGCCGCATCATACCCTTTCACATCCGATTCAGGATTGGCCTCCGCAAAACCCAATTTCTGTGCAAGTTTTAGTGCACTCTCATAACTCATCCCATTGTGATTCATTTTAGATAGTATAAAATTTGTAGTTCCATTCAATATGGATTTTATACTTCTTATCTGATTTCCCACCAGGCATTCATTTATTGATTTTAATATTGGTATACCTCCTCCTACGCTTGCTTCAAAATGAATAGTAACTCCATTTTTTCTGGCAAGTTTCAGCAGCTCGTATCCGTACTCTGCAATTAGATCTTTGTTGGCTGTAACCACATGCTTTTTCATATTCAAAGCCATTTTTACATATTCATAAGATGGATCAAGTCCTCCCATGGCTTCTACTACAATATCTACTTTTGCCTTAAATATATCCTCTATATTATCCGTTAAAAGCCCCACGTTCTTGTTGCTCATATGCCTCTTCATATTTTTCACTAAAATTTTTGACAGTACAAGTTCCTCATCCAGCTCATCTTTAAATTTGTATTTGTTTCTCAATATCAATTCGGCTACACCACTGCCTACAACTCCATATCCTAACATTGCTATATTTACCATTTAATAAGCCTCCTTTTTATTTAATTTAAATTGGTAAAATGTAAAATCATAAAACTCAAGTTAATAAAAAAACTCACCCCACCATGGGACGAGTCTACCGCGTTTCCACCCAAATTAACAGTAATGCCGCCAAACAAAATATATACCCCATAAACTGTCATACAATCACTTATATGCAGTACAAATCACTGCTATCTTCATGCCTTTAACGCAGACCTGCGGAAATATCTACTATTTAAACTTCAATATACAACTCAAAGGTGGTTTTCAAAAATTCTTTCCTGAGGAATATTTCAGCCTGTGAATTCCTCTCTCTGTAGGCAGTTTATCATCTACTCTTCCTTATCATAGCCTTTATTTTAAATTGACAATAGCTTTTTTATTCTACTGCAACTAAGTTAACTTTTATGACATTTTTTAAATTCCTTATATACTCCAACAATTCATTGATTTCCACTTCCAATTTGGAAGCGTCGAAAGTTATAGATACAGTAGCTGCATTATTGATAGGTATATCCTGATTTATAGTAAGTATATTGCCTTTTTTCTGAGCTATTGTATCAAGTATTTTGGATAAAGTTCCTGCCCTATGGGCTAAAACCAATCCCATGGTTATCTTGTGACCAATTATGCCTTCAGACAACGTAAAAACTGAATCTTTATATTTATAATAAGTACTCCTGCTTATACCAGCCTTTTTTACTCCCTCTGATATATCCTTTACCTTTTTAGTCCTCAAAAGTTCTTTTACCTTTACCACTTTGGCAAATACTTCAGGAAGTATCTTGGTATCAATTATAAGAAATTTAGCATTCATAAAACCCCGTCCTTGTTCGCAATCAAAACACAAATGTATTTCAGTTGAATATGTAAATTATATTACCACAATTACTATAAATAATCAACAATTTTATAAAGAATTTTACAAATAAAAAAAAGGTGATATGATATCACCTATGTGCTTAGTCCTCAAATATTATATAGGGAACTGTAACCACTGCTATATTCCTTCTTCTAAGGAGCATGGTTCTAATAAACAGCGCCGTTTGATTGTGCAGTATATTTCCCCACCATCTTGTAACTACAAGCTGGGCCAGAACTACTGTTACTGTATCCTTGGGGCCTGCAGCATATTCTTCTGATTCTATAAATTTGACCAGCGGTCCCAATATGCTTCTATAGGGAGATTTCTTCACCACTATAGGTATACCTACATTGTACTCATGCCATTTTTTCAAAAGTTTTTTCGTAGCCTCATCATCCACTGAAACATGAAAAATTATTATATTGTCCGATATGGTCCTGGCATAATTCAGAGCCTTCAGAAAAGATTTATTCAGATTATCTATAGGTACTATCACATATCGCTTCTGCTTGGATAAATCCACTTTTTCCTTGGGTCTCTCGCTTACTGAAAGCTTCAGCTGTTTAGCCACTTCACGATAATGTCTTTTAATGGCTACCATAATATAAACTAATATAGGTATAAGTATAAATACAACCCAGGCTCCATTCAAAAATCTAGTTATACCAAGTATAACAGCTGTAGCGAAGGTGACCAGCGTGCCTATGCCATTTATGGCCGCCTTGCGGGTCCAGCCTTTATTTTTAAGTCTTATCCATCTCTTGAACATTCCCGCCTGGGACAACGTAAAGGATATAAAAACCCCCACTGCATAAAGAGGCATCAAATAGTGAGTGTCACCTTGAAACATGACAACCAATATAGCTGACACCAATCCCAGGGTTATGATCCCATTTGAATATCCAAGTCTTTTTCCCCTCTTTGCAAATTGCCTGGGAGCAAATCCATCTCTGGCTATGAAGGCCAGCAGCAGCGGCAATCCTGCAAAAGCAGTATTACTGGCCATTATCAGTATAATAGCAGTAGTTATCTGAACCAAATAGAACATGATGTTGCCGCCAAATACCTGATGGGCTATCTGGGCAACTACAGTAACATCAGAATTGGGTACTGCATGGTAGAGGGTGGCCAGATAAGACACTCCGCCAAATATTACAAGTACCACCAATGCAAGAAGTTCCAAAACTGTTTTGGCATTTTTCTGTGAAGGCTCCTTGAAGCTTGGAATACCATTGCTCACTGCTTCTATTCCAGTGAGTGCCGTACATCCTGATGAAAAAGCTCTCAAAAATAAAATTACGGTTATATCGGAAACCGCTGTTGGTATTTCGTACATGGGTTTAGGTACATACCCAAGAACTTTCACTTTGAATATTCCAAAAAATATCATGATCAATATGACAATCATAAATAAGTAGGTTGGTGTGCCAAATGCCTTGGCGGACTCTCTTATCCCTCTTAAATTGCCTATGGTTATAATAAATATAAATAGCAGAGTTATATCAACCCTGTAGGGCAATAATGGAGGTACTGCAGAAATTATAGCTGCTGTACCTGCGGATGTACTCACTGCCACAGTCAGCACATAGCCAATAGTTAAAGATGCTCCTGCCACAAGCCCGGGAACCGTTCCTAAATTATCTTTTGCAACAATATAGGATCCCCCTCCTTGAGGATAAGCATCTATAGTTTGTCTATATGAAAGCGTGACTAAAACCATCAAAAATACAATACATAGTGCAGCATAGAACATATACTTATATGACAGTATGCCTAATACTGGTATCAGTACCCAGAGTATCTCCTCACCTGCATAGGCTACAGAGGATATTGCATCACTGGACAGTACTGGCAGTCCCCAAAACACATTAAACTTTTCAGCCTTAAGTTCATTTGTCTTCAGGCTTTTACCAATTAATAATCTTCCCAATTTAGATATCATTTTTGCACCTCTAAAAGTAAATTTTACTTTAACTTTAGTATGGAATGATTATATATTATTATTCACTTTTACGATAGCTTTTTTTTTAATATTTTAGGACTATTTTAAATTGAATAGGGCAGTTCTATGTGAATACATCACATCTCTATTTGTTTTTTGGTATATGCTCAGTTTTAATTACATATGCTAATATTCAGATAATTTAAAGCTACTTTAAACTCTGAGCCAGTTCGTTCATACTGGACACTAATGAAAGTACTTCCTGCAGACTGGCATTGATTTGTTCAACAGCTGCTGCCTGATTTTCACTTGTCTTTAAAGTGTGATCAGAAACATCAACCGTTTTTAAAACTGAATCCTGAATATTTGAATTGAGTTTTACAATACTCACAGCTGTTTCTTTGGAGCTGTCTGAAAGCTTTCTTATTTCATCAGCCACTACCCCGAAGCCCTTTCCATATTCCCCTGCTCTGGCAGCTTCAATGGCTGCATTTAATCCCAGCATCTTTGTCTGATCCGCAATACTCTTTATATAATTTATAACTTCATGTATTTTTTCCGACAGTTCTTTTATATTCTGTATCTCTTTATTTAAGGACTGATGATTTTCTGATACACTTACCGCAGATGAAGAAAGCTCTTCTATAGATGCGGCTATCTGTTCAAGACTCTCGTTTACATTTTGACTTATGTTCTTTAATTCATATTGATTATACCCGAGCTTTGAAAGTATGTTCGAAATCATATAAAGTACATTTGCCGCTGCTTCTATCCTGTCTCTTTTTATAATTTTGACCTTTCTAAGGGCTTTTATATATTCTTCCGGATCAACACCTATCTCCTCCGCTATCTTTCTAAACTTATCTTCATCAGGTTTTTCGGTCAATACCTGTCCTCCCAGCATGCTTCCAATTACTTTTCCCTTTAGGATTATGGGAGCAGCAAAATCTACCAGACCTGCATGACAGGAATAAACAACAGGTTTTCCCGTTTTATAGGATTCTATGCCACCGTTCTTATCGCATTCCTCACATCTTTCATTTCCAATCCTGCAACCTCTTGTCAGCTTCATACAAAAATCTGTAAATTCGCTTCCCTTTACTACCGGTTTACCTGTATCGTCTGAAGTTATAGCAGCCATACCCACACTCTTGGCGAAATTGTCCTGGAACTCCTGCAAAAAATCAATGTCTATTATATCCTCCAACTTTATATCGTCTACATTTTTTACTGATACCTTGCTATTATCTATATCCATATTCACCATCCCCTTACTTTAATGGATACACTGGCATTTACTAAAGAAATAAAATTTATATATTCTGTACAGATATGTTATAGACATGTTAATTATAATCAGTGTATTAATTACATCAACATTCTAATTAAATTATCGAAAGGATGGTTTTTAACTTTAGCAAATTCAAGCATATAAGTCCCAGTAAATAAAATATATTACTGAAATTCAATATAATGTAGTTTATTATAATAAAAGTTCAGATATTAAATATCAAATAATGAAGATTTTCGGTGCAGCCGAAAATCAACTGGATCTGATATTTAAACTCTGAACTTTGGTATTTGCAATATGCGCCTGAATAAATTCTTTTAAACTATTCTAAAGGAATCTGCCATGGTGCATCTTCTGATCCTTGTAAAGGAAACTGCATTTGTAAGTCCCTCACCTGTAGGTCCAGCTATAGTGAATGTAGTATGACCTTCTCCGCCAAATCCTATTCCTGCATAGGAAGGTGCATTCTTGACAAATATAGTTGTATCTATTGCCCTTGCCATTGCAGTCAGATGATCTACATTCTTGGAGTGCATTGCAGCTGTGTGTCTGTTCCCATGTTCATCTTCCACGGCTGTTTCAAGTGCCTCATCAAAATCTTTTACTTTAACTATGGAAAGTATAGGCATCATAAGCTCCAATTGTACAAATGGATGGGAGTTTTTAGCCCTGTATATCAAAATCTCTATTTCATCTGAAACTTTTTCTCCTATGCTCTCCAGGATGTATTTTGCACCTTTGCCAACAAAAGCTTTGTTTATGGAGTACTTGCCTGTCTGGCTGTCTTTATTCAAAACTGTACCCAGAAGTTTCTCTGCCTGGGCATCATTTATCTCATAAACAGCTCTGTTTTCTTTCATATGTTTGATTAAATCTTCGTATATCTCTGCTACAGCTATAACCTCTTTTTCAGCTATGCAGGGCAGATTGTTATCAAAGCTGGCTCCATTTATTATATCCCTGGCTGCTTTTTCTAGGTCTGCAGTTTCATCAACTACCACTGGAGGATTTCCTGCACCTGCACCTATGGCCTTCTTGCCTGAAGAAAGCACCATCTTTACTATTCCAGGGCCACCTGTAGCAACCAGCATTCTTATTCTGCTGTCGTGCATAAGTACATTTGTATTTTCCAGTGAAGGTTTTGCCACTGCAGTAAGCAAATTATCAGGACCGCCTGCTTCTCTTATAGCTTTGTTCAAAATTTTCAGAGTTGTCAAGGATGTTTTGAAAGCTCCTGGATGAGGTGAAAATACCACTGTATTTCCTCCTGCCAGCATACATATGGCATTGCATATGACAGTAACTGCTGGATTTGTGGACGGAGTTATAGATCCTATTACACCAAAAGCTCCACGCTCAACCAAAGTAAGTCCCTTGTCACCTGTAATTGCCTCCGGTTTAAGGACTTCCGTACCCTGGGTCTTTTCAGCCGTGAGCTTTAATTTTAAATATTTGTGATCAACTCTGCCCATTCCAGATTCTTTTACAGCAAGATTTGCCAGCGACATTGCATTGTCCATGGTTGCTTTTCTCATTGCAGCTATATATTTTTCACGCTGTTCAAGAGTAGAATTTTTAAACTTTTTCTCAGCTTCATAAGCTGCTGCTATGGCTTCATCTATAGTGTCAAATACTCCATCGCTTACTTCCTGTTTTTTTGTGTCCTTTTCATTTAACTCTTTCAATACTCTTTCTATTATCTGTGACAGATCATTACCGTTTAATTCCATTTTTTATTACCTCCTCAAAAACTTTTACTCCATATTCTGAAACGCTAGTATCTTCGTCTACTGTACCTCCACTTACTCCTATAGCTCCTACAATTTGATCATCTACTTTTAAAGGAAATCCTCCTGAAAAGGTCAATACATTTCCATCATGGGTGAGTCCATAAAAATCTCCCCCGGGCAGTGAAGCTTCATATAAATCCCCTGTAGGACTTTTGAGAGCTGCAGCCGTATATGCTTTTTTCAAAGCAACCTTCAAACTTATTAAAAGGGAATTATCCATTCTCTCCAACAATACCGTATTGCCATCGGGGTCCACAATGCATATTACCATTGGTACTCCTATTTTCTGAGATTTCTCTATACATTTTTTAGTTATATATTCAGCAATTTCTCTACCAAGCGTCTTTTTCGCCACCAGACCTTTTTCAGAGCTGCTTTCATGTATTTCCCCACTGACCTTAAATGTCGTCAGCTTTTCTTCAGCTCTTTTTAATATATCTTTGTAATCTAAATATCTGGCTATGGCATAAATAGCATCCGATAATCTATTTATATACCTTTGAAGACTGCTGTTAACTTCATAATGATTCTTCAGCTGGGATATATATCTTTCTGCCCTTCTCACATCCGTCCTTGCCACATCAAGGTGAGCAGATTCCACAGTACCGCCAGGTACTATAAATCCATTTTGTATAGGACGCATTTTATCAAGATCATCTATAGTGTTTTCCAGAGATACAACATCTTCATCTTTTATTCTATCTTTATAATGATCAGTTCCAAGTGAGGCTAATTCTGCTGCAACCTCAAAGAGAGTCTTCTGTATTTTAAGCAGCTTATCTTTCAATTTCTTATCTTCAATATAAGCTCTAGCCAGACCAATTGATGAATTTGCTTCATCTATACTTCCATAAGCCCATACCCTGAGATCATATTTATTTGTCCTCTCACCGCCTACCAAACTGGTACTTCCCTTATCACCAGTTTTAGTGTATATCTTCATATAAATCACCACCTAAAATGCCATTTTAAAAATGCAAACATACATATCAGCGCTTATTCCATTCAACCTCATCTACAATTCCTACAATAGAGGTATCTGCAGGTATACTGCTTCCCGCCTCAGTTGCATTTCTAGCTCCGCTTCCCGTAACTACAATGACAATTTCATTAATTCCGGCACCAACTGTATCTATGGCAACCACGGGTTCACCTATTATATTTTCATCTTCATCTATTTTTTTAATTATAAGCAGCTTGCTTCCAATCAGTTTTTCATCTTTCTGTGTGGAAACAACATTTCCAACTACCTTAGCCAAAAACATACTCATCCCTCTTTCTTAAAATTCAAGTGTTCAATAATATCTTACAACTATATTATTATTGTCCATATAATCTTTTGCAAGAGGAGTTATCAGTGAACCCTGTTTTATTAAAATTTCCTTCGTATTCCCAATGTTAGCCAAAATATCCTTTGCAGTTACAACATGAGATAATATTTTACACGCCTTACCGCTTTCAGGCAGTCCAGCATCAATGATATTTTTGTCTTCATCTCTGCCGGAGAATATCTTTTTCTCCTCTACAGCACCTGCAGACAAATTATCATTATAATTGTTTAAAAGGATAAATTTACTCTCCAAGGTTCTTCTCAGTTCATCTCCCTGAATAAAATCAACTCCCAGGCCGCATAAAGTATCTTTATAGTTCAATATGAATTTATTATATGCCTCATTTTTGCTGAACCCCAAACACTGATTCCTGGGATTTTCAGGATCGAAGCTGTCTGATACAGCAATTACTTTTTTATTCATCATAAGAGCTTCGGCTATTCCTATGGTGACCAGATTATCTTCTATGCCAACTGCACACTTGGACAGTGTATTTCTTGTCATAACCGGTACCAGCACCAGATCGTCTTCCCGCACTGCCTGGGTCAGTTCTTCTTTGCACTCTATGAATTTTCCGTTCAAATCATCTATATATTTCTCTGGAATCACCTTTTTTGCAGGTTCCGTCATAACTATATCATACTTAAGAATACTCATAGAAGCCAATGTCTCAAATATATCCTTGATATTCACGGCTCCTCCTGATATAAACAAAAGCACCCTTTTGTTCAGCATGCTTACAATCTGGGCAACCACAGGTCTCAGTAAATCTTTTATATCCATTTATTCACCTCGCTTATATCAATTCTCATGTATACTACTACTTATTTCTCAACGTCATTCATAGCTATTCCCATAGGTGTTACAAGGAGAGGATTATAGGGCTTAATGGTTTTTATATGGGTATATTTCTCAAATATATTTTCTATATTTTTCAGGCAACAAGTCCCGCCTACCAGATAAATGGTATTTACATCATGTCCTTTGATATTCCTGAGTACTATCTCCGCCATTTTTTCAATCACAGGTCTCACCAGAGGAAATACTCTGTTATAATTCTCTTCTTCAACCTTATATTTTTCTGCTTTTTCATAGTCCATCTGAAGTGCTCCGGCTATTACCAGACTCAGATGATGCCCTCCTGTAGGTTCATCCGCACAGTGCACCACTTTTCCATTCTTTAATATGGATATTCCCGTGGTTCCACCTCCTACATCCACTACTGCACCCTCATCTATCTTTAGAACATTGGAAGCTGCAGTTGGTTCATCTATTATATTGGTAACTTTAAAATCAGCAGCTTCCACCACATTTGAAATAACTTTTGTATTTCCATCACTTATTCCGGGTGGTATAGCTGTAGCTGCACACTCTAGTTTCCTTCCCAGACTACTTTCCAGCTTTTCTTTTAAATTTCTAAGTATGTCTACCGCCTTTAAATATTCGACAACTATTCCATCTCTCACCACACTGGCGGAATACAGCTGCCCGGCAACAGGTCTATTTTCCCTGTCAAGTACTGTTATTACAATGTTGGAAGTTCCCAAATCCACTCCAACTTTCAAGCTCTGATCCTTGGAGATTTTATTGGGCTTCTCAAAAGATTTCTCCATTTCCATAATAAATGAGTTAGCTTGATTAAGCACGTCTTTTACCATTAAATCACCTGCTCAAACCTATTATTCTAATTAAATCACTGCCTTTGATCTCCGATGCATTGGCTTCGTCTGTATCTATGTGGAATTCCAATGCAGACGCATTGCTCACACGTATAAGCACATTTTTGAATATAACTCCTTTGGAACCTTTGGTTTCTACATCCACCAAATCTCCATTTTTCAAACCATAGGACTCAGCTTGTTTTGGAAGCATATGAATGTGCCTGCTGGCACATATCACCCTGTTTTTAAAAACCAGAGTTCCCTTGGGACCTATAACGGAAAGAGTTGCAGAATCCTCAAGATTTCCTGAATTTCTAACCGGTGCCTTTATTCCCAGATTGTATGAATCAGTTCTGGATATTTCAATCTGGCTGTATTTTCTAACCGGTCCCAGAATTCTAACTCTAGGGAAAAATGATTTAGGTCCTGCAATGGCAACAGTCTCATTTGCAGCAAATTGTCCTGGCTGCTTTACTTTGCTTTTTACTGTAAGTTCATATCCTTTTCCAAACAAATACTCCAAATCCTGCTGGGTAACATGAATATGTCTATTTGATACACCTACTGGTATGGAAAATTCCTTATTTTTAATTCTGCTTTCATTTACAATATGTGATACTAGATCTTCTACAAATTTTTCACTGACTTCCATTACTCTCTGTCACCTTCCCATGCTTTTTTGTAATGAATGCATAAATTCCTCGGCTGTCCTTTTCTTCTCGGACATTTAGGATCATGGCATATATTACATACTTCTTTATCTTCTTCTGTATTTTCTTTTATATTTTTTTCTGAATTTTCTTCTGGATTTTTTTTTACTTCTTCTTCTGCATCTTTTATATCTTGCTCTGAATCTTCTTCCGTATTTTTGTCCGAATTTGTTTCAAAAGAGTTCTCATCTTTAGTTTCAGTGACTTGTTTTTCTCTAGTTTCAATGTTCTGCTCTTCTTCAGTCTCCTCATCTGAATCTACATCCTGGAGTTTATATCCAATTTCTCCTTCATAATCAGAATCCTCAGATTTATGATTATGATCCTTTTCTTCATCAGAAACTGTAACTTCTTTTTTTGCCTCTTTCCCGTTTTCTTCAAGTCCAACTGTTTCTTTTGACTCTATAATACTGTCTAAATCTTTGGCAGGTCTTGGTATGACAAGGCTTGAATAAACTTTATTGACTTTGCCTGCACTCACCTTTGCCGCATTGATGGCAGCTTTGACAGCTCCTACATTTCCTTCTATTTTTATTGTTACAAGGCCGCTCCCTCTGGTCAGTTCGTAACCTATAAGAGTTACATTTGCTGATTTCACACAACTATCTGCAGCTTCTATTGCTGCAGCCATTCCAATAGTTTCAATAATACCAAGGGCCTCTCCATTCATAAAAAATCCCTCCCTTGTTAAATATGGAGTATACATAAAATTTTAAGAAATATTTAAATTAAAGTTCTTTAAAACAGAAATAACCGCCGATTTAACCTGGTTTCTTATATCATCTTCACTGGCATTTTTAAAGGATTTAAAGGGCATGATTTTATAAAGTCTAGCAGCATTACAGCCAATCATCCTGGCCTTATCTTTTTCATAATAATCAAGTCTCACATTTATAAGAGGACGATTTTCTTTGAGTTTATTATAATGAAGTACCACTCTGTCATTTTTTATTGCAATAGCTATTCCCATTCTGGATTCTTCAGCAGCTTCATAAGCAGTTTTGACTATTTCATCATGTGTAAAATTCATATTTTGCAGCTCATAGGGAATACCTTCTTCTTCCAATCCTGCGAGAATCTCTTTTAAAAGAGATTCTGCAGGATTATCAAGACATACATTTATACATGGCCTATTTATATTCACATTATCAATCATACTAAACTACCTCTTCTATGCTCTTGATTTATCAGGATGTAAACTCTCGTAATATGCAATCACCAATCCTGTAGCTACTGCATTTCTAGGTCCCATAATTCCTCGTATATTACCACTGCCGCATATAACTCCATAATGGGATAGTTCATCAGATATCATCTCTGGTATTTCGAAATCCAACGCGGATCCTCCTACAAGTACTACAAAATCCACAGCTCTTATATCATGATTTGGAGCTATATCCTTTAAAGCCCTCTTGATATTGGTTACAAATACCTTCTCCTTGGATTCCCTCCTGACCATTCTTATTTTCTCTATGGAATGTCTGGTTGGAATTGGAATCATCTCATTTTCACTCTTCACAATTACATTTCTGGCAAATAGAGAAGAATCCAGTTGATTTTGATAAAAGCACACATTTCCGCCTTCATATCTTATATTGAATAAGCTTTCAACTTTAGCCAGAGGATATCTTTTTATATCCTCCGCCAGACTCAAGTCATTCAATCCCAATTCTGAATTTATGAGCATTGTAACCATCTGTCCTGCTCCTGCATGATGAATGGATCTTATATCTCCTTCTCTGCTTATATAGGCTGAATCCGTGGAACCTCCTCCTATATCAAGTATTACCAATGGTTTATCCGTACCCGGAGTAGTAAGCGCTCCCCTAACTGCTACATTGGCTTCAACTCCGCCTATTATAACTCTTACCTTGGTCTCATTTTCCAACTTTTTAGCAATACTCTCCATAGGTAGTTTACTGGTTTTTACCATGGCTGCCAGTGCCACTGCATTTTCAAGGGAGAATTCACCGGCTACTCCCCCTTGAACCTTTTGAGGTATAAAGGTATCTACGGCCAAAATATCCTGAATTTTTACTTCATCTATATTCTGACTTGTAAGTTCACCCATTACCTGTCTTACTCTCTCCAACATTCCGCCCACATTAGTTCCAGCCTCACCGGTTACATCTTTAAGAGGCCATACTTTTTCCAGTTCCTTCATTATAGCTTCCGAACCGCTTTCTATTGGAAGCTGACCCTTTTGTTTCTCCCCCATCAGGATTAGTTTTCCAGCAGGGATTACCCTCTCTTTTACATCTCCCTCGGGAGTTCTTATAACAACTGCAGATCTATTTCCAATCAAAGCCCTTGCTATTGGAATCACATGTTTGGTTTCTTCTGGTGAAAGCTTAAAAACAGTAGCCAGCCCATAGGGATTAGACAGCACCTTTATGGTCTTGCCTGGAGATGCCACTTCCACTGCTGCCAGCATTCCCATAGGAACTTTATCTATATAAGATACCTCATCTACAATAGGAATATGTTTTTTCAGCCTGTTGTTTATTATCACTCCATCATCGCCCTGAACTATGGCAGCAGTGACATCAATATGATTGTCAAAGGCCTGATTTAATCTATTTGCAGCAGTTTCAAAATCAACCTTTCTAGGAATCACACAGATTACAGGTTCATTGGATGACATGCCTTCCAGTTCATCTAGATATATGGTTTTTCCCACTCCTATTCCCATACCTCCAGGAGTATCCGGGTTATGTCCTATCATAGTGGACTCTGTAATAACTGTCTCAGTTATGGTTTCCATAGCTACATCTCCAATTACTGGAGTTGCCTCATTTATACATATCACATTTAAATCCTGTATATTTATATGTATATTTTCACAAGCATCTCCTAGAGCTTTCACTATCCCTACCACATTGTCCAAGGTACCCTTAATTCCTGTGGTCTTAACTATACTACTTGTTTTAAATTCCAATTTATTTTCCACATCTGCAATTGCAACCTCAGTAGTGGAATTTCCTATATCAACTCCTGCTACAAATTTCATCATATCACCTGCCTAAGCTCTAAACATATTTCTCTTTTCATAAACCTCAGCTGCTTCTCTTATAAGTGAAGCATTTATTTTAGCGTTGTAGTCATCTTCAAGTTCCTTTGCTATATCCAAAAGTTCCTGTTTTGTAGACCTATGAGGTCTCAGTGCTCCATATATTTCAAGAACTCTGGCATCTGGAACTTTTGTAAGCTCAGCTGCTCTTCTAAGATTTTGTGCAAATTGTTTTCTTCCAACTGATTCTGCTATTTGAGCCTGATATAAAAGTACTTCTGGAGTTATCTTTATATCATCTGGAGTTATTTTTCCATTTAAAACATCTTCTATTTTTATATCATTTATAGTTTTCCCCGTTGAAGTCTTAATGAGATCAGGTCTTTTCTTGCTCAACGGATAAGCATTTTCAGCATTTAAATTATTTTCCTGAACTGAGCAAGCTTGAGCTGTTTTATTTCCAGCTCCAGTAGAGCCTACATTTTTCAAAACTTCATTAACTATCTGTTCTATCAAATCGTTATTAGCCATAATTTTCACCCCTATTCAAAAGTTACTTTTAGTTCTACAGGTTTAGCACTTCTGTCCACATGTTCAGTTTCCTTTATATGAAGTATTGCTGCTTTTGCCTGATATTTTGGTCTTGCCATCTGATCATTTACAACTGCTACTGGATCCGGAGACTCACCTTTAGCATATCTGGCTGCATTTTTACCTATTGCCCTAAAAGTCTTTTTATCAATCAATGGTGCCTGCGAAAATAATTCAAGGTTGTTTAATGGCTCCAAATCTTTCTGATGGATAACTGTAGTTCCTTTTGACTGTATTCCTATGCCAACACCCGAACCGCTTAACTTGGCTGCAGTATGAGCTACAAAAGCTACATCGGAAGTATTTAAAACTCTTATAAATCTATAGGAAATTCCCTCTTCTTCTATACCTGCAAGGATTTCTCTCAGGACTTCATTATGAGGTATTCCTATTATAGTTTCAGTCTGATACAATCCAAAAGCCGGTGCCAGACCTATTACTACTTCATCACTCTTCTTACCCCTTTGTGCAGGACCTATTTCCTCTATCTTCATATTTCCCACTTTTAAGGCAGGAGTATCGCTACCTGCAGAAGTACTGCCCTGGTTTCCGCCAGCCTGCAATTGCTCTAAAACTTTCTGCACTATAGATTCTATTAATTCCTCATTAGATACTGAATTTACCATATTCCAATCCCTCTCTTTCTTACATTTTTTCAGGGTCTAGAGCAAATGTTATGTCTTTTAACTTATTCCATCTTTCTCCCTCTACTCTATAACCGGTTCCAGGTCCCATATAATCATTTTTATCATTGACAGCACTTATAACATTAAATTTATTATCAAATATTGAGGATGCATGTAAATAATCCCCTGCTATTCTCTGTCTCAATATGTTGAGGACATTTTCAGCTATATCTGTAAATCCGCCTTTGTAAAGTCCCTTTACTATATCCAATCCAGTTGTGCCTCTGGACAATAATTCCTGAGCTGCCTTTAAATCTTCTACTACATTTCTAGCAGGCATATCCTTGCTCCCGTGAGCATATGTTGCAGCTTCAACCTCTTCGTCAGTTATAGCAGGAAGTCCGAGTTCTCTGAACAGTGCCTGCATTGCCCTGGCTGCTTTATTCCTGGCTGCTACAACATCTTCTTCCTTAGCAGGCTGAAGTCCTCCATCAACTTTAAGGTCTCTCTGTAACACTATCCAATCATCATAATCCTCTGCATCCCAGTTTGAACCTGCGAACATATTGTCGTAGTTAGGTGTAGAACTATATCCGGAACATATGAAGTCAGTTCCTGGTAAAAACTGCATCATGGTTCTTGCGGTCTTTCTGATATCGGAATGTGTAAATGTCTGGTCATTACTTGAAGCAACTTCAAGATCAAGCATTTCAGTTATAAGATTTTCACCCAGTACTGCTCTTATTCCTCCTGGTACTGCTGCTGGAACACCTATACAGCTGACTGAACCATTTTGAAGTCCCTGAACTCCTGCACCCTTTGTCATCATTATGCATCTTGCTTCCAGATAAAGCATGGATTTTCCTTCTGCATAACCCATCTGCACTTCGGAACCTGTACCTGATGTAAATCTCATCTTAAGTCCTCTTGAAGCATAAGCTGATGCAAGGAAAGTCTTTGAATATGGAGTATCATCACCATCTACGAACACATTCTCTGTACCGTATACGGATATGGTTTCTGCATAAGCTGTAAAACCAAGCATACCTAATTTAAGTTCTGTAGCTTCTTCCAGTGAACACTGTGTCAATACTCCAGGTCTTCCTGTCTGTGCTCCTACCAGAATTGCAATTGCATTAAATGGTGCATATCTTACTATACCTACGGTAGTTTCCATTTCTGCAAAACCTCTGATACCTGATTCAGCAGCATCTGCTGCAATCTGTACCGGATTATCACGTACATTTGTTACATGCGCCTGATTTGCAGGTGTTTTTCTAGCTCTCATCTTTTGAAGAGCCATCATCATTTCAACTACATTTAATTTATCAACTACTTCCACTAATTTTGCCGCAGTAAGCGAAGTTGTTATCTTTATTATTTCATCTCTCGAAACATTTATATCAACCAGCATTCTTGCAATATCAGTTGAATCCAATGCCATGGCTTTTTCGGTATTTTCTAAGTTTATTGAATGATCTGCCAAAAAAGTATCTATAAAATCAAAATCTTCTCTTTTCTTTCCATCCATCTCAACTACTTTCCCATTCTCCAATTTGATACTTGGAGCTGGATCATTGGGACTTCCTATTGCTATAAGACCAACTTCCGGCCATTCCTTAACGTAACCATCCTGATGAATTGGTCTTTTCTCTAATACTTCAAATCTCTTGGATTTTTTCATTAACTAGAACCCTCCTTAAACATATTAAACCCTTTGAATTTCCGATATTCATTAAATATAAGGTTTACCAGTAGTAGACACAGGATTCTGTCCCATGGATCTTGCTATGGATAATCCCACTTCTCTTGCAGCAATTACAGACTGTCTCACAGCACCTGAATCTCCAGTTACAGTTATGATAACCTCATTTGAATATGAAGTTCCATTTGAAGGACTTGAATAACTAACTAGATCAACGTTTGCAGTTTTAAGTGCTGTATCTGCCATTACCACTCCAAGTCCTGCAGGAGCACCTACTATTATTCCAAAAGATTTACCTATAGGAGCACCGAAGGCTTTGTTTAACGCCAGACTTGCCCTGGCGGTATAATGAAGCTCCACATGTCCTGCATCGAATCCATACACATCTCCAAAAGTCCTGTCCGTATCTTTAAGTGCAACTTCCACTGCTCTTCTGGAATCAGATACATCTTCTGAAGCCAATATTATGAGAGATCCGTGTCCAGCTCCGCCTTTGGTATCTCTTGGAAGTTCAATACTTATAACCTCCGTATTGGTGGCTTTCACGGCCTCATCTGCTGCCATTATCTGGGGACCTGCTCCTGTTCTATCACTTATAATTCCTATAGAGCGGTATTTTGCATCGATACCCATTTTCTCATGTAGAAGACTATCAACGTTTGCAATTACCAGTCCAACTGTATCTCCATAATTTGCTGTTCCAACAAATTCAGTTATTGGTGATGGTGCGCTCATTAAATCTACCTCCTTTTTATTATTGTTTTCTTTATTTTGTCTGGAAATTAAATTTTCAGATGATGATTTTACGATTTCATTTAATTGATCTTTACTGATATTTTTCAAATCTACCTTTTTTCTGATTTCCTCTAAAACCTTCTCTATTAACTCATTATCCATTTATATCTACCCCTAATCAATTATTCTGTAATTTTAGGCAATATTTTTTCTACATCTGTATGAGGTCTTGGAATAACGTGTATTGATATAACTTCTCCTACTCTCTTTGCCGAAGCTGCACCAGCATCTGTAGCCGCCTTTACTGCACCTACATCACCTCTTACCATAACGGTTACAAGTCCAGATCCAATTTTCTCATAGCCAATAAGTACTACATTTGCTGCCTTTACCATTGAATCAGCTGCCTCAATTGCTCCAACTAATCCTCTTGTTTCTATCATTCCTAATGCTTCCTGTCCCATAGGAACACCTCCATTAAATAATATTGATTTAAATATAAAAAAAGGAAAGTGTTATGGATTTATTGGAATAAATGGTTCAGGTAAAAGTCTGCTTTTCAAAATTATATGTGGATTTGTAAGGCCTACATCAGGACATATTAATGTTAATGGAAAAAAAGTTGGCATAGATGTTGATTTTCCTGAAAATATTGGTGTTTTAATTGAACATCCTGGTTTTTTACCTGAATATACTGCCTTTGAAAATCTTAAATTTTTAGCTAGTATAAATAATAAAATAGGAAATACAGAAATTGAGAATGCAATAAAATGTGTTAATTTAGATATAAATAATCATGAAAGTGTAAAAAAATATTCATTAGGAATGAAACAAAGGTTAGGTATAGCTCAAGCAATTATGGAAGACCCTGAAATATTAATTCTTGATGAACCAATGAACGGTTTAGATAAAAATGGTGTGAAATTAATAAAACAAAAACTACTTGAACTCAAAACAAAAGGAAAGACAATACTTTTAACAAGTCATATTTCACAAGATATAAATGAGCTAAGCGATTATATATATGAGTTTGACAATGGTAGTTTATCTCAAATACTATAATTAACTATATCTATATTTGAATTTCAGGGTATATTTATCTTTGCCATTACAGTTAAAATTTCGGTAACGTATTCCTCAAGATTACGTATCTCACGGAATCTTTCAATATACAGTCCTGTAAATAATTGTGTTCTTCTTTCAGCCGTTCAATAGACTCTTTATCGTAATATCCAGTTTGACCATCCTTATCACAAAACATATAAATTGGACCCTAAAAACATTTTAAAGTAAAAAGAGCTTGTTTAAGTCAAATAACGAAGGTATTAGGGAATATCTGTTGTAGTAAAAAACATCTTATGCTACCCTTTACTCACCAAGTGATTCTATAGTAATAATTTTTTATTGAAGATTACATTTAGATTATACAAGGAGGAGTTTTGATGTCTTCAAGAAAATTGCTGATTTTTGACTTTTGTATAGCCACAGCAATATTGTTGTCCGGATGTTCTACTGGGAAAATACATGTTATTAGTGATACTCTTAAAAATCCGATTATTCATAATGTCTATAATACAAGCAAACAGCCTAATGTTAATGTTTTGTCAATTTTTAATTCTTCGGGCAATGTTAAAATTACCAAATCAAGCTCCAATGAATTAAAAGTTGATGTAAAGCTAATCCAGACTAAAAACCTTACAGATATAGACAAGAAGTTAAAAAATTTAACTGTTAAACCTCAAATAAAAAATGGAATACTTTTTTATCAACCGCTATATGCTAAAAATAATAGTGAAAATTATTGGATGTGGATTACAGAAAACTTGAACGCTAATGGAATATATATAGATTTTGATATAGAAGTTCCCAGTTCAATCAGGGAAATTCGTGTGTTTAATGGCACTGGCAATATTGATTTAAGAAATATATCAGCAAAAATTTATGCTCAAACCGATGTAGGTAATATTACTGGTAAAGAAATAGAGCCTTTAGATAATGCTGTATTTAAAGATGATGTACCATTTTCAGATAAATTAAATGATATCGATATGGATTTTTCCAATATTGATAGGGCAAATAGTATAACTGCTGGCTCTAACACAGGCAGTGTAATTCTAAAGTTACCACATAGTGCAGAATATACCCATAATGAAATAAAATCATCAGACATGAATCTTGAATATCCATATCATTCAAATTCAAAACAAAGATTTGATTATTGTATAAAACAAAGTCTAGAGCCATCTAAAATAATATCTGCGAAGCACAATAAGACAATTATCACTACAGTCCCTATAGAAAAGAGCTCCAATAATGTTTTAATTATTAAAAAATAAAATTCAAAATATACTTTTGCTGCATTTGTATTGAAGGTAATCTATAAGTTTATAAGAAGTCGATGTAACAAACATTCGGTTATAAAGATATGCAGGTTGTTCAATGTGTCACTCAGTGGATATTATTTGTGGAATAATCCTGTTCGCTATTTAATTCAGATTTTTATAAGAAATATTTATAGTAAATAAATCGTCTTCTAAAATAGCTTATCAAACCTTAATTTTATTCTCTATAGTAGTAATCATATCTGCTATCAGATTTAAAATATGGTTCGCCAAATTGTAAGTATGTCCTTTTTATATTTGTAAGCTTACCAATAATAACAACACTTATTAAAATTCTAGGTGAAAAGAGAATACTATCCAAAGGCTTTGCTTTGTCAATTATGAAAATCTAAGAATAAGTTAGTATATTAAAGAAATTTAAAGATTATAGAGGGAGGTACAGAGGCTGACAATCATGCTATTATAGTGATATCAGTAGCATGTAAAACGGACAGGGATAGATTATATCCCTATTTTTTTATATTCTTTTCTTTTGGATGAGAGATAATACATATTTTCAGGTTTCCTCCAGGTTGACTTTTTCTACTAAAATCAACTATAAATCCATTTACGGAAAACAGATGAACATATAAAATATTATTAGAGGTGATAGATATGAAGGTGCTGAATATAGGCAAGTGTATTGTTCAGATGAGAAAAAGGAACACAAGACCATGGAGTCCCTGCTTTACACGCCAATATCCATGGAGCAGCTGCTCAGAGCCAAGATTTTAGGTGTCTTTGTGCCATCTTACATAATTACCTTTATTTCATTTATAATCTTTGGCATTATATTTGATATTGGAGGCTTCATCTATTTTGGAAAACTGATTTTCCCGGATATAAAATGGCTCGTAATCATATCTTGGATTGTACCTGCAGTTAATTTACTATCGCTGACATTTACTGTGATGGTATCTGCGAAATCGGAAACCTTCCAGGAAGCACAGCAGGTAAGCGGCTTTCTTCTCATTCCGGTAATTCTTTTATTGGTAGGCCAGATGACAGGGGTGCTTTTGCTCAATAATTTTGTAATGTTTATAGGCGGCGGTATTCTGCTGGTACTTGATTACATATTGATGAACAGGATTTCCGCCGGGTTTGTTCCTGAAAAACTGATTTGAATATATGATATACTTTTGTGTAGTATGACAATGTTGAAATCAAAAATCAAAGAAATGCTGAGGAACTTATAAGGCCATATTTTAACAGTGAAATAAGAGTATTCGTGGGAGATACTGTTTGTATATCAGTAGTGTTGATTTACAATATAAATTGACCCCCTTTTTACACTGAAAATTGACCCCTTCACTTTAAAATAATATCCTTTATGAGAGGTAAAAAACTCATGAAGGAGGCATAAGAGTGTAGGTGAAAGACTTG
>NZ_PVXP01000011.1 GCF_002995845.1 Clostridium luticellarii | reverse complement strand
TTACAGTATTTATTAAATTAGTATGTTTGAAAAATTTTGTTAATTATTTTTCACTTCTATTATAACATAGGTTATATATCAAAATATGTCGAAAAAAGGATGACATTTTAATGATATCTTCTAATTTATAACTAGAAAGTAGGAGGGAGAAGTAATGTAAGTCAGCAAATTCATTATTAATTGATTACTTTATACATGATTTTAAGGGGTAAATTTAGAGGAGGAAAATAAAATAATTATTTTCCTCCTACTTGATTTTTTTTAATAAATTTTGCAGGGTCTGTGCATGATAAGCCGATTTTTCTGCAAAACTTTTGAATATTTCATTGATCTCTTTATTGTCTATTCTATCTGAGTATTGCTGGTAGTCTCTTACATTCTGCTGTTCATCCAGGAGCTTTTTCTTTAATATGTCTTCTGTTGTCAGATTCATTTTACCCTTCCTTTCTCTTTATATATTCTGTAATATAGAAGATTTTATTCACATAAACGGAAAAAAGCGTCTTTAGGCTCATCTAGTATTGAGCAGTTTACATATGAATAGTTTTATATATAAATAGTTAAAATAAAAAGTGAAAAAGTAAACAGTAAATTACTTTATCAGGTGAAACAGGAATATTATTGTAAAGGAGAGGTATATATGGAAAATTCCATGTTCTGCTACCAGTGCGAGCAGACTGCGGGAGGCAAGGGGTGCACAAAAAGCGGTGTCTGCGGAAAAACACCGGAAATTGCAAATTTACAGGATTTATTGATATATCAGCTGAAGGGAATCTCCAGTTATGCGAAACCCCTTATTGAACGGGGAAAGTCTGTTGACAAGGAGATAGTGAAATTTGTTGAAAATGCTCTGTTTACAACATTGACAAATGTTAATTTTGATGCTGAAGTCCATGTAAGGTTATTAAAAAAGTCACAAAAAGTGAAGGAGTCTTTAAGAGCTCAGGCACCGGAAGGGCAGTATCCGGATGCGGCCGCATATAACCTGAGTGATACTAGGGAAATGATGCTGAAGGATTCGGTGAAGGCAGGCATTATGTATGATCAGAATCTTGATGCGGATATTCGTTCATTGAGATCCACTATATTGTATGGATTGAAGGGCATAAGTGCCTATGGACATCAGGCAAGATTTCTGGGATACAGTAATGAACAGGTTGACAATATTTATTTTTTAGGACTGGAAGCTACCACAAATGACAATTTAACTCTTGAAGATATGATACGCATGACCATGAGAGTCGGGGATATGGCTGTACAGGTAATGAAGACTCTGGATGAAGCCAATACTTCCACTTATAAAGATCCTTCACCTCATAAAGTGAATGTCAATATCAAAAAAGGTCCATTTATCATAGTGTCCGGACATGATTTGAAGGATCTGGAAATGCTCCTCAAACAGACGGAGGGCAAGGGAATTAATATTTACACCCATGGAGAAATGCTGCCTGCAAATGGGTATCCGGAACTGAAAAAATACAAACATCTGGTTGGAAATTTTGGATCTGCGTGGCAAAATCAGCAAAAAGAATTTGATGGAATTCCAGGATGTATTTTAATGACTACAAATTGTATGATGAGGCCAAGAGAAACTTACAAGGACAGGATATTTTCAACAGGTGTTGTAGGCTGGGATGGAGTAAAGCATATACCGGTTTTGGAAGACGGAACCAAGGATTTTAGTGAGATAATAGATAAGGCACTGGAACTGGGAGGATTTAAAAAAGATGAAGATGAAAAACAGATACTGGTGGGCTTTGGGCATCATGCAGCATTGTCCCATGCTGAAGATATAGTGGGTGCAGTCAAGGAGGGAAAGATAAGGCATTTCTTTCTGATAGGGGGATGCGATGGAGCAAGACCTGGAAGAAGTTATTATACCGATTTTGCCAAAATGGTACCCAAAGACTGTATAATTCTCACCCTGGCCTGTGGTAAATACAGATTCAATAAATTAGACTTTGGAACAGTATCCGGACTGCCAAGACTGCTGGATGTAGGGCAGTGCAATGATGCTTATTCGGCAGTGAGGATAGCCACCGGACTTGCAGATGCTTTTGAAACAGATGTGAACAGTCTGCCTCTTACCATTGTACTTTCCTGGTATGAACAAAAAGCTGTAGCTGATTTACTGGCACTTTTGTCTCTGGGAATAAAAGGCATATACTTAGGCCCAAGTCTGCCGGCATTCATATCTCCAAACGTGCTGCAATATCTGGTGGACACTTTTGATATCAGACCCATAAGTACTCCGGAGGATGATTTAAAGACTTCGCTAAAGCAGGCAAAATAGAATTTTGAGATTTACATGAAAACAATGCTTCCTGTGTTAAAATTGAAATATCATGGGAGGTATTTTTATTATGAAAAAAAATAAAGATCTTTATGGAGCCATATGAATAATCAAGATGAAAAAAAGAAATTTTTAGTATATAATTTAGATGTATACAAATAAACTGGACAGGTTGTTAAACCACAAACTGAGGGGATGGGGTATATGTCTAATTTTTTATTCTTGGATAGGAAATGGCCTGTGTTGGCCAAACTTGGGGTTCAGGCGGAAAGCTATCTTCATGTGGATAGCAATGCCACAATGCTGAAAATGCGCATGTTTGGAGAGAAGATAATTGATTATATATTGGTAATGTACAAGATAGATGCAGGAAGGTTTGCCACACAGAATGATAAGATCAAACTTTTGAGAACTACAAATATAAATAAGGCCATTCCGGATTTATTTGATATAGTGAGAAGATTTGGTAATAGAGCAAGTCATGCTGGATATGAAAACAAAAAGGATGCGCTGGAGTGCTTGATTTCCATGTACAAAATATCTGCCTGGTTTTATATCAGGGTTACAAAGGATATGTCGATCAGGCCGCTGACCTACAGAATACCAAAGCCTTCACAGGCTGATAATGGAATTTACAATATAGAGGCCTATGCCGAAGAAAAAGAAAAAATAAAAGAAGAACATACCAAGGAGGTAGCATCTGTAAAGAAACAGACAGCTGAATTGATTCAAACTGAAAAAGACAAAAAAATACAGAAGGAAATTGAAAGTACTCTGGATTTCAATGAGGCTCAGACAAGAAAGAAGCTTATTGACATAATGCTGAAGGATGCAGGCTGGAATGTAAAGGACAGTGATTTGGTGAAAATTGAGCTGCCCTTGAAGGATCATAAGGGGAAAGGAAAGACAGGTTATGCGGATTATGTGCTTTTCAGTAAAGTACACAAGCCTCTTGCAGTGGTGGAGGCCAAGAAAACTTCCGCGGATCCCATAATTGGAAGACAGCAGGCCGTGGAATATGCAGACAGCATTGAGAGGATATACAAGGTACGTCCTATAGTTTTCTATACCAATGGATATGAGATATACATATGGGATGACAAGTACAGTGAGCCAAGACAAATCTGGGGATTTTATACTCTTGAGGATTTGGAAAAGCTGTTTTTCAGGCATAAGTACAGGAAAGACTTGAATAAAATTCAGATAGATAAGAACATAGCCGGGAGACCCTATCAAATAGAAGGTATCAAGAGAGTTTATGAAAGGTACCAGAGCGGAAGGAGAAAAGCTCTGCTGGTGATGGCCACAGGTACTGGAAAGACCAGGACGGTAATTGCCCTGACTAAGGGGCTTATGGAAGCAAAATGGGTTGAGAGGGTTTTGTTTTTGGCAGATAGGGACGAACTTGTAAAGCAGGCTAAAGAGGACAAGAACAGTTTCAAAACTTTCATGCCGGAGGAGATATCCTGCAGATTTACCGGGAAAAATTCGGACAACAGGGAAGCCACCTTGTATTTTTCAACTTATCAGACTATGATAAATTACTACAGACAGTTCAGTGTGGGGTTCTTTGATCTTGTAATATGCGACGAATCCCATAGAAGTGTCTACAAGGTTTACAGGGATATTCTGGAATGCTTTGATTCACGTATAATAGGGCTCACAGCTACGCCGGTGGATTTTATCGAGAGGAATACCTTTAGTCTGTTCAGCTGTGACAATGGAGATCCTACCTTTAATTTTCCCATTGAAGAGGCCTGGAACCATGTACCGCCTTATTTAATAGAGCCCAGGGTGATAGATGCCACTACGGATTTTTTAAGAAAAGGCATAAAGTACAATGAAATGACGGAAGAGCAGAGACAGCAGGTAGAGGAAGAGGGCTATGACGGTGATGAAATAAACTATGACAAGAAAGAACTGGAGAAAAAAATTACCAACAAGGATACCAACAGATATATACTGAAAACTCTGATGGAACAGGGTATAAAAGTGGGGGATTATATAGGCAAAACCATAATATTTGCCAAGAACAAGAAACATGCCAACCTTCTGGATTCACTGTTCAATGAGCTCTATCCGCAGTACAAGGGCAAGCTTACTGCAGTAATTTATTCCGACATAAAGGATAAATCCATTTTGATTGAAAAATTCAAGAATGAAGATTTTCCAAGGGTGGTCATATCTGTGGATCTCCTTGATACTGGCATAGATGTGCCTGAAATTGTCAACCTGGTTTTTGCAAAGCCTGTTTATTCCAAGGTAAAATTCTGGCAGATGATAGGAAGAGGAACTAGAAGGTGTGAAAATCTCTTTGAAGAAGGACAGGATAAAAGTGAATTTGCCATTTTTGACTGTTACAAGAACTTTGAATTCTTTGAAATGCATGTAAAAGGATACGAGCCAAGGCTCCAGAAAACTTCTGTTCAGGTGAGATTTGAAATTATGTGCAGGCTTCTGGAAAAATTCAAGGAGAGCAGGAAGATGGATATATGCACTGCCTTTGCAGCCAAATTAAGGGCAGACATAGAGCAGCTGCCCAAGGACAGTATAGAGATTAAAAAGAATAGAAAAAGAATAGAACAGGCGTTAAAGAAAGAGTACTGGAATAATTTGAGCGGGGGCTTTATCAAAAAATTGAAGCTGGAAATTGCACCACTGACCAAATGGATAGAGAGCAGTGATGATCCGGCGGCAGTGGGCTTTGACAACTCTATCTACAGAATTATGTTATGCAACCTTTCCGGCAATAGGGAAAATCTCATAGAAGAGATAAACAGCACCATAAAAAAACTTTCAAAGCTTAAATTAAATCTGAATCAATTCGAGGGCAGAAGGGAACTTGTAAAATCACTGCTGAAGCCTTCAGGCTGGAAGGATCTGAGCTATGAGAGGCTGGAAAAAATAAGGCTGGATGTGAGAGAGCTTGTGAAATACAAAGGTGTTGGTGATAACCCCTTTGTAATACTGGATGTTAAAGATACAGGTCAGGTGACCAAGGAAATCAGTGGTGGTTCAGTACTTTACGGAGGCAATATGGAGCCCTATGAAAAGAGAGTAAAGCTTGCCATAGAAAATAAGCTTAAGGATCAAATTGTAATTCACAAGATCAGAAAAGGCGAGAAATTGTCCGAGAAGGAAATTCAGAGCATATATTCCATATTCAGCGATGATTTTGTGTACAGCATTGACGAGCTCTCCGGCAAAACGGATATTGACCGTGAAGATATAATTGGCATAATAAGAAAATTTGTGGGTGTAGATGAAGCTGAACTGAATAAGAGGTTTGAAGAGTTCATTCAGAAACACCACAGTAAAATGAATTCCACACAGATAAAAACTCTGGAGATAATAAAGAATGATATTGCCAAGCACTGCGGGATATCTATTGCAGCACTATTTGCAGAACCCTACACCAATTTCAATCAAAATGGTGTAGAAGGCATATTCGGCAAAATGACCGATGAGGTATTTAATGAATTAATTGAACCTTTTAGGGCATCATATATTTCTTAACAGGAAAGGGACGAGATAAATGTTAAACAGTGAGACAAAGAGTAAAATTGATAAACTATGGAATAATTTCTGGTCGGGAGGCATATCCAATCCTCTGACTGTAATAGAGCAGATATCCTACCTTCTGTTTATAAAGAGACTGGATGATATTGACAGTGCAAATGAGAAAATGGACAACAGGCTTAGAAGATCCCATACTTCAATATTCCCGGAGGAGCTGATGAAGTGGAGCAGATTCAAGCGCCTGGATGTAAATGAGATGTTTAATATAGTATCACAAAAGGTATTTCCCTTTATAAAAAATATGGGAGGCAAGGACTCCAGCTTTACTGCGGAGATGAAGGATGCGGTGTTCATGATACCCAAGCCCTCCCTGCTCCAGGAATCCGTAAGAATCATAGATGGAATAAACATGGAGGATACGGATACAAAAGGGGATCTATACGAATATCTGTTGTCCAAGCTTTCGGTATCAGGAGTGAATGGCCAGTTCAGGACTCCAAGGCATATTATAAGGATGATGGTGGAATTGATGGACCCTGTAGCAGAAGAGAAAATATGTGATCCGGCCTGCGGAACAGCTGGATTTCTTGTAGGTTCCCTGGAATACATACTGGAAAAATACACAAGGCCGGAAAGTGTGTTTACAGATGAAGATGGAATTGTCCACAAGAGAATTGGTGACATGATGGAAAGCGGGGAATGGGAACATTTCAGGACTTCCATGTTTTACGGCTTTGATTTTGATCCCTCCATGGTGCGAATAGCTTCCATGAACCTAATGCTCCACAGCATAGAAAACCCTAATGTAGCTCAGAGCGACAGCTTATCCAAGAGATATGAGGAGGAAAACAAATATACACTGGTCCTGGCAAATCCACCTTTTAAGGGCAGTATAGACAAGGGAGATATAAGCAAGTCACTGGCCAGGGGTGCAGGAACTACGAAGACGGAACTGCTGTTTATAAGGCTCATAAACAGGATACTGGATTTGGGAGGCAGGTGTGCGGTGATAGTGCCGGACGGAGTACTGTTCGGCTCAACTAAGGCCCACAGGGAAATCAGAAAAAACCTGGTAGAAAACAATGCACTGGAAGGAGTTATATCCATGCCTTCGGGAGTATTCAAACCCTATGCAGGAGTTTCCACAGCTGTGCTCATGTTCACAAAAGGCGGCGAGACGGACAGGGTGTGGTTTTACGACATGACAGCAGACGGTTTTTCACTGGATGACAAGAGAAATCCTATAGATGACAGCGACATACCGAATATCATAAAAAGCTGGAAAAAAGTAAAAGCAGACAGAACTGTTGAACCGAACAAAGATGACAGGTGGTTCTGGGTGAAAAAAGAGGAAATTGCAGATAATGATTACGATTTGTCCATAAACAGGTACAAGGAAATAGAATATGAAGAAGTTGAATATGAAAAGCCCCAGGTGATATTGGAGAAAATTGAAGCTCTGGAAAAGGAAATATTAAAGGATGTAGCTGAGTTAAAGGGAATGGTGAAACAGCATGAAGAATAGGAAACTGCCTGAAGGGTGGAAAGTTGAAAAATTAGATACACTATGTGTAGATAAATTTGCTGGAGATTGGGGTTCAAATGATGAAGAAAAAAAAGGTGTATTTGTAATAAGGACAACTAATTTTACTGATGATGGTAATCTTAACTTTAATGATGTAGTTACTAGATGTATAGACGATAAAGTTATAAAAAAGAAAAGGTTACAATTTGGAGATATAATTCTTGAAAAATCGGGAGGAAGTGATAATCAGCCAGTAGGAAGAGTTGTATATTTTAATAAAACTGATGGTATATATATGTGTAATAATTTTACCCATGTGTTGAGAATAAATAAAGAAAAGGCAGTACCCAAATATGTTATGTATTTTTTGTTGGATATACATAAAAAAGGTATAACGAAGTATTTTCAAAATAAAACTACAGGGATAAGAAACTTACAGATGAAAAGATATTTTAAACTAGGCATTGAGTTACCACCTTTAGAAATTCAAAAGAAAATAGTCCAGGCACTGGAAAAAGCTGAAGATGCTTTAAAAAAGAAAAAGGAATCCATCAGACTTTTGGATGAATTAGTCAAATCGAGATTTATAGAGATGTTTGGGGATCCAACGAGCAATCCGAAAAGCTGGAATAAGGACACTATAGGAAGTGTTGTAAAAAGTATAACAGCGGGGTGGAGTGCTAATGGTGAAGTAAGAGAAAGAAGAGAAGGGGAAAAAGCTGTTTTAAAGGTTAGTGCTGTGACACAAGGTTATTTCAAATCAGATGAATATAAAGTAATAAGTGATGACACAGATATTAAAAAGTATGTTTTCCCTGAAAAAGGTGATTTGTTATTTAGTAGAGCGAATACACGTGAAATGGTGGGTGCAACTTGTATTATTCATAATGATTATCCTGATTTATTACTTCCTGATAAATTATGGAAGGTATTGTTTGTTGATAGAGTGAATGTGTTTTATATGAAATATGTATTAAGTGAACCAACTATAAGAGCAGAATTTTCTGCAAAATCAACAGGAACAAGTGGTTCTATGTATAATGTATCAATGGATAAGTTTAAGAAAATTTGTATACCAATACCACCATTAGAGTTTCAAAATAAATTTGCCGACTTCGTAAAGCAGGTCGACAAATTGAAATTTGAAATGGAGAAGAGTTTAAAAAAATTGGAGGACAATTTTAATTCTTTGATGCAAAAGGCCTTTAATGGAGAACTGGAATTCAATTCACAGTTCACAATGGACAATTCACAATTAAAAATGGGTAAGTAACAATCTATAGTGGACTTTTTATTGTGATATTCAAATTAAAGACTTTGTAGATCTTCTGTTTATTTTAAACAGGTAAATTATGGGGTATAATATAAAAAGAGATAAATACCTTACGGAGTGATAAGGAGAGATATAATTGTGGGTATTGAAAGTATTGAATTGAGGAATTTTACTGTTTTCAAAAATTTTAAAGTTAATTTTTCGAAAGGTATAAATATAATAACGGGGGAAAACGGGACGGGTAAAACACAATTACTTAAAGCAATTTACGCAGATACTCAAATCTCCAAAAGTAAAAATATAGATGATATTTCAAAATATTTTAAGTCCGCTAATGTTAATGATGCTTTTTTTGTTAAACAGCTTAAACCGTTGTTTTTGGAAGTGAAAGCTTCAAATGTCAGCAATAAATCAGATAAACATTATTTAATGGGGAAATTGAATTCTAATATTAATGGCAGAATTTCAACGTTTGGAAGTGATGGTCAATGTTCATATGAGATATCATATCCATCTAAAGAAATCAATTGTGTATTTATTCCGGCAAAAGATATGCTTACCCATTCAAAGGGTCTTGTATCAATGGCTGATAAATTTTATGAATTTCCATTTGATAAAACATTGATTGATATTGTAAAAATAGCAGCTCAATGGCAGCTAAAAGAACCTCCCAAGATTGCATTAAAGATACTGCCGATTCTTGAAAAGATGATGGGCGGCAAGGTTGTCATTGAAAATGAGGAATTTTATGTGAAAAAAGATAATGGAGATATGGTTAATTTTGCAGTTGAAGCAGAGGGATTAAAGAAAATAGGATTGTTATGGCAGCTTCTGATGAATGAAAATATAACGGAGGATAGCATTCTCTTATGGGATGAGCCTGAAGCCAATATAAATCCTAAATTTATTCCGGATTTAGTGGAAGTATTAATTGAACTGCAGAAAAATGGCGTTCAAATTTTCCTCACCACGCATAATTATATTTTTGCAAAATATTTTGAAGTTAAGCGTTCTGAAAATGATGAAATCATGTATTACTCATTATACAAAACTAACTATGGTGTAAAATGTGAAAATAACAGCAGCTTTACGGACTTAAAAAATAACAGTATAATGGATACCTTTATTCAATTGTATAAGGATGAAGTTGAGAGGGCTATGGAATAATGGTGCAAATAGAAGAATCAAATATGATTTTTGGTGATTTTGAAAAAGATAAGATATTTAAAATTGAAAAATCTAAGCTGTATAATAAAATTTGAAGTGGAATAAAAGTTGTAGAGTTTATATTTTTGAAAAATGAAAATGAGCTTGACTTTATTGAAGCAAAATCGAGTTCATCAAGGCCGACAAAAGAGAATTATATACGTTTTAATGAATTTATAGATGAAATTTCAGATAAATTTATACATTCCTTTAATTTGTTTTATTCGGCTATTTTAAAAAGAAATAAAGATTACGGAGAGCTCAGCAGTAACTTTTTTGAATTGGATAATAGTAGAGTAAAGTTAAAATTTATTCTCGTTATTAGAGGGCATGAGATAGAATGGCTGTTACCTATATCAGATGCATTGAAAAAGAAATTGTCATACCAGAATACTATATGGAGAAGCGAAGTTATAGTAATGAACGACAGCATTGCCAATAGATATGATTTGGTTAAGAATATTGTAAAATAGCATTTTTAGCTAAATTATTCTGCAAGTAGTATAATAATGCAGTTAATGGCAATATACCATAATATATTAAAGACTGGGAGTTGAAAATTATGGTAGAAAAGCTTGCTGTTGAAATTGAACAGAAAATGATGAATTTACTTGATAATATGCAGATGGAGGAGCTTCATAAGGTTCTGATGGAAAAATTACAGAATGCAGTTTTTATAGATGGGGACAGAAGAGAGAATTTGAAAAACCAGGAAGCAGATTACTGCAGCATGTTTATCTGTGCAAAACGGATAGAGGGATGTTCGGAAAAATCCATCAAGTACTATAGATCAACTATAGGTAATATGCTGAAAGCATTGGATAAGCCGGTTAAGCATATTACAACGGAGGATTTAAGGCAGTACTTGGCAGAATATTATAATAGGAGCAATTGCGGCAAGGTGAGTATTGACAATATCAGGAGAATTTTATCCTCATTCTTTTCCTGGCTTGAAGATGAAAATTATATTATAAAGAGTCCTGTAAGGCGGATTCATAAAATAAGAACTGGAAAGGTTATAAAAGAGATATATACAGACGAGAATTTGGAAATAATGCGTGATAATTGTAAGGAAATTCGTGATCTTGCAATTATCGATCTGCTGAACTCTACTGGAATGCGTGTTGGAGAACTGGTAAAATTGGATATTGATGATATAGATTTTAACGAGAGAGAATGTATTGTGGAGGGGAAAGGTGACAAGCAGAGGAGAGTCTATTTTGATGCAAGGTCAAAAATACATCTGCAAAATTATCTCAACAGCAGAGTTGATGGTAATAAGGCATTATTTGTATCATTGATAGAACCGTACAACAGGCTGAATATCAGCGGTGTTGAAATTAGAATGAGAGCCTTGGGAAGAAAGCTCAATATCAACAAGGTACATCCACATAAGTTCAGAAGAACACTTGCAACAAGGGCTATTGACAAGGGAATGCCCATAGAGCAGGTGCAGCACCTTTTAGGACATCAGAAAATAGATACCACACTTCAATATGCAATGGTAAATCAAAATAACGTCAAGATTTCACATAGAAAGTATATTGGATAATTTTTTATATTAATTATATATTTTACAAATCGAGATTTATAGAGATGTTTGGGGATCCAACGAGCAATCCGAAAAGCTGGAATAAGGACACTATAGGAAGTGTTGTAAAAAGTATAACAGCGGGGTGGAGTGCTAATGGTGAAGTAAGAGAAAGAAGAGAAGGGGAAAAAGCTGTTTTAAAGGTTAGTGCTGTGACACAAGGTTATTTCAAATCAGATGAATATAAAGTAATAAGTGATGACACAGATATTAAAAAGTATGTTTTCCCTGAAAAAGGTGATTTGTTATTTAGTAGAGCGAATACACGTGAAATGGTGGGTGCAACTTGTATTATTCATAATGATTATCCTGATTTATTACTTCCTGATAAATTATGGAAGGTATTGTTTGTTGATAGAGTGAATGTGTTTTATATGAAATATGTATTAAGTGAACCAACTATAAGAGCAGAATTTTCTGCAAAATCAACAGGAACAAGTGGTTCTATGTATAATGTATCAATGGATAAGTTTAAGAAAATTTGTATACCAATACCACCATTAGAGTTTCAAAATAAATTTGCCGACTTCGTAAAGCAGGTCGACAAATTGAAATTTGAAATGAAGAAAAGCTTGAAAAATGAGTTATAATTATGAATTAACTAACGATACAGATATTGGCAAAGAAACAACCCTCTTCAAAAGCAGCATTGGGATGTCATTACTATTTAATATCTATAAATACTGTCTAAAAACCTGGATAAGGGAGATATGGAAACAGTATCTTCTACATTTACAGATAAAATTCCATTGATATCTATTGAATTTACAGCTACATCCACATTTCCACTATAGCCTTTTTCAAAATAGCCCAATAAATAGATCTCATGTTCATTATCTTTCTTATCAAAATAATATATTATCATGTTGCCTTCATCAAACTTCTTGGAGGGTATTAAATTCATTGTATATTTACTATGCGCGGCAATGGTTCTGATTTCTATATTCTTATTGAATGCATTGGATTTAATTTTTAATCCGTTTATTTGTTTGGATGTAGTATTGTTTATAGTTATTTTAATATATGGTTGTAGAAAATCATGAATTAAATATACCGATATTAGGAAAACAGTTATTATTATGATATATATAAATTTGTTTTTTGGCATAAATGCTCCTCCTTGGGTTAATTTTGATGCAGATTATTACCATTTTGCTAAACAGCATTATGGTCAATTTGCTAAAATATATCCATTAGTTTATTATATATTTATAATTTCTGTGAAAGGAATATATGATGAAATTAGCTTAAGATAAACAATGAAATAAGAAAAAACCTGGATTTGAAATAGTAAAATATTATGGAAAAAGCAATGTCTATGAAGAGGTTAAAGCCTATATGAAAAATTTTTGAAATACATTTGCAGGTAAGATGCTATGAAGGAGATGCGTTGAATGATAAAAATAGATACTGAAAAATGCATAGGATGTGGACAATGTGTCAAGGATTGTTTCCCCAGGTGTATAGAAATGAATGGAAACAGGGCAGAACTCAATGATAATTACTGCATTAGATGCGGTCATTGTATTGCAGTCTGTCCAAAAGGAGCTGTATCTATAGATGAGTACGATATGAAAGATGTAAAAGAGTATGATGAGAAAAAATTTTCGGTGGATGCGGATAATCTGTTGAATTTTATAAAGTTTAGAAGAAGTATAAGACAGTTTAAAGATAAAAAAATTGAACAGGAGAAGGTTAATAAAATAATAGAAGCTGGAAGATTTACTGAAACAGGCAGCAACGCACAGGATGTATCCTACATAGTTGTAAGAGACAATTTAAAGCAGCTTAAGGATCTTACCTTTGAAAGTATGGAAAGGCTTGCAAATAGTGTCCTGGGCAGCAAAACCGTTGAAGCTAGATTGTACAGAAGATATGCAAAAATGTGGTTGAAGATGTGTGAGGACTATAAGCAAAATTCTAAAAATGACAGGATATTTTTTAATGCACCAGCAGCGGTGGTTGTCACAGCTTCATCTCAGGTAGATGCCGCACTGGCATCGTCAAATATGGAACTTGTTGCTCAGGCGCTGGGAATCGGAGTTCTTTTCAGTGGTTTTTTCATAAGAGCAGCAAAGGAAAGCCAGGATGTTATTGATTTTCTTCAGGTTAAAAAAGGAAGAAAAATTGTAAACTGTATGATGCTGGGATATCCTGATGTCAGATATTTTAGGACAGTTCCTCGAAAACAGGCAGATGTAACCTGGAAGTAGCAGAATTATTATTTTAATTTTTTAATGGAATATATCTTAAAAAAGATAGAGGGGAAAATGAAATGAAAGCCATCGTCACATAGCTGTAAATTATTAATTCACAGTGAATGGGAGAAGGTGCGTAATGTGAATAATAAGCTGTATGAGACCAGATTAAGTAAATTCATTTCGCTTATACTGAGGCATAAACCACAGGTAATAGGCAGGCAAATAGACGCAAATGGATATATGTCTGTGAAAGAACTGCTGGATGGATTGAATGATCGCGGATATAAAATTGATATGGCATTGTTGGAAAAAATAGTGGCAAGTGATGAAAAACAGAGGTATTCCTTTGATAATGAAAAGGTGAAAATAAGGGCAAATCAGGGACATTCTATAAAAGTGGATCTGGGATTGAAGGAAATTGTGCCGCCGGATGTATTATATCATGGTACAGGAAAAAAATATCTTTCAAGTATACTGTCCCTGGGATTAATCAGAAAATCCAGACAGTATGTACATTTATCAAAAGACTATTCTACGGCTATAAAGGTTGGGAAGAGACACGGGGATCCGGTTGTTTTAATTATAGCTGCCAGACAGATGTCAGAAGATAGATTTAAATTCTACCTATCTAAGAATGGCATTTGGCTTACTGACAGCGTGCCGGTTAAATATATCAAGCCTGCTGAAAGGTGATTATAATGTGAACTGTAGAAGAAAATATGGGTAAATTTATATAAAATAGATTGAATCTAGTTTTATATAACTGGAAATTTTAATTTCCAATTATATTTTTGCTCAAATGAAAAACGCCTGTTTCCTATGGGCGTATTTATAGAAAACTTCGTAAATCCAAACTTCTGATGAGGCCAAGAAAGAGACGTAGAAAGAAACGGGAGTGATAGTTTTCGGTTGGTATGGTAAAATAAACATAAAAGTAAATGGGTGCGCATATGGTGCAGCCGAATCCGATTATCAGATCAAACGAAAGAAGCCGCATCTTGGCAAATGGCGCAAGAGCATCAAAAGGTGGTGGCGGATGCGTCGGCACCGACGCGCGTTACAGGCGATCGTGGTCATCGCAGCGTTCTTTGGGGCTATCGCGATGGAGTCACGACTCGATTACCTCGGCTACCGGGGCATGTTCTACGTCGGTCATGGTGTGGTTACTCGAGGGTGGTATATGTACGTGGAAAACGGGGCTGGGATGTATCTGTTTTTTGGTGTGGCTGCCGTCGTATTTTCCATCCTCGTGATGTGTGAGAGGCCGCAGGATCCTGAGAAAGCACGCCGATTTGGCCCGGTTGTGACCATCGTGTCTTAGTCATGGTGGGTGGTGCTGTTCTGGCCGGGCTTTCTGCATTCGACCTGCTTCGAGGCTTCAGCCTGATCGGCGGCGGTCGGTTCGTACGTTGATTGTGCTTTGTAACTTTGGGAATTTGTTTATATTTTTCACATATCATGATTATTGTAAGTGCCATAGCACTATTGATAACAATTTTTGATCCATAACTCGAAAAACTGTGAGGTCACTTAAGAGTAACGATAACATTTTCCACAAGCCCCAAGCTGGGGATAAGTAAATTTATAAGTTCTAATTAACGGCTTTGGAGTTTATAAATTCGTTATATCCCTTGTATTGAAACTGTGCTGCTGCGCCCAAAACATTCCAGAAACAGCTTACGAACACTGTTGTTATGTTTTTACGGCCTCGATTTGCTTTCCAAATCAAGCATTTATGAAAGATTTTGATATTACTGTATTGAATGTATAAGCGGCATAAAAATATCGTCTACAATCTCCGCTATGGCTTCATCGGATACGGGTTCCAGTTTTTTAATCAGCTCATACTGCAGAAGATCAAGGGGCAATGAGATGATGCGGGGTGACAGTTTTTCAAGACAGACTTCACCGCGAAGTTCTGCATTTTTCAAAATCGCCGTTATAGCCGCTTCCATTTTGTTATGTTTGTTATGTGATCTCCGCTCGATGATTTGCGGTATGGATGCGATGATCCTGCGCCATATCACCGGCTCCATAATAAGTCCTCTAATGGTTTCAGTGCCGATTGTTTTCAGCGGTTCAACACGGGCATGCAAATAGGCATACACATCGTTGCGCAGATTCCCGGTATCCGGTATCTCATTTTTAATTTTAGGAAAATAATATTTACGCAGAGCGGCAATCACAAGCTCAGACTTATCAGACCAGCGGCGGTAAAGTACGGATTTGTTTGTGCCCGCCCGTGTTGCGATGCTCTCCATAGTCATATGCGTGTAGCCGGTTTCAGAGAGTTCCTCCCATGCGGCCTGCAGAATCGCCTCTTCCAGAACTTCTCCTCGGCGGCGCGTACCTTTCTTTTGTTTATCCATGTTTATTTCCCTCCGAACATCAACAATAAATATATCTCTGTCATAGAAATATATAGGAAACTCAAAGTTTTCTAGTGACAAAGTTCTATATTTATTATATCATTATATATTTTTTATCTATTATAATATATAATAAGATTAAAATACACATTAGAAAAGGTGAAGTTTATGAAACAATGTATGGACTCTGAAAATTTACATAGACGTATTAAAAAAATCATAGGACAGATAAATGCTATTGATAAAATGATTGATGAAGATATTCCCTGTGAGGATATTTTAATACAGATTAATGCAGCTAAAAGTGCAATGCATAAAGTAGGGCAAATAGTTTTGGAAGGACATTTGAATCACTGTGTCAGAGATGGAATTCAACATGGAGATGCAGAAAAAACCATAGCTCAATTTGCAAAAGCATTGGAGCATTTTTCACGAATGTCTTAAATATTTTAGACTGTTTATATAAAAAATAAACAGTTTTTTTATTTGACAAAAAAATAAACAGGCTATATTATACATATAGGGGTATATGTATAATATAAAAATAAAGGAGTGCTTATGGAAAAAGTAAAAAATTTTTTTAAGGATGAAGAAAAACGTGTTATTCTGTTTATGCTTTTGTCGGGTATATCGCTTGTTGTCAGTTTCTTTGATATTGGTAAATTACCTTTGGATGCCGCATGGATTTCAATTATTTTATGTGGAATACCAATTGTAAAAGAAGCTATTATGGGACTTGTCACAAGATTTGATATCAAAGCTGATTTACTGGTATCTATAGCATTGGTTGCCTCTATTATAATCAATCAGATATTTGCTGCCGGAGAAGTTGCCTTTATTATGACTATAGGGGCATTTCTTGAGGAAAGAACTGTCAGCAAAGCTCGTGCAGGTATTGAGAAACTGGTACATCTCACCCCTCAGGTTGCAAGAGTTGTAAGAAATGGTACAGAGCAAATAATTCCTGCAAGCAAAGTCCAGATAGGAGATATTATAAGAGTTTTAGCAGGAGAGATCGTAGCTGTAGACGGAATAATCATAAGCGGTAAAACTTCTATTGATCAGTCAGTAATGACAGGCGAATCACTCCCGGTTGATAAAGAAACTGGAGATCAGGTATTTAGTGGAACTTTAAATCAATTTGGAACTTTTGATATGAAAGCTGTAAAACTCGGTGAAGATAGTTCTCTGCAGAGAATGATAAAACTTGTAAGATCAGCAGATGCAAGTAAAGCAAAAATAGTTGGGGTTGCAGACAGATGGGCTACCTGGATTGTGGCAGGTGCCTTGAGCGCAGCAATTCTCACATGGTTTGCTACAGGTGAAATAATACGTTCTGTAACAATATTGGTTGTATTTTGTCCATGTGCACTAGTCCTTGCAACTCCTACAGCTATAATGGCAGGTATAGGAAATGCAACAAAATACGGCATCTTGATACGTGAGGGAGATGCCCTGGAAAGACTGGCAAATATACAAAGAATATCTTTTGATAAAACAGGTACACTTACATATGGACAACTATCCGTTACCACAGTGGAAAGTTTTAATCCAAGTATATCCAAGGAAAAATTATTACAATTGACGGCATCAGCAGAAATTCGATCTGAACATCCTCTCGGTAAGGCAATAATTGAGCATATAAGAAACATTTCCAATGTTTCAATTAATGAGCCTGATGAATTTAAGGTAATTGCCGGTAGAGGCGTACAAGCTGAAATAGTAAATCATTCAATTCTTGTCGGAAATATAGAAATGATGGCAGATAATAATATTTCCATACCAGAACAAATGGAGGAAAAGACCTCTAGATATAAGGATGACGGCTGTACAATTATGTATATATCAATTAATGGTAATGCATCAGGATTTATAGCACTTTCTGATACTCTCAGGGAAGATGCCGTTGACATGATTAAAAATATTGAAAGAAATGAGGTAAAAAGTATTTTGCTTACAGGAGATAACAACCAGGCAGCATGTCATATTGCAAAACTTGTGGGGATAGATGATGTATGTTCTAATTGCCTGCCGGAAGATAAAATATCTGCAATAGAAAAATACCAAAACAAAAATGAACCTGTATGTATGGTTGGTGACGGCGTCAATGACGCTTTAGCATTAAAAAAAGCCTATGTCGGAATAGCTATGGGTGGAATTGGCAGTGACATTGCAATTGATGCAGCTGATATTGCACTTATTAGAGATGATATAAAATGTATACCTCACTTATTAAGCCTAGCTAAAAAAGTAACAAAAACCATCAAGTTGAATTTAACATTTTCCATGACATTGAATTTTATAGCTGTTGTTTTGGCTGTATTAGGAGTATTAGGTCCGGTAGTAGGTGCACTTGTACATAATGCAGGTTCAGTATTGGTCATTTTAAATTCATCGTTGTTATTAAATTGGAAGGGGAGATAAACTTTATGAAATCAATATTACTTTTAATTCTATTTCTTGTATTAGGTATAGGGTTAACTTGCTCAGGAATTTATTATTCAATCAAAGAGAAAAATGATAATGAATCTAAAAAAGTATATAAAATATGTATCGGTATCGGTATTTTATTTATAATAATCTCAATTATTAAAATAAGTTTATAATATTATATTAAAAGTTCGTTGGGATAACAATATCCTTTCAGGCTTTTTTCGATTCTTAAAAGTCAAACATAGGAGATATAGGAATAGCTATGGGAGGACTTGGTTCGGATGCTGCAATAGAAGCCGCTGATGTAGTGGTAATGACAGATGAGCCTTCAAAGATAGTTGCTGCTGTAAAAATTGCTAAAAGAACAAGAAAAATAGTGTGGCAGAATATAATACTGGCTATGTCAGTTAAAATAATAGTTCTTATTTTAGGAGCTGGGGGAATAGCGACTTTGTGGGAGGCAGTTTTTGCTGATGTGGGTGTTACTATACTTGCTATAATAAATGCAGTGAGAGTAATGAAAGTTAAAAATATATAAGAAACCCAAAGTTTTCTATTGACAAAGCTCTGTATTAATTATATCATAGCCTTAAAAGAAACTTAATGTTTCTTATTATGGCTATGAAAGGAGTTTTCTCATGAATATAGAAAATGTAAAACCGGCAAAAGAAAAACTCGATCCAATGGTGCTCAGGGTTGCCATCATTCTGGTAGTCGGTGCGCTTGCACCACTTTTCGATACCACCATGGTCAATGTGGCCATTCATACCATTGCAATTGAAATGAAGGCAACCATTTCTGCTGTGCAGTGGATTACGACGGGATACGTTCTGGCAATGGGACTGACTGTTCCAATTTCAGGCTGGGCCACCAAGCGATTTGGATGCAAACACTCCTATATCTTTTCCGTGACGATCTTTTTGGCCGGTTCTGTGCTTGCCATGCTGTCCTGGAACATCCAGAGTTTAATCAGTTTTGCCGTTATCCAGGGAATCGGCACGGGATTGCTGATGCCCACATTACAGACAGAGCTTGTACAAGTTTCCGGAGGACGCAACCTGGGGCGGATCATGTCCATCGTCAGTGTTCCCGCTCTGCTGGGGCCGATCCTTGGGCCGGTATTAGGCGGGGTTATCGTAAACAGCTTAAGCTGGCGGGCGATTTTCTTTGTCAATATTCCAATCTGCATCATAGCCATTCCGTTGGCTTTGTGGGGAATACCGGCCGATAAGCATTTGGAAAAGAAGGCCTCCCTTGATGTGATGGGCATGCTTTTGCTTTCTCCTGCGTTTGCCCTTCTGATTTACGGCATTGCACAGGTTGCCAGCCATGGGGGTTTAAGTAGTAGTACAGTCTATGTCCCTCTTATCATCGGCATGGTTTTGATGGCATCCTATGTTGTCTATGCATTGAAGACAAAACGCGAACCGGCTCTGAATGTGCGATTATTCAAATCCGCCAATTTTTCCGCTTCCAATATACTGCTGATCCTGTGCGGGATCATCACCAACGGGGCTATGCTGATGCTGCCTCTTTATTATCAGGAGGTGCGTGGGGCAAGTGCCCTGTATGCCGGATTGTGGCTGCTTCCACAGGGAATAGGAATGCTGCTCACCAGAAGCTGGGCCGGTAAAGTGGCCGACCGTAACGGTTCACGCAACATTGTGCTGATTAGTCTTGCTGCTATTGCAGTAGGAACTCTGCCCTTTGCTTTTGCGGGTGTGGATACGAGTCTGATCTTTCTGGCTGCTGCTCTGCTTATCAGAGGGGCGGGGCTTGGTGGCTTGCTGATTGCAATTATGATGTCCGCTTATATCGGACTTCCAAGAGAGCAGGTCCCCCACGCCAGCATCGCCACGAGGATTTTTCAGACCATCGGCGGGGCTTTCGGGTCAGCTATCCTTGCCACAGTAGCCCAGCAGCAGATGACGGGCCAGGCCGGCTCCGATCTTCATGCCCTTGCCCATTCCTTCAACGTCTCGTTCTGGTGGGCTATCGGCTTCACCGCAGCAGCTGCAATCCCCACGCTGTTTTTGGCTGCATATAAAAAATCGTCATTGAAAACAGCCTCACAGGCGGATAGAGAGTAGTAAAAGCAGAATAAAGTACTATTTTTAGTTTTAAAATAAATTAAGACTAGGTTACAAGCATTGAATAGGGGAATGTACCTGGATTTGGTTTATACAAATCCAGGTACGTTCCTATTGAATATTAAATGTCAGCTATAAAATTATACTTATAGTTGTACCTTCACCCAGAGTACTTTCTATATTTATACTTCCGCCCTGTGCATCTATTATCTGCTTGGATATTGCCATGCCAAGACCTGAGCCTTCGGTGGAAGAACTGGTATTTGTCCCTCTGTAATATCTTTCAAAAACATAATTCAGATCTTTTTCAGGTATACCTCTGCCATTATCTTTTATTGTAATATGGATTTTATCTTTCTTGTAAATTGAAATGTCAATCTGCACGTTGTCCTTGTTGTGAATTATGGCATTTAAAATTAAATTGCTCAGCGCCCTTCTTAAAAATTTTTTATCTACGAAAGCTTTTATATTTTCATCTTCAGGGTAAAAATTCACATTTTTATTTGAATAAAGGGGATTGTTTAAAATTTCTATGATTGTATTTTGTAAAAGCAGGGTCATGTTTGCCTCTTCCTTTTTTAGGGGTATGGCTTTGTTTTTTAATTTGTAAGTTAAGTTTAAATCCTGGATTAATGACTGTATGTAGGTGGATTTATTGTATATTATCTCCGAGTACTGCTGAATCTCATCTTTGGAAAAAGTATAGTCAGGGTCTTTCATTATTTCGGCATAGCCCTTTATGGAGGATAGTGGAGTTTTCAGGTCATGGGATATGGAGGAAATCCAGGTAGATCTTATCTTATCCAGTTCTTCTCTTTTTTTCTTGTTTTCTCCGAGAGTTTTGCCTAGATTGTTTAAGTTTGAAAAAACGCCTTTATAGACACCTTTTTCCTGGTAATTAGTTCCATAAGCGCCCTTTGAAAGTTCATCTATGCCGTTGACTATGTTTTGAAGTGGTTTTCCCATCTTCTTTCCAAATACAAAATAAGACATAATTACTGCCACCAGTATATCCATACCCAATAACAGCAGAACTCCATTCCAGAAAAAACTTCTCAGTGAAGAGGGATTGAAGACAAGGGTGTGTTTTGCCACCCTGTTTAGAGGGAAACCTATTATATAGGAAAAGTTCCTGCTTCCATATTTCTTTTCGCCTATAAATATGGAAGAGTTGGCTATGTCGTATTTGTAGATATGGGCAAATTTTATGGGAATATATTTAACGGGAACTGTACTGGGTTTTTTAAAAGAATAGACTTCCCTGAAATTTTCATCTACTATTTGAATCCAGACATTGTTTTCTTGAATTTGTCTTATACCTTCTTCTTTTACAAAGGGTATTCCATTTTTAAAGGCCATATATTTGGAGAAATTCAATGTGAATTTCTCCGGGGTGGGAGCGGTAAAGTTTTCCTTGGTATACAGAATTATCTGATTCCAGAAAAGCAGATTTATAAATAATTCAATTATAACTATGAATATCAGTGTTACAAGAAATCTTGTAGTGATATTCCAATTGGTTTTGATTTTGTTTCTGATTTTCATATTAAGCTACCTCTTCATTGAATTTTCAGCTTATAACCCAGGCCTTTGGCTGTAATTATGTATTTTGGACTGGAAGGATTGTCTTCTAATTTTTGTCTTAGTTTTCTTATATGAACCATAATTGTGTTGTCATATCCCTCATAGCTGTCTTTCCAGACTTCACTGCATATCATCTGTTTGGTTAGAATTTGATTGGCATTTTGGGCCATGTAACATAACAGGTGATATTCCTTGGGAGTAAGTGTTATATTTTTACCTGACTTTGACACTTCGCCTTTTGCAGGGTCAATTGTTATGTCTCCGAAGCTTATCTTTTTCTTTTTCATTGACATTTCATTTTTAATATATATATTTCTACGCAAATGTGCCTTGATCCTGAAAGCCACCTCCTTTGGACTGAAAGGTTTGGTTACATAATCGTCCGCACCCATTCCCAGGGCAAGTATTTTATCTACATCTTCAGATTTTGCAGACAGAAAGATAATAGGCACAAAAGAAAAATTCCTTATATTTCTGCACACTTCAAATCCGTCCATATCCGGCATCATTATGTCCAGAACTACTATGTCAGGTTTTTCGTTTCTGCATATTTTTATACCCTCTGATCCATTTTTTCCTTTGAATATTCTCCTGAAGCCTTCTTTTCTAAGGACCGTCTCCATCAGCTTTAAAAGCTCAACTTCATCATCTATTAAAAGTATCTTTCTATCTAAAATTTGATCCTGCATTTTTACCTCCAATGGTCAAAAATATATATATTTTAATTATAGCATCATTTAGGTATCCTTCGCCTAAGATACAAAATTTTAATGTTCTGTTAAGGTTTGAATCATTGACATGGATATTGGAGTATAATATAATTTAATGGATAAATAAGTGATCATGTGACTGGCGGAAATGGAGTTTACCATGGGAAGCATGATTGAATAGAAGTTGTATCGACCGCCTGGGTAATTAATAATTTACCCGGGTTTTTTTGTGTTCAAATTTGGAAGGGAGTAATGCAGATGAAAAATAATGAACTTATATTAAAGTATGGTTGTAATCCACATCAGAAACCTGCCAGGGTTTATATGAAAAAAGGAGAACTTCCATTTAGAATTATAAATGGCAAGCCCGGATATATAAATCTCATGGATGCACTTAATTCATGGCAGCTTGTAAAGGAATTGAAAAATACTACAGGTCTTGCAAGTGCGGCCTCTTTTAAACATGTAAGTCCTGCCGGTGCTGCGGTTGCAGTGCAGCTTGATGACATACTGAAGAAGGTATATGCAGTTGAACATGTGGAGCTTTCGCCTGCAGCTACTGCATATTGCAGGGCGAGAGGTACCGATAGAATGTCTTCTTATGGAGATTTTGCGGCTTTAAGTGATGAAGTTGATTTATCTACGGCTAAAGTATTAAAAAGTGCTGTTTCTGATGGAATAATTGCGCCGTCCTATAGTAAGGAGGCTCTTGAAGTTTTAAAGAAGAAAAAGAGAGGAAATTACTGCATAATTCAAATTGACAGAGATTATGAACCCTGTGAAATGGAGAAAAGAGAAATATTTGGAGTAACCTTTGAGCAGAAAAGGAATAACGCAATTATAACAGATGAACTTTTGAAAAATATAGTAACAAAAAGAAAAGATCTCACTCAAAATGCAAAGAGAGATCTCTTAATATCAATGATTACACTTAAGTATACTCAATCCAATTCTGTATGTTTTGTGCTTGATGGACAGGTGATTGGAGTTGGTGCAGGACAGCAGTCGAGAATTCACTGCACAAGACTTGCCGGATCAAAAGCAGACATATGGTTTTTAAGACAGCATCCTTCAGTCTTATCACTTCCATTTAGAGACGGACTTAAAAAAGCTGAGAAAGATAATGCAATAGATCAGTATCTTCGTAATGATGTAACAGAAGAGGAGACACGACACTGGAAAGATGTATTTACTGAAGTTCCAAGAAAGCTTACGGAAGAGGAGAAGAAAAATTGGATTTCAAAACTTAAAGGAGTTTCTCTAGGCTCTGATGCATTTTTCCCATTTAGGGATAACATAGACAGGGCATCTAAAAGCGGGGTTGAGTACATTGTTGAGTCAGGCGGTTCCATAAGAGATGATGCTGTGATAGAAGCCTGCAATGATTATAATATGGTAATGGCCTTTTCAGATTTAAGGCTGTTTCATCATTAGAGGAAAAGAGAAAGATACATTTCAAAGATATAAAAAATTTGGTAAAATTCAAACCTTTTATGATAGAGCCTATTTCATAGAAGGCTTTTTTATTTATCAAATGGAATTTAAGGTTCCCTTAAGGTTTTGATAAATGGGATTTAAGCTGCAGGATCTATTATATGTTCATATGCTAGTTCAAGGAGGAAATTGTATGGAGGAAAATATTGTAAAAACCATAGATTTGACGAAAAGTTTTAAAAACTTTAAGGCAGTAAAGGGAATAAATTTATCTGTAAAGAAAGGAAGGGTATACGGATTTCTGGGTCCCAACGGGGCTGGAAAATCCACAACTATAAGGATGCTTTTGGGGCTTATAAAGCCTACAGGTGGACAAGTCCGTATGTTTGGCAAAGATCTTCAGAAAAACAGAATGGATATTCTGAAGAGAGTTGGGTCCATGGTGGAAGCGCCATCTTATTATGGAAATTTGACAGCCTATGAAAATCTGCAGGTATCGGCGGAACTTCTGGAACTTGACTATAAATATATTGATGAAGTTCTGGAGGTTGTTAAACTAACGGAGTGGAAAAATAGACAAGCTAGTAAATTTTCACTCGGCATGAAGCAGAGACTTGGAATTGCCCAGGCACTCATATCAAAACCGGAACTTCTTATATTGGATGAACCCACCAACGGACTTGATCCCTCTGGAATCCATGAGATAAGGGGCCTTATTAAAAGACTTCCCAAGCTCTACAATATGACAGTCATCATATCCAGTCATAACCTGAGTGAAATTGAACTTGTAGCAGATGATATTGGAATTATAAACAGGGGAAATATGCTGTTTCAAGGAACTCTTGAAGAACTTCATTCAAAAAGTAAGAGTCAGATCTGTATAGGAGCCAGGGATTCCAGAAGGCTTCAGGATACACTGGACAGCTGTGGATATGAGTATAGGACAGAGGGCAAGGATGTTTTATTAAAGCCAAGGGGAGAGGATCCGGAGGAGATTTTAAGACAGCTGGTATTGAAGAACAATAGGGTATTTAAATTTGTGGAAGTGCAAAAATCCCTTGAAGAAATATTTCTTGATCTTACTGAAGGGGGAGAAAAACTATGACATCTACTTCAATTTTAAAATCCGAGCTTATGAAATACAAAAGGTCGATACTCTGGAAGGGTGTATTTTTCATTCCGGTTCTCTCTTTTTTACTTTTGACCGCGGATTTGCACGTGAGATATAGTTTTTTAATGGCAGAGGAGCATATAAAATCTCTGTATGATCTTGGAATTTACGACAGGATAGGAGCACTCATTTATGAGAGCCATGCCTCTACCTTGTGGTTTATTCTACTAAATTTATCCATTGTTGTAGTGGCGGTTATTGTAAATTATATGGAATACAGTGAGAAAACCTGGAAACAGATAATATCAAGGCCCGTTGAAAGAAGCAAGATTTATTTGTCCAAGTGGATTGTAGTGCTTGCAGCTGCATTTATCCTGGTGATTTTAAACGGTATATTTCTGATAATTATAAAAAACTTGTTCCATATTGACGGAAGTTACAGATTGATTTTCAATTATATAGGATTTGAGCTGTGTACAGTTTTAGGGGTGGTGGGTTTTGAGCAGTTTATAAGCTGTTACATGGAGAACTCGCTGGCAGCTGCGGCCGTGGGTTTTGCGGGAAGCATAGGGGCCTATATGCTTGCGCAGAGTAAATTTCTCTCCTATGTGGTTCCCTATGCCAATGTATTGCTGGCGATGCCTACGGGAGATAAAAGCGACGCCCAGAGAGCAGCTTTTTTTGGGATAGCTTCAGGGATACTATGGCTTGTAATAGGGGTTCTGGAATTTGATAAAAGGGATATAAAATAGGTGGTGAATAGTATGAAAAGTATATATAAAGTGGAATTATTGAAATTGAAGCACTCCAAAATATTGAATATAGTTATGTTTGTTCCCTTGTTTTTTGTTATATTGGGTTTTACAAATTTTTTGAGATATAAAGAGCTTTTTACCTCAAAAGGACAAAATGTATGGAATCAGGTGTATACTCAGAGCTCACTTTTCTATGGATTGTTTATTATAGGGCTTTTTATTACCATAGTGACGGCTGTTCTAGTGAGAATAGAAAACAGCGGGGATAATTTTAAGTGGATGCTGACATTGCCCGTAGAAAGAGAACAGCTTTATAGGGCAAAACTTCTTGTTACCTGCGGCATAGTATTTTTAAATCTTGTGCTGTTTATGATCCTTACAATTTTAGCCGGCCTGATTATAGCGCCGAAGAATCAGAGTATGCCCCAAGAGTTAATATATGCTCCGTTACTTTGCATTATAGCTTCACTGCCTGTTATAGCAGTTCAATATTATCTGAGTATGAAATGCAATAATATTGCTGTGCCGTTAGGCGTTGGGCTGGTATTTTCTCTGCCTGCAGTTTTAATTGACAATACCAGGTACTGGATGTTTTTTCCCTGGGATTATCCGGGCAGGGTATTGGTAGGTGCAACAAATGCAAGTTTCAATTTTCCGCCTTATATGTATGCGGTATCTGTTGTTTTGTTTATAATGTTTACGCTCATTGGTGCACATGAATTTAAAAGCAGGGATATATAGTTTGAGTGCTTATCCGAAACTAAGAGTCATTTGATCTTGACAGTGGTGTATATGATGTATACAATTGTTAATATGGATAGAAAATTTTATGCAGATAAATTACCTAGAAAGTTATTGGATGTCATAAACCGTTTTAATGAAACTGATAAAAAGGCGAGAAATTTTGGTACGGATACAGTACTTCACCTTTCAGAAATTCATCTTGTTGAGTTCATAGGCGACAACGAAAAACTTTCCGTGTCAGAAATAGCCAGGAGGAACAATATTACAAAAGGTGCGGTTTCACAAACGCTCATTAGATTGGAGGGTAAAAAATTAATTGTAAAGGCACTGAATCCGGAAAATAAATCCCAGGCTGTTGTTTTACTGACTAAAAAGGGATGGACAGCTTATTGTGAACACAAAAAATATCATGAAAACATCAACAGAGTTATTTTGTCCTGTGTACAGGATAAGTCCGGGAAGGACATGGAAGCTATCTATAGTTTTTTAGAGCAGCTGGAGAAACTTCTTTGAAGGAAGTTCTCCATACCCATAGTGTATAGTACATATACGCTATAGAATAATTTTTTATCCAAAGTCCGATATATTTTATATGAAGTTCAAAGTTCAGATATTAAATACTGATTGAGGAGAGTTTTACAATTGAAAGATTTTGGAGAGAAAAAGAAGTTTGTTTTAAGTAAATCACTGGTTTTGCTGATGGCAGTTGCCTGCGGAGTCTGTGTTGCAAATTTGTACTATATTCAACCACTTGAATCACAGATTGCGGGTGCCTTTTCCGTATCACAGAGTTCGGCAGGAATAGCAGCTACAGTCACTCAGATTGGATATGCCCTTGGACTTTTATTTATAGTGCCCCTGGGAGATATGTGCGAAAGACGTTCACTTATACTGCGAATGTTGGTTTTGGTAGTTTTATCCCTGATTGTAACTGCATTTTCACAAAATTATTTTGTCATGCTTTTATCCATGTTTGCAATAGGTCTTACCACCATTGTTCCGCAGATTATTGTTCCCTATGCTGCTCACCTTTCACCGGAAGGTCAGGAGGGCAAGATTATAGGAAATGTTATGAGTGGTCTTCTTATTGGAATTTTGCTCTCACGTACCTTTAGTGGAGTAATAGGTTCAATTTTTAATTGGAGAGTTGTGTATATTTTCGGTGCGTTTTTCATTGTCCTGCTATTTGCTTTTATTTTAGGGCTTTTTCCTAAAGATAAGCCGGCAAATGTAATTCCTTACAAGGAGCTTTTAAGGTCCATTCCGGATTTGATAAAAAATCAGGTTTTACTGAGGGAATCTGCAGTGAATGGCTTTTTTATGTTTGGTTCCTTCAGTATATTCTGGACTTCACTTATATTTTTGCTTGAGACACCGGTTTATAATATGGGTACCAGAGAAGCCGGACTATTTGGCCTTTTTGGAGTTGCCGGTGCATTGGCGGCACCACTTATTGGCAAGGCAGCTGACAGGAAAAGTCCCAGGTTTACTGTAAGGATAGGAGTAATATTTTCTACTGCTGCTTATGTATGTTTTATCCTCTTTGGATACCATATTATTGGTCTTATATTAGGTGCAGTTATTCTTGATCTTGGAAATCAGTGCGGTCAGGTATCAAATCAGGCAAGAGTACAACTTCTGGGGGACAAGGTTCGCAGCCGTAATAATACTGTATTTATGTTTTCTTATTTTATGGGAGGTGCAGCAGGCTCTTTCCTTGGTACTCTCTTCTGGCAGAATTTTGGCTGGCAGGGTGTCTGCACAATTGGACTTGTTTTTCAAGCTCTAGCTGTTATCGCCCATTTTATAGTTTACAGAGATTAAGTGATTCTTAGGTTCAGATGGAGTTTGCTTATATTGTAGTGAAAATAGGAAATGACATCTTTACCTTTTGGTAAAACTGCTGTCTTTCACTATTCCTTTGAAAATAATTTTCAGTGCTTCGTCTATTGCCTCACGGGATTTCAGTCGGTTTTCCAATAAAAAATCATAATCTGTAAACATGCCACTGATTTTTTCAAGCATTTTTGACAACACGCCGAAGTGAATATCAGATTTGAAAATACCCTCCTGCACTCCATCTTTTAGCAGCTTTTGCAGGGCTTTCATCTTGAACTTGCGAAGATCTTGTATATTATCCCACTCGTAGGAATAGAATTGTCTTGTTTCTTTTAACAAAGAAATTGGTAATTTGTAACGATGACTGGAATAGACAATGGAATGTATTTTTCCCGGTATTGTTTGATTCCCTTCAAGTGCTTCTATTATGCTGTCTTTATCGCTTTCAGTATATGATGTAAAGTAAGCATGAATAATTTCATCTTTACTTTTAAAATTTTTGTAGATCGTTTTTTTGCTGATTCTCAATTCAGCGGCAACTTCATCTAAAGTGAATTTTTTTAAACCATATCTGGCAATAAGCTGAGCAGCAACATCCAGTATTTTTTCTTTCATATTGATTCCTCCAATGGTTTGCCGAGGCAAATTATTAAAAATCCTATAATTCCAACAGCCATTAAAATTAACCAGGTCAATGTTTCTGATATTCCCCAAAGCCATCCTGTTACAATAGCTCCTACAAAATTACCTATATATTGAAATGAGTTGAAGATACCATTTGCCGTGCCGCGGTATTTATCTGCAACTAGATCATTTACATCTGCAGCTACTACGGTGGCAAGGGTAATATAGCCGCACATGAAAATAGTTGTTCCTATTAGAAGAAAAATGTATGACGATTTTCTGAAATAGAAAATCAGTCCGAGAGACAAAATTAAAAAAGAACACATAAGTACTTGGTTATTGAATCCCTTCCGGGTGTACTTGACAGTACTTTTCATAGCTAAAATGGCAATTACAATTGCAGGTACAAATACTTTCCACATTCCAGTTTCTCCTGTTACTTTGTTGAGATAGATTGGTAGAGCATAGAAAACGGATATCATAATGAAATTATTTAAAAATGCAACTATATTCATTATTACAAAATTCTTATCTATAAGCAAAGTATAAATTTGATTATTTTGAATGGATCTGTTTTTGTTTTTGCTTTTATTGTCTTTTAGAAAAAATAAAATATATAATTCATTTAAAGAAAGCAAAATTGCACAGAATAAGAACATCAGATTAACGGATATGATTTCACGCAGCAGTGGACCAATGGCAAAAGCCAGTGCTGCAGCTGCCGAAATAAAAGCACCAAGTAAACTCATGGCACTAATTCGCTCTTTTTCATCAACCATACTTGCAGTCCATGAATAGCCCACGCCAATTACTGCACCACTTCCCTGCAGTGCCCGCGCCAAAATTAAAAGACCGATATTTTTGGAAATATACGCTATAAAAAGTCCGGCAGCCACTTGGGTCAGTCCAATCAACATCATTTTTTTATTTCCATATTCATCACTTAGCACACCAAAGGGAATTTGGAAAACAGCCTGTGTAAGTCCAAATACACCTATGGCGAGCCCTGCCAGTACTGGAGTATATCCAACTAATGATTTACAGTAGGTGGATATAAACGGCATTACGATGGTCATTGACATCTGTCTTAGGGCAAGTGCCAGACACAGCATAACGACAGCAATTCGTGTATTGTCAAATAATTTATTGTTTTTCAAAACATCCACCACATTCACCTCGAATTTATAAAACTTAAGAAACTTAAAAAGTTTAATTAGTTTCCTAAAATTTATCATACCAGTATTGAATGTAACAGTCAATATATATTCAAGGACATAGGCATTTGTTCATAAATCTGATATAATAATTATATGAAAGCAGGATATATTTAACAGAAGCAGGAAAGGCATATTTTGCCGGACAAAAATAATCTGTAGATTTGAATAGGGGGCTGGATATGGACTATAGAAGTATTGATATGAATGCCGTAAAAACCTGGATGATTGGGAGGACTATAACAAGTATTATAATTTTTACAGTGTATGTTCTAATAAATCATTTTGTCATTATCCCCAAATTTTATCATATATTCATGGTTAGATATTTGATGAATATACTGGGATTTATTATAATTCTAACGGCCATCCTGGATAGTTTTGTATGGCCGTTTTTGGAGTACCAGCAGTGGAAATATGGTATATTTAAAGATAAAATTGAACTGATAAAGGGAATTATAGTCAGAAAAAAGATAATCATTCCCATTTCAAGGATTCAGAATTTAAAGATAGAGCAGGGACCCATTCAGAGAATTTACAAAATATCTTCCATAAATATAATAACTGCAGGCGGATGTCACGTAATACCTGCAATACCGGTTGAAGAAGCGGAAATGATTTCTGAAAGGCTTAAAAGAATTATAGAAATGGGAGAGAAAAATGGATAGAATAGAGAGAAATCATATTTTGAAGATATTTTATAATATGGCAAAATTGATTAAAGAATTTATAGGAATTATAGTTGCTGTGGGATTCCTGATAAATAAAATAGGTCTTATAGGATCCATACTTATAGGAATTGCCCTGTTTATTCTGATTATTTTATATGAATTTCTGCTGTGGAGAAAAAATTTTTTCATAGTAGGTGAAAATTCCATATATCATCAAGAGGGGGTTTTCAATATAAAAAAGGTGGAAATTCCCTTTGAGAGGATCAATACCATAGATATTTCCCAGAGACTTGCAGAGAGAATTTTCAAGGCATCCACCATTAAAATTGATACTGGAGAGACCTCCAATAAAGGCAGCGAATTGAAATTTACATTGAAAAAAACCAGGGCTGAAGAACTTAGGGATATTTTATTAAATAGAAAAACTGGCGGTGATGCAGAAGAAAATGAGAAGTTTTATACCATAAAACCGAGAGAACTTATCATATACTCACTCATATCAAATTCAGTATTAAAGGGAATAGGAATTTTGTTTGTGGTTCAGCAGTTTTTTGATCAGTATTTAAAAGATTTCATCCATATAGATACTTCTTTTTATATAGACAAGCTTCAGAAGGAAGACATCTACCATGCCATATATACTGTATCGTTTATAGTACTAGGACTGATAGTCATCAGCATATTCCTGGCCATAGCATATGTTTTTTTGAAATATTATGATTTTAAGATGTGGTCGGATAGAAATAAAATATATGTCAAGTATGGAGCCATAAGCAGAAAGAATTACAGCTTTGACAGAAAGAAGATAAAGGGAATTCATATAAAACAGACAGTTCTCATGCAGTTTCTCGGATTCTTTACAATGGAAATTGAAAGCATTGGATATGGTGATGAAGAGGGAGAAAAAGCCATATTGTATCCAATGTGCAGTAGTTTACTGAAAGATGAGATTATTAAAAATCTGCTGGGGGAATTTGAATACAGAGGGAATATAGCAAAACCGAATAGAACTGCAGGTTTTAGATTTTTTTATAAGAAGGTTATTTTTTGGGCAGTTACAGCTCTTGTATGTTTTTTCATAAAACCTGAATTTGTCATATTTACTTTGATATTGTTGTTGTTTTTGTTGATTATGGGATACCTTGAATTTAAAAATACCGCCTTTGGAATTGATGGAAGTTTGATCTATATGTGCTGCAAGGGCTTCAATAAAACCCAATCTATATTAAAAATGTCAGCAGTTCAGTCACTTACTCTATCTCGCACCTATTTCCAGCATAAAAAAGGTTTCTGTGATTACAGCATTATTCTTTACAGTTCAAATTTGGGTAAAGTTTTAACAGTGAAAAATCTAAAGGACGATATTGTAGGGGAATCCTTTAAATAGAACATATCAAATGATTAGTGTAAAAGAGAAAAAATGAGCTGTAAAGTGCTCATTTTTCACTTTTTAATGTTTTGTCTATAAGCGATGTTAAAGCTTCAACTCCTTTTGGCTTCAAGTGCACACCGTCGTCTTCAAAATATTCAGGGTGGGTGAGTGCATTTGAATGCCAGTCAATCAATGTAATGTTACTGCTCTCTTCAGCTTTTTTGTTTAAAGTTTTATTCACTTCTTTTTCCCATGGCCTTGGTACACGTGTGTTTATTAAATAAATATGTGCCTTAGAAAAGGATTTAATCAAGCTATCAATCTGACGGTCTGTAAAATAACCATTTGTCCCCAATTCAAGAATGACTGCATTGTTTGAATTATTAAATTCTGCATATGTAGGTGCCAGTTTAACTGCTTCGTTAAGCTGTCTTCCAACCCTGGCATCAATGGTAAAATTAGTATGTTTTTTATTTAGGCTGGAACCAATGTCCAGCATGATAGAATCTCCAATAGCCAGTACTTTTTTATAAGATTTATTGGAAGAATCAGAGCTTGTCCCAGAATCTTTAGCTGTGGAAAATTTTTGTGAATTATTTGCTGCAGCTGCACTAGTTTTGCTTATCTGCTGTTTGTCTTCATGAATACTTTTGACGCAGGCGGTCAAAAATCCAAATCCTAAAATTATTATTGTAATAATTGAAATTAGTCTGGCAAAAACTGGCTTTCTTGTGTTCACAATATTATTCAATAAATATCTCAAATACTTCAATGAAATTTTTCGGAAGCCATCTTCACGAATGGGCATTTCGATGAAGCGGTATGAGATTTCAGCAATAATAAATGTAACAGCCAGCTGCAAGCCTGTACGCCAGTATGTTGGGTTCCCAATTTGGTAAACTGGAGTACTTAAAACAATAACAGGATAATGCCAGAGATAAATTCCATAGGATCTTTTGCCAATCCAGCTTAATGGTTTCAGCGAAAGAAAATGGCCCCAATAACCATCAGGATGACAAACACATGCCACAAGCACTGCTGCGTTTAAGCTAAAAAGCAGCATGCCTCCTCTATATAGAAATATATTATATTCATTTACGAAAATAATACTAGCAACAAAGATGATAAGAGTGATTGTACTTGTAATATTTAATTTACTTCTTTGTCTGGCAGAAATTTTTTTAGAAGACAGTTTCTTAATTGGATAGATAACAGCCAGCCATGACCCTATAAGAAGTTCAAATGCACGCGTATCTGTGCCATAATACACACGACTGGGATCTTCACCTGGTCTATATAGTACTGACATTAATATTGCCGAACACAGTACTGTTATAAATACAGCGTTTGAAAGTTTTGCTCTATTTTTAAAAAGCTTTATTCCAGCTATCAATATAATAGGCCATACAATATAAAATTGTTCTTCGATTGATAAGGACCAAAGATTCTTGAAAGGTGAAGGCGATCCAAAGCTATCAAAATAAGAAACTTTATGAAAGATAAACCACCAATTGCTTATGTAAGCAATTGATGCTGCCGCATCACCTTTAAGTGTGCTTAGTATCTCAGATTTAAAAATGGCTGACCACATAAAAACGGTTGTTATCATTATATAGACAGCTGGTAACAACCTTCTAATACGTCTGATCCAGAACTTACACAAGCTAAAATTGAGTTCACTTTTCTGTATTAAAATATTAGATGTTATGAGATAACCGGATATTACAAAAAATATATCAACTCCTAAAAATCCACCTTCAGCCCAGCTGAAGTTGAAATGGTAAGCTATTACAGCTAATACTGCGAAAGCCCGAAGTCCATCTAATCCAGTGATGTATCGATGATTCTGTATGCTTTCTAACATGGGACTCTCCTTTTCTTAGTGAGTTTTAATAAACTGACATATACCCTCAATTTATGCCTTTATTTTACCTAAATTTTTTATTTAAGACTAAGTTTAACAAATTTTTTTTACCACGTCAAGTTTCCACTTTAATATATACGTGGTGTATGGTATTTTTCATAGTATCTGCTCTCGTTCAATTATAAAGTTATGAATAATTTAAGATAATTTAACAAAATACTAAATGATGAGGAGGATTTCTATGTATAAGTTTATAAAAAAATTGGGCGGGGATAACAATAGAGATAAAAAAAATAATAATGGTTATCACCATGTTGAAAAGGAAGAGTCAATAAAAATATATAAAGATATTGAAAAGAACAGACAGTACATACAGAAGCGTTTTTTTAATTGTTTTGATCTGGTCATAAGGGAAGTTTCCCTGTTTGGATCTGAAGATAAAAGGGCTCTTATAGTTTATCTGGAGGAGATGTCTGAAAAAAAGATTGTAGAGGATGATCTTGTGTCAAAATTAACTGCACCTATCAATTATAATCATCAAATTGATGAAGACGAAGTTGAACTTGTTAAATACAATTTGGGAATAAATGATGGTCAGATACATAAAGAATTCAAACAGACTGTAAGTGCTATTCTCTCGGGAAATCCGGTAATTTTCATATCGGGTATTGAAATATCTTTTGAAATAAATTTAAATACCCTATCAGGCAGAAGTATAAGTGAACCTCCTATGGAAGTGGTGCGTAGGGGTCCCAGGGAAGGTTTCACCGAATCGATTATGACAAATATAAGCTTAATAAGAAAGAGAATAAGAAATTGCAATTTGAAAGCTGAAAAATTTGAAATAGGAAAAAAGACAAACACAGAAGTAGTAATGGTTTATCTTTCAGGTGAGGCAGATAAAAAAATAGTGTATACATTAAAGGAGAAATTAGAAAATATAAAAATAGAGTCGGCATTGGATTCCAATTATATAAGTGAATGTATAGCCAATCAGCCCAAGACCATGTATCCTATAGTATTCAAAACAGAAAAACCGGATATAGCCTGTGCAAAAATATTGGAGGGGAGAATTATAATTATCGTAGATGGCTCACCTGTTGTGCTTTCCGTTCCAGCTCTATTTGTAGAATTTTTGCAGTCAAGTGAAGATTATTACATAAAATATTATTCGGCCACATTAAATAGATATGTGAGATATTTGTCCTTAATTATAACTGTTGAATTTCCTGCACTTTATGTAGCTTTGACTACTTTTCACCAGGAACTTATACCAAGCAGACTTTTATTGAGCTTGATTGGTGCGCGGACAAACGTTCCTTTTCCCCAGTTTTTTGAAACGCTGTTTATGCTGGTTGCATTTGAGATAATGAGAGAGGCGGGAACCAGAGTATCAAAGACTATAGGTCCAACCATAAGTGTTATTGGCGCATTGATACTGGGTGATGCAGCTGTGAGATCCGGCATAGTTGGTAATCCTACAGTTGTAATAGTATCACTGACTGCCATGACGAAATTTGTAATACCTGCCTTTGAATTGGAACACCCTATCATATATATGAGGTTATTTCTTTTGGCTTTAAGCGGATGTCTGGGGCTTGTTGGATTGACTTGCGGGATTCTGATAATTGGCAGCAGGCTTGTTTCCATACGATCTTTTGGTGTACCATATATGTTTCCGGTATGTCCCTTTAATATAAACTCCGAGAAAGACGTTGCCCTCAGAGCCCCAATGAGTGAATTGAAAAATACTCAGAGGGTGCTTGATTTGAAAGTAAAAAAACATTATTTATAATTTATGGAGGATCCATGAATAAATTCAAAGGATTAAATTTACTTGCCTTTATGTTATCATTTTGCTGCATTCTTATGCTTACTGGATGCCAGGATAAAAACGAGATCGAATCCCTTGCATTTGTGGTGGCTTTGGGAGTGGATATGGATGAAAGTGATAATTTTGCAGTGAGTCTGCAAATTATCAGGAGGGGCACCACTATGGAAAAAAATCAAAATCCACAGACATTGGTCTACGCATCTAATGGTAAGACAATTAATGAGGCCATAAACAATATTTCAGAACAACTGAGCAAAGAAATTAAGTTTTCCAATGAAAAATGTATAATTATAGGTGAAAAACTTGCGGAATACGGTATACAATCCGTTATAGATTTTTCTTTAAGAGAAAATGATATTAGACCTGTAGTCCCTATTCTTGTGACAAGAGGTAAAGCTGTGGATATATTAAAGGTGCGCACTAAAGAAAATTCAGTTCCGGGATATGAAATCGGGGACATGGTTAAAATACAGAGAGATCTGGGTCTGGCAGCAGTGGCTACAAATCTTGATTTTGAAAAAAATAAAAATGTTGAAGAATCTGTAAATTCATGCAGTGTTATAAGTAAAAAAGATACGACAAACAATGAATCCGAGAATGATTTAGTCATCTCCGGCAGTGCAGTTTTTAAAAATTATAAGCTTGTTGGGTATATGAAGGAGAAGGAAACCAGAGGTATGAATTGGCTTAAAGGTAAAATCAAATATGGAAATATATCAATCCAATTTCAAGATGAAGATAAAGTCAATTTAAGTATTTTAAGCTACAGAAGCAATTTAGAGGCCTCAATTGTATCTAATGAAGTCTATATTGATGTGAACGTGAGAGAAAAATCCAATATTAATGAGATAGATGAAAAGATTTTGGGAAATTTAGATTTTAATTCAAATCCGCATATACTTGATTATTTGTCTAAAAAACAGGATGAGTTCATATATAATGAAATAATGTCAGCTGTAAATATGTCGAAAAATACATTTTCAGCAGATATTTTTGGATTTGGAGATTTACTGTACAAAGAACATCCTAAAGAATGGAACAAAGTAAAGGAAAATTGGAATGAAAACTTTAAGGATGCACATATAAATGTAAATGTATCATCACAGATAAATCAAACAGGCATATTATCAAAATCTATAGATTATTAGGAGAGAATTTTTATGGCAAAGAGAATATCCATATATCAATTTTTTATATTAATGATTCTTTTTCAATATGGAAGTGTTGTACTGTATTTTTTGTCTCCAAATGCAAAGCAGGATATATGGATAGGGTATTTGATTTATTCACTGGCAGGAATGCTGCTTCAGATCATATATATAACTTTATATGAAAAATATCCGAATGATACACTTGTAACGTATCTTCCCAAGATATACGGCAGATTAGTGGGAAATATTTTGGCAATTATCTATGTATTGTATTTTATCTATATAGCAAGTAATATATTTAGAGAATTTATGGAGCTGACATCTGCAACAGCACTTAAGTACACATCGAAAGTAATTTTTGGAACATTGATTATGACAACGATAATTTATGTTACATATTGTGGTATAGAGACTCTAGTTAGTATGGCTCAGCTTTATATTATAGTGTTGGTTATAATAAAAGTGCTGAGCTTCCTTATGATATTGTTTACACCAAATGCTTTTGATCTGTCAAATATAAAACCTGTGCTCAATGATGGAGTATTAAATCTGCTTAAAAATTCCTGGATGCTTGTTATGGCTCCATATGGTGAAACCGTAGTTTTTACAATGCTATATCCCTTGATTTCTGAAAGCAAAAAAATAAAAAAATTTGCCTTAATGGGCATAATTTTGGAAGGTGTAATTTTAGCACTTAACAATATCTTATTTATATGTACACTGGGAGTAAAATTTGCAATTAATTGCAATTTCCCACTGCTGGAGACATATAGAATTATTAATTTGGAAAATTTTTTAACAAGGCTGGATATAATATTTGTGCTTTCCTTTATAGTTGATGGATTTTTTAAAATATCTACTTTTATGTATGTTGCAATATTTGGGACATTTCAATTGCTTAAAGCTAAAGATACAAAATTAATATCCGTAATATTGGGTACTCTAATGTTCATAGTCTCACTGCTGATCTCTAAAAATTTTCCACAACAGCAGAATATAGGGCATAATTATATAATGAAATACGTGCATTTACCTATTCAGGTAATAATTCCAGGTATTACGCTGATTATTTGCTGTATACGTCAAAAATCAGTCAAAAATATTTTTTAAAGATATTGAATGCCCTTCAAAATATTTGGGAAAATCGTATATAAGCATAAGAAGATACATTATGAATTATAAAAAGAAAGGGAATTAATAATGGGCAGAAATGAAGAAACAAAATATAGTTTATCTGAAATGATACAAAAATTGGAGAGCGATACTGATTTGCTATTTGTAGACAAGAACGGAAATGCTTTTGGTGTATGGGAATACGGATACTTAGAAGTATCAGATATCCAGAAAATTAATATTAAGGACAAAAGCTGGAAAGTTATTGAAAAAGTAAGTAACTTTAATGATGCTCTCACTGAATTTAATGACTTCCAGAAAGATATATATTGTAAATATGGTGATTCATTAACACATTATCATCCTAATGATATTGATGAACTGCATTATTTGATAGATGATAAAAATAATCCCATAAGTTCTGATGAAATATTAAATGGAACCTGGTATGTAGATTATTCAGATAGAAATTAAAATAATACTATTGGTGAATTGGTAAATAAAATATTTTATTCCTTAGATAAGATATATATCTAAGGAATTTTTGAAATCATATAATATAATTTTATTCTGATTGATTATTTACCGCTGGCACCATAGTTTGACAATACTCTGGCGCTAGGATCATTTACATTACAGCCTTCCCACTCTTTGTTCGGCATCCAGAAGTCCACTATCATTTCTGCTTGTCCTGGATAATGTTTTTCGAAAATTTCTCTGTACAGCAGTGATTCTTTTGTGAATGGCTCAACATGATATCTGTATTTTTTACATAGCTTTTCAAATTCTTCATCAGAATAGCAGGTATCTGCGTATTCCTTTAGATAATCTACCATGGAGTGTCCTACGGCATCACTAAAGGCAGCTTTTTCACGATATAAAATATCATGCGGCAGGTAATCACCTTCAAATGCATGTCTTAAAAGATATTTACCTTTATTATATTTATTCAATTTCTTTTCAGGGTCCACGGCCATAACATATTTTACAAAATCCAGATCTCCAAATGGTACCCTTGCTTCCATAGAATTTGAACTGATACAACGATCTGCACGAAGTACATCATACATATAGAGTTCACGAATTCTCTTCTGTGATTCTTTTTGAAATTCTTCTGCATTTGGAGCAAAATCAGTATATTTATAGCCAAACAATTCATCAGAAATTTCGCCGGTGAGAAGTACTCTTACATTAGAAATCTGGTGTATTTTCTTGCAGAGCAAATACATTCCCATACTTGCTCTTATGGTGGTAATGTCATAAGTACCAAGAATTTTGATAACTTCATCAAGTGATTCGAGAACTTCTTCTTTTGTCATGTATACAACAGTGTGATCACTGTGAATGTAATCTGCGACTTCTTGTGCGTATTTTAGATCTATTGCATCTTCAGTCATACCTATGGCGAATGTCTTAATCGGTTTTTCAGGATTCATTTTTTGCGCAATGGCACATACCAATGAACTATCCAAACCTCCGCTTAATAAAAAACCTACAGGAGCATCAGCATCCATTCGCTTTTCTATAGCAGCTACTAATTTGTCATGAATGTTGCTGCAGATAACCTCCAGGTCGTCTTTACAATAGTTACCCTCTGTTGCTGCAATATCGCAATAGCAGGTAAATTTACCGTCGGCATAATAATGTCCTGGTGGAAATGGCATAATCTTGTCTGTAAGGCCGACTAAATTTTTTGCTTCACTTGAAAACATGATTTTACCTGATTTAGAATAACCATAGAATAGGGGACGAATTCCAATTGGATCTCGTGCTGCAATGTAGCTGTCTCTTTTTCCATCATATATGACAGTTGCAAATTCTGCATCTAATTTTGAAAACATATCCAGCCCATATTCATAATACATAGGAAGTAATATTTCACAATCACTGTCGGAAATAAATTTATATCCTTTTTTTATCAGTTCTTTTTTGATTTTGCGAAAGCCGTAAATTTCACCGTTGCAGATAACCGCATCCATTTTTCTTGTGAATGGCTGCATTCCACTGAAACTTAAATCCATAATGGAAAGTCTTTGAAAGCCTAAAATGCCAGAAGGCAAAGTGAGAATCTCCATCATATCCGGCCCTCTGGACTCAGTTCTCTGCAATGACTCCGCAAATTTTTCATATTTCATATCTGTTCCCGTATAACACATAATTGTACACATATTAATATTCCTCCTAGTATGATAAAGTTAACAAATGTTTCATTTTTGATTTTTAGTTATAAAGCTGAAACCGGGATTCTTTTCAGTTAGAAAGCCCTTTCAAAATATGTTATAATTACCGAGATTTTAATTCTCCAATTTTATAACTTGTCTTAAATATAAAAACGGCGTCAATTCGTCTTAATGATAGGACGAATTGACGCTTATCCGTGGTGCCACCTAATTTACCATATTATAATCATATTGGTCTCTTTCCAGCTATTACTGGTATCCAAATAACGTATGGAATACGACGCCCCTACTTTATCTGAAACTATATGAAGGTTTTTCACCTAAAATACAGCATACAGATATTTCAGTTTGCAACTTCGGAGTGTTATTCAAAAAAGCTCTGCCACTGAGTTCACACTGTCCCCAGCTCACTGTCGGTGAAATATTTTTTTACTTGTCTCCATCATGGCTTTTCTTTGCTTAATTTATTCTAAACCGTGAATATATCTTTGTCAATACTTTTTTGTCTTAATTTAAGTAAAAAAAATTTTTCCCGATGTGTAAAAACAGTCCATTTCCTCCAGAGAAAAAGATTAAACGACAAAAGCACAAGCTGCTGCAGTAACTTGTGCTTTTTATGCAATGTTAAAAATTTAAACCGAGGTTTCTGCCTTTGAATTAGTGAAAAAACAAATAATAAATCCAAGAATCAAACCTGTAAACATAGGTACAACCCAACCCATTCCAAGATTGAAAAATGGAATATAATTTCCATAAAATTTCAAAATATGTTGTATGACAGGTATGGATTTAACTGCAGACGGCAGGGCATTTATACAGTCAGCTATACTTACAAAGAGGGTGAATAAAGTAGTCAGCACGTATACACATTGGCGATTTTTGAAAAATCGAGATAATAAGCCAAGTATAATTAATGTAATGGCCAATGGATACAAAAACATTAAAACAGGAATTGAAAGTAAAATTATTTGAGTCAATCCAACATTAGCTACAATACAAGCTATAATTGTAAAAAGGATTACATAGTTTTTATAGCTAAGACTTTCCGGAAATAATTTATAAAATGTTTCAGAACAGGCAGTTATAAGTCCGATTGCAGTTTTCAAACAAGCTACTGTTACTATTATTGCAAGTAAAATACTGCCCCAGGAACTGAAATAATAGCTGGTTATCTGTGCTAATGCGATTCCTCCATTTTCGGATACAGGAAATTTTCCAACACTTGTGGCGCCAACATAGGCCAGACATCCATAAATCAGTCCCATAAGTAAAAGGGTCACTATTCCGGATTTAACAGTTCCAACTGCAATTCCTCTGGCACTTGTAACTCCAAGTTCCTTTAACGTCCGTACAACTATAATTCCAAAAGCCAGGGAAGCCAGTGCATCCATAGTATTGTAACCCTCTAAAAATCCTTTAAAAAAAGGAGCGCTGGCATAGGCATCGGCAATTTTTTCATTAGCTGCAATTCCCATGGGATGTATAATACTTGTTACTATTAAGACAGCAAGAAATATTAAAAAAATTGGATTTAAAACTTTACCTACCCAGGTGAGAATTTCAGCTGGTCTTAAAGAAAAAAACAATGCCGCAAGAAAAAAGATAATAGTAAATAAAGCAAGTCCCAATCTACCGTATTGACTTGGGATGAAAGGAGCGAGTCCAATTTCGTAAGAAACTGTTCCTGTTCTGGGCAGTGCAAAAAATGGTCCGATTGTCAAGTAGAGAAGCAGTGTTACTACATAGCCATAAAGTGGGTGAACTCTGCCTGCAAGATCGAACAAACCTGAACTTTCAGAAACACCAATGGCAACAACGCCTAAAAAGGGAAGTCCGATAGCTGTTATAAGAAATCCCATTGTTGCAGTAGATACGTTAGCACCGGCCTCCTGTCCCATATGTACTGGAAATATTAAGTTTCCTGCTCCGAAAAATAGTCCGAACAACATAGATCCGACTACTATGTATGATGACAAAGATAATTTTTTATCCAAATAAATCAGCCCCCAACTATAGATTAATAATTTCATAAATTTTTTTATTTACAAATAAAAAAATTATCCATTTTTAATAATACCATATTTATTCTTTATTACACATAATTATAAAAAAATTCATTATTTTCAAAAAAATCATTATAGAGATTCAAAAGTTATCAACACAATGCAAAAGTCTGACTGTAATATTTACTTTATTTGCTGATAATACAACAATTTATCAAAATTTCACATTGTCTTAATATACATGATTTAATATATAGTTAATGGAATTTAATTATATTACGATATACTATATAAAGATTATTTTAGGACAGGAGATGTTTAATATGGATGAAAAATATTTGGAATTTGCTGAAATCATGTTAGATTTGCTGCCGGATTTTTTTAACGAATCGGTATCTGTTGGTATTACTGATATGGAAAGAGTAATTAAGTTTAATAGTAATGATAAGGTGCCAATCGAAATACATACGGATGATCCGCTTCCGGAACAATCTCTTCAGGCAATTAAAGAGGAAAAAGTTGTAGTAAAATATATAGATAAAGAAACTTACAAAGTACCATTTATAGGCTATTCAGCTCCAATAAAAGACAAAAATAATGAGATCATTGGAACTTTTCTATTAGCAAAGAGTTTTGAAAGCAATAAAAAAATTGAAGATTTATCCAATAATCTTTCTGAATCACTGGAAAGCATATCTGCAGCTATACAAGAGTGTACTGCCAACATTCAATCAGCAACTGAAAATAACAATAATATGATTTCGGAACTGGCTAAAACAGGTGAAAATATGAAGGGAACCAATGAAATTATAAAAATTATAGATGAAGTATCAAATCAAACCAATCTCCTGGGATTAAATGCTGCTATAGAGGCTGCCAGAGCAGGTGAAGAAGGCAAGGGGTTTAGTGTGGTTGCACAGGAAATAAGAAAATTATCCAATAGAAGTACCCAATCCACAAAGCGTATAACAGAAATATTAGACACCATAATCAAATCAGTGCAACTTATTGACGGCAAAATAAAAGAGTCCAATAAATCTTTTGAAAGTCAGGCGGCAGCATTTGAAGAGATTTCTGCTTCTATTCAGGAAATAACTCATAGTTCCAATGTACTGAAAGAGTTAACCAATAATTTACATAGAGAATAAAGGTTAGACGTATCGGATTTGTGTGAATTCCGGTACGTTTTTTTTCATTCTTCTGCTGTATTATATGACTATTAAAAAAATATTAATAAAGCAACACTTACTGTTACTAAGCGGATTAGCTGAATTTACTTAAAATTGACACGCATATAAAATTGTGATAGAATTCACACTAAATGGATGAAAAGGAGTGCTTTCAGTGAACAATAAAATACCTTTAGCACAGTCAGTTGCGGAAAATATTGTAGATATAATAAAACGAAAGAATATGAAAGCTGGTGATAAATTACCAAGTGAAAGTGAATTGACCGAATTGTTAAATGTTAGCAGAAGTACTCTTAGGGAGGCTTTGAAAATATTGACTTCCCGTAATATATTGGTTACCAGACAGGGATCGGGGATTTTCGTATCCAAGAATACTGGTATAGTAAATGATCCTTTTGGTCTGGAATTTTTGGGCAGTGAAAAATTAATTTTAGATATGTTTGATACCCGTCTTATACTGGAACCGGAAATCGCAGCTATTGCAGCTATAAATGCCAGTAAAGAAGATATTGAAAAGATAAAGAAGCAATGTGACGAGGTTGAAAAAGCAATAAATGAAAATGTTACATATGCCGATAAAGATGCCTTGTTTCATAAACTTATAAGTGAAACCAGTGGTAATACGATAATAAATCATATTATACCAATTGTCCATAATTCAATTCAAAAAAGCATAGATTATACAAACAATTCTTTAATCCAAAATACTGTTTATTATCATAGAAAGATTACAGAAGCAATTCAAAACAGGGATTCGTTGGGAGCAAAGTATGCTATGATTTGTCATATAGGTGCCAATCGCCAGTATATTATTGACAGAATTCGCTGTAAAAATAATGGCGTGAAATAATCAGAAACTACCTAAGCAATTAAATAGGTGGGTTCTTTTTTTATTTGAACGATACTATTTCTAATACTTCCGACTTCATTAGCAAACTCCATCTGAGCCTAAAAATCATTTGATATAATAGATCTTTTAAGAAATTAGTCATACAAATTATTGACTTTATACGTTTAATATGATATTATATAGCCATAAAATAGATATTTGTATGATGAATAGAAGGGTGGTGAGATAAAAGATGAGAAAGATCAAAGCAAAAAAAATAACCTTGGAAAGTTTCAAGGAGTTTGGCGAATTTTATTCCTATTTAAGACCTACAGGTAATAACTTTGGGATTTTTTATCCGGATACAATCAAATATCCCGTATCTGGAAATATACCTGTTGCATTTTCTGCCATGGTAAATGAAAAACCGGAAAAGTATATTGTAAGTGCTGTAGAATATCACAATTATACTTGTGAGATTATTCTGCCGCTGGATGACGATATTATTGTCCATGTGGCTCCTTGTGCTAAAAATATTGTTCCGGAGAAAACAGAAGCATTTATTGTTCCAAAAGGGACAGCCGTGAAGATCAATACAGGTGTGTGGCATAAAGCCCCAATGCCTGTCCATAACGATAGAGTTCATATGTTGATTGTATTGCCTGAAAGAACTTATATGAATGACATTAATGTAGTTGAGTATAAAGAGGAAGATAAAATAGAAATTACTATTTGATTTTAGTGTAAAGTGAACTATGAAAAAAAGAAATAATGGAAATTAGGATTATGATTTTAAAGGGGATGTAAATGTGAAAAATTTATTTGATGTAAATGGGAAAAAGGCCATTGTTACAGGAGGCACAAGAGGTTTAGGCTATGGAATGGCTGAGGGTCTAATGGAAAACGGTTGTGAAGTTGTCATATTTGGAAGTAATGAAAAAGTTCACAATGTGGCTAAAGGATTTTGTGACAGAGGATTCAAATGTCATGGTATTCAAGTTAACCTGAGTAAGCAGGATGAACGTGTAGAGGCTTTTAAAAAAGCTGTGGAGTTAATGTCAGGGCTGGATATTCTGGTAAATTCCGCTGGTGTACAATCCAGACATAAAAGCGAGGAATTTCCTCTTGAGGATTATCAATATGTACTCAATGTAAACCTAACCACTACTTTTGTATTATGTCAGCTGGCAGCCAGAGAATTTTTGAAAAACAGGGGAGGAAAAATTATAAATATTGCATCCATGTTGTCTTTCTTCGGAGGTTATACAGTTCCTGCGTATGCTGCAAGCAAAGGTGGAGTTGCCCAGCTAACGAAAGCTTTTGCCAATGAATGGGCAGAGCATAATATCAATGTAAATGCATTGGCACCAGGATATATGGCTACTGAAATGAACACTGCACTTCTGGATAAAAATAATCCAAGATACCTTGAAATTACGAACAGAATTCCTGCGAAGAGATGGGGAACTGGAGATGATATGAAAGGAGCTGCTATTTTCCTGGCTTCTGAAGCTTCTGACTACTTAAATGGAGCAATAATTCCTGTAGATGGTGGATATTTAGTTAAATAGGAGATGTATTTAAAAATGAAAACTATAGTAATCAGTGATTGTGACCACGACAATATTGATATCGAGAAGAGAATTCTCAATCAAGAAGATATTGATTTCAGGTTGGAACAATGTGTTAGCGAGGAAGATGTAATTGAAAGGTGCAGGGATGCAGAAGCTATTATCAATCAATATGCTCCCATTACCAGAAAGGTAATGGAAAATCTTCCAAATTTGAAGATGGTAATTCGATATGGAGTCGGTGTGAACAATGTGGATGTGAATTCTGCCACGGATTTTGGGATTCAGGTTTGTAATGTTCCCGATTATGGGACAAATGAAGTGGCAGATCATGCACTGGCTTTGATGATGGCGCTTACAAGAAAAATTGTACTCATGAACAGCTATACCAAAAATGTTAAGTGGGACTATATTAAAGCAATTCCTGTAAGAAGGATGTCTACCTTGACTGTAGGAGTAATAGGACTTGGAAGAATAGGACTGAATTTTGCCCAAAAGGCAAAGGCACTGGGATGCAGTATAATAGGCTATGATCCATTTTATAAAAAGACGGAGCAAAATAGTTTTGTTACTGCGGTGACAATGGATGAACTCCTGAAAAATTCGGATGTGATTTCCATTCACTGCCCGCTGGAGAACAATGAAAATCTAATCGACAGGGAAGCCTTCAAAAAAATGAAGAATACTGCATATATCATAAATGTGGCCCGGGGTGGAATTATCAATGAAAGCGATTTAAAAGAGGCTGTTAAAAACAAAGATATTGCAGGAGCTGCTCTGGATTGTCTGGAAAAGGAAGGAAGAGAATCCAATGGGGATTTGTTTCAATATGAAAACATAATTGTAACTCCTCATATGGCATGGTATTCGGAAGAGGCTGCTCTTGAACTTAAGAGGAAGGTAGCAGAAGAATCCTTGAAATTTGTGAGAGGGGAGAAAATACATTATCCTGTAAATCATTTAAGATAGGAGAAAATAAAATGGGAAAGAAAAAAAGAGTTATTGTTTTACTTGTGGGAACTGTATTATTGTTGTTTTTAGGTATGATCTATGCCTGGTCAATTTTTATCAAGCCTCTGGAAGCTGAGTTTGGCTGGAAGCGCAGTGAGACCTCCATGGTCTTTGTCATCTCTATTATCTGTTTTACCATTGGAAATTTGGTGAGTGGGCAGATGTTAAAAAAATACAGCACCAGAGTGCCTTTTTCAATTGGAGCAGTGATGCTGTTGGTGGGATTTATAGGAGCGTCAAAGGCCACTCAGCTGATGAACCTTTATATTTTCTACGGTGTAATCTGCAGTACTGGAATAGGTCTTATCTATAATGGAATTTTACCTACAATTCTTGCCTGGTTTCCAGATCGCAGTGGAATTGCTTCTGGAATATTGCTCATGGGGTATGGTCTTGGGGCGTTTATTCTTGGACCAATTATATCTTCATTTTTATCAAGTGATTTTGGATGGAGAAATGTTTTCCTCACACTTGGAATAGTATTTTTTATTCTTGTATTGCTGAGCTCTTTTATCATCAAGCTCCCCAATACGGAGGAAACTGCTTCCCTGCCTGAGGCAGCCAGCACTGAGGAACATGAAGCACTTGAAGATGTCACTACAAAAGACATGCTTAAAAGCAGGAGCTTTTATTTCTTCTTTATCTGGATGTTTCTTCTAGGAAGTGTGGGACTGGCAGTTCTGGGAATTGGAGCCGCACTGCCTACAGAGATGAGCAATGGTAATGCCATGCTGGCTGCCTTTGTGGCTGGGGTTGCCAGTGTGGGCAATGGAAGCGGAAGACTTATTGGTGGTTACTTATGTGATCACGCAGGAAGAACAAAGACCATGATCATTGCAAATTCATCATTTGTACTTGGAGCAGCGGCTTTAATTTCATCCCAGTTGATGAACAGCATATTTTTATTGGGTGTAGGTTACTTGATATGTGGATTGTCTTTTGGCTGTATTCTGCTGGTAATGACATATTTCTGCAAGCATATATATGGGCAAAAATATATGGCAATGAATTTTGCCATTATAAACTGTTACGGCATACTGGCAGTGTTTGTTGGAAATTTTGGCTCAGGAAAGATCTATGATATGGAAGGATCTTATATTCTGGTGTTCTATATAATGATTGTTTTTATCTTACTGGCATTCTTATTTATGAAACTTGTAAACAATTCTTTAAAAAAGGATTAAATTCATCCATAATATCAAAACAAATAAAGATAACATTTTTTAAATGTTATCTTTATTGTTGTCAATTTTAAGTGGTCTTAATAAAGTAAGCAACATTCTCACAATGCATATAAAGGCTGCAGATAAGTATACAAACTTCATACCATATAGAAATATATCCGGACTACCTAAAAGTCCCAGCATCTAGATGCTTTTTTATTTGCTGTGCAACTTTGTAGTGATCTCTGCTGAGATAAAGGATACTATGGGCACTGTAAAAATTACTGCCATACTTCCTGTAAGCCCCTGGATTATTTCAAGACTTACCATATCCATGTTGATGAGCTGATTATAACTTAAATTGTAGGAGTAAATTATTATGATCATACTTAAAGATGCTCCTGCAAAAGCTAAAATCAGAGTATTTGCCATGGTTCCCATCATATCCCTGCCTATGTTCATGCCGGATTCAAAGAGCTCTTTTTTACTGATTTGTGGATTGGACATGTATATTTCCTGAATGGAAGAAGCTATGGATATGCTTACATCCATCACAGCTCCCAGGGAAGCTATTAGAATTGCCGCAGTTAACAGTCCGTATACTTTCATTCCAGATACATTGGATATCATATTGAGACTTTCCACCTGGGTTAAATTGAGACCTGTCAAATGGGCAAAATGACCGAAAATAAATTCAATTATTCCAGCAATTATAACTCCTGATATGGTTCCCAGTACGGCAGACAAGGTTTTGGAACTTTTCCCATTTAATAAAAACAGTGAAATACAGGTAGTTATGATTACTATGAGGATTGCAGATAAGACTGGAGAATATCCTCTGTAGAGCATTGGAACAAATAAAAATATAATGCAGCACAATGTAAAGATGAGTCCCAGTACGGATTTAAATCCCTTCTTTCCGCCAATTATGCAGAGCAGGGCAAGAAATATAAAAATAAATATGTATTGTACAGTTGCCCTATAATAATTATACACTGTCACACTATATGAACCGTTTCCGGCAGTGGCTATATCCACTACTATTTTCATATTGGGTTTCAAATATACATTGTGGGTATCGCTTAGATAATTTGTCACATCTTTCACTTCACCGCTGTGTTCTCCAGAAAGAATTTTTATTTTTGCCTGCTGTGTTCCAAAGTATATGTTTTTGGACTCGTTGAATTGTTTTAGAGAATTGTTCTTTACATCAAGAACCTGAGCTTTTTCATACTTTACATAGGACTTACCATTTTGCTTGTTGTAGGTCACAGGATGGCTGACATTGAAATTATATAGAAAGGCGCCAAATAGCAGTGCAGATACTATAAAAACTAATATATTAGATATTTTAAAAGATTTCATCATAATATTTTCCTCCATGTATTTTAGTTATCTATTAATTATATTATTTTAATAAAATATTCTCATAAAGGTTATGTAAAGTTTATGTTAAGCGCATAAATGTTATGATTATTTTACATTAACTTAACACAAACGTGACAGATTAGGTATATGGTCGGTGCTAGTATAAAAATATATGGCATGGACTAAACTGGTTCCTGCCAGTACAACATATCTAAAAGGGGGAGTTTCATGAAACAGTATTTTAAAAAAGCAGCATTGCTTATGTTGTGCTCTTCATTTATACTTTCAGGCATTGTGATACCAATATCAGCCAATGCCGATTCAGGTACTGATGTTGCAGCAAGTCAATCAATTACGGAAAAGGGAGAGACCTCTGCAAGTATCAAGGATATAACTTTTGCACCTGGAAAAGATGCATCCCAGGTTAATTTTACATGGTATTCAAATGCAGATACGTCAGATCCTCAAGTACAGATTGCGTTGAAATCCGATATGACCGGCAGCGATTTTCCAGCAGACAAAGCTCAGGTATTCAAAGGTCAGAAATCCAATGGTAATGATGGATATTCTTCCAATAAAGTTACAGCAACTGGATTAAAACAGGCCACAGAATATGTATATCGTGTAGGTGATGGTAACACATGGAGTTCTGTCAATAATTACACCACACAGGATATATCCAGCGAATTTAATTTTCTGTTGGCAGGAGATCCGCAGATAGGTGCCAGCGGTGACATAGCTAGTGATACAACCGGATGGGTGGATACAATGAAGAAAGCAACGGAGAAATTTTCAAACAGCAGTTTCCTGCTTTCCGTGGGTGATCAGGTCAATAATGGACAAGAACTTAACGGTCAGACAAACGAACTGGAATACGATGGATTCTTCAAGCCGGAGCAGCTGAAAAATATCCCTGTTGCAGCAATTGCAGGAAATCATGAGGGATATGGAGTGGGCCACAGCACACATTTCAATTATCCAAATATGTCTGATAAATATGGTATTTTTACAAACAATGGTTATGAATCAGACAATAGTAATGGAACAACTGGAAATGATTATTATTTTGTGTATGGGAATACGCTTTTTATGATGCTTAACAGCAATGATATGAATGCAGAGGATCATAAAGCATTCATGCAGGAGGCCATAGCTGCAAATCCTGGTGTGAAATGGAAAATAGCAAGTATGCATCATTCCATATACAGCTCTGCAAATCATGAGACAGATGCAGATATAGCGGCCAGAAGAGTAACACATCCCCAGGTGTTTCAGGAACTTGGAATAGATGTGGTTTTGGATGGACATGATCACTGTTATACAAGATCCTACCAGATGGTAGACGGACAGGCAGCAAGCGGTGAAAATGACACTGAGGTTACTGATCCGAACGGCGTGCTCTATGTAACTTTAAATTCAGCCAGTGGAAGTAAATATTATGAAATTCAGGAACCAAACTACAACAATTACTATGAGGCCAAAAAGGAACAAGATAAAGTTCCTACGTTTTCAGATGTGAAGATGACGGATAAGAGTTTTACCATCACCACATATAGAACTGATAGTATGGAACCTATAGATAGTTATACCATAAATAAAACAACCTCTCATAGGAATGTGTCTAGATTGTCCGGGCAGAACAGATATGAAACGGCAGCTAAGATATCCCAGAGTAATTGGGATGAGTCGGATGCGGCAGTATTGGTTTCAGGTCAGTCTTTTGCAGATGCACTGAGTGCAGCTCCTTTTGCAAAGTCAAAAAATGCACCAATACTTTTGACCTCCAGTAATGCTCTAGATGAAGATACTAAAGCAGAGCTTTTAAGATTAAAAGTAAGAACGGTTTATATAATTGGAGGTACTGGAGTGGTTTCCGATTCAGTAGAAAATTCTCTGAGAAATATGAAGATTGTGGTTAAGAGGATAAGTGGAAATGATAGGTATGCAACTTCACTGGCAGTTGCAAAACAGATAAAAAGTCCAAAGCAGGTATTTGTAGCTTCAGGAGAGGGATTTGCAGATGGTCTTTCTGTATCTTCTTATGCATCCTTATCAGGAAGTCCAATACTTCTCACAGACGGCAAACAGTTAAGCGGTGACATACTTCAGTATGTAAAAGACAATAAAAGCACATCATATGTAGTCGGTGGAAATGGTGTGGTAGACGACAGTGTGGTAAGCAGTTTGGGAGCCGAGAGAATATCCGGTTCAGATAGATATTCTACAAATATTGCTGTACTTAATAAATTCAATGGTGAATATAATCTATCAAATATCTATCTGGCATCAGGCAGTGATTTTGCAGATGCACTTTCCGGATCTGCAGCAGCAGGTGAGAAGAATGCTCCAGTGGTGTTGATTGGAAAATCCAGCTTAAGTGATGCTAAAAATTACATTCAGAAAGAGCTGAGCGATGTAGGTCAAATTACCATTCTTGGAGGAGAAGCATCGGTTTCGCAGGATACTGTAAATGAACTTTTACAATAATAAATAGGAAATAAGCTATTGAAATTGCGGAGCTGGCAGGTTTGCTGTAATAGTAGATTGTACCGACTCCGTAATTTTTTCATTTTGCTTTTTAAAGAAATTAAATATTTTTAACAGAAGTTTATCATGTAATTAACAAGGGGATTGTATAATTCTATTTAGAAATAAAGTACATGAGGTGAAACGCATGGAGTCAAAAGATAAAAGTGAACTGGAAAAAATATTATCAGATAAAGATATTACCACAGTATTTCAACCTATTGTATCACTTAAAGATGCATCTATTGTAGGTTATGAAGCACTCAGCAGAGGGCCTGAAAATTCAGAGCTGCATTTGCCTGCAAAGCTTTTTCATGCAGCAGAGGTTTATGATAAAATATGGGAATTAGAACTGTTATGCAGGAAAAAAGCAATTGAAAGGGCAAACAAAATAGATAAGAACAAACTTTTATTTTTAAATGTGGATCCTATGATATTCAAAGATGAAAGATTTAAAAGTGGATTTACCAGGGATTTTTTGGAGAAATACAATATGTCACCGGATCTGATTATTTTTGAAATTACGGAGAAAACAGCCATAGAAGATTATAAAAGTTTTAGAGTAGCTCTAGATAATTATGTGGATCAAGGTTATAAAATTGCAATTGATGATATGGGTACAGGTTACTCGGGTTTGAGGACTTTGATGGAAACAAAGCCTCATTACATTAAAATTGATATTTCTTTTATAAGAAATATCGATAAGGATTCTTTCAAGCAGGAACTGGTGAAAACATTTGTAACACTTGGTAAGTCTACAGATATGAATATTATAGCTGAGGGAATCGAGACAGAAAGTGAGCTCTCGAAACTGATAGAACTGGGAGTGAGCTCGGGGCAGGGATATTTTCTGCAGAGGCCTTCTGGAACTTTCCTTGATATTTCTGAAGATGTGAAGGCAACTATAATAAAATACAATAAGATGAAGACCAACAGATTTCAATTTGAAAAAAGTTGTGTTGGGGATATTGCAAAAAAGAATCCTGCTTTCCCTTCTATGACTCTCAGCAAGGAGATAAAAAAATTCTTTGATGATTTTAATGTTGCAGGAGCTTGTATTGTAAATGATGGGTATCCACTGGGACTTATCATGCAGCATAACCTGGACTATGTACTTGCCACTCAATACGGCATTTCAGTATTTTTTAAACGGCCTGTATCTTTAGTGATGGATTCCAATCCCACCATAGTGGATTATAATATGTCCATAAGTGAGGTATCTAAAATTGCCATGGCAAAAGATTATAAAAGGATATACGATTATGTCATAGTTACAAAAGATGGGAAGTATTACGGAATTGTTACCATAAAAGATTTGCTTGAATATACTTTGGAATTCGAAAAGAAACATGCCAGAAACCTCAATCCTTTAACAGGCCTTCCTGGAAATGAAATAATAGATAAAGTTCTTGACAATGTAATGCATTCCCACAATGACTTTTTTATTATTTATGCAGATTTGAATAATTTTAAAATATACAATGATACATACGGCTTTGAAAACGGGGATAAAGTTTTGAAACTCACTGCGGAGATTATAGAAAAGCAGGTACAAAAATATGCCACATGCACTGGATTCGTAGGCCATATAGGAGGAGATGATTTTGTATGTGTGATTGAAAATGATATTGAAAAAGGACATAAATTGTGTGAAAAAATAATTTCAAAGTTTGATGAAAAAATACTTGATTTTTTTAATGAAAAGGACAAGAAAAACGGATATATTGAATCTTTTGACAGAAAAGGCAATAAGGATATTTTTCCTCTTACGTCTATAGCTCTTGGATGCATGTATGGAAATTTTAGCAAGCTTAAAAAGTTTGATGATATTGGAATATACATGAGTAAAATCAAGAAAAAAGCTAAGAAAAGCAGAAAAAGCAATTATGTTATTTATAATATTAATTCAAATAAATAGGTTGGAGGAAATACCATGCGAAAAGCAGTTTCAAAGTATTTACATATATTTATTGTGATCAAGAAGAAGATAAGTTCTGTTTTTAAGATGAAAGCGTTCAGTATTTTGAAGGAGAAAATAGGTTCTATTTTCAAGACAAAGGCATTCGGTGTTTTGAAGGAGAAAATAAGTCCTATTTTCAAAACAAAAGCATTTGATACTTTGAAGAAAAAGGTAAGCCCTGTTTTTAAAACAAAGATATTTATTACTTTAAAGAAAAAAATAGGACCAGTTTTAAAAATAAGAATAAACAGCGTTGTTATGAAGATAATTCTTCAAATCGGAATATTAGTAGTATGCATATGTGGTTTTTTTGGAGTATTGTCTTACTATACTTTTTATACGGCTATGGAAAAAAACATAAATTCTTCACTTCAGGACAAAGCACAGGAGTCTTCTAAACTTTTGAGTTCCATTTTGCAGCAGCAGGTTCGCTCCATGAAGGAAATAGCCAGCAGAAGTGAAATAAAGTCCATGAATCCTGAGGTTCAGGTTCCGGTTTTGGCGGAAAGGACAAAAGAATTGAATTATTCAAGTCTCTATGTCATGGATTTGAGCGGTATGGCCTATATGCAGACCGGAGGAAAGACTAAAATGAATCTGGAAAATGCAGATTCGGCATATTTGAAAAAGGCCATCCAGGGTAATATCACCATTGATGGACCTTATTTTAATGTCAATGGAGACGAGATAATATCCGTGGCAGTTCCAATAAAAGATACTGCTGGCAAAATAACGGGAGTATTGTTTTCAAATATAAGTACATCGGAATTGAATAAATTTGTCCAGAGTATGAAGGTTGGTGAGAGTGGATACTGCTTCATAATCAACAAGGAAGGTACTAAAGTTGCACATAAAAATCTGACTCTAGTCTTAAACAGGGACAATACTATAAAAAATTCGAAGAGGGACAATTCACTTGTGGGGCTTGCAAATATTGAAAAAAATATGATACAGGGTAAAAAAGGTGCAGGTTATTATAAGCAGAATGGAAAAGAAATGCTTTTAGCCTATGCACCTGTATCCGGTGTGGACTGGTATCTTGGACTTGTAATTGATAAAGGAGAAATACTTAGTTCTGTAAGTGCCCTTAAATACAACATGACGGCGGCTACTTTCGTATTCATATTGGCTGGAATTTTTGTAGGGATTGTAATAGCAAGACAGATAAAAAAACCTCTTTCAAACATAAGGGAATATGCAGGGGAAATGTCCAATTTCAATTTTAGATATAAAATAAATACGAAAAGAAAAGATGAATTTGGACAAACTGTGGCGGACTTGAATTGTGCTCTTGATAATATAAAGCATATGATAAAATATGCAAAAGAAGAGAGCCTGGCAGCGCTAAATTCCAGCAATCACGTAAATCATATGTTCCAGGAATCAGAGTGTGAAGTTAAAGTTGTATCTGATAAATCCAGAGAGATAACTTCAAACATGCAGGAAGTTATGACTTCCATAGAAGAAGTGGAAAACAGTATATTCTCCATAAAGGATAAAGTGGAGAAAACCGTAGATGAAGCAAATTCAGGATTGAAATTAGCGGATAATATAAACAAAAAAGCTGTAAACATAAGAAATGACATAGAAAATTCCGGCCAGAATATAAAGAAATACTATAATGATTCCAGTGAAAAGCTCAAGAATTCCTTTGAGACCATAAAGGTAGTAAAAAATATTTCCAAGATGTTAAATGAAATTAAGGGAATTTCCAAGAAAACAAATATGCTGGCATTAAATGCACTTATTGAAGCGTCCCGTGCAGGAGAATATGGAAAGGGATTTATGGTGGTGGCAAAAGAAGTCAAAAAGCTTGCTGATAGGTGTGCTGATATGTCAGATAGTATGCAGCAAGACATAAAAACTATAATAATGGCCGTGGGGACTTTGGTGGATTCTTCCAGGGATGTGCTTGAGTTTGTAGATGAAAAAGTAATGGCGGATTATGTTAAAGTAATTGATGTGAGCAGGGAGTATCAAAATGATGGCGTCAAAATGACTGCTGTAATAAAAAAATTTTATGACCTTATGGAGGACATAAATGTATCCCAGCATAATCTTTCAAATATAATAGAAGGCATAGGCAAATCTGTAGACAAGTGTACGGAGGCAGTGTCCAATATTTCAGGCAGCATGAATTCAATACAGGAAAAAAATGCAGATATAGCTTCAAATACTGATAAAAATGCAAAAGAAGCAAAAAAACTTATGGGTATTGTGGATCGGTTTAAAATATAATCACATAGCTGAACCCTTGGCACGTTTGAACAATGTTTCTTTAACTTCCTTTATATCTTTTACATTGTTCTTAGCCATCTTCATATAAATCAATGCTGAGGGGATTAAGGATACCTGAAATAAACAAAGAGTGATTATGTAATTTTTAGGTTCTCTTATATGTACAAATATGGTGGAAATTAGGATTCCAACTCCTGCGTTTCCTATAGTTCTCCCAAGTCCATTGGCCAGATTGGCTATGCTGAAAGCAGTTCCTCTGTGTTCCGGAAGATTGACATCTGTTATCAAAGCAAGCCAGTTTGGTGTATTGGCAGATTGCAGTGCACTTGCGAAGAAAGAGAAGATGAACAGCATGAATATCCAGGGATTTACTATTACTTCTTTTAATAGATATATTAGTATTAACAGCGGATCATTATTTTGCGGAAGCACGAGGCTTTTTACAGGAAGTACAAACACTGCTATGTAAAAAGGTATCATGGCAAATATAATATATGAGGTGAGGATAGCTCTTCCCTTGTATGTTTTTTTTTGGAGAATGTCACCTATATGGCCGAATAGTGGGGATATTAGACCACCTATTTGAAATAGGGCAAAAAGATATCCAGCGGCAATAATTGAAACCTTTGGGCTGTAGCCATACTGCTCAATTTTTGAGATATACAAGGTAGGCATCCATATGAGAGTTCCAATTGTTATGTTCATAAAAAATGCCTGTAAAAACAACAACATGTCACTTTTCTTCAATATTATATTGGGGAGATGGTTAAATTCAATATTGTAATTGTATTCATGCCCTTCGCTGATAAGTTTCTGTACCTCAGGTTCCGATTCTCCCATGACAGGTTCCTTTATAAAGAAATACAATATAATTAGAAAAAAGCCTATAATGCCCACAATTTCAAAAGGCTCTCTCCAGCTTGTAAAAGACGCCATAAGTGAGGCCATCAAAGAGCCTGATATTCCTCCAAATCCCTGAGCCATTCCCCATAGGCTGAGCATCATACCTCTGTATTTATTTGGAATATAATCAGTGAGGATACTGAATCCAATTGATGCTATACAGCCCAGGCCTATACCTGTAAAAACTTGAAAAATGAAAAATTGTGCATAACTGCTGCAGTGTGATGTGAGCAGTACGAATAATGACCATATGATGGTACCTATGATAATAAGAAGTTTTCTATTGAATTTACCTGCCAGATAACCCCATAAAATGGATGAAAAGGATGTAACCAGGATGTTAACTGCAGAAATGATTCCCAGTGAAGATATAGGTACATTCATATCTTTGGCTATGGAAGAAAAAAGCGGGGGAAACAGTCCTATTATAATATTGTCAAAAGCTGCTAAAGCTGTGAAAATAAAAATTGTGTAGATCATTTTTATATTGTTTGTGTTCATGAATATGCAAGACTCCTTTATTTTATTCTTATTTATTGTAATCTATTTTTAAATTTAATATTTAAATTTAATATAAATTTAATTAAGTTTTAACATTAATGTAGAACTAATTATGTAAAATAAAATAGATGCGTATTGATAAATTTTATTATGGTATTATTTTGATGTCGGTGTTATAATCTATTTTAAGAAAGGAATTGATTATGATTAATAGTATACTTGTTATCTCATCTAATTTCACTGGACATGGCCATAAAAGTATAGCTGAGTCCCTATGTGAAAAATTTTCAAACAACCCAAATGTTGAAGTTCATATTGTAGATGGATTTTCTCTGGGTGGAACTACTTTACTGAATGTAGCCAAGGCATATGGTCCTATAACTAGAAAGTCAGAAAGTCTATGGGAACTTATATGGGATATATCATCTGTTAAACCATATCTCATCAATGAAATCATCGAATTGAAAATAAAAGATAGATTTTTGGAATTATTGAGGAATACAAAACCAGATGTAATCTTATCATTACATCCTAATTTCAATGGTTCCATTGTGAATATATTAAAAAAATACCATATTAAAATACCATTTGTTACATTAATAGCTGATTTGGTAACTATATCACCTTTATGGGCGGATTCAAGGGTTGACTATATCATAAGCCCTACTACGGAGGCCAAGGATAAATGCATAGAATTTGGGGTTCCTGAAGAAAAAATAAAGGTTTTAGGTTTCCCGGTTCGTTCCAGATTTTATGATCATACCTATGAAGCTGGTGATAATAAAAGATTGAGTAGTGATAGCACTTTAAAGTGTATGATAATGAGCGGAGGGGAAGGCGTGGGAAATATGAAAAAGATCGCCGAAATTCTGCTCAATAATTTCGATTGTACTGTTAAGATTGTGGCAGGAAGAAATAAAGTGCTTAAAAATAAGCTGGAAAAGTCATTGGGTACAAAATACGGAAATCGGGTTGAAATATACGGTTTTACAAAGAATGTACAGGATTTGATGGAGTGTTCTGATATTGCTTTTACAAGAGGAAGTCCAAATGTGATTATGGAAGCAATAGCCTGCAATGTACCTTTGGTAATAACGGGTGCTTTACCTGGACAGGAAGAGGAAAATCCCAATTTTGTTGAAAAACATAATCTTGGGGTAATATGCAGGGATACAGGAAAAATAAAAGATGTAATCAGTGAATTGACTGAGAATAATTTACAAAAACTTAATAAAATAAGAAGATTTCAGAGAACTTATGCCAATCCAGATGCTGCAGGAAATATTGTAAATTTTGTTTTGAATTTAGCCAATAATGCTGATAGATTAGAAGCAAGAAGTGAAGAACTCCTGTTCTTAAAATAGTATTCGAAAACAGTTCAATTATATTCAGCTATAAAGCTCAAAGTGCAAATATAAAGCTCAAAGTGCAAATATCAAATTGGTACTGCACTCTGAGCTTTTAATTGAGGGAAATATTCCTCCTGTACAACCTATAGCCTATTTCTTCAAATAGTGAAAATAAACTGGTGGTTATGAAGTACAATCCTATGGCAACAGGGGCTTTGATTGTAATAAATATACTGAAAATACCTATGAATATAAAGTTTGATTTAGTCATTTTTGCCAGTCCAACTGTTTTAAAGTATTTTATATATGGCAGTAAATTGGGACTCAGTGATACAAGCATATATATTGCGGGAATTATGAAATACTTATCTGGTACTTTGAGGCTGGATATCCACGGTATTATCACTGTGCCTACATTTGCAGGCATGTTTATAATGACAAAATACAGTGATGATATTACAGGTAGCTGCAGAAGGCTTACAAAGCATCCCAGCATGCCATTTGTACTTTGTCTATAATACTTTTGCATTTCTATTTTCAGCTTTTTCTTGTTGTTCTTGTATTTCTTTTTTAGGGCAGTTATTTTTTCAGATAATACCTGCTGCTGTCCCATGCTTATTCTCTGCTTTATAGACAGGGGAAGCAGCAGAAGTCTAACTGCTATTGTCAATATAATTATTGCAATTCCCCAATCTCCGGTCAGGTTGAAGAGGTAGTTGAGGAAAGTATTCAGTATATTGAAAATCATACTCATGGCAATTTCTCCTTTTTACAATCTGTTGTAAATTCTCTTGTAGATTTCAATAGATATAATCATCAGAAACAGTACTGCTGTATAGGGAATTATTTTGTTTAAAGCTATGGGATTAGTCAGAATTTCACTGCCCATTGTTTTCTCAAATATAAGATTCAATAATACCAAAAGAGATAATGCTGAAAAAAATGCATACCAGGATGATTTGGTTAATCCTTTGTTTATACTGTAAAATCTTTGGGGAATATAGAATATGGCTGAAGTTTTCTGCCTTTCTTTTTTTGCTGCAGGTATGATGATAAGCGAGATGACACCTGCCAGTACAAGCTGGTTTATGTTGATTGCAAAGATAGAAGGGTAGCTTAATATGCCTTCAAGAAGCATAATGGATAATGAAATAAGTATGGTCCATAAAAAAGTTTTCTGGATGTAGTTTAGTAAATTGTAGATGCTGTTTTTACTGCTGCTGTATTCTCTGATAATGGATTCACAAAATGATTTGTAGTCCTCACCTACAATCAAATCTACAGTCCTGCCTTCAAGTTGTGCCTGAAGCATCATATCCATTATTTGCTGAAGGATATCCTCCTTTTCAAATAAACTTAAATGACTGTTCTGTATGTAAACAGTCATACTTTTGTACAGATACAAATTGCTGCTGTTTAATTTTTTTTGCTCCTTTAGTCTTATTCGTTTAAATTTCCATTCCAAAAACATAATTATCCCTCCAATACATTGTCGATGTTTTGTTTGATTTTTTCCCAGGACAGTATAAACCATTTTAATTCTTTAATACCTTCTTCAGTAAGATAATAATACTTCCTCATAGGTCCCAGCGGAGATTTTTTCATAGTGGAGTAAAGAAGTTTTTTCTTTTCAAGTCTTATTAATATGGGATATACGCTTCCTTCTGAAATTCCTTGAAATCCGTAATTTAGGAGCTTCTCGCATATTTCATATCCATAGGTTTCACTGCTGCTCACTATTTTCAAAATACATCCTTCCAGGAGCCCTTTGAGCATTTGAGTAATATTGGACATATAGTCACCTACTTTGCATTATATAATAGTGTAATTATAATATACTTCAGCTACTATGCATTGTCAAGTAGATGCATTATAAAATAGCTTATATAAGCAAATGAGAAACGGCCATCTTATTCTGATGACCGCTGAAAAATTTCATAACTGATGGGTTGTTGAAATTTATTGCTCTGTGTCCGTACTGTCACTGGATTGGGTTTCTGGTATAGTATATTCTAAATTGTTTATGTTGTAAGCTCCCTTTAAATTCGTATCTTCCAATGGAGTCTTAAAATCTGCCTCTGCTTCTGTTTGACCTTCCTGGAGATTTTCAAGATAGGTAAACCCGAGCATTTTGTCATCTTTGTAAACAAGCACGATAACTCTGTTACCAAAAACAGTGTTCTTTGTAAAGGGATCTGTAAAGTGAACTTTTATGTGATCTTTTGTGAGTTCTTCTATAGTGAAATATGGTTTAACTTCAATGGGATCTGATACATAATCATCCATTATGTTTCCGGATTCATCTGTCATGTTTTTTATTACCAGCTTCCATGTTCCCTCCGTAAGAGTGCTTTCAGGCTTCACCAGAAAGGAACCGAAATCCCTGAACCTGGTAATTCCGTCATTTTGGGGATCAAAGTCATATTTGAAAGGGATATCATTTATCCTAAAAGCAATTTTATCGCCGTTGTCGGTACTGCTGTTGTTACTGCCCAATATATCTCCCATTAAACCATATTCTCCCTTTATGATTATAGGATTGCCTTCTTCATCCATAATATTGTTCCCGTTTTTATCGATTTTGTAATATTCTGCAGAGAATAGGGGAAGGCCATATTTATATTCTTTAAGCTGCTGCTGGCTGGGTGTCAAAGGATTATAGCTTACAATTCCGGGCAAATTTGAAGAATTCTTATCCAGTGAATCCGCCATATCCTGAGTGAATATTTGGGTGGGTTCGTTAAATACAACTCTTGTGTTTCCGGCTGGTTGAAAACCATTCTCGCCTATATAAGTGTATATGGGTTTTTGAAGTACAACTTGGGGCTTTTGAGTATCTTTTGCAAGCTGGATGGTATGCTTGGCAGATATTTCCGTGGATCCATCTGAATTAACTATTTTGTTTCCATCAGGGTCTTCAAGGTTTTCAGCAGCTAACTTTAATCCTTTTACTCTGCTGTCATAGTAATTTATACCTGTTTTTTCTGTGTTGAGAATTCTTGTCCAATCTTCTGTCAGTTCAAGGTATAGCTTATCTATATTTCCGTTGCTTTTTACCATGAAGCAAGTTACAGGTTCTCCTCCTTCTATATTTGAAAAAGCTTTTGGCTTTGAAGAGCCATCCAGGTTAACAGTGATTTCACCTAATTTGTCAGCACCATAAGGATCTTTTTTTGTATTGTCTGGAACTATGATTTTCAAAGTACCTTTACTTCCATTTATCTGCTGGTTGAAATTTACTGCAAACTGTTCTATGGATTCATTATCTCCATCACTGTCGTGGGAATAGTCACCATCTTGATACCAATCAAAGGAAAAATTATTAAGTTTATACTTGTCCGAATCTTCACCATTTATTTCCAGTATATCATTGGGAATGCTATCTAAAGGAGTACCTTTTTTTAAATTGCTGAAGCTTTCAATGTCTTTTCCCGTAAACCACCTGCCATTGTATTTATAATAGATTCCGTTATTTTCATCCACCGTTTTTGAAGCTTCTACAAAAGTATTTAAGTTGTAAACAGAGTTATCCACATTGTCCAATTTAAATAGATTCCGGCCGATAGCCAGGGTATTGTCGGATATATTAGGTAGATTTTCGATGCTTTCTGCCAGAGCATAATTTCCGCTTGCCAAAATCACGGCAGAAGAAAGTATAATTGAAAATATAGTTTTGTTTTTTAGCATTTTTTGGACCTCCCTTTAAATTAAACCTGTAAACTCAATTGATTTTCCGCTTTTTTGAATTTTGAATTTGGATTTATCGGTGTCGTCTCCAAAGAAGATGGAAAGCGGCCTTACAAGACCGTCTTCATCCTGGTCGGAGGCGATAACTGTTCCATCATATAAAAGGTCATAACCTTTTAATTCTGTGCCATCACTGGATTTAACCCTAAAATCGTAGGTAAATGCCCCGGGAAAAGACAACTCCTTGTATACAGTGTACTGTGATTTTGAAGAGGAATTTCCAGAATCACCGGATCCGTATGAACTGTGATTTTCATCAGAAGATTTTAAATTTAAATCAACAAGGCTGTTCACTATACGGTCGGATACCAGTAGAGTTCCACCGATTGCAATTATACTGCTGTTTTTATTTACATTTGATTTTATAATGGCTTTTGTTTTATCATCTATACTGCTGTTTACAAGAACTATCGGATTACAATTTCTGGAGGCCGGAGCAGAAATGGAAAGAGCATCCGCAAATTGATCTTCACCGTTATATTGGGCACATGTTAAATATACACTGTTGAAGTTCATATCACCTTTGAATTTATCCAGTATTTTTTGATTGCTTTCATAGCGATCCTTTCCATATATTCTCTCCGTACTTGAAAAAATATCTTCTATATCTTTTGGCAAAATAGTTTCACCACCAATAATATAGGCTTTATCTACATTATTGTCTTTAGAATATTCAATAAGCTTGTCTTTTTCATCTGCTAATAAAATAGGCATATTTTTGTATGCAGCTATAGAGCTTATGGAAAGGGCATCAGCAGGAATTTTTCCAGAAACGAGTACTATGGAAGAATTTTTTCCAACTTTATCTGCAATTAATTTTGATGTATCATATCTTGTAAGACCGCCTAATCTGCTTATATCTTTTACTTGCGGAAGAATGGTCCTTATTTGAGATACAATTGTATCCGGAACTACTCCAGTTCCACCTATGATGGTTATATTATTTGAATTTAACCTTAACAGCTCCTCTTTTGTGCTTTCGCTTAATCCATTTTTGCTTGTGAGAAGAATAGGTGCATCGTATTTTCTGGCCAATGGTGCAGCACATAGTGCATCTGGAAAATTTTCGCCGCTGCATATCAGTACATTTGAAGAAGTCTGCCATTGGCTCTTGCTTATAAGAGCAGAGGTTTCATATCTGTCTTTCCCAAAAATTCTTTTTTGAGAAAGACTGTATGTAGAGCTGGCGAAAACAGTAGAGGGGACTAACATTACCGCTGATAATATTAGTCCCATAAGTTTTTTGAATTTCAAATAGATCCCCCCTAAAAATTTAATTGGATAGCAAGGTTACAAGTAAAAACTGCAGCCTTGCTAATAGATGACAATGATATTCATTATCATCTATTAAAACAATTTACCATATGCTGCTTCAATAGTCAATATTATATTGAAATATAAAAAATAATTAAAATAGAAAAAGAAGAAAAATTTATGAAATATTTCCAGGGAAATTTTGAGAAATATTGCAAAATATATTTACACGTGATATGTATAAAGGGAGTAACATAGTGAAAGGAGATATTGCCAAGATGGAAATATTTAAATCAATATTTTATTTTATACTGGCAGGATTGTTTGAAATAGGCGGAGGATATTTTATGTGGCTGTGGATCAGAGATGGCAAAAGTGCATTATACGGTTTACTTGGAGCTTTAAGCTTAATTATTTATGGAATAGTACCAACCTTTCAGCCCTCGGGTGCCACCTTTGGCAGGGTATATGCAGCCTATGGTGGAATATTTATTTTTCTTTCAATTTTATGGGGATGGAAAATAGATAATGTGGTACCTGATAAGTTCGACCTAATTGGAGGAGCTATTGCACTTGTCGGGGTTCTGGTAATAATGTATTATCCAAGAGGTTAGAAGTTACTGGAATAATATAACTTGTTTTTATATATTTCCCAGGCAAACCCTATTGAGATATGCGCTGGCAGTTTCTTTTGCCTTTAGCATGAATTTCATATCTGTAGGGGGATTATCAAATTTATATCTTGGAAAATATCTGGTGAGATGAAGAGGGATGTTCCTGTCTATGGAATTTAAAAACTGTGCTATGAATTTTACTTCATCCAGATTGTCATTTTCACAGGTTACCAGTAAATTGGTTATTTCAACATGACAGCTTTCAGCTGAAATTTTTATGGTATTGAGCACTGGAGTCAAGTCCCCGCCGCAGATGTCCCTGTAATATTTATTGCTGGAGCTTTTCAAATCTATGTTCATGGCATCTACATATGGGATAAGCTTTCTTAAAGGTTTTTCGTTGATGTATCCATTGGTTACAAGTACCACCGAGAAATTTTTATCTGTTTCTTTTAAAAGCTTTGCACAATCATATACATATTCATACCATATGGTGGGTTCGTTGTAGGTAAAGGCAATACCTATATTATCTTCAGTGGTCAATACTGCCTTTATGAGCTGTTCAGGTGGAATAAAACGGCTCTTTGCCCTGAACTGGGAAATAATATAATTTTGGCAGAAGCTGCAGGTGAAATTACATCCAAAACTTCCTGCGGATAATATATAAGTGGAAGGTCTAAAATAGTAAAGAGGTTTTTTTTCTATGGGGTCCAGAGAAAGAGAAGTTATTTCCCCATAATTCACAGTAAACAGTTTTCCGCCTTTATTAGATCTTACTCTGCATTTCCCAAAATCATTTTCATCTATGGCACAATTATGGGGACATAGACAGCAGTGAACTCTGTTGCTGTTCAATTTTTCGTAAAATTCAGCTTCTTTTTTCATACTGTACCGCCTCGCAATTTTTTATTATTCCGTATGTCTTACTACTTTGAATCTTTCCACAGTATACTTTTCATCGGGATCTATATTTCCCTTCTCTAAAGCAATGGACAGCTGTTTATCTACGGTATCTATGCCCTCCAGATTTGGAAGCAGGACTCCTACCTTAGGGCCCTTTCTTACAATAACTCCGTATTCTTTAGGGTTTAAATCATTTTTACTGCAGATTTCAGGGGTGGTGAGTACATCTACAGAAAAACTTATGTCCATAAGTTCTGATTTGTCTACAGCTATAAATCTCGGATCGGAGGTTCCAGCTTCTATGGAATTTCTTATGATTTCCTCTGCTGTGGAATCAGTGGCTGGCAGCAGGGTTCCTATGCAGCCTCTTAATCTGTCGTACTTTTTCAATGATACAAAAACAGCCTTTCTGCTTTCTTTCATTTCTGATGTTACATAATCCGGTAATTTAGTCAATGGTTTACCTTCAACTAAATAATTTGCTAAATTTTCTCTGGCCAGACGAACATAAGGGTCTTCTCCATTTAATTTTTTCTCGTATTCATGCTCTATATTTTCCTCTAGAATTTTAAGCATTGAAATATCCTGCGAGACAATATTGAATTTCATAACACCGTATCCCACGCCAAAAGGACCTTCATAGCTTAGAAGTTCACCTTTGAATTTTTTGCCTTCTAATGCCCCCAGCATGATGAGTATGGAGCGCCTTCCACATTCTCCGGCATTGTATATCATGGTTTTATCCAGATTGAAAATATCGGGAACGCTGCCTCTTTTCAGGGCATTTAGAAATTCTTTATCAAATTTTTCACCATTTGGATTATAACCGTAAGGCCCTTCTTCTTTAAGCTTGTGTGATAGATCACCGCTTGCTATTATGACGGTTTTTTCATGTAACTTGTCTACAGCTCTATTTATCACCATGCCAAATTTGTAGAGTTCTATATCATCTATTGGAGCATAAGTGATATGAACCAGTTTATAATTTGCATACTGCTTATTTATGAAATAAAGGGGAATCATGGCTCCGTGATCCAGGCGGATGGATTTTTTATACCTGAACAGCAGTGAATTGTCTGCCATTACAGCAGGGATTTTTTGTTCCAGTGACATCTGATATATTTCACTTGTAAGCTTTTGGTTTATAGGCAGCTTCATAGAAATGGAACCAGCTCCAAAATCCTTAAAACTTCCTCTTATGGTGCTGCCAAAGGCAATTGCCACGGCATCCCTGAACATAGTACCGTGTGGAGTGATTACTACTATAGTATCAGGGGACTTTTTTGCGACGTCCCTGGATATTTCATTTAAACTTTTTATGGTGTCAGCTATTTTGTTTTCTTCACCTTTTCCCACCTCAGGAATTATTATCGGGGGATGTGGAGACAAGTAAAAACCATCTATACTCAATAAAATCACCTCTTTGATTTAATGGAGTTTTCATAATTATAATACTACTTTTTAGTAAATAGTGATAGGTGCACAGAGGATTTTTTAGAAGTATACATTAGCTGGTACTGTTGTATTTATATAAGTTGCTATGTTATAATAAGGCTTAATAAAAGTTAATAATTAAGGGGTGATAACATGCCAATAAAGATAAGAGATAATTTACCGGCTGCTGAAATTTTGAACAGGGAAAATATATTTGTCATGCCTGAAAATGAAGCATTTCACCAGGATATAAGACCTCTTAAAATTGCAATTTTAAATCTGATGCCAGTTAAGATTACCACGGAAGTTCAGCTTTTAAGGCTTATAGGTAATACTGCACTGCAGATTGAAGTTGAATTACTCCATCCAAAAACTCATATATCTAAAAATACTTCCGAGGAATATTTGACTAATTTCTATAAGACTTTTGACGATGTAAGAGATGAAAAGTTTGACGGATTGATAATTACAGGAGCTCCTGTAGAGCAACTGGAATTTGAACAAGTTAATTATTGGAAAGAAGTTGAGGATATAATGGAATGGAGCATACACAATGTATACTCCACTTTGCATATATGCTGGGGTGCCCAGGCGGGATTATACTATCATTATGACATTCCGAAATATGCTTTAAAGGAAAAAATGTTTGGAGTATTTAAGCATAGAGTTTTACAAAGAGATATTAAATTAGTTAGGGGGTTTGATGATGAATTTTTTGCACCACATTCCAGACATACAGAAGTGAGGAGAGAGGATATAGAAAAAGTGGATGAGCTTACGTTACTGTCCGAATCAGAAGAGGCAGGAGTATATCTGGTTGTAGCCAAAAATGGCAGACAAATTTTTGTTACGGGACATTCCGAATATGATCCTCTAACCTTAAAATCAGAATATTTAAGAGACAGAGCAAGGGGAATCAATATAAAAGTACCGAAAAATTATTTTCCGCAGGATGATCCTGCAAAGGATCCGGTGGTTAAATGGAGGGGACATGCCAATTTATTGTTTTCCAATTGGCTTAATTATTATGTTTATCAGGAAACACCGTATAATCTAAATGCCATGGAGCCGTTGAAAAAATTGGACAGAATAAAATAAGTTGGGAGAGTGAGAGACGTTACATTCATTATTGAATTTAGCGCTATATTATGAATTTGAGTCAGAATGTTAGAGAAGCAGTGGACTATATAAATTCAGACATGAAATTAAAGCCTAAAATAGGAATTATACTGGGTTCTGGTCTGGGAAAAATAGCTGATGAAATTGAAGATGCCAAAGTGTATAAGTACAGTGAAATTCCTTATTTTCCAGTTTCTACGGTACAAGGGCACAAAAACTGCCTTGTTATAGGAAAACTTCAGGGTAAGACTGTAGTTGCCATGCAGGGCAGGTTTCACTATTATGAGGGTTTTTCGATGAAAGAAGTGGTTTTTCCCATTATGGTTATGAAAATGATGGGCGTTGAAATTCTCATAGTTACCAATGCTTCAGGTGGAATAAATAAAAAATACAGCAGTGGAGATCTGATGCTTATAAAAGACCATATAAATCTGTCAGGACAAAATCCACTTATAGGACAGAATTCAGATAAGTTCGGCCCCAGATTCCCGGATATGTCTGAGGCCTATGATAGAGAACTCAGGGAGATTGCAAAAAAGACAGCGCTTAAATTGGGAATTTTTCTTCAGGAGGGAGTGTATGCATACATGACCGGCCCCAGTTATGAGACACCGGCTGAGATAAATATGCTGGGCATACTGGGCGGGGATGCAGTGGGAATGTCCACAGTTCCTGAAGTAATTGCGGCCAATTACAGCGGTATAAAAGTCCTGGGATTATCCTGCATAACCAATATGGCGGCTGGAATATTAGATCACCGGCTGAGCCATGAGGAAGTCATAAAAGCTTCTGCTGCAGTCAGTGAGAAATTCATAGATTTTACTAAGGAAATAGTTAAACGCCTGTAATTACCGGCACCAGATCATGTGGATTTGGTGCCGATTATTTTAATGATACAATTTCGGTTGGATTGTACAATGGGTTAATATTATTTTTGAAGCAGTTTTTCGTTCCTGGCATTTACTTCTGCAATATGATGAAGTACTAATTTTATAGCTATGACATCATCTAGATATCCAAGGGGAAATACATAGTCGGGAATAATGTCCACTGAAAGTATGAAATATAAAAGCCCGCTTCCAAGTAAAACACGAATTTCTTCTGAAGAAGTGTCATTACAAAATTTTTCATACATCTGTTTTAATTCATCCACAAATAGTCCGCTTCCATTTACAGCATCTATCTTCTCTTTAAAATTCTTATATATAATATTTTTACCCTCTTTTGTAGCAGCATATTTTTTGTATTTTTCCAGTTCATCTTCTATTTTACATAGATCATAGTTGTAATCCAGCAGGTTTGAAAATTTTAAAAGTTCTTGTTTTAAAATGTCTATGTCATATCCATCCGCTATCAGCAATTTTTCCATAGGTACATTTAAATATTTGGCAAAGCTTTGGATATGTTTCATATTTGCACGTTGTTTTCCATTTACAATTCTTGAAATAGTTGCGGTGTCTATACCGCTTAAAGCACTGAGTTTACGCATAGAAAGCGAGTTCTTTTTCAATAGCTCCCGGATAAGGGCTCCAAGTTCAGATTTTTTCTCATACACGCTTTATTCACTCCTTAATTTATTGGACAATCATATTATCTATAGTAAATTATATGCGCTAAAATGCTGATTAGTATATAAAACTGTTGAAATTATTTCAACGATAATTTGAGCTATAAGTAACAATTCATGTACAAAAGTATAGTATATATTATCCGTAGTTGTTCGAGTAGTAATATGGGGGTATGAGTAAATGAATCAGCTAAATGAGAATAGTTTAAATGAACTTAACATAAACAATTCAAAGTTTGAAAATATGACAGGCAGGATGGAAAATAATAAGTTGAAACTGAATATACTGATGTTGTCCCTTATAGGCCCTGGAGTTCTGGCAGCAATGGGGGACAATGATGCAGGAGGAATTATTTCATATTGCATAACAGGTGCCAAATTCGGCATAAGTTTTTTTATACCTCTTACTATTTGCCTTAGTATACTCACTTACACAGTTCAGGAAATGTCCATGCGGCTTGGGAATGTAAGTCGGAAAGGATTTGTAGCCCTTATTGGAAAATATTACGGAAATTTTTGGATGAAATATCAGCTATATACTTTACTTATTGAAAATATTTTAATGCTGGTTACTGAGTTTATGGGAACCACAACAGGTCTTGTCATGATTGGAGTACCTTTTTGGCTGGGAACAGTAATTAGTTTAGGATTAATGCTGTCAATTATGACTTTTAAAGGTTATTTGAAAAGAGAGAAAATAGCACTTTTTATGGGAATTATCAATATAGTGTTTATTGTAATTGCCTTCATGTCTAAACCTGATATACAATCCATGTTAAATACTTTTGCAAGCTGGAATTATACCGGATACAGTCCTGATATGTCATGGTATATTGCTGCGATTGTAGGGAACTCAGTAGCTCCCTGGATGATATTTTTTCAGGGAAGTGCCTGTATAGATAGAGGGGCAGTTGAAGAACATATTCACATTGGACGTATTGACACTCTAATAGGGTGTATAATTCAAGTGATAGTAGCTGTTTGCATAATTATCTCCGGTGCGGCATTATTTGGGCATATTGGCAATATAGAAAGTGCTGGACCAGCTATGATAATAAAAGCCTTTGAAGATAATATGGGGAAAATAGCAGGTATACTGTTTGCAGTGGGAATATTTAATGCAGGACTTCTTACTTCCATTACAATAGATCTGTCTTCCTCCTGGTGTGCTGCAGAAGCGTTTAAATGGCCTCACAGTTTAAACGATAAGATAAACGAAGCACCTAAGTTTTATGCTGTATATGCCGGAAGTGCTGTAATAGCGGCTTTTATTCTGCTAATACCCAATCTTCCATTAAATTATATGGCTCTTTTGACGCAGGTTATAGGTGGTCTTTTGATAATTCCAATATTGATTTTTTTAGTGGTATTTACAAATAAAAAAGAGCTAATGGGAAACTACAAAAACAGTTTGTTTGTGAATATAAGGGCCTGTGCAGTTACGGCCTTATTGATTGGGGCAGCTCTGTTTTTTATAGTGCATTCTTTCGTATTGTAAGCATATGGAGGACGTCATTATCTTAATACTTGTGATTTGAATATGCCAATGTTACAATACTTTTCAAGGGAGGATTAAAAATGGAGAAGAAGGTTTACAAAGGCAGCAGGACAATAATTTTGCTGGTTACATTTATGTCCATTATAATTTGTGTGGCAGCGGGAATCTACCTGTTCTATGCTCTTTTTATCAGTGTGATTTTCTCATCATGCCTGTTTATAAAAGATGGATTTACTTTCAAGGAACTTATTACAATGATAAAAAATAGTCTTGTGGAATGCAGGGAATTATTTATTTTAATACTTTTAGTGGGCATAACTATTCCAATATGGTTTTCTTCCGGAACTATACCTGCTATGATATTTTATGGATTTGATTATTTTATAGGAAAAAATTTAATACTGGCAGCATTTATATTTACATCTGTGGTTTCAATTTTTATAGGGTCGTCCATTGCTGCTATAAGTACTGTAGGAATTGCACTTATAGGGCTTGGAAAAGTATTTCACGGCCCGGATTATATCTTGTTAGGAGCAGTTGTTTCAGGGGCATTTTTAGCGGACAAGCTTTCTCCAATTTCAGGATTGGCAAACCTTATGCTGTCCATTACAAAGGTTTCATATAGAAAAGCTTTGTTTTCCATGTGTAAGACCCTTTTGCCCGCCTATGCAGCTGCAGCAGCTGTATATTTTTATATTGGGAAAAATTGTATTGTATTCAACGGAAATTTAAGTGGTTTTAAAAATTCTATCGAAGAAAATTTTTTTGTATCTCCATTTCTTTTATTGGTGCTGGCTGCTGTATTTGCAATGTGTTTTTTGGGAATAGGGGTAATTAAATCACTTTCATTAGGATTAATTGCAGGAGCACTTGTAAGCATATTCATACAAAAGGTGTCCATAGTAAAAATTTTTGAGTATATATTGTGGGGCTATAGTAAAGTTACAGGATCCCAAGAGCTGAATAAAATATTAGATGGAGGTGGAATTAAATCTGTAATCGGTATAATTTTTATAATAATGATGGCTATTGCCCTCAGCAGTATATTCAAAGGTACGGGTTTTATAAATCCGGTGGTGGATAAAATAATTCACAATGTTAAGGGAAGAGGGGAACTTATTTTAAAGACGGGAATTATAAGTGGAATGTTAACCCTATTGTGTGATCAAAGTGTAGGTGTGATAATGCCTGGAGAATTATTGAGAGATAAATATGAAGAATTAAAAATTCCCAGTCATATCTTGTCAAGGACTATATCGGACACTGGAATTATTATAGCGCCGCTTATACCCTGGAATGGAAATTCCCTGTTTATACTGGCTCTTACAGGGATATCTTCCATCAGGTATTCACCTTATGCATTTTTATGTTATATATTGCCTATTGCTACTTTTATCTCGGGTATGTTCTACAAAAAATTGCCGGAACTGGAACTGAAAAAATAATATCAAGTGATTCTGTTACTTTGCAATTAAAATGGGAATGGACAATTTATGTTTTATCTTGTCTGTTATTGTGCCGAATAATATATCGAGTATTCCATGATGACCGTGAGTACCGAATATAATTAAATCAGCCCGGTGTTTTTCCACAATTTGAACAAGAGACTTTTCTGCTTTGCCGTAGCCTATTTCTGAGATGACATTTTGAAAGCCCAGTGATTTTAATTTTTTTACATACATGTTAATTCTTTCAATGTCCTTTTTACTTTCAATGTCATCTGCTTTTTTACCGTAGATGCTGGCGCTCACACTTTCTACTATGTGAATTAAGATTAAATTACTGTCTTTACTGCAAAAATTTACAGCCTGGGATAATATATCTCTGTCATTTCTGCTGAAATCAAGAGCTAGTGCAATATTATTGTAGGGTTCGATTTTATCTATTTCAGGGAAGAGTATGTCACCGTGGATATCCGATGCATCTCTGTCTCCTGTCTTGTGAATTATAGGTTCTAATATTATATAAATGAGTAAAATACCAAGTAATATACAGATTGTTACAGATAGGTATTCAGCAGGTTTTGAATAACTTTTTGACATCCATTCTGTCAAAGTTTCAATAACCAGTCTTACATTTAAGTATATTATTAAAGTGGACAAAAGCCATGCAAGTATTTGTGACTTTTTAGAGATGACAAAATCCTTCATTAAATTTTTACTGCTGACAAAATGTATAAGTGGAATTAGGGCAAAAGCCAGCTGGAGGCTTAATATTACCTGACTTATTATAAGAAGTTCTCCTGTAGCTGAATCACCAAAATACATTATAGTCAAAATTGAAGGAATTATTGCCAGTATTCTTGTAATAAGCCTTCTCACCCAGGGCTGGACTCTGAGATGAATAAAACCTTCCATTACGATTTGACCTGCATAAGTACCGGTCACAGTTGAGGATTGACCGGCGGCAATTAAGGCGACACCGAATAAAATAGGAGCTAAGGTGCTTCCCAGAACAGGTTCAAGAAGTTTGTGAGCCTTTAAAATATCGTCTACTCCATAGTTTCCGCTTCTGTGAAATACTGAGGCAGCTAGTATAAGTATTGCTGCATTTACGAGGAAAGCTATATTTAACGCCACCAGTGAATCTATATTGTTGAATTTAACAGCTTGCTTTAAACCATCCTCTGTTCTCTCTATATTTCTTGTCTGTACAATAGAAGAATGGAGATAGAGATTGTGGGGCATTATAGTGGCTCCTATTATACCTATAGCTATAAAAAGTGCATCTTCATTTGGAAGACTTGGTATGAAGCCCAGGACTATTCCATGGTAATCCGGTTTGGATATGACAATTTCCACAAAGAAGCTTATGCCTATTATGGCAATCAAACCTATGATAAAAGCCTCCATTTTTCTAATTCCGAATCTGTCCAGAAAAAGAAGAAGCAGTGTATCAAATCCAGTTATTATTACGCCGTATATAAGAGGAAGATTGAATATGAGATTTAGGCCTATAGCTGTGCCTAAAACCTCTGCGATATCTGTGGAAACAATGGCAATTTCACATAGGATCCACAGTACATAATTGACAGCTTTGTTATAATGACTTCTACACGCCTGAGCCAGATCATTGCCGGTTACAATACCCAGTCTTGCACACAGGGTCTGAAAAAAAATTGCCATTATGTTGGATATTAATATTACCCATATGAGTTCATAGCCGAATTTGCTTCCACCTGCAATATCTGTGGCCCAATTTCCAGGATCCATGTAGCCGACGCTTACCAAGTATGCAGGTCCTATAAAGGCCATTAATTTTTTATAAAAGCTTTTTCCTTTTGGAATTTGAATTAAATTATTATTTTCTTTCATAAATATGCCTCCTCAAAGCTAAAGGTGAATTTTAAGATTTGCTAAATACTATTATAATAGGACTTGGCATATTTTGCATTATTAAAATTTTATAAAAAATATTAGAAAGGTTTGAGAAATAGCTGTATTTTGTAGTTGCAGAAGGGGAAATCCTTGGATATAATAATATATAGATGATTTTAATTGTGGAGGTGTATATTATTAATAAAAATAATAATTTAAATGAACAGATTAGAGTGGACAAAATTAGGTTGGTTGGAGAAAAGGAAAGTACAATTTTAAAAACCAGAGAAGCTCTGGAAATGGCTAGAGAGAGAGGAATGGATCTGGTGATGGTTTCACCCCAGGCTAAACCTCCGGTTTGTAAAATTATGAATTACAGCAAATTTCTCTATGAACAATCTAAAAAAGTAAAGATGGCCAGAAAAAATCAAAAAATTGTTGAAATGAAGGAGATTAGGTTAAGTGCTACTATTGAACTAAATGATATAGAGATTAAAGCCAATAATGCAAGAAAATTTTTGGACAAAGGCAATAAGGTAAAGGTCTCTATAAGATTTAGGGGAAGACAAAACAACTACACCAGTTTAGGCAGAAAAGTGATGAATGTATTTTTGAGCAAACTGGAGGAAAGTGCATCAGTAGAAAGAGCGCCTAAATTGGAGGGCAACAATATGTTTATGATTTTGGCTCCTAAAAAGTAGTGCTTTTTAAATAGAGTAGAGCGGTAATCAGGGTTTGATAATTTCAGACCCTGATTTTATTATTTCTTTTTAAATTAAAATAAGGGTTTGTTTTATAATCATAAATTCAGATCATTTCTTTGATATATCTATTTACAAAAGAAAATTTGTGTATTATAATAAATTCATAAATGATATTGAATCTCATTATCTCATAGTAATGAGATTCGATAATTAATGCTAATGGTGTTCATTTATTTGTACATATCAATAATCCATTACATAATAAAAAAATTATCAATGAGGGGGTAAATGTAAAATGCCGATTACCATGATAAGGGTTGGAGAATCAGGAAGCATCAAGAATATCACAGGCAATGACAATACCCGTCGACATTTGGAAAATCTGGGATTTGTCCAGGGTGAAAATGTAACTGTAGTAGCCGAAATTGCCGGGAATATGATAGTCAATATCAAAGATGCACGCATTGCACTGAATAAAGCAATGGCAAACAAGATCATTGTATAGGTGATTTGCTGTTTATTATTTATATTAGAGAGGAAGGTTAAAAGCATGAAAACATTGAAAGACACAAAATGCGGAGAAAATGTTACTGTAGTCAAAGTTCATGGAAAAGGCGCTATTAGACGTAGATTTATGGACATGGGACTTACTAAGGGAACGGAAATTTATATACGTAAGGTAGCTCCGCTGGGAGATCCTGTGGAGATTAAGGTAAGAGGATATGAACTCAGTTTGCGAAAAGAAGAAGCAGCTATAGTAGAAATCAATTAATGCTGTAAGACTTAAATAATTGACGACAATTAGGAGGGATGTAAATGTCAATTAAAATTGCTCTTGCTGGTAATCCAAATAGTGGCAAGACCACCATGTTCAATGATTTAACCGGCAGCTCTCAGTATGTTGGTAACTGGCCTGGTGTTACCGTAGAAAAAAAGGAAGGCAGACTTAAAGGTCATAAAGATGTCATTATTCAAGATTTACCGGGTATCTATTCTCTTTCACCTTATACCCTGGAGGAAGTGGTTTCCAGAAATTATCTTATAAATGAGAAGCCGGATTCCATTATAGACATTGTAGATGGCAGCAATATTGAAAGAAACCTTTATCTTGCTACACAGCTAGTAGAAATTGGCGTACCTGTTGTAATGGCACTGAATATGATCGATGTAGTCAGGAAAAATGGAGATACCATAGATATAAAAAAGCTGGGAGATGCACTGGGCTGTGAAGTTATAGAAACATCCGCACTAAAAGGCATTGGTTCCAAAGAAGTGGCTGAAAAGGCCATAGAACTTGCCAGATCCAAGATGCCCTATTCTGTACCCCATATTTTTTCGGAATCTCTGGAAAAGGCTCTGGCCCAAATTGAAAATATTGTGAGGGAAAATATAAATAAAGTGAATTCCCGCTGGATTTCCATAAAGTTATTCGAACGGGATGAGAAAATTTTAGAGCAGATAGAGCTGAGAGATGATTTAAAAGAACGGATTGAGAATATAATTTCAAGTTGTGAGAAGAAATTTGACGATGACAGCGAAAGCATTGTTACCAATGAACGCTATGCATATATAAATAAACTTATAAAACAGGTGCTTTATAGAAAAAACAAAGCCAGAGTGAATATGTCTGATAGAATTGACAAAATTGTAACCAATCGAATTTTAGCCTTACCTATTTTTGTGGCAATTATGTTTTTAGTTTATTATTTTTCCATTTCAACGGTGGGAGGCGCCATGACCGATTGGGTGAATGACAATTTATTTGGAGATTTTGTACCTAATAATGTGGAATGGATTTTAAACAGCATTGGAACAGCTGACTGGTTGAATTCATTTATTCTGGATGGTATTATTGCAGGAGTAGGTGCGGTGCTTGGATTTGTACCTCAGATGGCAATGCTGTTTTTATGTCTTGCCATACTGGAAGACTGCGGCTATATGGCACGTATTGCATTTATAATGGACAGACTGTTTAGAAGATTTGGGCTTTCAGGCAAGTCCTTTATTCCGATTCTCATTGGGACAGGCTGCGGAGTACCTGGAATCATGTCCACCAGGACCATTGAAAATGAAAAGGACAGAAGAATGACTGTCATTGTAACTACTTTTATTCCCTGCAGTGCAAAGATTCCAATTATTGCACTGATTGCAGGTGCACTTTTTCATGGAGCTGCATGGGTTGCTACATCTGCATATTTTATAGGAATTGCAGCAATTATCATTTCAGGTATTATTCTTAAAAAAACGAAGATCTTTTCAGGAGATCCGGCTCCTTTCATAATGGAACTTCCGCCATATCATGTACCAGGGGCAAAAGGTGTTTTGATCCATATGTGGGAGCGTTCCAAGGCATTTATGAAAAAGGCAGGAACAGTAATACTTCTTGCTACTGTGCTTGTTTGGTTCCTGAGCTCCTTTAACTGGAGGATGCAGGCAGTTGATATGGAACAGTCCATACTTGCCAGCATAGGAAATGTGATTGCACCTATATTTGCTCCGCTGGGCTGGGGTAATTGGAAGGCTGCAGTAGCTTCTCTGACCGGTTTAATGGCCAAGGAAAATGTAGTTGGAACCTTTGGAATACTTTATGGTTTTTCTGAAGTTGCTGAAGATGGTGCACAGGTGTGGGGAAGCCTTCAGTCATCCTTCTCTTTGCTTGGCGGGTATTCACTTTTGGTTTTCAATTTGCTTTGTGCTCCTTGCTTTGCCGCAATGGGTGCAGTTCGTACGGAAATGAATTCAAGAAAGTGGACGTTGTTTTCCATTGGATATCAATGCGTATTTGCATATGTTGTATCATTGATTATATTTCAGATTGGTTCACTGGTTACGGGAAAGGGATTTGGAATTGGTACGGCGGTAGCTGTTATTCTGATCATCGGATTGATTTATTTGTTGTTTAAGAGACCTTACAGTGAAAAACATGATAATCAGGTTGTCGGAGGATCTATAAGAGAAAAAGAGGTGGTATAATATGGCAACAGCTATAGTTTCAGTAGTACTGTTTAGTATCATCGGATTTTCTGCATACAGGACTTACAAATCTCATAAAAGAGGCGGCGGCTGCAGCTGCGGCTGCTCTGGCTGCAGTAAATCCGTTGGGAAGACAAATAATTGATTTGAAGGCATCAGCTTAAGTCTGATGCCTTTTTATAGTGAATTGTATTTGAGATGTTTCTGGGATTCCAAATACAATACCTTTATAAACTTTTTAACATTTATATGGATGGTGGTATTTGAAGGAAGACCCTTTTTAAGCTGAAGCATTCTTTTCCTTACTTCGGTGAAATCAAAGAATTCAGCAGCATATTTCTCGAATTTTGGATTGGAATAATCAGTTAGTCCCAGAGAGGCTATGTAGTTTAGCGATTGCATAACAGTTCTTCTTATTCTCTGCTGGGAAGCTTTAACTTCTTTTGCTATATTTACGGAATTGGATTTTTTACCCAGTTTTTCTTCTGCAATATGGATAAACAGTTCCTTGAGAGAAGGAAAAATTTCTCCATTTCCGGTATCGTTTTTGTGAATGTGTATATATTTTACCATGTGCATCAGATCTTTGCTGCCGCTTTCACCTATTATACCCAATTCACTCAATATGGATTCACTGCATTCCAGAATAGTTATATTTGCTGGAGCTTTATGCTCTGGAATATCTGTTTTTAAAAAATTTATAGTATTTTGAATGTGGCTTATGGATCTTTCAAGCTTCATATTGGAAATTACCCGTTTTATCACTTCTACAACTTCAATTCTGTTTAGCGGCTTGGTGATATAATATTGAATTCCAAGTAAATAGGCCTTACCTATCATTTCCTTATTTTCCACCTGTGAGATCATTATAAATTTTCCTTTAAAAGATGAATCCAGTTCACTTATAATTTGAAGGCCATCCTTAATGGGCATTAGAAGATCTATCAATAATATATCTACATTTTTAGAACGTAAAAAATTGCTGGATATTAAGGAACCATCCACCGCTTCACCAACTACATTTCCCAAGTTATTATCCTCAATGATTTCCAACAGCATTGAACGAATGGCATCATCATCATCTGCAATAAAAAAATTCATTTTATCAATCCTCTCTCTATTAAACTTTCAACGGGAATTTTGATAGTGAAAATAGTTTCCTTGTAATTATTCTCAGTGTTTAAAAGTATTGTACCCTTTAAATTTGTAACCGTTTCTTTTACATAAGAAAGTCCTATTCCCGTAGAAGGTTCTCCAAATTCATTGTATTTTGTCGTATATCCCGGTTTGAAAACAAGTTCCTGCTTTTTTCTTGGTATCCCAGTACCATTGTCTTTTACTTTAAATATAATTGAGTTGTATTCACTATATATGTGAATATTTATAATGCCAGTTTTTTTTATGGATTCTACAGAATTTGATACCAGATTATTTATAATTGACATTACAGTGTAACTGTGAAGTTCAGGTATGTCATTAGATATGTCCTGAAAAAATTCAATTTCTTTTCCAAGAGATACGGAATATTTTTTATTCGTTTCCACTATCATATTGGCAATTTCACTTACATCCATGTAATCTTTGGAATTCTCAGAGGAAATCATTCTGGAGAGGCCTGCGTATATTCGTTGGTTGTCTTTTTTTATCTCATGTACCTGCCCTGCAATTTCCAGTAATTTCTGAGATAATTTTTCAGGATCAAAACTGGAGTGAGCATATTGAAGATTTTCATATAGCTTATAGCAATTTCTCGTTACATTTTCAGCATAGGACAGTGATTTTTTCAATTGCAGAGATTCAGCATATAGATTTGATATGAGTAAAAACATGTATCTGTTCTTTTCTTCTTTTTCCCTGGCAGAAGCTCTCACCTGATTCAACTTTATTATGTTGAAAAATCCGAGTACGAAGAAACTTCGGGTGATGGAGATAATACATATCAATCCCAGAGTGTAAATTGAAATTGGGTTTTTTAACAATAAAAATCTTAATGATAATTCTACACTGGAAGAAATAATATCTATAAAAGTGGATATTATGCCTATAAAAAGAGGCCTGTTGTGAAAGCTGTTCACTTTGGTAATACATAATAAATATGAAAAGACCAGATAATAGAAAAAAGCTGGAAAATGCAGCAGAAACTCATGGTAAAATTGGAATCCACCTTTAAAAATATAATCGAGTCCAATTCTGAATGCAACTGTAGATGTTCCAATTGTAATTCCGTACAAAATCAGTGGTATTTTTTTTACCCACAGCAAAAAAAATAAAAATACCGCTGAACTGAAGCTCACACGGAAAGTATTGTGAAATGGATAAAAGTTCAATTCACTTATTATAGGCAGCGAAACTGCCATTAGAACCAGTATAGATAGATCATCCTTTATGCCTGCAGTAAATCTCAAACAAATATTCACCTCTCTACAATATCTTGAAATATAAAATATTATACCAT
>NZ_PVXP01000010.1 GCF_002995845.1 Clostridium luticellarii | reverse complement strand
ATAATATTGTATAGTAAAGTTAATTTACAATTATGGGAAAGGGAAATATTATGATAAAATATAACTTTGATGAAATTATTGACAGAGGAAAAACAGACTCTATAAAATGGTCTAAAAAATATCTTAAAGAAAACTTTGAAGATGAAAAAATTATTCCAATGTGGATTGCAGACATGGATTTTAAAGTAGCTGAGCCAATTGTCGAAATGATAACAGATAGGGCGCGGCATGGTATTTTTGGGTATGGTCATAAGAGTGCTGAATTTATGGAGGCTGCAGTTAACTGGCAGAAAAAGAGGAATGGATGGAATATTGAAAAGGAATGGATGCTTTTTACGCCGGGAATAATACCGGCACTCAATTTTATTGTAAAAACATTTTGCTGTCCAGGTGATAAAGTGATAATTCAAAATCCTGTCTATCATCCATTTGCCAATGTTATCACTAATAATGGCTGTCATATTGTCAATAATCCGTTGGTGCTCAATGATGGAAAATACGAAATGAATTTTTCGGGATTGGAAACAATTGCTCAGTATAGTAAAACTAAGCTAATGTTTTTATGCAGTCCACATAATCCAGTTGGGCGTGTATGGACAAGTGAAGAGCTGAAGCAATTAGGGGAGATTTGTTTAAAGAATGATATATTGGTAGTTTCAGATGAAATTCATTTGGATTTAATATACCTTCCCAATCGTCACATTCCATTTGGTAAGGTTTCTAAGGAATTTGAGATGAACTCAATTGTATGTACATCGTCTTCAAAGACATTTAATCTTGCAGGGTTACAGGTTTCTAACATTATAGTACCAAATGAAAAGTTAAGGAAAAAATTAAATCGTAAACTATCGTCAATCAATATCGCTCCAGGAACTTTTGCATCTGTTGCTCAAATAGCAGCATACAATAAAGGCGAGAAATGGCTTGAACAACTTATTATATATCTTCAAAATAATCTAGATTTTATTGATAAATTTCTAAAAGAACGAATTCCAAGAGTAAAGATGATTAGGCCGGAGGGAACTTATTTGGCATGGCTTGATTTTAGTGATTTTAACTTGACGGATATAGAGCTTCATCAATTGATGCGGAAGAAAGCTAAAGCGGAAGAAAGCTAAAGTTGTAATGGATGATGGTTATATATTTGGCGCTGGAGGAGAACATTTCCAAAGAATCAACTTTGCATGCCCCAAAACTATATTGAAGAAAGCTTTAGAGAATATTGAAAAAAGCTTGGAAGATATCAACTAAAAGCAGTGCAGATTGTATTTGCGCAAGAAAGAAGCAAATTGTCTAATTGGACATTGTAGGACTATTGTTAAGAAACAAAATAGAGTAATTGACTATTTATTTACAGAAAATGGATATGAACATTTAAAAGAGGTCATAAAAGGCTAACCATATATTTTATGATTTACAGTATGGAATGATTAAGGAGATGTAAAAAATGGGAAAAGTTAAAATGGAAGATGTATTACAAGCAATAGAATTAGCTGATGATGGGGGAAACTGTTATTATAATAAGATTACAGGTAAAATTATTTATATAGATGATGAGACAAGAAGAATGGCTGAGAATTATGATGAAGATGATGTAGAGAGGCTGCTAGAATGGCAGCTGGATGATGTTAAAGCTGCTATTGACGTGGAAGAAAATTGGGATAACTATATCTCATTGCCATCAAAATTTGATATTAATGAGTATGATATTATGGTTCAATTTTGTTATTCCTTAGATAATGATAAAATATCCAATAAACTATTGAATGCATTAAATGGAAAGGGAGCCTTTAGGAGATTCAAGGATGCAGTCATAAGATTTAATGTAGAAAAGGAATGGTACAAGTTTAAGGATGATGAATTTAATAAAATTGCATTAGATTGGTGTAGTGATAATGGATTGGAAATTAATAGATAAATTTTTTTGATAATTTCATTGAGATTAAATGTGATGTTTACAGAGCAATCAAGAAAATGAAAGGTAAAACTTATGGATGAAAAAATAGAAATACTATTAAAATTTGATAAAGAAAAATTAGCAGGGCTAGTTGTTGATCTTTTAAATAGACTTGATGAAACTGAAAAAATACAATTTATTTCTAAAAATATAGACGCTAAATTGGCTATAGAATCAGCTAATAAAAAAGGTGAGCTGGAATTTCTAGAAGAAGTTAAAGACTTTTATAAAAGCTGTCTTGAAGGGAAATATTATATAGAAGTTTATTATGATGATTATTTAGATAATTATGATGATGTGAATTTTGAAGATAGTGAGTGGGTACAAAAGTTTACTGAATACTTTAATACAGTTTTACTATATTCTAGAAGCAAAAATTATGATGTTGCTTTTGAAGTCTTTGAACTACTTTTAAATTGCATCTACAAAGCTTCTTTTGATGAAGAAATTCTAGGAACAGAAAACCCTGAATATTACATAGATATCAATTGGGAAGATGTATTTGATGAATACTATACCTGTATCATAAATTGTATAAAAGACAAGAAAGAAAGTATAGATAAGTGTTTTGAAGAATGGTTGAATTTTGGAGAAAAATGCGAAAAAGCTATGCTTTCACATATAAATGATATCTCTATTTTAGAAGAAATTATAAGAGAAAAAATAGAGTTATATGATGAATGGAGTAAACAACAGTTAATTTTTGAGCTCCTTAAAAACTTTTATGAAAGGTATGAAAAAGGATATAACAGAATAGAGCTTGCTAAAAGTTTTTTCAAATATAACGTTAATTTTTATTACGACATTGTAAAAGCATATTTTGAATTAGAAAGATGGAAAGAAAGTATAGAGTTAACTGAAGAGGCATTAAATAAGATTAAAATTCAATCAATAAGAGTTGAATTACAAAATATGCTTATAACTTCCCTTGAAAAATTAAATGATTTTCAGGGAGCATTCTGTGCTGCAAAAAATTTATTCTATGAAGATACTACTTATAAAAACTATAAAAAAGCCCATTATTTTGCGGAAAAGATCAATAACTTAGAAAGTTTTATGGGGGATTCTAAAAAACGACTAAGAGTTATGAAAAGTTATGGATCTACATGGATATTTATAAAGATTCTATCCTATGAAGGGAAAGTAGATGAGCTGTTAAAGGTTGTAGAGAAATCAAGTGGATATGATAAATATTATTATTTAAAATACACATGCAGATCTTTATTATACCGTTTATTTTATGATAAAAAATTAAGTTATGAAAATTTAAATGACTTTATATTAAAAACCGATGAATATGATGCAGAGGGCATTGAAGACATGTTAGTACTAAATGGAGATATAAATAAAAAAGATTTTTATATAGATGAAGCTACGAAAATACTTAAAGAAATGGTTAGTTTTCATATAGATGCTGCCAAAAGATCACGATATGCTAAGGCAGCATATTATTGTAGTATAATTAAAGAAATATTTAGTTTCCTTGATAAAGAAGATGAGTTTAAGGATTACTATGATGGAATTATAAGAGAAAACAATAGAAGACCTGCATTAAAGGACGAGATGAGGAAAAAAATAGAAGAGTGAAGGGAAAATATCTCATAAATATATGTATTGTGAGATAGCTTTTTAAACATTTACAGAATCTTTTTTATTATTTTATCTTTTTTAAGAATCTATACGTATAACTTGACTTCTATCAAATAGAATTTCATAAGATAAAATAATCAATATATTTCAGGAAATAAAAAAGTTGATCATGTACAAAATGGTTGAAGAAGTTATTGCTCTCTAATAAAAAAAGTGAGATTCCTGAAAATTTAAATTCAGTTAAATACAGCTGTTTATGGGAGTACTATATTAGGGTACAATATAGTAAAAGATATATCTATCGGAGTGGAAGTGTTATGGAAAAAATAAATCAGCAAAGTAGTTGATTCAAGCTTTTGTTGATTTTTTCAATATATAGTGATACAATGTAAAAAAGTTGAAGTTTGAGGTGAAAAGATGATTTAATTTTCTTGCTAATTTTTAAAGTACAATTGACAAAAAGATAAAAGGATGTATTTTGTTTATTTTGTCGTACTTATGCAAGAAAGTTATTCTTTTTTCTCTTAATATATACTCTTGTGTTATGCTATAACGATTAGCTTAATTAGTATATCTATGAGCTGTAAGAATGATAATTTCTTGCGGCTCTTATTTTTTATAGATAATTAGAATAAGGAGGATAATTAATATTATGAAAAACAAAGACACTTTGCTAACACATGATAATCTCCATATAAAGCCGGATACTGAAGGCGACATTTATATGAAGTAAATAAACACAGTCGCCTGTTGTTCCGACTTTGTTGTTTATACTATTAATTACAGAGGAGGACAAAAATATGTCTTTAATAAATGTTACAAACCTAACCTTTGCTTATGAAGATAGTTATGATAATATTTTTGAAAATATAAGTTTTCAAATTGATACAGATTGGAAATTGGGGTTTACCGGAAGAAATGGAAGGGGAAAAACCACTTTTTTAAATCTCCTGCTTGGGAAATACGAATATAATGGAAATATTTCAGCTGATGTGACTTTTGAATATTTTCCTTATAAGGTGCAGGAACAAGGAAATTTCACCATAGATATCATAAGGGAAATCAGTCCAAATTCAATGGATTGGGAAATAATTAAAGAATTATCATTGTTAGATATGGATTATGATGCTTTATATAGACAATTTTATACACTATCTAAAGGAGAGCAGACCAAAGCATTACTAGCTGCTATGTTTTTAAAGGAGAACTCCTTCTTACTTATTGATGAACCTACAAATCATTTGGATGTTGAAGCTAGAAAAAAACTAAGCAATTATTTAAAAAAGAAGAAAGGATTTATTCTGATTTCACATGATAGGTATTTTTTAGATAATTGCGTTGACCATATTTTGGCCATTAATAGAACTAATATTGAGATACAGAAAGGAAATTTTTCTTCATGGTGGAGAAATAAAGACTTACAAGATGGTTTTGAACTAGCAGAAAACGAAAAATTGAAAAAGAATATTAGCCGGCTTTCCAGTTCAGCAAAACGTACATCTGCATGGTCAGATAGTGTTGAAAGCAGTAAATATGGAGCTGCTAATTCCGGGAGCAAATTGGATAAGGGGTATGTTGGACATAAAGCTGCAAAAGTGATGAAGCGTGCTAAAAATATAGAAGCTAGACAACAGAATATGATTGAGGAAAAATCAAGGCTTCTTAAAAATATTGAATCCAATGAAAGCTTAAAAATAGTACCGCTTACTTTCCATGGTAAAAAGCTTGTGGAACTTGCGGATGTTTCAATTCAATACGATAATAGAATTATCTGTGAAGCAGTAAGCTTCACCATAGAGCAGGGTGAAAGAATTGCTGTTCAAGGGAAAAACGGCAGTGGGAAATCAAGTATATTAAAATTAATTTATGGAGAAAAAATCCCGCATAATGGAATTGTGAGGAAAAGTAGTCAGTTGATTATTTCTTATGTTTCACAAGATACATCAGATTTATATGGTAACTTGTCTGAATACGCAGATAAATATTGTATTGAAGAAAGCTTATTTAAATCAATTCTTAGAAAGCTTGATTTTTCAAGAGAGCAGTTTGAAAAGAATATCCAGGATTTTAGTGGAGGACAGAAGAAAAAGGTATTGATTGCAAGAAGTTTGTGTGAACAGGCACATTTATATATTTGGGATGAACCATTGAATTTTATCGATGTAATTTCTCGTATGCAGATTGAGAAATTGTTAATTGAATATCAGCCCACAATTTTATTTGTTGAGCATGATATTGCATTTTGTGAAAATGTTGCAACAAAAACTATAAAATTGAAGGGATAGAATGGAATTAATATGTTTAATATGAATATACAAGTAACACATAATAGGCTCCATGCAAAGTCAGATGTTTTAGGCGACATTTGCATGGAGTAGTATAAGTCGCCAATGCTGGCTTTGCTTCCTAACTATTAATAGCGAGGAGGAAGCCTACATGAAGCAGACAAAAACAAAATATGAAAAAATAAAACAAATAGTATCAGATTTAAATTTACCAAATTATAGATATATACAGCTTGCAAAAGCTATTTTTCGTCAAAGGATAGATAATTTTGATGATATGGCTATGTTGCCAAAAGTATTAAGGATAGCTTTAACAAATGAGTTTGGGAATAATGTATCTAGCTTAATACCTGTTTTTTCACAACATTCTAAGCAAGCTGAAAAATTGTTATTTGAATTGACAGACGGAAAGAGAATAGAGGCTGTTCGATTACAGTATAAACAGGGGTGGGAATCGTTTTGTATTTCTTCTCAATGTGGTTGCGGTTTTGGATGCCGTTTTTGTGCAACTGGAAGTACTGGATTTAAACGAAATCTCACTGCTGATGAGATAACTGATCAATTACTTTATTTTTATTTCTATAGACATAGTTTGAATAGTGTTTCATTTATGGGAATGGGTGAGGCTTTTGCAAATCCAGAGTTATTTGGTGCACTAAAAATTTTGACTGATCAAAATTTATTTGGTTTAAGTCAACGAAGAATTACGATTTCAACAATTGGTGTTATACCAGGAATTCAAAAATTGACCAAAGAATTTCCACAAGTAAATCTCATTTTCTCACTTCATTCACCATTTGAAAGTCAACGAAGCGATTTAATGCCTATAAATGAAAGATTTCCATTGCATGAGGTAATGAAGACATTAGATGAACATATTATTCATACGGGACGAAGAGTATTTCTTGCGTATATTATGCTTGAAGGGATTAATGATTCTAAAGAACATGCAAAGGCAGTTATAGGTTTGTTGAAAAATCGTGGTTCATGGGAGTATTTATATCATATTGATTTGATATCTTATAATTCTACGAATAAAACAACTTTTAAATTTCAACCATCGAGTGCTATCAACCAGTTTTGCAGTACATTAAAGGAAGCAGGCGTTAGTGCAACTGTTAGGACACAATTTGGTTCTGAAATTGGCGCTGCCTGCGGACAATTGTATTGTGAAAATGAATTGTGATGTTGGTTCGAAAATATTATTCTAAGAATAAGCCCTCTCAATTAAAAAAGAGGGCTAATTTTTAAGTGTTGACTTTCTATCAAAATACGTGTGGATATGATAATTTCATTAAAAAGCACAGCAGGAAGACTTTAGTAGCTGTGCTCTTATTAGTGTAGGTTTATTATATACTCTAAAAATTGCTATATCTTTCAAGTTAATTTTAGAAGCTTTTAAGAGGTTGTAATTGAATAATGAAATTCAAGAGTCGGTTAAGGCGAACAATCATCTTAATTGGCTTTTTTGTTTTTACATATAGGTAATTTTATTGTTGCTGACAGTCTATGTCAGTATGAATGTATATAATAGAAAATATAATATATAAATGCTGAGGACAGGGGTGTGTGGCGTGAATTATGAGGATATGGACAAAAAAACGGAAGTGAACAAAATGAAAAAAGCTATTATTGGGATTATCACATTATTGGTTATTGCTGCAGGCGGTTGTGGTTATTACTTTGAGGTATATTCACCACATGAAAAAGCCGTTACTCAGTTTGATACTGCAAAGAAAAAAGTTGAAGCAAAAAATAAGGAACTGCAAACATCGATTGATAATTCTGAAAAGTTGATAAATTCTAAGAAAGAAGCTTATGATACATCGGCATTAGGTAAGCTAAAATCAGCTGATAACAGTGCCAAGAAAGCATTAGTATCTGTTCCCGAAGTTCCTAAAAAGACTGATGCAATCGAAAAAGCTACCAAAGAATTAGAAAAGCCAATTGACTATTCAACACAAATTAGTGAATTGAAATCAGCTAGTGAAGCATTTGAAAACAGCGTGAAGCAGCTTAAGCAAATTACAAATCCAACAAGCGATTTTGTAATTCAAAGATTGAAGGAAGTATCTTCAATCACAGGAACGCAAGCAGTAACAGAAAATAATGATCCGAACGGTAATCTTAACAAACAAGGTGGATATACCGCTGCAGTTTATTTTACTGACAAAGATGTGACTGAAGAAGTGGATGGCAGAGATATTGTTGATAAAGGAACTGATGCAGGTGGATGTATTGAAGTCTATCCAACTAAGAAAGATGCAGAAACTCGTAATGCTTACCTAGCAGCGTTTGATGGAGCAGAAATGTTTAATTCTGGTTCTCACGAAGTACATGGAACAGTTGTGATCAGAACTTCAACCAATTTAACAGCGGCACAACAAAAGGATTTGACAAAACAAATTCTTGACAAGTTGATTGAGTTGAAATAGTTTATACCAAGAGCAATGGGTCGGTGTTTGACTCCCGGATTATCCTGTGATCAGGAAAGGCTGGGTAGTATTCCCATAAGTATTCATGTCCTTTCCTAAAAATTGGCATAAGAAAAGCACCTATCTTTCGATAGATGCTTTTGAGAATTAATATTCTATTCTTTATATCGTCCATACATTTGTTAATTTCAGTATCAAATTGTTTTTTGGTAAGTGAACCAAAGACAGTCGGAGCATTTGCAGGCAGTTTTATTTCAAATGGAATACCGCGTTGCAGTACAACTTGTCTTAAAAACATTCCTAAAATCGGCTTGTTGTAGTTATATAAGCTGATTTTTTATTACCTAGAATTAAAATGATTTGAGTTGATAAAATGATGCGCTTTTATGCCCGGGCAGGAATAATGTAATATAGAGAATCAATAATTATATGATTTATATTCAAAAATTTTAAATATTTAACTCTATTAAATTTCATGATATACTGAAATTAGTTATAGCAGATTCAAAACTATTGGCTAGTTTTAAGGCAATAGTAGTTTTGGGAGCGGTAATGATTATGTGTGTAAAAATCAGCAAATATTTAAAAGGGTATCGAAACAAGTACTCAGTGGATTATTGCTCTGACAATGGGAACAAAATACATCTGTTTGATTTTGATGAGAAAGAAATATTCCATGCTGAGGAGACTGGGGATTCATCGTTTTATAGGTATGACATAATGAGTCTTTTAGAAGAATTTAAGGTATTTGATAAGGTACAAGATAAGTTGAATGTACAGAAAAAGTCTTTTGAGCGAATGGTAATAGAGTCAGTTGAGGATTTTTATGAGTATGAGTTCAAAGATAATTTCACTAAAAACCAGTATAGGTTGCATTTGCGTAAGGAAAAAGAAAATGAGATTATAAAGTATATGATATATTATGAAGAAGAATATGATGAAAATTTCAATGATGAAGAGCATTTCAAAAAATGGTATGTAAATATAATCAACTATAACTACAATACAAATTTCAATACATATAATGAGGCTAAAAGATTTTACAAATCTCAAGGATGGAAAGAAATTAACAAGCAGAGGAATTCTAATCCTTATCATCTGACAGCGGAGGAAAGTGAACTTTTTAAGGAACTGCTTAAAGCAGGATTTACTAAACTTGCAAAAAAATATCATCCAGATGTAAAAGGTGACAGTGAGAAAATGAAAATGTTGAATTCTTTAAAAGAGAAACTTAAAAACGATTAAGTTTATTTACTATTTAATTAAAGTCTGTATCTAAAAATAAAAAAGTTAAGCATGTGCCAAAATGGTTGAAGAAGTTATTGCTCTTTAATAAAGAAAGGTGAGATTCCTGAAAATTTAAATTCAGTTAAGTACAGCTATTTATGGGAGCACTATATTAGGGTACAATATAGTATAAAGATATATTTATCGAAGGGGAATCGTTATGGAAAAAATAAATCAGCAAAGTAGTTTGTATAAGCAGTTTCTTAGGTATTCATATGAGGATTTAAAAGAACTGTTTAAAAAATCAAAGACAAAAGAAGAACAAGATTTTTATGCTGCTTTATCGGATTTAGTGCTTCAAAGAGAGCAAAAAAAGGTGATAGGTAAAGAGTAATGGCTATTTATACTATATTCGCAGGAGTAAATGGTGCCGGAAAAACATCCATATATAGATCTATTTATTATGAGAGAGATATAGAAAGAAGATACTATTAATCATTGAATAATTTAAAAAAGATACTGGGTATATGTAATGAAATAAATATATATGATAATACAAATGAATTTAAATACGCAGCCTATATATGCAACGGAACAGTTAAATGGAAAAGAAATACAATTCCCAATTGGAGTAGAAAGATTCTGCAATAAAAAAGCTAATATTTCTGCATAATTATATCTATAGCTTGTCTACTGATACGTGGAGTGTGTTGTATTGATAACAAGGGTAGAATATTTGATAAAAGCAGTGAATGGATGCATTATGTAATGCAGAATGGCATATGGTGGTTCAAAGTTAAAAATAAAGATAATTGGGAAGGAGGACAAAATGAAAAACAAAATAAGAGGTGATAAAGAAGAAATCACATCGGTTCATCTTCATTTGGAATTGAAAGATGAATACCTGACGGAATACCAGAAAATAATGCTTAAAAGATATGGAGAATCTTCTACGGGGAAGTCCATATGCAGAGATATTCTTATACCATCTGATATGCCGCTTCATAATCTACACTATACAATACAAAAACTTTATGGCTGGAGAAATTCACACTTACGCAGTTTTCATCTACCGGAAGAAATATATCAAAAACTGACCAGTGGCACTGTTAAAGGCTGGTCGGATTTAGTGGGAATTTTATTTCAGCCTCCGTCCGAATCAGAGGGAGATATTTTCTGGGATGATGATTATAAAAAAGGCAGTATAAGTGCATGGATTAAGAAGAAATATATTGGACCGTATTTTTATGGCGGAAAACTGGAGCATCCGGAAATTGCTAAAAGAGATGTGCAGCGGCTCATGGATGATTTTAAGATGATTGATGTTAGGGAGTCATTTAAAGATTACATAGAACGGACTAAAAAGGCTGAGGGCAAGGAGATTAAAATTTTGCGTAAAGCTCCTTTGATTGAGTTGACTCTTGAAGAAATGAATTCTTCTATTATCATTGAGGGTGGAACAAAAAACTTGTTGGAGAGATTGGAAGTTAGCAAGATTTTAGCAGGTAAACATGAACTGCTTGGTGAAAAAAGGTTGTTTCCGGTAGCAAAGGAGCTCATTTATAAATATGATTTTGGGGATAATTGGACTATTATCATAACTAAGAAAGACAATTACAGAGACCTGATTAAAGGCGGGCTTGTTTCGCATGAAGAGATTGTCTGTGCAAATGATACTGTGCTGAATGAGCATAGGCCGGTTTGTATTTATAAAGATGGAGTTTTTTTGATTGATGATGTAGGTGGACTAAGTGGATTTGCTAATTTTTTAGGGACTGTTTATGAAAGTGAAGACAAGGTAGAAAGTAATGAGCTTCGTGCTTGGTCAAAGAGACTTGGCTGGAGTGAAAAAAAGATTGCCAATAAAAGGATATTGTAGTATGATGATGGGCATAAAAATTGTATAACAATGAAATTGTAATTTTACCACGGAGAGAAGAGATTTTATTATGGATAAGACTAATCCGAAGAAAGCAGTTAAAGAATTGACCATGCTGTTGATGTATTTAACAAGATTTAAGGAACGTGATTATTTTGGATCAGATTTGGATATGGCTTGGAAGGGATATGATTTCGACATTATTAATGAACTGGATAAGGAAGATTATATCCGGCAGGGGAGCCATCGTTCTAAGTCTGTAGCAATTACAGATGAAGGCATGAAATTATCACGGGAATTATTGGCTAAATATAATATATCAGATTGGAAGTAGATATATATGGTGTAGCATTAATCTGTAAATATATACAAATTACAGCTACCCTCATCAAATCTAAATCTTGACAATATATAAGATTAGTACTATAATTTAGAAAAAATTAAATTTAAGAACTATGACAGGAATCAAGTAAATATATGATATTTAAAGAGAGTGATGTTTGCTGTAAATTCACAATACTCATGTATTGAAAACTCGTCCTTGAGTTATCGGTTGAAATACAAGTAGACTGTATCGGGTGAATCCGTTATTTTATAAAGAAAAAAATTTGGATGGTACCGCGGTATTGTTTCTCGCTCCAAGAGAAACAATACCGCTTTTTTATTTTGATGAAAACTTAATATTGTAAAAGTAATGCCAGGGATAAGTAAATACAGATATACTTTTAAAGAGAGTGCCCATGGTGAAAAAGCACATTTATACTGTATTGAAACTCACCCTTAAACTGCAATCTGAAAATTAGTAGGATTCTGCCGGCAGTGACGCCGTTAAAATATTCAAGTTATAAATTTGGGTGGTACCGCGATAGACCTTTCGCCCCATGGAAAGGTCTATTTTTTATGCTTGTTTTTAGAAAATAATTTTTACTGGCCAGTGAAATTATATATTAAATTTTTGTTTACTAAATGGAGGTATTTTAATGGAAGAAGTCAATTATATTTCTGAAAAAATGGATTATGTTCCAATATCCAAATTACACTATAAAATTTTATGGCTCATCGGTCTTGGAATATTTTTAGATGGATTTGATGTATATCTGGCAGGTGGAGTTTTAGGTGTGCTGTTAAAAAGTGGATGGTCAAGCATAAGCTTAAATGCTGCTTTTATTTCTGTAACTTTTTTAGGACTTTTGATAGGGTCACTTATTACTGGATTTTTAGGAGACAGTTTTGGACGTAAATTTTCTTATCAGCTGAACCTTTTGATATTTGGTGGAGCATCTCTTGTAGCTGCATTTTCCCCAAATATGATTTTTTTAATAGTCTGCAGGGGAATAATGGGAATTGGACTCGGTGCTGAAATTGTTACAGGATATGCACTGCTTGCAGAATTTGTGCCTTCAAAAACCAGGGGAAAGTGGATGTCCATGCTTTCGCTTATAACGAACGTTTCTACACCGGCGGCTGCATTTCTGGGATATCTTATAATACCACGGTTTGGCTGGAGATGGATGTTTGTATTTGTAGGTGTATTTTCCGTAATTGTATGGTATATGAGAAAAAGTATGCCTGAATCCCCAAGATGGTATGAATCCAAAGGAATGGAAGAAGATGCACAGCATGTTGTAAATATATTTTACCATGAAGCAGAGAAGGAGGCTGATAATTCCATAGCACAACCTAATGTCATAAGGAAGGAACATGATAAAGAATCGGGGAAGTTTAGTGATTTATTCAGTAAAAATATGATCTCGAGAACTATTGTAGGTTGTGTAGTGCTGATTGCAATAAATACTTTGATATATACTTTTGTAAGCTGGGCACCTACATTTTTCTTGAGAAAAGGCATAAATGTTTCTAAATCATTGGGATATACAACTATAATGATGATAGGTGCACCTCTTGGAGCGTTAATTGGGAGTTTTATTGTAGATAAATTAGGGCGTAAATGGTGCCTTACTATATTTATGCTTGCAGCAGGAGCACTTGGATATGCATATGCTTCACAAAATACTATGACTGTAATATTGACTATGGGTTTTTTCCTCACTGTAATTATATATATACTTCTTACACTTGGCCTTGCCATTTATGTTCCGGAATTGTTTCCCACAGACATAAGACTTAGAGGCTCAGGATTTTGTAATGCAGTAGGAAGGCTGGCAACTATATTCAGTCCTTATGGAGTAGCATGGATACTTAAAAACTATGATACCAGGACTGTTTTTATAGTACTTGGATGCATACTTGTAGTAGTGGCATTTATTATTGCTGTGTTAGGAGTTGAAACAAAACAAAAATCCCTGGATGAAATTTAAGTGCCTAAGTTTTGAAAGTATTGATTTTAATAATTCATTTTGTCCGGTTAGTATGTGTTAGAATAATAATATAGAAATATATGTTAACTCTCAGAAAAGTCCTGGAGTTCTTTATAACCAAGGGAGTTTTAATCTGTCAGGTAAATAATGATATAATTTATTTACCTGACAGATAAAAAAAGGGGGACATTGCATGCTTATAAAATTGCTGGATTTAGAACTGCAGAGACGGAGCGTAATTTTGAATGCGGCATTGAGAGAGTTTGTGCTAAAAGGCTATGAAAATGCTTTGATTTAACTAAATCGTTTCTTTATATGTGCAAGTATTATCTATTGATTTAAAATTTTTTAATATTATCCACAAAATCACAGCAAATATTACGGTAAATAATGGAAATAAAATTAATTCAATCGGCGAAACTGAAACACCGCTAATTGCCATGGAAATAGCCATCACATCAATAGCTAACAGTAATGTTATGCCCTTAATGATAATGATTGGGGCAAGCAAGTAACCTAAACTTTTCTTTCGCAATAGCAAAACACCACTTACTACAGTCACTGGAAGGACAATTCCTAAGTCCATTGCTTGAATAACGAAAGTAGTATAATGCTCCAAACCATTCACAGTATTATTACCAATGGTGGGAACGATTCTGCCTAACCACATCAAACTTATAATAATGCCGATAACGATGATGAAAATTCCAACAGGCTTACTGGGCATGGCGGCTGAAAAGCATTTCTCCAAATTCTGCAGTTGCTGTGAAGTAATATTGATTATAAATGCAAAAAAACGACAGTGACATCAGTAACACATAAATCAGAAAGAAATTGTTGTATATTGCTAAAAACGAATAGCTCATATAGGTGTATAGAAAATAACCTAATGTTCCTACCAACAACAATTTTCCTTTGAGGGACCTCTTGTTCAGAATCAACGAAACCAGCAGTAGGGGAATGGCAAAGACTAGTGTAACAACGTCTTGAGCTCTTACTTGTGCTGCCATAGATACTGATTCATTATGATATAATCCTTTCCCATAAAGCCTGACGGTTTCATTATGAATAGTCTGAATTGTTTGATTTTCATTGATAGCATTATTTGAAAAAAAACCATATGCAGAAGCAATTGATGCTAAGATGATAATGAAAATCACCAATAAGTTGCTTGTTTTATTCATCTTCATTACAGCCCTCCTTGATGTATGACATCAATATAGTAACTAGTTACCATTTACATTATAGCAACTAGTTACTATAATGTAAATGGATATAATGGATAAGTTTTTGTTAATGAAAGGGAAAACGTTATGCAGATTGATGATATGATTAAAAATTATAGCGGTGAGCGGGAAAAAGAAACACGTGGTATCTTTGCGAGTATATTTATTTTGCAAAATCGTCTGCAGACAATTTTTGATAAAGCCGATCCATTTCTTACATTGAAACAATTTATGCTGCTTGTGATGATAAAACATACAACTGGTAAAACCACCTTTACTCACTTGGGGAAATTGTCAGGTTCCTCCAGACAAAATATAAAGAAATTGGCTGCATCACTGGAGAAAAAAGGTTTTATAACCATTCGGAAAAATCCTGTTAATAAGCGAAACACCTCAATTCAGCTAACGGAAAAAGGTGATAGCTATTTTGAGGAAGTTTTTTATTTTCACAATGAAAAACTCAATAGCTTGTTTCATGAGTATTCTGATGAAGAAATCCATTTGTTTTACACTATGATTACCAGGTTGTATGCAGGTGTTGATAGTCAAGAGCAAAAGTATAAATAAAGCATTCCCATTGGATAAAAATATTCTGCAATATCATAAAAGTATTATTTGCCGGTGTTAATGGCGCTGGAAAAACATCCATATATAAATCTGTTTATTAGGAAATCATCCTAACAAAGAACTTCAAAAAGATTGGAAGGAACATGGAGAGTCAAACTTCACAATTGAGATATTGGAAAGGAGGATATTTACGAATGGATATAATTATAAGACAGGAAACTGAAAAAGACTGCAGACTTTCCGAAAAAGTGGTGGAAAAAGCATTTGAAAATGAAGAGCACAGTGATCATAGAGAGCAGTTTTTGGTAGCTAAATTGAGAAAAAGCGATGTATTTATACCGGAGCTTTCTCTTATTGCCGAAATTAACAAAAAAATTGTAGGTCATAGCCTGATGACAAAGCTAATTATTAAAGATGGTGAAAAGGAATACGAATCGTTGGCACTGGCTCCTGTTTCGGTTTTGCCTGAATATCAGAACAAAGGTATTGGAACAGGCTTGATTGAGGAAAGTCTGAAGCTTGCAGAAGAAATGGGCTTCAAATCTGTAATTGTTCTTGGACATGACAGGTATTATCCTCGATTTGGATTTAAACCTGCAAACACATGGGGGATTAAGGCACCATTTGATGTACCGGATGAATCGTTTATGGCATTGGAACTTGAGAAGGGAAGTCTTGATAACATTAAGGGAACTGTGGCTTATTGTAAAGAATTTTTTGAGTAAGGTAACCTGTGTCACCGCAATAAAAAATTCCGCGATGTACTTTTGGCTCTGCAAAATTCTGATGAAATAATTATACACATGAATCTTATATATAAGTCAACATTAGAGATAAAAATCGAAATTTATGAGGAGGAAAATCCCGTTATGAATATAAAAAAATTACTGACAATGGCAGTGAAGTAGCCATTGTCGGCGATTTTTCCGTCTACACAAGCAAGCCGCTGAAAGATTTTATATATGAAAGTAATAGGGGAAGAGATATTTTCTTTGTATCTTCTGAAGAAGATGCTGTTGATGGATTGAAAAAATTCTAAAGTGAAACTAGCTTGGTATGTTGATATTGAGCTAGTTTTTATATGATGATGGTATAATAAGGACGGGGCAAGGAGACTTTTTATGTAGTTATGAGTTATATTGGAGTTGATAATTGCCATACAGCAAAAGAAAGAGTTAGAATTAGAACTGTAAAAGGCGAACTTATAGGAGGATATTATGAAAATTTCAAAGAAAGATGCGCTGAAATGGTTTGAATTTTTTTCAACACTGCCTGAGGAAGAGGAAATTATGACAAAGCAGCAGGAGATTGTTTACTCTGCCTTTGCGCAAATTGAGGCAGCCATCGATTATAGAAATGATATGTTAATGTCGGAAATTAAGGGTTTGAAAAGCTTGAAGAACAGAACTTTTTTTGTGGGAAATGAAAGTAAATTTCCCCGGGGATGCCGTTCCTGCCTGCTGGGTACTGGTCTGAATGCAATCAGGAAAACCAACAAGTGCAACATTGAGTGCAAGTTCTGTTATGATTATGGAGAGCTGGAAAATATTCCTCCAGTGGGCGAAGGTATGTGGGAAATTGGAGGCACAAGATTTTATGACAGGGATATTGATTTGCTTCTTTCCATTCAGAAGAAACCCACTGGCATTTGCTATGTCTATTTAGAGCCGTTTATGGAAATAGAAAAGTACTATCCGGTAATAAGGAAATTTAGTGATGCTCAAGTTCATCAACATCTGTATACAAATGGCATTTTAGCTACAGAGGAAACATTGAAAGCATTAGGTGAAGCCGGCCTTGACGAGATACGTTTCAACCTGGGTGCTTCTGAGTGTTCGGACAAGGTGATTGAAAATATCGGAACAGCAAAAAAATATATTAAAAGTGTAGGTATTGAAACTCCAATGACTCCTGAGTTTTTCCAAATTTTTTTCATGAAAAAGCAGGACATCTTGGAGACAAAACTTGATTTTATCAATTGTGCAGAATTACACTTGAATGAGAATAACATAAACAATTATTATGGAGAAGACATGTATATTTCCAGGCAGGGTTACATATCTCCAATCTGGAGCAGGGAACTGACTTTGAAATTCATGAAAACAGCCGATGAAGAAAAGTGGGATTTAGTGGTTCATGATTGCTCGAACTATACAAAATTTGCCAGAGACTTGAACCTGAGCAGCAAGGAGGGCAAATGGTTCGGAGCCAGCAATTATGCCTGTGAGTTTTCCAGGATTCCATATGAAGCATTTTTACCCATACTGGGTGATGACAATTTCAAGTTTTTAAGTGAAGAAGAATTGCCTGAGGGCTATAAACCGGGTGAGATGATTTTTTAGAGGCCCTAAGCGGCATCATTAAGCTCAGAATATTGAAATATACAATGAATTTAGCTTGCAGCATGAACTTGGCATCTATTTAAGAAACATACTTCCTGCATATAAGGTGCAATTTGAAAGAAATGTGTCTTATTTTACAGGTGACAATATTGACAAATTTTTAATTGTCATTTAACATATATGATATGATGGCGTAGTAGTTAAAAAATATAAATTTTGCTGGCCTAAGAGTCGCATAACTGGCGGAAGTGGAGTTCACCACAGGGAGTGCGATTTGTAAATAAGAATACCGACCGCCTGGGTAAATATCCAGGTGGTTTTATTTTTTTAATATCCTGGATATTTAATTATATTTAAATTTTGAGGAGGTATTTTTATGTTAAAAAACTGGCAGGGATTTAATTTGGGAAGATGGACTGATGAAATTGACGTAAGGGAATTTATACAAAAAAATTATACGGAATACCATGGAGATAAAAGCTTTTTAGCACCTGCAACAGAAAAGACAAAAAAGCTTTGGGATAAAGCAAAGAAACTGATCATAGAAGAAATTAAAAAGGGAATTATAGACGTTGAAACTAATGAAGTTTCGGGCATAAATAACTTTAAGCCAGGATATTTGGATAAAGAAAACGAAATTATAGTAGGTTTTCAAACAGATGCCCCTTTAAAGAGAATAATGAATCCTTTTGGTGGAATGAGAATGGTTGAACAATCACTTCACGAATATGGATTTAAAATGAATGAAGATATAGAAAAATATTTTAATAAATATAGAAAGACTCACAATCAGGGAGTTTTTGATGCTTATACTCAGGCCACAAGAAAAGCTAGGACAGTAGGTCTTTTAACAGGGCTTCCAGATGCTTATGGCAGAGGAAGAATAATAGGTGATTATAGAAGAATAGCTCTTTACGGCATAGACTTCTTAATAGAGCAAAAGAAAAAAGATTTAGAGGAATTAGTGGGGCCAGCTGCAGAAGAATTCATAAGGCTTAGAGAAGAAGTATCAATGCAGATTCGTGCTCTGGGAGAAATAAAAGATATGGCAGCATCTTATGGCATAGACATATCAAAACCAGCTTCTAATGCTAAAGAGGCAGTCCAATTTTTGTACTTTGGATACCTGGCAGGAGTAAAGGAAAACAATGGAGCAGCTATGTCAATGGGAAGAAATACTACTTTCCTTGACATATATATGGAAAGGGATTTGAAAAACGGCCTTATAACAGAAGCAGAAGCTCAGGAATTAATTGATCAGCTTGTTATAAAGTTGCGAATGGTAAGACATTTGAGAACTCCTGAATACAATGAGTTATTTGCAGGAGATCCTAACTGGGTAACAGAGGCTATTGGCGGAATCGGCATAAACGGGAAATCCTTGCTTACAAAAACAGGTTATAGATTTTTACACACACTAACTAACTTAGGATCAGCACCGGAACCAAATATAACAATCTTATGGTCAGAAAAATTACCTCAAAGCTTTAAGAATTATTGTGCGGAAATGTCAATAAAAACGGATGCCATTCAATATGAAAATGATGATATAATGAGGCCTATATATGGAGATGATTATGGTGTAGCCTGCTGCGTATCTGCTATGGAAATAGGTAAAAGAATGCAGTTCTTTGGAGCAAGGGCAAATCTTGCCAAATCATTACTTTATGCTGTGAATGCAGGATATGATGAAAGGAAAAAAGCTAAAGATGGCAGTTTAATTCAAGTTGTACCTGATATAGAAAAAATGGACGATGAAGTTCTTGACTTTGATAAAGTAGTTAAAAGCTATGATAAAGTTATGGAGTATGTGGCAGACCTTTATGTAAATACAATGAATACAATTCACTATATGCATGACAAATATGCTTATGAAGCAGGACAAATGGCCCTTCATGATACAAAGGTTAAAAGATTCATGGCCTTTGGCATAGCAGGATTATCAGTAGCTGCGGATTCATTAAGTGCTATAAAGTATGCAAAAGTTAAACCTGTAAGAAATGAAGATGGAATAGCTGTAGATTTTAAAATTGAAGGAGATTTCCCTAAATACGGAAATGATGATTACAGAGTGGATGATTTAGCTGTACAGATATCTAAGAAGTTTTCAGACAAGCTTAAGAAACACAAAACTTATAGAGGTGCGCAACACTCATTGTCAGTATTAACTATAACATCAAATGTTGTTTATGGAAAGAAAACTGGATCAACTCCAGACGGAAGAAAATCAGGAGAACCTTTCGCACCGGGAGCAAATCCAATGCACGGCAGGGATAAAAATGGAGCATTGGCTTCACTTAACTCAGTAGCTAAGATACCATATAGAACTTACTGCCAGGATGGAATATCAAATACCTTCTCCATAGTACCAGATGCACTTGGAAAAGATTCAGAAACTAGAATAGTGAATCTTGCTGATATATTAGATGGATATTTTTCACAAGGGGCCTTCCACTTGAATGTAAATGTGCTTAATAGAGAAACATTAATAGATGCTATGGAAAATCCAGATAAATATCCCACATTAACAATAAGGGTATCAGGATATGCTGTTCATTTCAACAGGTTAACCAGGGAACAACAAAAAGAAGTTATAAGCAGAACCTTCCACGAAAAAATGTAATAATAAATATTATACCTGCTGCTTTTAAGACAGCAGGTATGTTTTATAATTACTATTTAGAGGGAATTCTACGTAAGGGGGTAACAAATAAGTATGACTATAGGTAAAATTCATTCCTTTGAAAGTATGGGATTAGTTGACGGGCCAGGTATAAGATCTGTAGTATTTATGCAGGGATGCTCTTTAAGGTGTGCTTATTGCCATAATCCAGATACCTGGAGTTTTCAGGGTGGAACAGAAATTACTCCGGAAGAACTTGTGAAAAAAATAAGCAGATTTAAGCCTTATTTTAAAAAGGGTGGAGGAGTTACTTTTTCAGGTGGGGAACCTTTGATGCAGCCATTTTTTTTAATAGAAACATTAAAATTATGTAAGGAAGCTGGAATCCATACGGCTGTAGATACTGCTGGATACGGTGAAGGAAAATATAATGAGATTTTAAAATACACAGATTTGGTACTTCTTGATATAAAACATGTAAATGATGAAGAATATAAAAAATTAGTATGCCAGGGGAAAAAAGGTTTTGATGAATTTTTAGAAACAGTTCAGAAATCTAACACTAAAATATGGATAAGGCACGTAGTAGTTCCCGGCATAACGGATTCAGAAGAACACATAAAAAAATTAGCTGAAATAATAAGAAACATAAAAAATGTAGAGAAAATAGAGCTCCTTCCTTACCATACTATGGGTGTCCAAAAATATGATAAAATGGGAATAGAATATAAGTTGTCACATTTAAAGTCTATGGATAAAGAAAAAGTGAATAAACTGGAAAAAATATTGAATAATGAATTAAGGTATTATTATTGTTCATAAAGTTTATTTTGGCGTAACAGCCATTAAGTTAATAAAAAAGGGGATGGGAATAAATGCTCTACAAAAATTAAGGAAATCAAGCAGAAATATCTATAAAGGAGGGCCTTCTATGAAAAACATTTTAATTATTGCTCCACATTTTAAAATTGAATATACAGCTAAAAAAGTAGCTGCCCGTTATAATGATGTGGATGTAAAACTGGCATTATTGAATCAATCAATTAAAATAGCCAGATTGGCGGAAAAAGAAGGCGTAGAGGCTATAATATCAAGGGGAGGTACTGCTTCTATTATTGAAAATACTGTTCAATCGGTACCTGTAATTAAAATGGAGGTTTCACCCTATGATTTGATAAATGCTGTGTACACCGCCAAAAAATATGGATCAAATATTTTTATTATTGGATTTCAAAATATTATTGAAGGAGTTGGCTTATTAAGAAAAATTTTAAATGTAAATATACATATTTATTATATCAACGATGAGCACGATGGAGAAAGATATATAAAAAATTTAATTAATTCCGGTGAAAAAATAGATGTGATTCTTGGAGGAACGGTTGCTGAAAATCTGGCTTTGAAATATAATATTCCCACTGTTTTATTAGAAACAAGTGCTGTAACAGTGGATTCCAGCATTAAAGAAGCTAGAAGAATTATAAAAAGTACACGCAAAGAAAAACAAAAAACGGAGCAATTTAAAGCGATTTTAAATTATATCAGTGAAGGCGTAGTTTCTATAGATTATACTAAAAGAGTTATTACTTTTAATTCTGCCGCCAGTAAAATGCTGGGTATTCCCATTGAAAAGGCTCTTGGACATCCAGTTGATGAATTAATACCGAATACCATGCTTCCTGAAGTTTTAAATCAAACCGAGTCCGAACTAGGGCAGCTGTTCCAAATTGGAAAAACCCAGATTGTCACTAACAGGGTACCTGTAATTATAAATAACAAAACAATCGGGGCTGTAGAAACATTTCAGCATATAACTAAAATTCAGGAGTACGAGGAAAAAATCAGAGGTAAGCTCTTATATAAAGGCAATATAGCTAAATACAGCTTCTCGGAAATCATAGGTGAAAGTGAAGCTTTGATTAAAACTAAAGAGAGGGCAAAGATGTATGCTGGTACCGATAGTACAGTATTAATTGTCGGGGAAAGTGGAGTTGGCAAAGAGATGTTTGCACAGGCAATACATCTGGAAAGTCGAAGAAAAAAAGGACCTTTTGTGGCAGTAAACTGTACTGCAATATCTCAAAACCTATTGGAAAGTGAACTTTTTGGATATGATGAAGGGGCATTTACTGGAGCTAAGAAAGCAGGTAAAGCGGGGCTTTTTACTGAAGCTCATGGTGGAACCATATTTTTAGATGAAGTTGAGGATATTGATATTGAATTACAGGGCAAATTGCTGAGAGTGATTCAAGAAAGAGAGGTTAGGCCGGTAGGCTCCAACAGAGTGATTCCCATAGATATACGTATAATTGCTGCCACTAATAAAAATCTTTTGATTGAGGTTGAAAATGGAAAATTCAGAAGAGATTTGTATTACCGGCTGGATGTTTTGAGATTGAAAGTGCCTTCTTTAAGGGATAGGGGAAAAGATGATATTAAACTGCTCAGCAGCTATTTTGAAGATAAAATTTCATCCAGGTACAATAAAAAATCAGTTAAAATCTCAAATGATGCTTTAGATAAACTGCAGCATTATCATTGGCCTGGAAATATAAGAGAGTTGGAGAATATAATTGAAAGCCTTGTGGTGCTAAATGATAGTGTGATAACTGGTGAGGATGTAGAGAAAATAATAGATGAAAAGCTGGAAGGTAAAAATTCCGAATGTGAAGAAAATAATTCTGATCATACCGATGATCTGGAGGAAGTTAAGAAGAGACATATTAATAAAGTTTTAGATGAATGCAGGGGGAATCGGACTCTGGCAGCCAGCAGACTGGGAATTAGCCGTACACAATTGTGGCGCATTTTAAATGACAAGTAGAAGTGAAATTGGAAATATGTGCTGCATTAGGATTGTTTAGTTTTCCATAGGTGATGTTTTATTTAATCCATAGATTTTAAAATAAAAGCAGTTGTTACATTATGTAATAAATAGTTGCATAATGTAACAACTGCTTTTGCTGTAACTGATACATCAGCTGGTTATTATAGATAAGGCAAAATCATTGCAGATAAATATGATGTTGACTGACATGCAATTCTTGTAAATATTGATATTGCTTGGTTTTAAAATACAATTTCCTATAAAAATTATGTTATTTACTTTTACTTAATGCTAACTTTATTGTAAGAAAAATAAGTAAACAGCAGCTTTATAAAATTTTGGCATGATTTTTGCTGTTATAGAAATGGTGTAATCATTTACGGAAGTAAAAAGGCAGATCAATCACATCATACACTGTAGTTTTATCTGTCTGAAACTTATCCAGTTTATTAAAAAATTTTAAGGAGGAAAACAGATGCATGCTATTGAAAAAATTTTAGCTAAAGCCGCAGGAAAAGATAAAGTAGAAACAGGAGAAATAGTTACCTGCAAAGTAGATTTTGCTGAAATTAACGATCTTTATCTTCAGACAGTATATTCTTTTTATGAAATGGGGGGTGAGAAAGTCTGGGATAATGAGAAGGCAGCTTTTGTATTTGATCATTATGCCCCGGCACCAACTATACAGACTGCTCAAAATCATAGTGAAATGAGGGCTTTTGCTAAAAAACAAAACTTAAAATACCATTTTGATATTAATAAGGGGGTCTGCCATCAGGTTATGCCTGAAGCCGGGCTGGTTTGGCCGGGAATGATTCTTGTTGCAACAGATTCTCATACTACCACTCATGGAGCTTTTGGAGCTTTTGCCACAGGCCTTGGAGCTACAGATATGGCAACGGTATTGATTTCCGGGGAAATTTGGTTCAGAGTGCCTGAAATAATAAATATACAAATAAATGGACAACCTCAAAAAGGAGTTTACGCCAAAGATGTTATTCTCTATATACTTGGAAAACTTAAATCAGATGCAGCAGTATACAAGGCAATAGAATTTACGGGAAGTTATATTGATGATCTAGGTGTGGCAGAAAGAATGACCATATGCAACATGGCTGTGGAGATGGGAGCCAAGACAGCTTATATGAAGCCAAATGATAAGGTTTTAGAGTATTTAAAGGAAAGAACAGATAAGAAATTTGAGATTCAGGAAACAGATGATGACTTTGAATATTCAGAGACCCATGTTTTTGATATAAGTGAGTTGTCTCCACAGATTGCAGTACCTGACAGTGTTGACAATGTCTATTCTGTAAAGGATGTTAAAAAAGTAAATGTCAACCAGGCCTTTATAGGATCCTGCACAGGAGGAAGATTGGAAGATATAGAAGAAGCGTACAGGGTTCTTGATGGCAGGAAAATAAATAATGATGTAAGGCTCATTATTATACCGGCATCAACAGAGATATATCAAAAAGCAATGAAGCTTGGGTATGTACAATCTCTTATGGCTGCAGGTGCAACTTTTACAGCAGCTGGCTGCGGCCCCTGTTTAGGAACTCATGAAGGGCTGATTGCAAATGGTGAAGTATGTATAACAGCTACAAATAGAAATTTTCCAGGCCGTATGGGAAGCACAGGAGCAAAAATATATCTTGCTTCACCTGCTAGTGTGGCTGCTGCAGCATTGACCGGTAAGATTGCTGATGTAAGAGAAGTATTGGGGAGGTAGAAAAATGTTAAAAGAAATAACAGCAAAAGCTTTTGTCTATGGGAAAAATATTGATACAGATCAAATATATCCTGGAAGATATTTAGAACTCGTGAAGCCTGAGGATATAGCAAAACATTGTATGGAAGGAGTAGATCCTACATTTAGGGAACGCATGACTTCAGGAGATATTATAGTTGCAGGAACAAACTTTGGATGCGGCTCCAGCCGGGAACATGCAGCTATAACATTATTGCATGCCGGTGTCAGTGTGGTACTTGCTGAATCATTTGCCAGAATTTTTTTCAGAAATGCAATAAACCTGGCTCTTCCACTGATGGTGTGCCCGGGAATAAGTGGAAAAGTAAAAGAAGGCGATGTTCTTGATGTAAATCTTGTTAATGGAGTAGTTTTGAATAAAACTACTGGAACAAGTATAAAAGGTCAAAAACTGTCTGAATATACCATGAATATTCTGGAAAATGGTGGAGTCAAGCCTTTATTCAAAAAAAGGTTTAAAAAGTGAATGGACAAATATGATTTAGTAGTTTGCTGAGAATTTAATAAATAAGGGGAGAATGGCTGCGTTCAATAGGATAAATGTATTTTATTGAATGAACACCAAATTTCTCCTGATTTATTAGCACAGATAATTGTTCATATGAGTTTACTAGGAGGTTAGTCATGTATAAAGTAATGGAAAATGGTGGAGGAAAGATATTGGGTTTATCATTATATATTTTTATACCTTGTATAGTGTTGATATTGATTGTTGCACTAGCAGGGGCACTCCCAGATAATATGATAGGTTCATTGGGATTTTTAATGATGATAAGCGCTGTTGTAGGTTTAATAGGTAAGAAACTTCCTATATGGAACAAATATTTTGGAGGGGGTGCAATGCTTACTTTTATGGTGGGCTCGGGTTTATTTACTTATAAATTATTACCCGCTGACGTATTTGATAACGTTTCTACTTTCCTAAATAAAGATGGATTTCTTGATTTGTTTATAACGATTTTAATTGTAGGCTCTGTTTTGTCACTTGATAGAAATCAGATATTAAAAGCATTTGGAGGATTTTTCCCGGCAATTATTGGAGGAGTGGTTGTAGCATTTGTATTTTGTATGGGGGCAGCGGCATTAGTTGGTATAAAACCTATTACAGCATTGATAAACATTGCTTCTCCAATTGTAGCTGATGGAAATGGAGGGGGAGCTATTCCCATGAGCAAAATATGGGCACAGGCAACAGGAAAAAATTCAACAATATGGTATACCCCGGCCTTTGCAGTGCTGACTATTGCAAATATACTTTCTGTTATTCTAAGTTCACTTGTAAGTAGATTTGGTGAAAAGTATCCTAAATATTCGGGTCATGGCCAGTTATTGAAAATAAAGGATAAATCTGCTGGGCAGACAGAAAAATTTGATGCAGGTGTTCTGGATATTGCAGCTTCATTTTTAGTTGTTCTTTTTATATATATAATAGGACAGTTTTATGCAGATAAAATTTCATTTGTAAATAGAGGTAATATGGGCTTTAAAATCCATGCTTTTGCTTTCATGGTTATCTTTGTAATTGTATTGAACTTGATAAACGTAATACCTAAGGAAATAAGAGCTGGTGCAGATAAACTTCAGAAGCTTTCATCTAAATATTTTTTATTTTCTGTAATGTTTGCAATAGGTATGGGTACGGATCTAATGAATATTGTAAAAGTATTTACCATACCGAATATATTTGTAATAATAAGTACTGTTTTAGGTGCTTTGATAGGAGCTGTCTTAGTGGGACGCTGTTTTGGCTTGTATCCTGTAGAATCAGGAATAACTGCCGGATTGTGTATGACAGGTATGGGCGGATCCGGCGATATCTTGATATTGTCATCGTCAAATCGTATGAATTTAATGCCATTTGCTCAAATAACCTCAAGAATTGGCGGGTCCATGGTTCTTATAGTATTTAGTATGCTGCTTGGGCTTGGACAGTGAAAGTATATTATGGTGCAATAGAGGAAAATTGATGATTATGGAGTTTTGTAAATAACTAAAATTATAAAAGGAAGTGAAGTTGAACTATTATCAGGTTATAGTTCAGTCGAAATAATATGAGTATTGATGTGAGAGATGAATCTTTAAGATTACATAAAGAAAAGCAGGGTGCAATAGAAGTTGTCGGAACTATGCCATTGAGAAATAGTGATGATTTGGCGTTAGCATATACACCGGGTGTAACAGGACCATGCCTGGAGATTGCGCGGGATAAAGAAAAGGTGTATGATTATACAATAAAAGGGAAGACAGTAGCTGTGATTACTAATGGAACAGCAGTACTTGGACTTGGAAATATAGGACCGGAAGCAGGACTTCCGGTAATCGAAGGTAAAGCACTGCTTCTTAAAAGATTTGCAAATATAGATGCGATACCAATATGTGTAGATTCAACAGATCCGGATAAAGTAGTAAATACTGTAAAGAATATTTCTCCCGGTTTTGGTGGAATACATCTTGAGGATATAAAATCACCTGAATGTTTTTATATTGAGGATAGATTAAAGAAAGAATTGAATATACCTGTATATCATGATGATCAACATGGTACTGCTGTTGCGGTATTAGCAGGTTTGTATAATGCTTTAAAAATAGTTGGCAAAAATATAGCTCGGGTGAAAATAGTTATAAATGGAGCAGGTGCTTCAGGTATTGCAACAGCCAAACTTTTAAGTTTGGCAGGAGCAAAGAATATAGTATTATGTGACATAAATGGAGCACTTGTCAAAGATGATAGTACATTAAATAAAGTACAGCAGAAAATAGCACAAGTAACAAACAATAAATGTGAAAAGGGAAATCTTGCAGATATTATTAAAAATGCAGATGTTTTTATAGGCGTTTCAGCTGGTAATGTAGTAACTGAACAAATGATAGAAAGTATGAATAAAAATGCTGTGGTTTTTGCTCTGGCAAATCCTACACCTGAAATATCACCTGATGATGCAAAGGCTGGCGGAGCTAGAATTATAGCTACAGGGAGATCGGATTTTCCAAATCAAATTAATAATGTGTTGGTTTTTCCGGGTATCTTTAAGGGTGCATTAGAAGTCAGAGCCAAATTTATAAATGATGAAATGAAAATTTCTGCGGCAAAAGGTTTGGCAGGATTAGTAAAAGATCATGAACTAAATGAAAACTATATAATACCCAGTGTATTTGATAAGGGTGTTTGTGAGGCTGTTGCTGAGGCTGTTAAGCGTATAATAAGAGAGCAGGCGAAGCATACACAATAATATTCAGTCTTGAATATAAGAAATAGCGGGGAATGAGTGTAAATTTGTGTAAAATCAAATCTATATTCATTCCCAGTATTTGTTCAAAATTTGATTTTTGTGAGCATATTATAAAAGTTAATTTTTTAAAAATGTTGAAATATGATGGGGGATATAACAATGTCTGTTTTTTTATATATATTAGGAAATAATATTATACCTATTTTTGTATTGATTGGGTTAGGATTTGCAATAAGCAAAAAATTTGCTCTAAGTGTGTTTACGCTCAGTAAATTGAATTTTTACATATTTGTACCTGGATTTATATTTTATAATCTTTATACAACCAATTTATCTTACGGTATGCTTATGATCTTACTTTTTTGTATAGTAAATCTGATAATCAACGATTTAATAGCTAGAGTTATTTCCAAAATTCGCAAATATGATTTAAGTCAGGAAAATGCCTTTAAAAATTCCATTATGTTTAATAATACAGGAAATATAGGTGTGTCTCTTGTTACTCTTATCTTTGGAAGTGCACCTTTTGTAATTGATGGCAAGACACCATATCTGGGCCAAGCCCTTACAGTCCAGATTATGATTCTTGTGTTTATGAATGTTACAATGAATACTATTGGTTTCTACAATGCCGGAAGAGCTAATATGAACATAAAAGATTCAATGCACCAAATATTTACCATGCCATCCATATATGTAATACCTATTGCATTGCTGCTTAAATACACTCGAATTGACATAACTACAACACCATTATGGCCTGCAATTGAATATATAAAGGGCGGACTGGTGCCAATAGCGTTGATAACTTTGGGAGCTCAGCTTTCAAAGACCAAATTTGATTTTAGAGACAGTAATGTAAATATGGCAGTTTTTACCCGGCTTATTATAGGCCCTGTGCTTGCGTTAATCTTGATACATGTATTTAGGTTTAGAGGGGTTATTGCACAAACGGCATTTATCTCTTATTCAGTACCAACAGCTGTCAATACAGCTTTAATTGCCGTTGAATGCGGTAATGATCAGGACTTTGCATCTCAGGAGGTAATGGCCTCAACCATTTATAGTGCCGTTACACTTACATCAGCCATATACATAGCTAGAATTTTATTTCCTGTTTAAGATACAATTTAAGATCTAGTTAAATTTTTTATTTTTATGTATAGTTAAATCTTAATATACAGATATTAAGAATGTAGTACTAAATCAATACTAATATTATTCGAATAGATAATTTGGTTAAATGGAGATTCGATGACCAATCATATAGGAGTGTTTAGTAAGTACTCTTACATATTTTAGAGTAAAGGCAGATGAGAGTATATTTGTATACTTGTTGACCTTTTAAAGTGCAAAATATTATAAGAATGTAAAATTAGTAAAATAAGCTTTTGCAGATTAACCTAATTTGTCTAAATATAGACAAAATCTTTTATTTGATTCTTGATAAAATTTGTGTCTACTTCTATTATTAAAAGGAGTAGGCTATTGTCTATAAATTTGCAAACGCATGAAAAACAATTACTTTTTTATTGATGAAAGTAGGAAATTGGAAATAAAGAATGAGACATGAGGATATTACAATGGAAAATAAATCACAAGATAATAATATTATGAAGAAAATTTCAACATTTATTGTCGATAAACGGCAGGGCTTTTTTCTGTTGTTTATTGTTGCCATAATCTACTGCATTATTTCAATTCCCAAAGTCTCAATCAACAATGATATCACTACCTACTTACCGGCTAATTCGGAAACACGTCTTGGCCTGAACGTAATGCACAAAGAATTTACTACATTTGGTACAGCCAGCGTAATGGTAGCCAATATCAGTTATGACCAGGCGGAAGAAATCAGCAAAAAGATAAAGGAAATCAAAGGGGTTTCTTCTGTTGATTTCGATAACAGCAGCAAGCATTTCAAATCGGCATCTGCCCTGTTTGATATTACATTTGATGGACAGGAAAAGGATAAAGTAAGCATTGATGCCATGTCCGAGATTAGGAAAATGCTTTCAGGATATGATTTTTACGTATCGAGTACTGTGGGTGTAGATAATGCGAAAATCCTGGCAAAGGAAATGACCTCTATACTTGTGATTGCGGTTATAATCATTTTGGGGGTTTTGCTGTTTACCTCCAAGACATATATGGAAATTCCTGTTCTGATAATTGTATTTGCTGTTGCAGCTGTTCTGAATATGGGAACCAATTATTTATTAGGCACAATATCTTTCATTACAAATGCTATAGCAATTGTGCTGCAATTGGCCCTTGCTATTGACTATGCCGTTGTTCTGTGCCACCGTTATACCGAAGAAAGAGAAATAAAAGAACCAAGGGAAGCCACCATTGCAGCGCTGAGCAAGGGTGCTATAGAAATTGGATCCAGCAGTCTCACGGCTATTGTAAGTTTAGCTGCTCTCATGTTTATGCAGTTCCGGCTCGGTTATGATATGGGAATTGTCATGATCAAGGCCATTGCATGCAGTCTTGTGAGCGTTCTTCTCTTAATGCCTGGTTTACTCATGCTTTTTCATAAAGGAATTGACAAAACCGGCCATCGGAACTTTGTGCCTGCAATAGATTTTATCGGAAAGCTGGCTAACAAGACGAGGTACGTTGTGCCTTTGTTGTTCATACCTCTTCTGATTACAACTTTTTATCTAAGCCGTCAGACTGAATTTGCCTTTGGTCAGAAGGACATCCCCACAATTAGACAAAACGAAACACAGATTGCTGATCAGAAAATAAAAGAGACTTTCGGGCAGCCGAATATCCTGGCAGTGGTTGTTCCTTCCGGAAATTATGAAAAAGAGGGAGAGCTGCTGAAGGCTCTGAGCAAAATAAAACATGTTACAGCAGTTACGGGTCTTGGGAATATAAAAGTAGGCGATTATGTGCTGACGGATAAGATGACTCCGAGAATGTTTGCTGAACTTACAAATATGGACATTAATGATACAAGGCTGCTTTATGCAGCTTATAGCCTCGAGCATGAAGAATACGGGTATCTGGTAAACGAGTTTAACAATCGGAGTGTAACACTTTATGAAATGTTCATGTATGCATATCAAAAGGTTCAGGAAGGCTATGTGACACTGCCTTCCGATACAAGAGAAAATTTAGACGAAATCCATAAGCAGCTTGTAATGGCGACAAAGCAACTGCAGGGGAAAAATTATTCTCGAATGGTTATTAAGCTGGATTTGCCGGAAGACAGTAAGGAAACCTTTGAGTATCTGCCGACTGTACGGAAGGTGGTATCGGAATTTTACAAGGAAAATACTTTTCTCGTAGGAGAGTCAATTAATAATCATGATCTGGCAACCTCATTTGAAGTTGACGATATAGTTATATCTGTATTGACTCTACTGTTTGTTGTGTTTGTCTTGCTGTTCACATTCAAATCCGCAGGATTACCCATACTTTTGGTTACTACGATTCAGGGAAGCATTTGGATTAATTTTGCGATCCAGGCATTATCCCATAACCGTGTTCATTTTATAAGCTATTTGATTGTTTCAGCGATTCAGATGGGGGCCACCATCAACTATGCTATTTTTATAACAAACAGATATCTTGTGGCAAAGAAGCATATGTCGATTTCAGAAGCAATCAACGAGGCAGTCAATGGGGCTTTCCCGACGATTATGACGTCGGGTTCCATCCTCTCATCAACTGGAATTTTGATAGGTCTCCTCAGCTCGGATCCTGTCATCTCTGCCATAGGCAGCTGTCTTGGGAGGGGAACAATCATTTCCATTTTTCTTGTTTTATTTGTTCTGCCTCAGATACTGCTCCTCGGTGATATTATTATCGAAAAAACAAGATTCACACTGCAGGTGGATACTTATCAAAAAGTTCAAAGTGGCAATGTGCGTCTGGACGGGCATATTAGAGGTTATGTTTCAGGTATGATAAATGCCAACATCAAGGGAGATTTGAAAGGAAAAATTGATGCGGTGATTGACAGCCAAAATACATCAATAGAGCATATTGATGAAACCGAAAGTACAGCACAGGAGGAGAAAAATCAGGATGAAACTTAAAAAGAGAATTGCAGCTTTACTGATAATTATTGCAATATTTATTAATATTGCCGGTATTCCTGCAATGGCAGCACAGGACGAAAAAGTCATCTATATAAATTCCGTGAAGGATCTTGTCAAACTCGGCAATGACTGTTCTTTGGATACATATTCGCAGGGGAAAACAGTATACCTGAAGCGTAACCTGGATATTTCCAACAGTAAATTTGCCGCCATTCCTACATTTGGAGGGACTTTCAATGGTGGCGGGCATACAATCAGCGGATTGAAGATTACAAAAGCAGGCTCTGTACAGGGCGTATTTCGATATATACAGAGCAGCGGCAAAGTTATTAATTTAAATGTATCGGGAATCATCCAGCCATCTGGAAGCAAGCAGGAATTGGGAGGAATTGCCGGGATCAATTACGGAGAAATACTGAATTGTTCTTTTTCAGGATCTATTGTGGGGAGCAAGTCTGTTGGAGGTATTGCGGGAGTGAATGAAACAACAGGAACAATCAAAGGCTGCAGCTCCTCAGCTACTGTTACATCGGATCGCTGGGCAGGCGGCATTACAGGTAAGAATTTGGGTTCCGTTTTTTATTCAACCAATAAAGGCAAAGTTAATGCAGTCTATACGCAAAAGCGTACTCCCAACACGACTGTCGATTCTAAGAACAGTAATTCTGATATTCTTCCAAAGTTCGGTGTGGGAACTGATGCTTCCAGAAATCAAACATCGGAAACTGGTACAGGTGATTTGCTGAATGAGCCGGGAAGTTATATGGATGCCGGCGGAATTGCTGGGCATTCTTCTGGAATAATACAGTATTGCAAAAACTCCGGGGAAATAGGTTATCCCCATGTGGGCTATAATGTAGGTGGTATTGCAGGCAGACAAAATGGTTATCTTACAAACAGCAGCAACCAGGGAGAAATCCAGGGCCGTAAAAATATAGGCGGTATTGTGGGGCAGATGGAGCCGAACCTTTCTCTTCAATATTCAGAGGATACCTTTCAAAAAGTAGGAAGCCACCTGCAGAAAATGTCAGGATTGTTTGACAACCTGCTGGACGATGTACACGGCAGCTCAAATTCCATATCAAATCAGATTACTGATACTATGAAAGCCATTGACAGTGCTTTAGCGACAACAAACACTCTTGTCCATCAGACAACCGACTTGATTTCGGAAGGTAGTGAGTCCATTAATAACTCAAGCGAGAGAATAACAAATTCCCTGGCAAAATCAGAGCAGGTTTTCGAACAGCTTGAAAATGCAGCGGACAACATGTCGGTTGCTGCGAAAAATGCTGCAGATGGATTTGAAAGCTTGCGGGGAAGCAGTTCCAAGGCAGCTGAGGCCATGGAGGATTTATCGGATGCTTTCGATAAATTTGGAGATGGTGCAGATAAGCTTCAGGATGCTTCGGATAAAGTTGTTGAAGCTTTTGATAAACTGATAGTAGCACCAAACGAGGACGAAAGAAAAGCTGCCCTGGAAGATCTGCAAAATGCTCTGGCTAGTGCTCAGTCTGCTTCTCAAGAGATGAATTCCGCCCTTCAGAATGCGGTGACTGCGCTACAAAAAATACGCGAAGAAGATCCTGAAGCTTATGATGAACTCAATCAGGCGCTTGCCGATTTGTCTTCCGGTACTACGAAGCTCATTACAGCTTTTTCACAGATCAGTGCCGATTTGTCCGTTGTTATTAGCAATTCTTTACCATCAATCGATCTTGATGGTTTTGCAAGTGGGATGGCTTCTGCATTGGAGTCTTTTAATGAGGCGGTTGATAATGTGACCGAAGGTTTCGAGAAAATTAGTGGTGCTTTTAATGAAATGTATAAGGCAAGTAATGATCTTGGTGAAGGTCTTGGATCTTTTAAGGACGCATCAAACAACCTGTCTTCGGCACTTGCCAATTTAAGTGATGCCTCTGCAAAAATGGAGCAAATTATTTCAGAATTGACAGAAGAGCCGATTATTCAGCTTCCAGTTCCTGATGAATTCTATTCTGATCATCTGGATCAGCTTTATGACTCCCTTTCTGAAATAACCTCCGGCATTGAAACAATAAACAACCTTGCGGCAGATGCAGGCACTGCGGTAACAAATGATCTAAAAGCGATTACTGCGGAGATGAATAATATTGGTGAAGAATTAGCCAGCTCCAATGAACAAAAGGAGGATGCCAATCTTTTTCAGGACATTTCGGATAAAGAACTGGCCGATGCTAAGGAAGGAAAGGTTGCTTTCTCTGAAAACACCGGTGTTGTGAGCGGAGATGTTTCTGCAGGTGGGATAGCGGGTTCCATGTCAATATTTTATGAATTTGACCGGGAGAATGATGTTCTCAATCCTCAAACTACTGGAACAAAATCACTGAATTTCGCATACAAAACAAGAGCTGTCATTTATCAATCCTATAACAGAGGAGAGATTACTACAAAAAAGAACTGCGCCGGCGGAATTGCAGGAGAAGCAGATTTAGGAACTGTATATGGCTGCCAGAATTATGGTAATATCAAAAGCACTGATGGAAATTATGCAGGAGGCATTGCTGGCAGTTCCCTGTCCACAATTCGCCTTAGCTATGCTCTCACGGAGATTTCCGGAAAAAGCTATCTTGGAGGAATTGCAGGTTCGGGAGAAAATATTGATAACTGTTATGCTTTCGTTAGAATAAACAGTGATGGAGAGCACCTGGGATCTATTGCAGGAGCTGGTGACGGGAACATTACTGGTAACTATTTTGTTGAAAATCAGTGAAATGGGGTTGACGGAATAAGCTATAGTGGAAAAGCGGTTCCTCAGGAATATAATAATTTTATCATGGCAGAAGACATGCCGACTGAATTTAAAAATCTAAAACTCCGCTTTCTGGTGGACGGCAAGGAAATAGCTGTAATTCCATTCCATTATGGCGAAGCCATTTCCACCAAGATATTGCCTGAGATCAAACCAAAATCCAGGTATTCTGCGAAATGGCCTGATTATGATTACAGCAATTTGACTTTTAATGAGACATTTGAAGCAGAGTATGACCCTCTGGTTACTGCCATTGCCAGTAAGCAGACTCGAGGGAAACCTGCACGCCCAATTCTTATAGCGGAGTCCTCTTTCGAGAAGGGCGCAGTTATTAACCTGTCTAAAGCAGAAACGAAAAGCAAAATGATTTCAGTAAATGATCAGAGTATCCTGGAGTCCTGGAAGGTGACGGTTAATGGCCTGCATGACGGCAATGCAAGGGAAATCAAATTTAGATATCTTGCACCCGAAACAAGTGGTAAAATTCATATTTGGGCCAAAAAGGGTTCTGGTTGGGAGGAAGAAGCTTATAAAGCGGATGGCAGCTATCTCATTTTTACCATGGAACCGCAGGGCGTGTTTACTGTTACGATGCAGCCCAATATTTTTCTGAAATATCTGGTTGTCTGGATAGCTTTAGCAAGCCTGCTTATCCTTATCGCGGTATTTTTCCTGATGTACCGCAGAGGAAAATTGCTTCCAGTGCAGGCTTATCTTAAAAAATTGTTTAAAAAGATAGGCAAACGTTCTTGATATTGAAGATTTTCTTTCAACTTGGGTATGTGCGATCTGAATGCTAAAGGCGCTACAGCAGTGATTCATCTTTGCGCCACCCCGGCTGGATGGACACTGAGATGAACGCTGTAACAAGAAATACAAACCATACTGGTGTTTCTAACTTTTTACCAAAAGTAAATATTAAAAAACTTGCATCTAAATCGTTGGCAGCAGCAAGAAGGGGGAAGGCTTCATATACACAAGGTGCTTTTTATAAATTTTATCACTTACTGGCGAAAGTTCTGCCGCATACCTTAGTTGTGAAATTTTCATCAATGTAACTTGTTGTGCTCAAAAATTTTTTTGTTTCTCTTAGCAATGCTCTCCTGTGAATAGCTGATATTTCATAACTATGTTAAACAACTTCGTTATATTAGGACATGGACTATGCTAATGTCGTCCGGAACAGTGTACGATATATTTTCTCTTATTGAATAATTTCATTATTTTAGTGCTGCACAAAGATAAGGAGGTTGATAGCATGATCTTTTATTTTTCAGCCACTGGAAACAGCAAATATGTCGCTTCGAAAATTGCGGCGGAGACAAAAGAAGAACTTATTGCAATTACTGATTGTATAAAAAATCATAAATTCACATTTAAAGTAAATAGCAAAGAAAAAATTGGCTTTATTACACCCACATATTTCTGGGGATTACCTTGCATTGTGCGTGAGTTCCTTGAAAAAATTCAATTGAAAATTCCAAATTTATACCATCCTTATATTTATCATGTAGCAACATTTGGAACCACAACTGGACAGGTAGGACGTATGGCTGATAAGTTTCTGAGTAAAAAGGGATTGTCCCTAAATGGCAGGTTTAGTGTTCAGATGCCCGATACGTGGACACCGGTCTTTGATCTTACCAACAAAGAGAAAATAGAGAAAATCAATCACGAGGCGGAGAAGCAGATTGCGGAAGTAACCGAAAAGATCAAGCGAGAAGTTGACGGAGATTTCAGTCATCGAAAGATGCCTGTAGTTGCGGTCAAATTATTTTACCTTCAGTATGATAAACAGCGGCAAACAAAATATTTTTCAGTAGAGGATAGTTGTATAGCCTGTGGGCTCTGCGCGAAAAAATGTCCGGATTCAGCAATTAGGATGCAGTCGGGAAGGCCGATGTGGGTCAAAACAAAATGTACTCTTTGTCTTGGATGTCTGCATCGCTGTCCCAAATTTGCCATCCAATATGGTAAGAAAACCAAAAAACATGGTCAGTACATCAACCCGAATGTAAAAATATAAGTGGGATTAATACTGGTATTTTTAAAATATGCTATGATATAAATAGATTTTGTTTGTTTTGAAATGGCTTGGTTCAATTAGACCAAAACTTAATTAAGTTGAATATTGCATGGTTCTAAACAGAAAAGTATAATAAATATATGTATGTAAGTAAATAACAGATCAATAAATAGTTTACCGGCACAAGGTGGCAAAATAATAAAATGTTTTTTGAAATATATGCAATAGTTATTGGTAATGCTCTGTTGATCAGTTTTATTGCCGGTGTAGTCTGTTATCTAATGAAAAGAGAATATGTCAATAATATTTAACGAGAGACAGGTGATATTTATGAAGATACTGTTGGCTTATCCGAAGTCGCCGGAAACATTCTGGGGTTTCAATCATGCACTTAAATTTATATCCAAAAAAACAGTGTTTCCCCCTCTGGGACTGATAACTGTTGCCGCAATGCTTCCTGCTGCCTGGGATAAAAAACTGATTGATATGAATGTTGAAGCGATCAAGGATGATGATATTAAACGGGCGGATTTTGTTTTTATAAGCGCTATGGTTATACAAAAGGAATCCGCAAGGGATTTAATAAACAGATGCAAAAAACTCGGAGTTAAAACTGTAGCAGGCGGACCTCTTTTTACCAGCGAGTATCAGGATTTTGATGATGTTGATCATTTAGTATTGGGTGAAGGAGAATTGACTATTCCAGAATTTCTTCACGATTTGGATAACAATTGCTTGAAGCATATGTATACAACTAATGAATGGGCTGATCTGTCACAAACTCCGGCTCCCCTGTGGAATCTTATTGATATGAGTAATTATGCAACTTTAAATATCCAATACTCACGAGGATGTCCGTTTAATTGTGAATTTTGTGATATTACAACACTTTTCGGACGAATTCCAAGAACTAAACCGGTTAAACATCTTATCAGCGAGCTTGATGCCATATATGAAATGGGATGGAAAGGCTCAATTTTCTTTGTTGATGATAATTTTATAGGCAATCGCAAAAAGCTCAAGGAGGAAGTTTTACCAGCTCTTATAGAATGGTTGGAGCAAAGGGATTATCCATTCAGTTTTCTTACGGAAGTTTCCATAAATCTGTCTGATGACGATGAACTTATGAACTTGATGGTTAGAGCTGGATTTAAAACAGTTTTCATAGGAATAGAAACAGTCAGTGAAGAAAGCCTGACTGAATGCAACAAGGTTCAGAATAAAAACCGCAATCTGGAGGAATGTGTGAAAAAGATACAGCGTAACGGCCTTCAGGTACAGGGAGGATTTATTATAGGCTTTGACAGCGATAACAGGACTATATTTAAAAAAATGATCAGGTTTATTCAAAACACGGGTATTGTAACAGCTATGGTCGGTTTATTGAATGCACCCAGAGGAACATTACTTTACAAAAGGCTGAAAAAAGAAGGAAGAATTGAAGAAGGATTTTCCGGCAATAACACAAGCTTGTCAATCAATTTTAAGCCCACAATGAATCTTAAAGAATTAATTAGTGGTTATAAGTATGTTGTCAGTACGATATACTCACCGAAACAGTATTATGAACGGATCACTAATTTCCTTAATGAATTTCGTCCAAGTAACTTTGGCAAGCGGCATATTGGCTTAAGCGAGATAGAGGCATTTCTTAAAGCAAATGTCTACCTTGGTTTATTTGGAAAAGAAAGAAAATATTACTGGAAGCTATTTTTTGGTTGCATATTCAAACGGCCCAAAGTATTCGACCTGGCAATTGCCTTTGCTATTTGTGGATATCATTTCAGGAAGATATCTGAGAAGTATACATAAAAGATTTGTATAGTTCGCTCAAGGTAATTGTGTTTTTGGCAATGGGTTAAGTGAGTTTTATATCGGTAAAGGCGGCTTTGAACAGCTAAAGCCGCTGGTTTCCTTTTTTGCAGGTTTTTCATTGAATCGAATTTATGATTTGATTGCTGCCCATCAGGATACGGTTCAGCATATTTTGAAATTTAACTCCGGAGAAAATTTACTTATTAGTCATTTTCGAATTTATATGAATATCCAAATGCGAAAAATTTTTTGTCAGTGTCAATATAAACATCATTATGAAATTCCGTATGAGATTGTAGCAGAACATTATTGTAATACTATCCTTCTCATTTTGGAATGGAGCTTTTTGAAAAAGAACGGTTGCTCCAAAGTTCAGGCCCATGAATATTTGAAATATCTTTTGAAATCATTATGAAGTGTTTTTATTTGCGTATAAAAGATATATCCTGGCATAGGGTTAAGGTATTTGAAGCCACTTTTAATATTAAAATCTCCCTATTTTAATTATAACATATAAAAAATTGTAAATGTAGACTGTTTGTTCCTAGCTGCCAGTGCTATAATGCAATAGCACGTTAATGCGATTTATTGGAGGGATTATTGTGGAATCCAAAGAAGGTAAACATATGAGTTCCTATGTGCTTGGCTTTAAGGACATTGACAAAACAAAGCTCATGGCTGTGGGAGGTAAAGGCGTGAACCTGGGGGAGCTTTTCAGAATTGAAGGAATACACGTACCAGATGGTTTCTGTGTTTCTACTGAAGCCTTTAAAAGAATCATTGGTGAAACGCTGTCCATTGACGAATTACTCGATGAGTTATCACTTCTGAAAGCGGGAGACCGGTATAAAATTAGGGAGCTCAGCGGTGAAATTCGAAAGGTTATCGAAAACATAGCTATCCCTGAAGACATTAGTGAAGAGATCATCTGCTTTCTTTCCAGGCTCGGAGAAGAAAATGCCTATGCAGTACGATCCAGCGCAACTGCAGAGGATTTACCCACGGCCTCTTTTGCAGGTCAGCAGGATACGTATTTGAACATCATCGGAAAGGACGCAATCCTAAGGCATATCAGCAGGTGCTGGACATCGTTGTTTACTGAAAGGGCAGTAGCTTACCGCCTTCAAAAGGGTTTTGACCACCGTAAAATCCACCTGCCTGTGGTTGTTCAGAAGATGGTCTTCCCCCAGGCGGCAGGGATTTTGTTTACTGCCGATCCCGTCACTTCCAATAGAAAGGTATTGTCTATTGATGCCGGCTTCGGACTTGGTGAGGCCCTGGTTTCAGGCCTGGTAAATGCAGATAACTATAAAGTGCGTGACGGTAAAATCATTGAGAAGAAGATATCCACCAAGAAGCTGGCTGTTTATGCCTTAAAAGATGGAGGTACGAAAGAGCAGGAGATTGGGCCTGAGAGACAGAAGGAGCAAGTGCTGGCGGAGGAGCAGATTTTGCAGCTTGAGCACCTGGGCAGGAAGATTGAAGAACATTTCGGCTGCCCCCAGGATATCGAATGGTGTTTGGCTGATGATACATTTTACATTGTCCAGAGTCGGCCAATCACTACTTTGTACCCCATACCTGAAGCAGATGATAGGAAAAATCATGTTTATGTATCCGTGGGTCACCAGCAAATGATGACAGACCCCATGAAACCATTGGGATTGTCTTTTTTCCTGCTGACCACCAGAGCACCCATGCATAAAGCTGGTGGAAGGTTATTTGTTGATGTCACACAGATGCTTGCTTCCTCTGACAGCAGGAAAATCTTATTAAGTACCATGGGACAACACGATCCACTCATGAAAGATGCACTTATGACCATAATAGAGCGGGGGGATTTTATAAAATCCGCATCAGATGGTAAAAAAGAACAGAGCCCCGGTAAAAGTAATAAAAGTATGTCGTCTTCGGGTTTTCGTACACAAATCGAAAATAATCCTAAAATTGTTTCTGATTTAATTAAGAGTAGCCAAACATCCGTAGAGGAGCTGAAACAAAACATCCAGAGGTCATCAGGACCGGATTTATTTGATTTTATTCTGGAGGATATTCAGAAGTTAAGGAAGATTTTATTTGACCCGCAAAGTTTGCGTGTGTTTATGGCTGCTATGGATGCTTCATCATGGATCAATGAAAAAATGGAGAAATGGTTAGGTGAAAAAAACGCAGCAGATATGCTTTCTCAATCTGTACCAAACAATATTACCTCGGAAATGGGGCTGGCGCTGTTGGATGTAGCAGATGTTATTCGTCCTTATCCGGAAGTAATTGATTATTTACAACATGTAAAAGACGATAACTTTTTGGATGACCTGGTTAAGTTTGATGGCGGACAGGAAACCCGGGAGGCTGTATGTGCTTATCTCAATAAATACGGAATGCGGTGTGCCGGAGAAATCGATATTACCAAACCCCGTTGGAGTGAAAAATCCACTGCACTTGTTCCCATGATTCTCAATAACATCAAAAACTTTGAACCTAATGCCGGCAGGTGGAAATTTAAGCAGGGGCGGCAGGAAGCTTTGAAAAAAGAACAAGAGTTATTAGATGGATTGAAACAGTTACCGGATGGCGAACAAAAAGCCAGAGAAACAAAACGAATGATCTATCTGATTCGGAATTTCATCGGGTTTAGGGAATATCCAAAATACGGCATGGTTAATCGCTACTTCGTTTATAAGCAGGCTTTGCTGAAAGAAGCCGTTAAGCTCGTCCAAGCGGGCGTTATTCATAAAAAAGAAGATATATACTATCTCACCTTCGAAGAACTCCGGGAAGTGTTATACACAAATAAACTGGATTACCAGATTATAGAAAGGCGAAAAGAGGAGTACAAATTATATGAAAAGCTAACTCCGCCCCGGGTTATTACCTCTGATGGCGAAATCATTGCGGGTGAGTACAAACGAGAGAGTCTCCCGGAAGGAGCTATTGCAGGTCTGCCTGTTTCTTCCGGAGTTGTAGAGGGACGGGCACGTGTCATTTTAAACATGGAGGATGCTGATCTGGAAGAGGGGGATATACTGATCACCTCCTTTACTGACCCCAGCTGGACACCATTGTTTGTATCCATAAAAGGCCTGGTTACTGAAGTTGGCGGACTTATGACCCATGGATCGGTTATCGCACGTGAATATGGTTTACCAGCAGTTGTGGGAGTAGAAAATGCCACCAGACTGATAAATGACAGACAGAGAATCCGTGTTAATGGAACAGAAGGATATGTAGAAATCCTATAATGGGAAAAATGTTGTTTTGTTCAAAAAATTCCCATTATAAAATGCTGAACTCCAAGTGAAGTAAGTGCTAAAACCACCCAGCATGTAAAGCCTAATAAAATTGGCTTTACACCATTCTTTATGAGCTGCACGATATTGGTATTTAGTCCTACAGATACCATTGCCATTACAATAGCGAATTTTCCCAATTGCGATAGGGATTTAGTAAATCCCGCCGGCAGTGGAATAAATGTGTTGATTATTGATGCAGCTACAAAACCAAGTACGAACCAGGGAAATATTTTACTTATGTTATAAGCACTCTTTTTATCTTTAGCTTCTCTCTTGGAAGTGTATATAGCCAGCACCAGTGTAATTGGAACAATTGCCAGGGTTCTTGTAAGTTTTACTATAACTGCAAGGTTTCCGGCAGTATTGCTGTAGGAATAACCGGCAGCTACTACGGATGAGGTATCATTAACAGCTGTTCCCGCCCAGAGGCCGAAGCATTGGTTGCTCATATTCAATAAGTGTCCCAGAAATGGGAACAAAAAGGCTGCCATGGCATTAAAAAGAAATATAGTTGAAATGGAATGGGCAACTTCCTGTTCATTTGCATCAATGACTGGGGCTGCTGTCGCAATAGCAGAACCGCCGCATATAGAAGAACCGACACCAATCAGAATTGCTGTTTTTCTATTTATTTTCAATAATTTACCTGCAGCATAAGCAGTAATAAATGCTGCTGACAGTGTAAAAATCATTAAAATAATTGTCTGCTTTCCTACTTTAAAAACATTAAAAAGATTCATACCGAATCCCATGAGAATAATTGAATACTGAAGTAATTTTTTTGCGGTAAAGGTTATGCCACTATCAAGATAGCTTGGCCTTTTCCAAAATGCCAAAATCATACCAAATAAAATTCCAAGTACGGGACTGCCTATAATAGGAAAGGTGTTTCCAATTAACCATGCCGGAATTGCTATAATTAGTGCGAATAAAATTCCTGATAATTTGTGAATTGTCTTTTTCATAATATCTTCCTCCTGTCTGTTTTTCATCATACCTCTTGATATTATGTAAGTAAAATATTATTATTTTATTATTATAATAAGTATATACTAATGTATAAGGGTGATATTATGACGTTAAGACATTTTAATATATTTGTTGCTGTATGTGACAAGATGAACATGACTAAGGCTTCAGAAATGCTTTTTATATCACAGTCGGCAGTTAGCCAGGCAATTTCAGAACTTGAAAGTCACTATGGCGTACGGCTTTTTGAACGATTGTCAAGAAAACTTTACCTCACTCATGCGGGGAAAAAATTGTTGAGTTATGCCAGATATATTATTAAATTAAACAGGGAATTGGAAAATGACATGAAGACCTTGCATCAAAATGGTTATATACGCATTGGTGCAAGTGTTACAGTTGGAGCTTATGTACTGCCTAAGCTTGTGTGGAATTTTCAAAAGATAAATGTTGGGGCTAATATAAAAGTATATGAGGAAAACACTGAAAAAATTGAAAAAATGCTTCTGCGGGATGAAATTGATATAGCGCTGGTAGAAGGGGAAACGAAAAATCCGGATATTATTAACAGGCCCTTTATGAATGATGAACTGGTACTTATCTGTGGCTCTGGTCACAGGTTTGCAAAGCTTCCTTATGTTGAACCTCGTGAACTTGAAAGAGAAAAGTTTATTGTCCGCGAAAGGGGAAGCGGAACCCGTAAAACATTTGAGGACAAGATGAGAAAAAATCAATTGAGCTGGCAGGTTATATGGATATGTAACAATACTGATACCATTAAAATTGCAGTTGAAGAAGGATTGGGAGTTTCAGTTATTTCCAGGCATTCAGTAATGAGTGAATTGGCCTTGGGGATTCTCCATGAAGTACCTATTAAAGATATTAAATTTAAAAGGCAGTTTAAAATTATATATCATAAAAACAAGTATTTGACAGAAACAATGAAAGGCTTTATAACTTTGTGCATGATAAAATACCCTTAATTGTAAATTAAATCCTCAATTGTAAATTAAATTGCACTAAAATAACAATAAATAGATGCTAAAATTCAATAATAATATATTGTAAAACAATAAAATATATGTTAAAATCAAATAAACAATAAATAAGTGAGGTGCTTTTTATGAAACCAGGATCAACAATTTTTTTAAAGATAGTGGTTTTTCTTATTGGAATTATAGTACTTGCATTGTGCATTTTTTGGCTTCCTGCAATAGCTGCTGGAGCAGCAGAACATTATCCGAAGTTGTATTATTGGCCTGTTTTAATAGGAGCCTATCTTTCAGCAATACCATTTTTTATTGCACTGTACCAGGCCTTGAGACTTCTAAGCTATATTGACAGGAACAAAGCTTTTTCGGAATTATCTGTAACAGCTTTAAAGAATATAAAGCACTGTGCTATTACAATCAGTATTATATATGCGGTACTAATACCATTCTTAGTTCCTATGGCAAATGCAGACGATGCCCCGGGCATTGTAGCACTGGGATTGGTCATTGCTTTTGCTTCGTTTGTAATTGGGGTGTTTGCTGCCGTCCTTCAAAAACTTTTAAAAGATGCGGTGGATATAAAATCAGACAATGATCTAACGATTTGAGGTGAATAACTTGGCAATTATAATCAACATTGATGTTATGCTGGCCAAAAGGAAAATGAGTGTCACAGAACTTTCGAAAGAAGTTGGAATAACCATGGCAAACATCTCTATATTAAAAAATGGAAAGGCAAAAGCAATTCGGCTATCGACTTTAGATGCAATCTGCAGGGCTTTGGAATGTCAGCCCGGGGATATTTTAGAATACAGAAATGATTCACGATAATTTGGCTGAATTTGTTTGAGGAGGCAATGTATGAAAATTAAATTGATTCAACCTGCAATGCTGCCAAGACCTATGGATACAAAGTTGAAAACAAGAATGAGTCCTTCACTGGCATTACTCACAATAACAAACCTTACGCCGAAAGAGCACGAAGTTATTATTGAAAATGAAAATGTTGAAAAGATAGATTTTGACGAGCCTGTGGACTTGGCAGCAATAACTGTTACAGTAGATGTTATGAATAGAGCGGTGGAAATATCAAAGGAGTTTCAAAATCGTGGAGTAACAGTAATTGCAGGAGGCATACATATTACAGCAGATCCGGAGGGAGCTGCTGATAATTTTGACGCAATATGTGTGGGAATGGCCGAGAGAGTTTGGACAAGGATCCTCAGGGATAAAGAAAATAATTCACTTAAGAAGATATACTGTGATATGGAAAGTATTGCTGGAAAAGAAATAGTGTCGCCAGACTATCATAGTATTGATGATAAAAAGTATTTGTATACTAATATAATTAGTACAAGCAGAGGATGTCCTTTTAAATGTGATTTCTGCTATAATAGCTGTAAAAATGTACCTAAGACTTACATCAACAGGCCCATAGATGATGTGATTAAAGATATAAATGCATTAAAAACAAGACATATAATGTTTATTGATGATAATTTTATTGGGAATCCTAAATGGACAAAAAAATTATTGAAGGAAATAAAGCCTCTTAAGCTGAAGTGGAATGCAGCGGTTACTTCCAATATAGTGGACATACCTGAATTGTTGGATGAGATGGAGGTATCTGGCTGCCAAAGTCTGTTTATAGGTTTTGAAAGTATAAATGACAAGTCAATAGATAGTGTCCATAAAATACAAAACAGTGTAAACAGATATGAGAAACTTGTAGATGAAATTCACAAAAGAGGAATAATGATAAATGCAAGCTTTGTTTTCGGATTAGATGAAGATGATGTCTCCGTATTTAAAGATACATTGGAATGGATAGTTAAAAATAAGATAGAAACGGTGACTTCGCATATCCTCACCCCGTATCCCGGCACAAAGCTATACTCATCATTGATAGAAGAAGGTAGAATTGTAGATTATAATTTGTCAAATTATAATACTGCACATGTTGTATATAAACCAAAGAATATGACGGCGGAAGAATTATATAATGGTTATTTATGGATATATAAGGAAGTGTATACATTCAAAAATATAATGAAAAGACTGCCCAAATCCAAAAATCAATGGATTCCGTTCTTAGCATTTAATTTCTTTTATAGGAAGTTTGGAAAGCTGACTGAATTATTGTGCAGTGTAGTTTCCTTTGAAAATGTAGGAAGATTCTTTAGGTGGCTGGCCTATTGTATAAAGTAAGTGAAATAGTGAAAATTTTATGTCTCTGTTTTGCAGAAATAAATATGGCCTTTTTTCCTACACTGTTCAAGATGACAGGCGAGGATAAAACAAGCTGATATTGGGATCCAGGGAGTTATTTATGGAATACCCAGTAACTGATGGCCGGCTTGTCAAAACGGTTGAAAATTCGGTGCAGTTTTCGCCTTTCGATGTAGACGGAATCACCTTTTTCCAGGTCATATGATTGATCTTCAAATTCAATCGTCAGCGTACCTTCAATGACGATACAGACTTCAGAAAAAATATGTCGTGCAAGACGCCCTTTTTCTGCCTTACCGGGTTCTATTGTAATGATCCTATATATTTGACGATCATATCCGAAATCTATTAGTTCATCTGTCATATTTTGGTCAGGGTAGATTGTCGGAATTCGTTCATTTTTGCGGATTATCATCTTGGGGGATTTTTCGTCTGTCAAGATGGTAATGATGTCAGTCCCCAGAATTTCCGCAACCCATTGCAGGTCATTGACTGTGGGACTGCTTTTCCCGGTTTCAAGATTACTGAGAAAGCCTACCGAAAATCCTGTGTATTCTGATAAATCCCGCAGCGTCAATCCTTTTTCTTTTCTGATTTTGCTGATTTTCGTGCCAATCTTGTCAAGGTTAATTGTGTTCACCTCATACTCCTCCCACTTTAAGAAAAGAATCTAGGCGTTTTGAAAACGCCATGACCAGCATAAATGCCGATTATTTTGTCAAAAAACTACTCCATATTCTCTATAGTATCATATAAACATTTTTTTTTACAGATATTTTTTATAAAGAAACTATTGACTTTTATCTAAAGTAGATTTATTATCACAGATAATTCATAATTATGAACAATATTTCATGAAATTGAAAAAAGAACTGTATTTTTATTTTTGAAATACCACTTGAGGGAAAAATATGGTAGGAGGAAACATATGTTAGGGGTAAACAGTAAAAATATTAAACATCTTGATTTCAAAAACGACAAAAGATTTCTAGGGCAGCCCAAGGGGATGCTGACTACATCTTTTATGGCACTTGCGCAGGCATTTGGAAACTATGGAATGACTGCAATTCTGATATACTATCTTTATGAGGCGGCGACTACGGGAGGACTTGGATTTTCAAAGACAGAAGCGGCTCAGTTTGTAAACGTATATAATTCGCTGACTTTCATGTGCGGCGTGGTCGGGGCCTATATGGCAGATCGTCTTCTTGGTGTGCGTAAAGCCATCTCTATTGGATATGCGGTGAGAACCGTAGGGTATTTGCTTCTGGCAGTTCCGATGGGGGGAGCAGGTTTTTATTTTGCCAGCCAGCTGCTTTTGCTGGTATCAAGTGCCTGCATGGGCACCAGTCTGTATGCTCTGGCCGGGAAGCTTTATTCCAAGGATGATACAAGACGGGATGCGGGTTTTACGATCATGTATGTGGTAAATAACGTTGGAGCTGTTGCTCCAGTTATCACAGGAACAGTTGCATTGGTTCTAAATTACAATGTGGGATTTCTGGTGGCAGCAGCTGTACAGGGTGCTGGATGGGTGGTCTATGTGCTGACTCAGAATGCCTTGTTCGGAAATGCGGGCATTGCTCCGGATGACCCTCCGAAGGAAGAAAATGGCGTTCAGAAAATGCTTTTTAAATTGATCATTCTCATGCTTATTGTAGTGGCGGTGATTGTGGCCCTGCTGGGAACTGGAGCTGTTTCACCGGCTGCATTCTGTAATGCAGTTAGTGTTATCAGTATTTTCCTTCCACTTGTTTATCTGGGTTATATATACAAGAGCAAGAAGACAACCCGTGCTGAAGCAAAACGCTTGATACCTTTTCTTTTCATTTTTATTGGAAACTGTTTTAACTTGATGGTCTGGAACCAGTCTACAACTATCCTGGCAATATATGCGGCAGAACGTGTAAATATGAATTTTTTCGGATTTACGCTTACACCTGCTGCTTTCCAGACAGTGCCTGCTGTTTATGCAATAATTTTTGGAACACTGGCCAACATGCTTTGGACCAAAATGGGGACAAAGCAGCCCAATACAGCGCTCAAAGCAGGCATAGGAACTGTTTTGTGGGCACTTGGTCCTCTTTTTATGATTCTGCCCTTTGTTCTTTATACAGCGGATGTCAAAGTGAGTCCTTTGTGGCTGATGGGATTTTACTTTATCGTCATCTGGGGAGAGGCCTTGACCAATCCGGTTGGTATGTCGGCTTCTACAAAAGTGGCACCTCTGGCGTTTAGCGCACAGATGGTTACTATATGGGAATTGAGTAAATCAACAGGTGCCGGATTGAGTGCACTGGTAGTGAATTTTTATCATGAAGGTTCTGAAACACCGTATTTCTTGATTATTGGTGCTGTGACTCTTCTAGTTGGGCTGGTCATATGGATATTTAATAAAAAGCTATCTAATATGATGGAATAGGTATTATGCAAAAACTAAATTAAATATAAAGAGGAGGAAAAATATGATTCAATCAAGAGTTGATAGGATTTTAGCAAAGATGAAAGAGGAAGGAATAACTCAGATGATTATCTCTGACTCACCGGCTATTTTTTATCTGACCGGAAAATGGATCCGTTCCGGGGAAAGAATGCAGGCGCTTTACCTGAACGTCAATGGAAAAAATAAATTGTTTCTCAACAGGCTGTTTCCGCAGAAGGATGACCTGGGGGTGGAGATTGTTTATTATGATGATGTAGAGGACAGCGTAGAAATCCTCAGTAAGTTTGTGGAAAAAGATAAACCAATTGGTGTGGATAAGTTCTGGCAGGCAAGATTTCTTTTAAGACTCCAGGAGCTGGGGTCAGGAAGTAAATATCTTAATGGATCTATTATTGTTGATCATGTCAGGCTGATTAAGGATGCAAAGGAACAGAAACTTATGTGGGAAGCGGGACTGGCAAATGACAAAATTATGGAACAATTGGTGCCGCTGGTGGTGAAAGGTTATACGGAAAAAGAGATGAATGATATCGTTCGTAAGATGTATTTGGATAGTGGGCATTCCGGAGTTTCATTTGATCCCATTATCGGATATGGAAAATCAAATGGAGACCCACACCATGCTACCGATAACACAAAGGGAAAAAGGGGTGACAGTGTTATAATAGATATCGGTGGTGTTCTGAACGATTATTGCTCGGATATGACTAGAACCGTATTTATTGGAGAGGTTTCTGAACGCGGCAGGGAGATTTATGAAATTGTAAAAGAAGCACAGGCCAGGGGAATCGCAGCTGCAAAACCAGGCAACAGGATGTGTGATGTTGACCATGCTTGCAGGGATTATATTACTGAAAAAGGCTATGGTGATTATTTTGTGTGCAGAACAGGACATACAATTGGTATTGAGGATCACGAATTTGGAGATGTATCTTCCGTAAATGAGGAAATTATTAAGCCAGGGCAGGTATTCTCTATTGAACCGGGTGTTTACCTGGACGACGAGGCACTTGGGGTCAGAATAGAAGATCTCGTACTGATTACAGAGGATGGATGTGAGGTATTGAATCACTATACGAAAGATTTAACCGTAGTTCCTGAAAATAACTAATAAAGTATTTTGCAGCAGAGGAAGCTGTCTTCTACAAATGGCTTATATCTGTAAAAGGCAGCTTTTTAATTTGTTTGTATACCATTTTTCCATATTCATTTATATGAAATATTATGAGCTAAATTTATATTATATATGAAAAAATATTTTTACATGAAATAGTTGTTGAAAAAATCTGGAAATTGTGCTATTTTTAAATTGATAATTCATATATATGAAATAGATGATTTTGTTTTGAAAATTGTAAAAGCTGCCTTGAATTGATTAGGTGAAATCAAAACAATGAAAGAAGGGGAAATATGGGGAAAAAAGAAGCAATGCGTATTGATTTCAAAGAAGACAAGAGGTTTATAGGGCACCCAAAAGGAATGCAGATAACGTCAACTATGGCTCTAGCTCAAGCTTTTGCCAACTATGGAATGACTGCCATTTTGATTTATTATCTGTATACATCTGTGTCAGAAGGAGGGCTGGGATTTTCACATGCTAATGCTGCTCAGTTCGTAAACGTTTATACTGCTTTTGCTGGTATAGCAGGAATTATAGGCGGATATGTGGCTGATCGTTTTCTGGGCGTAAGAAAGGCCATCACAATAGGATATGCAGTTGCAACAGCTGGTTATTTCCTTTTGGCAGTTCCCGGAGGCGGCCCGGCACTTTATCTGGCAAGTCAGATTATGCTGCTTGCTGCAGCCGTGTGCAGAGGAAACAGCCTTTATGCTTTGGCAGGAAAGCTTTATGCTAAAGATGATGGACGTCGGGACAGCGGATTCAGCATTATGTATGTCATGAATAACGTAGGTGCAGTAGCTCCTGTAATAACCGGGACAATAGCACAGGTTTTGAATTATCATATGGGATTTTTGTTTGCAGCTGTTATTCAGTTTATTGGATGGATAATTTATGTGGCAAGTCAAAACAAAGTATTTGGAGATGCAGGGATTGAACCGGATGATCCGTTTTCTGATGAAAAGAGAAATAAAATGCTTTTTGGAATTACAGCATCTTTACTTGTGTTTGTATTGGTTGTTGTAGTACTTTTTGTAACAGGTATCGTTACTCCAACTGCTTTTTGTAATGTAGTCAGTGTTGTAAGTATTTTTATTCCCATTATATATATCGTTTACATCTACAACAGTAAAAAGACAAGCAAAGAAGAAGCGGTGAGAATTATTCCCTTTATTTTCATATTTGCTGCGAATTGTTTTAATATGATGATTTGGAACCAGTCTACAACCATACTGGCGATATATGCAGCAGAACGTGTAAATATGAATTTTTTCGGCTTTAAGCTGACACCTGCCGCTTTTCAGACAGTACCGGCTGTTTATGCAATAATTTTTGGAACGCTGGCCGCCAGCCTTTGGACTAAAATGAAAGAAAAACAGCCCAACACACCGCTGAAATTTGGGATAGGAACTGTTTTTTATGGACTTGCTACTCTATTTATGATCATGCCATTTGTGCTGTATCCTGCCAATGTAAAAGTAAATCCGATGTGGCTGATGATTTTCTATGCTCTAATGATATGGGGGGAGGCAATGACTTCACCTGTAGGAATGTCGACAGCTTCGAAAGTTGCACCAGTTGCTTTTACTGCTCAGATGATGACAGTATGGCAGTTGGGTTTGTCCACAGGCTCTGGCTTAAGTGCCCTTGCTGTAAATTTCTATAAAGAAGGAAGTGAAAGCATTTATTTTCTTGAAATTGGAGGAGTTACTTTTTTGATAGGATTGATACTTTGGATATTTAATAAGAAGCTAAACAAAATGATGGAATAAATTTTATTTTGATAAGGGATATTTCAGGCAGCATTGAAATAATTGATAAAGTGTTTTCCTGCCTTTAGAACTGAAAGCTTGTATAGAAAATAAATAAGGAGGAACTTATAAATGAATGAAGAGAAGTTATTATCTTATATGGAAAATGAACATTTAGACGGATTTTTCGTAGCCAAAAAGGAAAATGTACGTTACATCAGTGGTTATACAGGAGATGACAGTTATCTTCTTATAACAAGATCAAACTACTACTTTCTTACAGATCCCAGGTATACTGAGCAGGCGGCCTTAGAATGCCCGCAATATAAAGTGGTAAATTGGAGGGAAAAAAGGAAGCCGATAGGATGTAAAATTGGTGAATTGATGAAAGAGAACAAGCTTTCTGCTCTGGCCTTTGAAGCGGATAAAATGAATTTTGCCGATTACCAGTCGTTTAGAGAGGCTTTCAGGGGAGAATTGGTTCCTGAGACAGGTGTCATTGAAAAAATGCGCCAGGTTAAGACTCCCCAGGAAATTGAATATCAAAGAGCGGCATGTGAGATATCCTGCCGTGCTCTGGAAAAGCTTCTGCCGGAAATAAGAGTGGGTGTAACCGAAAAGGAACTGGCGGCAAAATTATCTTTATATATGGTTATGGAAGGTGCCGATACCATGCCTTATGGCAATATTTTGATTTCCGGTGCAAGGACTTCACTTCTGCATGGGATTCCCTCGGAAAAATCTATTGAATATGGTGATTTCGTGCTGATGGATTTTGGCTGTCAGGTACACGGCTATATGTCAGATATGACAAGAACGGTAATAGTGGGGAAAGCAACAGATAAGCAGAAAGAGGTATATGATTTGGAGAAAAAGATGGTGGAAGATTGTCTTGCCATAACGAAAGCTGGAGTTACTGGAAGAGAGATCTATCGTGAATCTTTAAAAGCCCTGGAAGGGACAGAATATATGGGATACCAGTACACGAATATCGGACATGGTATAGGGCTTTTTGTTCATGAAGGACCATTTTCCTCAGAGCCGGATCTAACCGAGCTGATGTCGGGAAATGTAAGGACCATAGAGCCTGGAATATATATTCCGGGATGGGGAGGTGTGAGAATTGAGGATCAGATACTTGTAACAGAGGACGGATATGAAAATATGGTTCGTTTCACACATGACCTGGTAGAATTATAAAAATATTATACAGCTTTCTATGATATTCTGATTTCATCATAGAAAGCTATATTTTACAGATTCTTATATTATTTAATGCTGATTCCAGCATCAAATCCTTCTCTTGTTGCAGCTAGAGCATTGCTTGTCTTCACTGCACCAGCTATGACAACAACATTATCATGGCTTTCTTTTAATTCTTCTGCTAGTTTATTGTTAGGTCTATAGCCCAGACCAATTACCACTGTATCCGCAGAAATTGTAAATTTACCCCGACTGTTTTCAACAACAACACCCTCATCTAATATTTCAACAACCTTAGTTTCCGTATATTTCTTTACGCCGTATTCATCTAATATTTTCATTATATTATATTTATTAACTCCATCCAGTTCCCTAAATAAACTCGGGCACATTTCCACAACCGAAACATCCTTTTGCTGCATGGCCAAATGAGCAGCAGTTTCTCCACCTACTTCACCGCCGCCGGCTATTACTATTTTATCTCCAGTTGCAGTGTTACCAAGAAGCGCATCTTCTGCTGAAATTACATGCGGTTTATCTATACCCTTTATTGGAGGCATAAGTGGAGCTCCGCCTGTAGCTATTATTATTACATCAGGATTTTTCTCATCTACCAGTTCATTTGTAACTTCAGAATTTAAGTATACTTTAACACCTAACTTGTTCAGTTCATTTGTTATCCATGCAATGTAAGTACTTAGTTCACCCTTGCATGGAGGATAAGCTGCAGATCTGAATTGTCCTCCCAGAAAACTTCTTTTTTCATAAAGGCTGACCTTATGTCCTTTTATAGCGGCTGTTCTTGCTGCCTCCAATCCTCCAGGGCCTCCACCTACAATTAAAACGGATTTGGGCTCATCTACTTTTGAATAATCTAATTCCCATTCCTTTCCCAAGCTAGGATTAACTAAACAGGTGATGGGTCCGCCAACATATAACGATCCAGTACATCCTTGAAGGCAGCCAATACAATATCTTATTGATGTTAAATCTTCTGTACTTGCCTTATTCGGCAGATCCGGATCTGCTAGAGAGCCTCTTCCCATGCCGATAAAATCAGCTTTGTCCAATTCTAAAATACTTTCCGCCATTCTTGGATCGTTGATTCTATTTACTGTAAATACAGGTATGTTAACTATTTTTTTTATTTCTGCTGCATTATCAACGCCAAAAGCATGTGGATAGTACATTGGTGCTACAATTCCACCGTCATTGTGATCACCATATGCACCATTTGAAACATGCAGGGCATCAAACCCCCATTTTTCAAATAATTTTGCCAAGACTCTGGACTCTGCCATATCTCTGCCGCCCTCAAATCCCTCGTAAGCGGAAAAACGTATTGTTACAGGAAAGTCCTTTCCAACTTTGGAACGTACGCTTTCATATACTTCTTTTATAATTCTCACACGGTTGTCCAAACATCCCCCGTATTTATCTGTTCTTTTATTTGCATAAGTTGACATAAATTCAGCAAGCAGATATCCATGGGCGGCATGTACCTCCACTCCGTCGAAGCCTGCCTTTTTTGCTCTTAATGCGCAATCACCGAAATCCTGAACTATTTGTTCTATTTCAGGTATCGTAATCTCTCTTGGGAGCTCTCTAAGCCAGGGACAAGGTATTGCTGAAGGAGCAACTGGCTGCATTCCACCGTTTACAGCGCTACAGCTCTGTCTTCCTGCATGATATATTTGACAAAATATTTTACTCTCATACTTATGAATAGTATCAGTTAGTTTCTTGTGACTTTCAATCTGTTCATCATTCCAAAGACCGGCAATGTATTTATATCCCATGGCATTTTTGTTAATTGCATAATCTTCTGTTATGATCAATCCCCAGCCGCCTTTTGCTTTTGCTTCATGATAGGCAATGTATCTGTCTGTTGCCGTTCCGTCCTCGCTGCAGTAATTTGTAACCATGGCAGTAACTGCAAGTCTGTTTGGTATTTCACAGACATTGATTTTTTGTGGTGAGAATAGTTTCTTAAACATATTAAACCCTCCATATTTTATTTTAGATTTCGTTTACATATAAAATATAAACCCTGTATGAACTACAGAGTCAATATGTTTGTTTAAAATTTATCAATTTTTTTTACTGGCAGCCAAACCTCAATATACCTGAAGTATCCATTTGGTTCATGTACACGGGCAAGAAGATTGCCTATAACATTTCCTGCAAGCTCACAGCCATTATCTTCAATAAATTCAAGAGCTTTATTTAACAGCTTTAATGAGAAACTTCCTTTTTCACCGGCACAGATTACAGTATAAACACTTTGCGTACTTTTAACATGGTTAACCTTATCACTATTTAATGGGATATTAAATGCATCCGCATACTTTTTCTTTATGGAAAATCCCCATTCATAATTATTGTTGGTATCCCTGTTCATGACTGCGTCAAGCTGCATTTCAACTATTGTATCTATAAATGGAAAATAGTTTAGCCAAGTTTCGAAAAGACCGTCAAATTTTTCCTTTCCTGCATATTTATAATTAAATCTATGTATAAAATAATAAATGCTGGGACATTCGGTAAAGGAACATTTCCAAAGATTTTTTTTGATGTTATTTAAAGAATCTAAATACTTTTGATTTTTTTGCTTTAAGAATGTATAATATTTTAATTTATCTTCGAAATATTTCTGCCTTTTACTGATTCTTCCTATAAAGTTTTCCAGATTATCCGAGTGTAGAATTTCTTCAACTTCAGGAACTGAAAAATCGAAACTTCTAAACTTTTTATACTCAGTTAAAAAATTAATGTCCCAGGCTTCATAAAATCGATAGTTATTACTATCTTTACTTGGATTTACAATATTCTTTTTCTCTAAATAGCGAATCGTATCAATAGGTATATTAAGTATTCTTGAAACTTCACCAATCTTGTATTTCAATGCAGACTCCTCCTTGATTCGTAAATTTCGATTGTAATTTTTGTGTAAATTACTAGTTTATTATATCATGTGTTTTAATTGTTGGTATTGCTGTAATTTGTATATCAGTGGAGAATATTAGAAGATTGGATCAGTTGAATCTAAAGTAATAAATTGTTTTATATGTATGAAAGTATTAATCATTAAGACTACAAAGCCCCCTTAATTATAGGGGTACACCATTTTATAATATAATCAAGCACTTATATCACTATTCTTTTTATTAAGCAGAATGTCATTATAAGTATCCATAAGGCCATTAAATACCTTGTTCCAGGATCTTCTCAGTCCAGTATTTCTGGCATTTATGCTCAATGTGTTTCTTAAGTCTTCATCCTCAATTAACTCTACCATTAGATCGATTAGTTCATTCACATGTCTTGCCTTGAATTTAAGACCGTTAATTTTGTGTTTGATAGTATTTTTAACTCCTCCGGCATCAGCACCTATAACTGGAACACCGGAGGCCATGGCCTCAAGTACCACATTTCCAAAAGTCTCTGTTGAAGAAGGAAATACAAATATATCACTGGACGCATAAATCTGTGCCAGTTCTTTTCCCTTCTTAAATCCCGTGAATATGGTGCCTTTTGGAAAATCATTTTTACATTTATCCAGGTATGGCCCTTCTCCTGTTACAACAAGAGCTATCTTGTCTCCATATTTATTATAGACTTCTCTATAGGCATCAATTAAAATATCCAAATCTTTTTCTGGTGAAACCCTGCCTACATATAAAAATACCAATTTATTATTGATACCAAGCTGTCTTCTTAAATCCTCGCTTCTCAATTCAGGATTAAATTTTTCAGAATCTATACCTCTTGAAAAAATATCTGTATTTGATATTCCCTTATTTTTAAGATAATCTTTTATTTCCTCCGATGGACATAAGGTTAGATCATTCTGATTGTGAAACCATCTTAAATAAGTCCATATGTAATTGTTTAAAAAGTCCAAATTATAATAATTTAAATACTGACAAAAATTAGTTGTATAATTGGATACAGTAGGTATTCCGTGCTTTTTTCCATACTTTAATCCTGCCAACCCCATATTAAATTCAGTCATGAGCTGTATTATATCTGGTTTGAAATCAGATAGTAAAGTACTTAATCTAAAGGTGTTGGGGAAAGCTATTCTGCATTCCGGATAGAGAAAAAACTTTATACTGAAAAACCTTTGGATATTGCAGTTACCGTTTTTCTCTACATCATTATCAGGTGCAAATATTAAATATTTAATATTATTTGCTTCATAATATTCTGCAAGTTTGCTTAGAGTATTGGTAACTCCATTTATCTGTGGTAAAAAAGTATCTGTAAAAATAGCTACCTTCACGTTATCACTCCTCTATTTTTATCTTCCTAATATAATAATATTTCTTATAGTTAATTTCTGATTGCATATTTATGTTAAGTTTATGATAAATATTGTGAAGTTCAGTTAATATTGAGATCATTTAATGTATTTTTATCCATATTATTACTCATAATAATAATATTGCTAAGTTTTATGTATGAACAAGGAGTTTGATTATGTATGATAGGGATATCAAAATTATTATGTGGGAATAAGAATTTTGGAGATGAACTGAGGTATGTCCGTGGAGCCAGCCGGCAGAAGAATGGAGTCATCCCAGGGCATGGACCTGTAGTCGTCTGGAATTGCACCAGAACCTGTAATTTAAAGTGCAGACACTGTTATGCAGACTCCGACAGCAGGATATATCCGGGAGAACTTAATACCAAAGAGGCAAAAGATTTCATCGATGATTTACAGGAATTTAAAGTGCCGGTAATAATATTCTCAGGAGGAGAGCCGCTTCTTCGTAAAGATCTATTTGAATTAATTGAATATGCCAAACAACACAATATAAGAAGTACGATTTCCACCAATGGCACTCTTATTGACAGGAATACTGCAGACACACTCAAAAAATGTGGTGTGGGATATGTGGGTATAAGTTTAGATGGAATGGGTGAAAATCATGATAAGTTTAGGGGAACTAAAGGCTCTTTTTGCAATGCACTTATGGGAATAAGAAATTGCAGAGAAGCAGGTCAGAAGGTAGGATTGAGATTTACCATAAATAAGCATAATTATGGTCAGCTAAAAGATATATTTAATCTTGTTGAAGAAGAAAAAATAAATCGGGTTTGTTTCTATCATCTGGTTTATTCCGGCAGAGGAAGTTTTATGGTGGATGAGGATATAACTCATGATGAAGCCAGGGAAGCTATGAATCTGATTATGGAAAAGGCCATGGAATTTGGAGATAAAGTAGAAGTACTTACAGTAGACAATCATGCGGATTCAGTTTATCTGTATTTGAAAGCCAGGAAAAAATACAAGAAACTGTCAGAAAATATGTTTGAATTGATGAAATTAAATGGTGGAAATCGTTCGGGAATAGCCATTGCCAATGTGGATTACAAGGGAGATGTTCATCCGGATCAGTTTACAACTCAATATACTTTTGGAAATGTAAAAGAGAGAAGCTTTGGTGATATCTGGTCCGATACTTCAAATCCCATTATCAGTGGATTAAAGAATAGAAAAAGTTTATTAAAGGGAAGATGCAGCAGTTGTAAATGGCTTGATATTTGTAATGGAAATTTTAGAGCAAGGGCCAAGGCAGTAACGGGAGATTTCTGGGCATCGGATCCAGCTTGCTATCTGACAAATAAAGAAATAGGAGTCGGTGAATTCGCTGGGTTGATCTGATGTATATCGATGCAGCTGACATGATTTGTTTTGTCCTTATGAGACCAACTAAAATTATTTGAGGAGAGGAATATTTGATGATTATATCCTGGAATACTACCAATAAGTGCAATATGTATTGTAAACATTGTTATAGAGATTCTGGCAGGGAGGCTGAAAAAGAATTAAATACTGAAGAGGCAAAAGCACTGATGGATGAAATAGTAAAAGCTGGTTTCAAGATAATGATTTTTTCCGGTGGTGAGCCGCTTATGCGTGAAGATATTTATGAATTGATAAAGTATGCATCAGAAATTGGACTCAGACCAGTACTTGGAACTAATGGTACACTTATAACCTTAGAAGTGGCTGAAAGGTTAAAGAATTCAGAAGTTAGGAGAGTGGGAATTAGTTTGGACAGTTTAAATCCTAAAAGACACGATGATTTCAGAAATTATGATGGAGGCTGGAATAAAGCTGTTGAAGGCATGAAAAATTGCAGAAAAGTGGATCTGTCGTTTCAAATACATACTACTGTAATGAATTGGAATAAAAATGAAATATCAGATATAACGGACTTTGCGGTGAATATGGGAGCTGCAGCTCATCATATATTTTTCCTGGTACCTGCAGGAAGGGGAATATACATAAAAGATGAGGGGCTTAATAGAGAAGATTATGAAGGAGTTCTAAAGGATATAATGATAAAACAAAAGGAAGTATCTATAGAACTGAAACCCACTTGTGCACCTCAGTTCACGAGAATTGCTCTGCAAAATAATATAAAAACAAGATTTAAAAAGGGATGCTTGGCCGGCACTTTCTATTGTATCATAGATCCTGAAGGAAATGTGCGGCCCTGCGCCTATTTGGATTCTTCCATAGGAAATGTAAGAGAAACTCCTTTTGGCGAAATATGGAGGAATAGTTCTCTGCTGAATAAATTGAGAACTTCAAATTACAGGGGTAAATGTGGAGCCTGCAATTATAAAAAAACCTGCGGAGGCTGCAGAGCTCGTGCAGCTTTTTATAACAATGGAGATCCAATGTCGGAAGATTACTGGTGCCTGTGTTCTGGAAATAAAAGGGAGACATTTAATAATGGATAGAGAAAGCAGAGAAATACTTAATTTGATACAAACGGAATTTTCATTGGATTCAAAGCCTTTTTTGAAGATTGCCGACAAACTCAATATGACTGAACAAAAGGTTATAAATACAGTCAACAGGCTTAAGAAACAGGGATATATACGGAGAATAGGCGGCATATTCAATTCGAATAAACTGGGATATACAAGCCTTTTGTGTGCTGTAGAGGTGCCGGAACATAGAATTCATGAAGTGGCAGAATTCATAAGCAGCTACAAGGGAGTAACTCATAATTATCAAAGAAATAATGAGTACAATATCTGGTTTACAGTTACGGCAGCATCACAGGATAAAATTAAAAAATTTCTGAAAGACATTAAAATCAATATGGGGATTGAGAATATATTGGAACTGCCTGCAGTGGATGTGTTTAAAATCAATGCTGTTTTTTCCATGAAGGAGTGATAAAATATGCTGAGCCCGTTAGACATAAGTATTATTTGCAGGCTTCAGGAAGATATGCCTGTTGTATCAGAGCCATATAAGAAAATGGCAGATGAACTTGGAATTTCAGAGCAGCAGCTGTTGAATAGAGTTAGGGAATTTTTACAAATTGGAATTATGCGGAGATTTGGTGCAATTTTAAATCACAGGAATGCTGGGTTTAAGGCAAATGCCATGGTGGTCTGGAAGGTACCAGAGGAAAATATTAAAAAAGTAACAGATATTATGGTGGGATTCAAGGAGGTGAGTCATTGCTGCAGGAGGCCTGTATATGACAACTGGTTCTATAATATTTTTACAATGATTCATGGACAGACAAAAAATGTATGTGAAGATATAGTACAAAAGATATCAGAGTTAAGTCATATCGACAACTACAGCATATTGTACAGCATCTGTGAATTCAAGAAAACCAGCATGAAATATTTTAAAGATTAAAAGCTGCCGAAGACATTCATGGTGCATAAAGAGAGTTACCGAAAGGATCTATTCAGTCAATGTCTCTATAGCATTTTTCACAGGGAAATCCATTTAATATGCAGATATCCATATTACATTTTTTTGTCTTTTTAATATACCCTGTTCCCCATTTTATAATCTCAATCATTATAGGGATGAAGCTTACGCCGATTTCTGTCAAAGAGTATTCCACTTTAGGTGGTACCTCTCTATATACCTTTCTGTTTACAAGCTTATCTCGTTCAAGTTCTCTTAATTGTTGTGTGAGTACTCCTCTTGAAATAGTGGTCATCAATTTCTGGAGCTCATTAAAACGCATTGTCTTATTGTGAAGAGCCCATAGAATCGGTAACTTCCATTTTCCCATTAATATGTTTTGGGTTGAAGATACAGGGCAAAATTTAATTTTATCATTCACTTTAAATCCTTATCCTTTCGCATTAGTCTATATTATATGACTATGTAATAAAAATGTGCGTACTTGTAATATTAAGCATACACTTATATTATTATATTTGTAATAGATAAAAAAATCAAGGAGGAAAATTAAATGGATGAGATAATAAAACTTTTTAAGGAGAATGGATTTGGGTTTTTAGCAACTGTAGATAATGGAAGACCTAGAGTAAGACCTTTTGGCTTCATGACCTGGGATAAAGGCAAACTGTATTTCTGTACTAACAGCACAAAGAAAGTTTATAAGCAGCTTCTTGAATCACCGTATATTGAATACAGCACCACGTCAAAGGACATGATCACAGGAAGAATAAGTGGAAAAGTTGTATTTTCCGATGATAAAGACAAAAAAGAACTGGTACTAAATTCATCAGAACTTGTGAAAAAATTATATAAATCTTCGGATAATCCTATTTTTAAAATATTCTATATTGAACATGGTACAGCAACAATTTCAGATTTAACAGGAGAAAATTCTAAGGAGATAGAATTTTAGTTTCAGACAGGAGAATACTGCTGGATCTGTGGTATGAACCGAGGAAGTTCATACCATAACTGATGTTTGCTTTTGCACTTTGAATAATAAAGGTGCAGCGTTCAGATAAAAGTTGTTGTTTGTAATATTATTTTACTAAAAGTATCTTGACATGTAAGTAAAATAAATATAAAATACAAATAAATAAATGTTTATTTATTTGTATTTTTTGGATGGTGATATGAAATGGCTAGAATTGCAGATCCTAAAAAAATGGATAATATCAAGAAAGCGGTGATGGAGTGTATAATAGATTATGGCTACTCAGGAGTGTCAATTGCTTTAATCTGTGAAAAAGCAGGAGTTTCACCTGGATATTTATACAGATATTATAATAGTAAAGAAGAATTGGTACAGGAATTGGTAGACCTGGAAATGAGTGCAATAGTTAATAGTTTTATATCAGATATCGATTCTTCTGACACGATGTATGAAGCCGGATATAAAACAATAAAGAAATTATTTATGAATGCAAACAAGGAACCCATGCTGGCAAAATTTGATGCTTCAGTTGTAATGGATCTAAAAATACTGACTAAAGAGAGATTTAGCAGTATCTTAAATTTGGCAGAAAAATGTATTGAGTTGGGGATAAAAACAGGTGAAATTAAATCTAATATAACTGCCGCGGAAGTATTGGTTGTATCTTTTACGATTCCATTTAGGTATCTATCATTTGCTTTGGAATTAGAAAATGATAAAAAATTTACAGAAAAAGAAGCTAAAAGGATAGCTCAAATATGTGTTAATGCACTGAAATAAATTTTTTGCTTCATTAATGAATAAATATTTATTTATCAATGAAGCAAAAAAGCAGTAATTTATATGATGTTCGTGCATATGATTTGATCGTATATTTGGAAGAAATGCATAAGAAATGGAGAGGTAGAAACTTGATGAAAAATAGAATAAAAATTAAACCATCCGATTTAGTAATCAATTTTATCGTAAATAGAAGCAAATATATCGAAATATTTTTCGCTGTCGTGGTTGCAATAAGCATGTTTTTATATCCGTTTGTGAAAGTCAATTATGATCTGACTAAATATCTCCCTGATACGACTGCATCCAAAGCCGGTTTGAATCTTATGGAGAAGGAGTTTGGTTATCCCGGTACCGCACGTATCATGATCAAAAATGTATCCTTGTATCAAGCCAAGCTGTATAAGCAGGAGATAGAGTCAGTGGATGGCGTAGATACGGTTTTCTGGGCAGATACAACAGATGATATTAAAAAGTATACTGACGTATATACCTCTGATACTTTCATAAAAGCTGAAAACATCCAGGATTATTATAAAGACAATTGTGCGGTGATGGATATTTCTTTTATTGCAGGAGATTCCGATACAAGGACATCGAAAGCACTGGATAAGATTCAAAAGATTGTAGGGGATAAGGGCAGCTTTACAGGACCAGCTGTTCAAAATAAATCTTTGAACGAGAGTTTGAATAGGGAAATGAAAAGTGCTACGGTAATTGTAGTTGGCGTTGTGGCATCGGTACTGATTCTGACAACAACAGCATGGCTGGAGCCCTTGTTGTTTCTTCTGGTAATGGGGATTGCCATCGTGATAAATATGGGAACAAACGTGTTTCTGGGAGAGATATCATTTATGACGGCAAGTGTGGCACCTGTTCTGCAGATGGCAGTTGCAATGGACTATTCTATTTTCCTGATGCATGCGTTCAGCAGAGAAAAAGATGAGGGCAAAGATCCCAAAGAAGCCATTAGGATTGCCATACGCCAATCCGCATCCTCTGTTATTGCCTGCGGTATGGCAACTATTATCGGCTTTTTAGCGCTGACCATTATGAAGTTCTCTATAGGCTATGACCTGGGTATTGTTCTGGCAAAGGGAATTTTTATCAGCCTGCTGACTGTTTTGTTTTTGATGCCTTCCATGATTATACGCAGTCAAAATATGATTCAAAAAACTGCACATCGTAAACTGATAAAGCTTCCTAAAAATCTAGCCAAAGGTATTTTCAAAGTCAAATATGTGGCGCTGGGACTTGCAATATTTTTGGCGGTGCCATGTTTTATTGCAAAAGACATGAACAGCTTTCTTTTCGGCAACTCGGCGGTGGGTGCAGGAGAAGGGACTCAAGTTTATAAAGATGAGCAGGAGATTGACGGGATTTTTGGAAGAAGCAATATGCTCATGGTATTGATACCAGATGATTCTAACATAAAAGAGAAACAATTGTCCGATGAGCTGGGTAAACTCAGTTATGTGAAAAAAGTAACTTCACTGGAAAATACGCTGCCGGAAGGTATACCGGAAAGTATTATTCCAAATCAAATTACCACACAATTTCACTCAGGAAAATATGCCCGAATACTAGTTTATATAAGGACACGGGAAGAAAGTGCTGCGGCATTTAGATATTCTGACGAGATCAAAGGTATCGTTCAAAAGTATTATCCGCAGCATTCGTTTTTAATTGGAGCCACGCCTTTTACACAGGATATCAAAACTATCATCACCAGGGATTATACCTTTGTAGACAAGCTTTCTCTATTGGGTGTGGTAGTTGTGGCAGTGTTTGCTTTCCGATCAATGTTGCTCCCCATTCTGTTGGTGATACCCATTGAAATAGCTATTTTTTTCAATATGGCAATACCTTATTTCATGGGAGAAAACATGATCTTCATGGGTTATATTATCGTCAGCTGTATCCAATTGGCTGCAACGGTGGACTATGCGATATTGATGACCAACTACTATTTGGAATATCGAATGCGTTTGGATAGAAAACAGGCTATTATGGAAACTATTTGGGCAGCGGTTCCACCTATTATGAATTCTGGAATAATTCTGTCCTTTGCAGGATATACACTTTATTTCACTTCCAGCATTGCGGCCATTGGTGCTATGGGTCATCTTATCGGACGTGGAGCACTGCTGAGCATTGCAATGGTAGTTATACTGCTGCCGGCACTTCTGTATATTTTTGATTCACCAATCTACAGGCATATTTCCAGAAGAAAGCAGCTAAAGGACAAAATCAAGAAAAAAATTGCAGGTAAGCTGCAATTGGGTGAAGTGTGCCCCAAGACAATAGATGATGATAAATCTGCTAAAAGTTTGGAGGGATTGAAGGATGAAAATTAGAAAAAAAATTATATCAAGTATGTTAATATTGCTGATTTTGATTGGCACTATGTCCAGTACGGCAATGGCGTCAGCACCGGGAGTCTCGGTGGATGAATCCGCTTATGTAAATCTGAATTACTATGGCACCCCCACCAATATAAATATAGTAAAAAGCTTAAGCTTAAACGGAAACAAGCAATTTACAGACTATGGCGAGTATGAAAAGGTAACTAATATGTCCAATAATACTGCTCCGACGGTGAAGGATGGATCGATCAGCTGGAATTTGAACAATTACGATGGAAAATTTTATTATGAATGCACCCCGAAAAAAGGAACTGTGGTTTTACCCTGGAACGTGGATGTGTCCTATTCTCTTAACGGTACTCCCATAGATGCCTCCAAGCTGGCGGGTGCGTCCGGATTAATTCAGATTGATGTAAAAGTAACGCCAAATACCAAGGCAAATATGTATTATAGAAACAATATGCTTTTGCAGATGCAGACCATAGTGGATATGTCAAAGGCATCCAGTGTGGATGCACCGGGGGCACAGGTCCAGACCATAGGCAATAAAAAAATTGTCATATTTGCTGCACTTCCGGGAGAGAAAGATACATTTACTCTCCGTATCGGTACAAACAGTTTTGAGACTGATGGTATTCTGCTGACCATGGTGCCGGGAACCTTAAAACAGATGCAGGATGTGAAAGATCTCAAAGATGACATTGATACATTCAGAGATTCTCTGAATTCTATCTACGACAGTACGAATACTCTTTTACAGACAACTGAAAATATGCAAAGCGGTCTGTCACAGGCTCAGTCTGGTTTATCCTCACTGGATCGTGCCAACAGCAACATAAGTGCCTCCAAGGACAGCTCTTTTGCCAAATCAGAAACAGCATTGGCGGATTTGTCAGAGATCACGGCCAATACGGCAGCAATGATCCCTCATATTAGTGAAGGGGAGAATGCTATTGAAGACTTGAACTATGATTTGAATGCAATGACAAAAACCATTGAAGGCTCAAAAACTGAGATAGAGCAATATAAGACTTCCATTAAAAATGTACAGGATGATATCACGGCACTGCGTGATGTTGTAAAAGATGTAAACAGCAAATCCGATGAAAGAGATGAGCTGCTGCAGCGTACCAAGTCAGATATAGAGGACATGCAAACAGATTTGGACAATTTGAGCGACAGCTCTGCTGACCTCAGCAGCAAGTTGAGTACAATCAGCTCTGACATATCCACGTTATCAAATGCCATGAAAAATGTAGAGTCGGAGTTTTCAGAGTTTTACGGGAAATACTCACAAATTATTGAGTCTAATGAAACACTGAAGACATTGTGCGACAGCATACAGAAAATGCTCTCATATGTTGACTCAACGCTCTCAGATCTTACTGAGGCATGTGATTCTGCCAGCGAACTGCTGAGTGTAACATCTGATATATCTGAAAATGGGAAAGATTATCTAAGTACTGCCAATAAAAGCATATCTTTGATAGAAGATTATTTTAAAGATTTTGATAAGGCAAGTAAAGTTACAGATGATATGCTGGGTGAGCAGAAGCAGATATTGTCAACCACCAGCAGTATGTTGACAAAAGGTGAGACGCTTATTGACAATGTTTCAGCAATCAATGATACAGCCAATAAGTACGAAAGTAGTTCTGTAAAGGCGTTACAGGACACGGGAACTCTTTTGGAAAGCATGGTGAAAGGTCTTAATAGTTCACAGGATTTTCTGAGTGATTTTGAATCTACGCTTAAAAACAACAGCGGTGATATCAGCCAGGGCAGCAGTGATATGCTCAAGGGTCTCATAAATGTATTGAAGCAGAGCCTTGAGGGAATTAAAACTACACCTACCATGCGGAAGGCAAATGATTCTATTAAGTCCACCACAGACAAGGAAATCGATAAATTTGAGAATGAGAACAGACTTCTGTACCTAGATCCGAAAGCAGAATTAATCTCATTTACTTCCAGTAAAAACCCTTCACCCAAGAGCATCCAGGTGATCATGAGAACACAGGAAATCAACAAGGACAGTGACAACAGAGACAATATTGCAAATGCAGATTCGGACGGAAAAGACGAGGGTGTACTTTACAGAATTGCTCGTGTATTTGTTCAGTTAAAGCAGGCTGTGGTATCAATTTTTTCAAATATCAACAAATAAATATACCGAAACTGGAATTTGGTCAAGGCGTCAAGTGACAGGAAATACCCGGGATTCACATAATTTAATATATTTAAAGATTTATTTTTGAGCTTGTTCAGGTGGCTTGTAATAGCCATTTTAAATAAGCTCTTTTTTATAGCTTTACAGAAAGATTTTATTTATGACAGACTGCTGTCAGGTTAAAAATGATATAATGGCTGTATATCAAAAATTACTGAAAAAATCTTTTCATGAAGGCGTGTTTAAGACCAGAAAAAAAGCTTGAAAAAAATTTGACAAGCTTGAAAAAAAATAATATACTTAATGACATAAAATAATATAGACTATGATGGAGAAACAAATATTTGCTGTATTAACTTAAGAGAGACGGCGTTTGGTGTGAGCTGGTGTTAACAAAATATTGAAATCACTCCGGAGTTTCCAAGTAGAAAGGTTTTTGCCAAGTAAACGGAGACGTGTACCAGCGATATATGGTTAGGGTTTGCATTAAATAAAATTTTTATTTGAAGCTGACCTGAATTGAGAGGCAGTTAGTTTATCTGATTGCAAATAAGGCGGTACCGCGGAGATAGATCTTTCGTCCTTATGAACATATGAAATGTGTTTATAAGGATGAAAGATTTTTTTATTCATTAAAATATAGGTAAATAAGAAAGGAGGATAGTTTTTATTTGAACACTGCAGCTTTATTATAAAATTCAAAGTACAAATAATTAGGATTTTCGGTTAAGGCTGAAAATCAAGCAATATTGAAAATTGGGGCAAATTGAAATGATTGTACAGAAGTAAAAAAGGGGGCTCATATATATGAATACTAATAGCAGTGTCACTAAAAGAAAATATTTGAATGTTGTTTTACCTTTGTTCATCGGCTCCATGCTGGCATATATTGACAGGCTGAATATATCATATGCTGCTTTGACCATGAACAAGGATTTGGGATTTAATGCCCAGATTTTTGGAATGGGTGCAGGTATTTTATTTTTTGGATATGTGGTGTTTGAAGTACCGGGCACCGTGTTTGCGGAAAAGCGAAGTCCAAGCAGGTGGGTTGTCAGGATTATGCTTACCTGGGGTATTGTTACCAGTCTTATGGGATTTGTGCATACGGAAATTCAATTTTATATTGTTCGTTTCTTGGTAGGGGCTGCAGAGGCGAGTTTTTATCCAGTTTGTTATTCGGCCATTGTGCCTCGCTGGTTTAATGCAAAGGAGAGGCCCAAGGCACTTTCGGTTTTATTGACTTCTATGCTTGTTTCAAGTATTATCGGTTCTCCTTTGGCAGGAGTAATCCTTAATGTTAAAGCTTTTGGTTTTGAGGGCTGGCAGATGCTGTTCCTCATGGAAGGGTCAATGGCCTTCATATTTGGAATAATTCTTATTTTCTGGCTGAAGGATTGGCCTGAAGATGTCAATTGGCTGACTGCTCAAGAGAAAAAGAAGATAAGAGCAGATTACGAAAAAGAGATTGCCGTGAAGAATTCCATAAAAAAATATACCTTATGGGAAGCATTGAAGGATAAAACAGTACTTAAATTATGTTTTATATATTTTATGTGGGTTACCGGATTCTGGGGATTTGGTTTCTGGCTGCCTACGGTTTTAAAGTCAGTATCCGGGCTGAGTAATTCCAGTGTGAGCTGGTTGATTATAATACCTATGTCTGCAGCGCTTGCTGGTTTTATATTTAATGGTAATTCCAGCTCCAGGACCGGGGAAACAAAATGGCATATAGCTCTTCCACTTTTCATTGGAGCTGCTGGTATGGCTTTTGGAACCATGGTTTCCAATCCGGTATTAAGTTTCATATTTACCTGTGTCACTGCTATAGGTGTGTATGTGGGAATGGGAGTCTGGTGGAGTGTACCCATATCCTTTTTATCCGGACCGGCAGCAGCTGGTGCCACTGGTTTGATCAATTCAGTAGGAAATATGGGAGGATGGGTTGGACCATATTTTGTGGGATTTATTAAAAATAGTACAGGATCTTATACGACTGCATACATTTGTTTGTCTGTATCATTGATAATTTCAGGACTTGTGATGCTGACACTCAAGAAAAAAGTTGACGTTGATGAATTGTCAGGTCAACAGGACAAGGATGATTTAGATAAAATTAAAGTGGGATAATAAAAAAATAGATTGGTCAATAATAAGCATGTCAAAAGTACTCTTAAAAAAGAATATTTTTGGCATGCTTATTATTGATAATGTTGCTGATATATAAATGCAGACAATAAAAGCTCGATACCTATAATAGTGGTTGTCCAAAAGAGAAGCAATTTTACAACAATCAAAACTTAAAATATAGTTAGAAGGGAAATGAGTATTATGAGTGAAGAAATTTTAGAACCTTTTTTGCAAGTCATGCCTGTTTTAAAAGAAATATTGCAGGAAGATGTTTTTGCTGCTGTTGCAGATACTTCAAAATTCTTATATTATAGACCCGGTGACAACATTGATGCAAAGATAAAAGTGGGCAGCAAAGTTCCAGTTGAGGACTTATTGTATAAAACGCTTAAAGAAGGGAAGGGATACAGTGCAGTTGTTCCAAAGGAAATATTCGGAACACCATTTAGAGGTGTCACATATCCTGTTAAAAATTCAGATGGCGATGTCATAGGTGCTGTTGGCGTTGGAAGAAGTTTAGATAAGCAGATGAAATTGGAAGAATCAGCGGATACATTGTTTTCTGGTCTAGAAGAAACCGGTGCAGGTATTGAAGAAATTAATTCCGGCTCTGAAAAAATGAATCAAATGATATGTAACATGTCCGAAATTACAAGACAGGCAGAGAAGCAAATAGAAGAAAGTAATGAAATAATAAGCATGATACAAAATATAGCGTCACAGTCAAATTTATTGGGACTTAATGCAGCAATAGAAGCGGCCAGATCCGGAGAACAGGGGAAGGGATTTGCAGTAGTTGCAAGTGAAATGAGGAAACTGGCCCAATTAAGCGGTGAATCCTCAAAAAAGGTTTCAAGGGCATTATCGGAAATAAGTAATAATATAAAAAATATATTTGAGACAGTCAATCAAGTTAAATCTGTTTCAGAAAAGCAGGTGACTTCAATGAAAGAAATTACTTCCACATTGGAAGAGATCACCGCAAGTGCACAGACAATGACTGAAATTTCCAAAGTAGAGTGAATTTAGGAAGCTTTTATGAATGCTGCCGAGTTCTAGGAATAGAAAGAGTATGGTATGAACAGGCAGACACGAGAATTTTGTGGGAATATTTTAACGTATTTCAATTATACCACTGAAGTCTATATACAATTGTATAGGCTTTTTTATATTTAGCAAATAAAAATTCATCTTTATAGGGTATTATATGAAATAAGTGCTATGCAAGGCAGTAAGTGAATTATTGTGAAGGCAGTAGACTTATTGGTAACTCAAATTAAAGGAATCTTATTGCAAAAGGTGATTGATGGTATGCAGTACTTCATAAAGCTTTTCTACATGAAAAGTCAATACCTGGAATTGGTATGAAAGTAAAAGAGAAAGTGGAATAGTATCCATATTTTAATGATAAATGGTAAAAAGACTTTAATACGAATAATAAATAGAATTTTTAAAGAATGGGGAATAGAATGTGAACATAAATGATTTTGAGAAGCACATAGGTAAAACAATTTTAGGCAGGGGATATGATTATTATAACAATGGAAACATAGTCGAATTCCATAAAAACGGGAATAGTGAATATGTTTTTCTTGTAGAAGGAAGCGAAAAATACCGGGTAGATATAAAAATAGATGAAGGTGGAGATATACTGTATTCAAATTGCGACTGCCCTTATGATTTTGGACCTGTATGCAAACATCAAGCTGCAGCTTATTTCAAGCTGAATGAGATATTAAATGGAAAATCAACTGATAAATTCAAGAAATATGAAATAGAACGCAAACCTGAAGTAAAAAAAATGTTGGAAAACTTTTCAAAAGAAAAGTTGATGGATATTATAGAAGATATAGTTGAGGATGATGATAATTTAAAGAACAAAATAGTTTTTAAATATTCACCGGTTGATAAAAAACAGGAAATCAGCAGATGTAAAAAACTTATGAATTCGATAGTACGAAAATACAAGGGAAGAGATGGTTTTATTTCCTATATGGAAGCCTGTGATTTTGCCAGCGAAATGGAGGTTATACTGAAAAGAATAAAAGAAATATGTGAAATTGGCAATGATCCTCTGCTTTCATTGGATATTGCCATTGTGATTCTGCATGAATCCGTAAAAGCTTTCCAATATGCAGATGATTCAGATGGAGATATAGGAATGCTTGTGTCGGAAATAATAGATACTATAGGTAAAATTGCGCATTTTTCTAAAGATATAAATACAAGAAGAAAAACATTTAAAAAATTACTGAAAGAAGCTGAAAACAGTATTTTTGATGGCTGGGATGATTATAGGATTAATTTGATTCAAATCTGTTCCGAGTTTGCAGATAATGAGGAATTTAGGAATCAACTCAAAATCAAAATAGAGGATCTGCTCAACAGCATGTCCCATAATAGCTACAATGAATATGGGGTTGAAAGAATACTGTTGATACTGTTTGATATTATAGATAAATATGGTACTAAAGAAGAATCTGAAAAGTTTATAGAGAAAAATATTGGATTTTCATCTTTCAGAAGGATACTTATAGGCAGGTTCATGAAAGCAGGAAACTATTCAAGAGTTATAGAACTGGCACTTGAAGGTGAAAAGCAGGACAAAAATTATGCTGGATTAGTATTGGAATGGAAAGAGATAAGATACAGGGCCTATAAAAAACTTTCATTGAAGGAAAAACAGGAGAAACTGGCAAAAGAGCTATTATTTGATGGTAGGTTTGAATACTATGGAGAGCTTAAAAAGCTAAATAACGGAAATTACAAAAACTTTTACAATAATATCAAAAGAGAAATAAAAAACTGTAAAAACTGGCAGGCAAAAAGTGTTTACCTTGAACTTATAGTTCAAGAAAAAGATATTGATGAATTGATGAAATATGTTAAAGAAAATCCATCCAGTATAGAAGAATATGCCTACTTGCTTATTGATAAACACAGAGAAGAGGTTATAAAATTATATGAAAAAAATATCCGGGAAAGTGCAAGAGAAGCATCAAACAGGGTGCAGTACAAAAGAGTTTGTAAAATTATAAAGAGATATAAAAAGATAGCCGGTAGGGAAAAGACAAAAGAAATTATAAATGTGCTGGGTGCTATCTACAGGAGACGACCGGCATTTCTTGATGAAATGGGAAAGATCAAATGCTGATGATCTTGATGAAGATGAAAATCAGTTTTTAAGAACTTTTGGAGATAGAAGAGCTTTTGAAAATTGAAGCAGACTTTTCTAAAATAAAACCAAAATAAGGGTCAGTTAAAGTGATTTTATCTGCTTTAACTGTTTTTTTATTTTTTGTCAAAAACTTTTATCGTTACTGACAGTCCATGTCATTGTAGTTGTATATAATAAAAATATAGAATACAAACATTAAAGGCGGGGTATTGTGTGGATTATGAGGATATGGACAGGGAAACGCTTATCAGGATTTTACGGGAAAAGGACACTGTGCTCGAAAAATTGTATATGGAAAGGGAAAAATTGAATTACTATGCAAGTACAGATGCTATGACTGGAGTGTTGAACAGAAGATCAGGTCTGGAGATGCTGAATAAAGAACTTAATTTGTCAAGGATAGGCAATAAAAATCTTGTTGTCTGCTTTGTTGATGTAGATGGATTAAAAATAGTAAACGATAACTTTGGACATCAGGAAGGCGATAAGCTTTTGATAAATACAGCTAAAATACTGAAAGACAGTATTAGAAAAACTGATTTTGTAATTAGAATGGGCGGGGATGAATTTCTAGTGATATTTCCAGGCGCTGCAATGGAGGAAGTTCATAAAATTTGGCATAGAATTGAGGAAAAATTAAAGGAATACAATGAGAATAATGAAAATTATAATTTTAGCTTGAGCTGTGGATTTTGTGAGTGCAGGAAAGGAATGCAGTGTGGAATGTCTGTGGAGGATTTAATAAAAAATGCGGATTTTGAAATGTATAAGAAAAAATTGCAAAAAAAGAAGGAATTATAAATATATATGTATAATTAGTTAATAAAATGTTAACAAAATATAAGGAAGGGCACATATATATGGAGAGATTTAAAGCAGATGTAGTACTGTCTATATACAATCAATTAAAAGAAGGAAAAGTGATTGTAAAGAATGATGTAATAGATAAATTCAATATCAATGAAAGAACTTTTTACAGATATATAAAAGACATAAAGAAATTTGTAGAAGACCAATCTGACGGCGAGCTAATGGGAGAAGAAATTGTATCAGACAGAGAAAAAGGCGGATATATCTTAAAAGGCGGGCAGGAGAAAAATCTAAGCGAAAAAGAAATACTGGCAGTTTCCAAGGTGCTTTTAGAGAGCAGAGGTTTTATAAAAGCGGAAATAAAAGATATAATTTACAAACTTCTTGATAATTGCATATCTAAGGACAGGGAGAATATCAAATACATTATAGGCAACGAGCTCATGAATTATGTTCCTCCAAAACATGGGAAAAAGCTTTTGGATAAGCTTTGGAAAATAAGTGCTGCAATAAAAGATAAAAATGTACTGGAAATCGGGTATTTCAAAATTGGTACGGGCGGAAAAATAGAGGAGAAAATCTCGAAAAGAACCCTGTATCCCCAGGGTCTGTTGTTTTCTGAATACTATTTTTATCTTATAGCTTTAATAGAAGATAAAAGCTATGAATATCCTGCCATCTACAGGGTGGATAGAATTGAAAAACTAATTGTTACAGACAGGAAATACAAGTTGGATTACAGCAAAAGATTTAAGGACGGGGAGTTCAGAAAGTTAATCCAGTTCATGCAGGCAGGGGAGCTGGAAAGAGTGAGATTCAGGTATACAGGCAGATCCATAGAGGCAGTTTTAGATAAACTTCCTAATGCCAGAATAATAGAAGAAAAAAAGGGTGAATACATGGTGGAAGCCAGGGTATTCGGGAAGGGAATAAAGATGTGGCTTTTGAGTCAGGGAGATTCTGTGGAGGTCTTGAGCTCAGATGGATTCAGAGAGGACATGATAGAGACTATAGACAGAATGAGAGAGATGTACAGATGAGCTTTTTATATAAGAAAATTGAAATCGAATGATTGTTTAGCATATGAAATAAAACTGAAGGAGGTTGTTTGAATGGAACATTTAATTAGGGTGAAAGGCACAGGTAATATCAATGTTAAGCCGAATTTAATTGTTATTACCATGAACCTTGAATCGCAGCATTATAATTATGACAAGACAATGGAACTTGCGGCTGATTCAGTAGAGATTTTACAAAATGCAATTGAATCAGCAGGTTTTGACAAAAAAGATCTAAAAACAACAAGTTTTAATATAAAAACACACTATGAAAGTTATCGTGATAATAACGACAATTATAGAAGCAAATTTGATGGATACATTTGCAGGCAAAGTTTAAAAATTGAGTTTGATTTTGACACAGAAGTAATGTCAAAGGTATTTGCTGCTATTGCAAAAACGCAAATAAGTCCACAGCTGGATATACAGTTTTCTGTTAAGGATAAATCTGTTATCAGTGAAAGGCTTTTGGTAAGTGCTGCCAAAAATGCGAAACACAAGGCGGAAATTTTAGCAAAAGCATCAGGAGTCATTCTTGGGGATCTGGTTAGTATTGATTACAATTGGAGTGAACTGCACCTTTATTCTCAAACAAGATGTGGGGTAGAGGAAAATTGTATGGCTGTTCAGTCATCTTATGCTCCGGGTATCGAACCAGATGATATAAAAGTCAGTGATACAGTTTTATTTGTATGGGAGATAAAATGATAAGACATTACATAGAAAATAACTATTAAGGGATGATAGAATGGATTTCGCATGGGTTGGATTTGATAGAAAAATAAATTCTGAAATGTTAATAGATGCTTTGAAACAAAAGTTTAATTTATCAAATTGTTATGAATATTCTATAGATAGGTTGCCGGTGTTGCTTAATACATTAAATTTAAAGAATATTAAAGAGGGTGCATCTATAGTTTTTTATAAAGTAATAAAAAATGAAAGCGAGTTTCCTGTAGTTTGGGAATTTATTTGGTTTCCAGATTTGCAAAATGGTATCAGGAGTGACTTAGTTATAGCTTATTATTTATCAGAGATTCTTAATTGTAAAACTATAACTGATGGGAGTGATTTTGGACTTGATGCCAGTTCATATTGGGGTATAGTATTTGACGGAGGAAGAGTATTTTTAGTTGACGACCTGGAAACACGATTTTATGGTGATGGAGACAATGTGCTAAAAATTATAAAAGAATTGAATATACAAGAAGTAATTAAAATGTAAAAGAAATATTTATGTGAGGCGGTGGAATTATATGTTAAATATACCTTTAGGAAAATTGGTTGTTTGTAAGAATGATATAAAAATAAATTATATAGTATTTCCGCAACCTTTAAAAGTTATTGATAAATGCAACTATTATGTGGATGCTAGGTATTTAATACTTGTGGATACAAGAGCTATTAAAGCAGGTGATAAAATTAAATGCTTTATTGATTGTGAAAATGTTGAAACATATATTAATGGTGGAGAATATCTAGTGCTTTTAGATTTTATAAAAGATAACGTATTAATAAGTTTGGGTGGATATGAGATATTGTATAATTGTGATGATAAAAATTTTGCATTTGATATATATTACATTAAGAACGGATTGGGAGTGTATTTTATTGATACAAAGTATGTTGAAAAGTTCAAGTTGGCAATATCATGGATGAATCTGGAAACTAAACGAAATGAATTATCCACATGGTATGCATCAGATCCATTTTTGTGTAAAAAATAGTACGATATTTTATAAATTAGAAAGTTACTATTAATGAATAATTTGGGAAAATTTAATGATGTGGGAAAAGTATAACGAAGGAATAACTATTGGTAAAGTTGGCTCTGAAAATGGAATAGTGATAATTGATGAAACTTATGGCGATGAAGCCCGAATAACACTTGAACGGGATTGTGGTAATATACCATTTGCTATAACCATAGGCATCTATGGCCTAATGGTCCATACAGCTTTTGCTTCCAGTAATGGTGAAGCTGAGAAGAAATATTGTGAAATGAAAGAAGATGTGAAAAAATTATTGGATAATTGGAAAGCAGAAGAAGATGATGAATTAGATGACTGGATGGATCAATTTTGTAATAAGTATTGATAATGGTTAGATGGATTATAGGAGAAATTAAATATGGAATATATGAAAATAATTATTTCTACTTTTGCAACATTTGTTGCCGCATATATTGCTGCTACTTTGGCATATAAAAATAGTAAAAAAATAAAATATTATGATGAAAAAAGAAAAATATATTATGATTTAGCTTCAATACTTCCTATTGTAGATGAAATAGAATGTCAATCGGATTACTTAGATGGTAGTGAAGGCTGTGGTAATGCTGAGGTTAAAACAAAAATAATGGAAATACAATTGGAAGATGCAGAAGAACATTTGGCAGAATGTAAGAAGAGAAGTGGAAATCTTAAAAAAGATGAAAAAATTGAAATAGAAATATCAAACCTTAAATATAAAATAGAAAAGCATAAAAAATATTTAAAAGAATTTTCAGAACTTAAGCACAAAATAGAGTATTTTAAAAAAGATGGTAAGGAGAATCTTATGAGGATTTTTGCAAGTATAGCTGTCTGGAATAGTTATATAAGTCTCATTGTTGCATTAAGTAATGAACATAATATTGATATTGGGGTTACCACTGAAGATATAAAATATTGTATTAATAATTTAATTAATAATATAAGGAAAGATTTGAATTGAGTAAAACAAAGAACATACAGGTGAAAAGAATTTAGCGGCTGACAGAGAAATGGGTTTGTAATAGATTGGGCATTTTGCCCTATTTTTTTGGGCATTTTTATGCCTGCTTACACTGATGGAAAAGATGAGATTTAAATCATACTTAACAAAATGATATAATTCTTATTAAAAAATATTGACTGGGACAATAAAAAGAGGTAATATAATTGTATTGACTAAGACAATGAGGCCTAAGTTAGGTGGTGGTGGATTGATAGGATTAGAATATATCTTAGGACTTTACAATATGCAGCATATGGAACTTGCCAAAGAACTTGGATTGAAAAAACAAAATATTAACTTGTGGATAAAGGGCAGGCAGGGTATACCCAAAAAATATTTGCCCAGACTTGAAAAGATATTTGGAATCAGCAGGGAGTATTTTCCTAAAGAGTTAAATGAAATAGAAAAACTTGAAATTCAAAAAGAAAAATTGAAAAAGGAATTAAATCCCGTAATTGAAAAATATGATAAACAGTTTATGGTAAAAGAGACCAATTGTATCTATAAAGTGCCAATTTACGATAAAGAGGAGATAAACAGGATTGGGAGAAAGATTGAGAAAGCAAAACTTGTTTCTAAATTTAAACAGGCTTTGGATGTAGTAGATGACAATCCATATATGGATACATATAGGCTTATTACTGAATTGCTGAACAAAGCTCAGCAGGAAGTTGTTCTCCATAGGACCATCGAGGCACTAGCACATTACCTGGAGGTTCTTCCGGATAAAATAAACAGTGATGAAAGCCAGGATGAATTTGAAAGTGAAATATTTGAAATATTTGACGATTATAATTTTTAGAATAATTACTTAATACAGAAGAATAACCAGGGAGGAATAAAACAATGTCAACAGGAAATATTGGATTTGAGGAAACACTGTGGAAATCTGCAGACAAACTGAGAAGCAGCATGGATGCTGCGGAATACAAGCATGTGGTATTGGGGCTTATATTTTTAAAATATATTTCCGATAAATTTGAAACCAAACACCAGGAGCTTGTAGAAGAGGGAGAGGGATTTGAAGAGGATAGGGATGAATACGAAGCAGAAAATATATTCTGGGTTCCCAAAGAAGCAAGATGGGAGTACATAAGAGATAATGCCAAAAGTCCCAAAATAGGACAATTGATTGATGATGCCATGATTTTGATAGAAAAAGAAAATCCTACACTTAAAGGTGTTTTAGATAAGAGGTATGCAAGGCCGGAACTTGACAAGAGAAGACTTGGAGAACTTATAGATTTGATTTCTACCATAAAACTTCATAAAAATAGTGAGAAGGATTTACTGGGAAGGGTGTATGAGTATTTTCTCGGAAAATTTGCAGATGCAGAAGGAAAAGGCGGCGGGGAATTCTATACCCCTACTTCTGTTGTCAAGACATTGGTTGAAATGATAGAGCCCTATCAGGGGAGAATATATGATCCCTGCTGCGGCAGCGGCGGCATGTTCGTTCAGAGTGAAAAATTTATCAAGGAACATCAGGGGAGAGTCAATGATTTGTCCATTTATGGCCAGGAGCTAAATTCTACTACCTGGAAGCTCTGCAGGATGAACCTTGCCATAAGAGGGCTGGATGCAAATATAGGACCTCACAATGATGATACCTTCTATAATGATCTCCATAAAACTTTGAAAGCAGATTTTATTCTGGCGAATCCGCCTTTTAATGTAAGTGACTGGGGCGGTGATAAATTGACAGAAGATGTCAGGTGGAAATACGGCATTCCGCCGGAGGGAAATGCAAACTATGCATGGCTTCAGCACATGGTGTATCACCTGGCTCCCAATGGTTGTGCAGGGATAGTCCTGGCAAATGGAGCACTTAGCTCAAACACTTCAAATGAAGGAGAAATAAGAAAAAATTTAATTGAGGCACATTTGGTAGATGCAGTAGTTGCACTACCTGACAAGCTTTTTTATTCAACAAGCATACCAGCTTCACTTTGGATATTAAACAGGAATAGAAAGAATAATACTGAATTTAGGTGCAGGGAAGACGAAATACTCTTTATAGATGCCAGAAATCTGGGAGAAATGATTGACAGAAGGCACAGGGAGCTGAGTGAAGAAGATATAAAAAAAATTGCAGATACCTACCATAGGTACAGAAATATAGATGGAAACTATGGGGATATCAAGGGCTTTTGCAAAGCAGCAAAACTTGATGAAGTGAGACAAAATGAATATGTACTGACCCCCGGAAGATATGTGGGAATAGAAGAAACAAAATATGATGGAATTCCATTTGATGAAAAAATGAAAACACTCACTGGCGAATTAGGAGAATTGTTTGATAAATCCCACTGCTTAGAAGAAGAGATAAGGAAAAATCTTAGGGGGATTGGGTATGGAATCTAACGGATGGAGAGAGTGTAAATTAATAAATGTTGTTCAATTTAATCCAAAAGAAAGTATAAAAAAGGGTGATATGGCAAAAAAAATATCAATGGATAAGTTAGAATCATATACCAGGAAAATAACAGGATTTGAAATAGCAAAATTTAAAGGTGGTACAAAATTTAGAAATGGTGATACACTTTTAGCTCGGATAACTCCATGTTTGGAAAATGGCAAAACAGCTCAAGTAGGTATATTGAATAAAAATGAAGTGGCATTTGGTTCGACAGAATTTATAGTCCTTAGAGAAAAGTTAGGTATTACAGACAATGATTTTATTTATTATATGTCAATCTCACCTGAATTTAGGAATTTAGCCATAAGATCTATGAATGGTTCGTCAGGTCGTCAAAGAGTTCAAAAAGATGTTTTAGAGGAATGTGAAATTAAATTACCGCTTTTAAAAGAACAAAAAGCAATAGCACATATTCTTTCAACCTTAGATGAAAAAATAGAGGTCAACAACCAAATCAACAAGACTCTTGAAAAAATGGCTCAATTAATATTTAAACACTGGTTTGTGGATTTTGAGTTTCCCAATGAAGAAGGGAAGCCTTATAAATCAAGCGAAGGAAAGATGGTTGAAAGTGAGCTGGGGATGATTCCTGAGGGATGGAAAGTTGAAGAATTAGGGAATTTAGCGAAAAAAGTGATTACAGGTAAAACTCCTTCTACAAAAAATGAAAAAAATTATGGAAATAAATATCCATTTATAACTATTCCAGATATGCATAATAGTATATTTGTAATAAAGGCTGAAAGATTCTTATCAGAAATTGGGAACCAAACTCAGATCAAAAAGTTATTGCCTAAAAATTCTATAATGGTATCATGTATTGCAACTGTTGGATTGGTAAGTATAAATGCAATTCCTGCACATACCAATCAGCAGATAAATAGTGTAATACCTAAAAATGATGAAGATTTATATTATTTCTATGAATATTTAAATCTTATAGGTGATAAGCTTAAAACAATTGGTTCTACAGGAAGCACTACTTTAAATGTAAACAAGACAGAATTTGAAAAAATTAAATGTATTTATCCGCTAAGTAAAATTGTAAAAGATTTTCATAGTTTAATTAGAAGTAGTTTTGAGATAATTAAGCAAAGACAAATAGAGAATGAAATACTAATAGATTTGAGAGATACATTACTTCCAAAACTTATGTCAGGGGAAATAAGGGTACCTTTGAATAATTGAAAATTAGTTAAGTGATTTTAATTTATTAAAGAGGGTGATTAGAATAGAAAAACTTGAAGATGTATTTAGAAATTTTGATACAGCACCAGTTCTATTTATTGGTGCTGGTATCTCTAGAAGATATTTGGGGTTGGCAAATTGGGAAACTCTTTTGCGTGAAATGGCAAAATTGACTAAAGATAATGAGTTCGCATTTGAAATATACAGTAGAAAAGCTAAAAATGAGGGATTTAAAATTGGTGAGTTTCAGAAAATAGCAGAATTGATAGAATGTGATTTATCGGATATTTGGTTTGAAGATCCTAAGTTTGAGGAGAGTAGGAGAGAATATAAAGAACTTGCCTTAGCAGGAGCCTCGCCATTGAAAATAGAAATTGCTAAATATATTAAAAATAATTCTCTAAGTGTTAAGGAAGAGTATGCTGATGAAATTAAATTGTTCAAGAAACTAGGTAAAAAGAGTATAGCAGCAGTTATTACAACAAATTATGATAATTTTATAGAAGACAGTTTATATAATTATAGGAGATTTATAGGACAAGAAGAGCTTATATTTTCAAATATACAGGGAGTAGGTGAAATATATAAAATTCATGGCTGTTGCACTGAACCGGATTCCATAGTAATTAATGAGAAAGATTACTTGAATTTTGAGGAAAATAATGCATATCTTGCAGCCAAGATATTGACCATTTTCTTGGAACATCCAATTATTTTTCTTGGGTATTCTATTGAAGATAAAGATATTAAGAGTATTTTAAAGGCAATAGTGAAATGTCTTTCAAAGGAAAAATTAGAGAAATTTAAAAAAAGGCTTATTTTTGTAGAATGGAATAATTCAAGTGAGGAGGATCAAATATCAACTCATAGTATATCTTTTGAAGATGAAAAAACTTTAAATATGACGAGGATATATATTAAGGATTATTCTAGATTATATAA
>NZ_PVXP01000009.1 GCF_002995845.1 Clostridium luticellarii | reverse complement strand
CAATATAATAATAAGCGTAAGTGATTTTTTCAGGTGCTTATATTGGAAGTGAGATGAGAAAATTTATGCTTTATAAGAATAAAATAATAATGTGTATTTTATCTTTAATATTAGTAGTTAACTTATTGTCCTGCGGCAGTAATAACCAAGTTGATGACAATAAAAAAATAAATATATATATAGGAGTAAAAGATAATAAATCTTTAAATGCAATAAAATATATGATAGATGAATATAAGAGAGAGAATCCAAAGGTTGAATTAGATGTAAATAATGCTATAGGGGAAAATATAGATAAAGACATAAATGACAATAGCAATATGGATGTTATATTTACTTCCAGAACAGATATGCTCACCCTGGCTAGGAAAGGTTTTCTATCGGATATAAGAAATATTTATAGGGAAAATAACATAAGTGATAGGTATTACAGTGTATCAAAATCCTATGGAAGATTTAATGACAGATATTACGGTATTGCTCTGTGTCCCTATACTATGGAGATATTATGTAATGAGGAAGCTTTTGCTAGATTGAACCTTAAAACTCCCGGTTCCATGGATGAATTTCTGGACAGCTTAAAATCTCTCAATTCTCTGCAGAAGAGAGTCCCTGTAGTTATAAACGAAGATATTGATATAAATACAGCTTTGTTTTCTATTTTATCCAATAATCTAGTTCCAATGAGAAAACTGGAAGGCATATATGACAGTGGTCCTTCAGCTTACAAATCACTGGGAGAAATACAGGGCTGCTTCAGCAGATTTAATGATATGATCAAAAATGGGTATATAAATAAGAATACTTTTGAGATGGGCAGTGAAAGTACTATTGAAAAATTTGACAGAAATAGTATACCTGTTGTAATAGCAGCGTCCTATTATGTAAATGATCTTAAAAATTCAAAAATAAAATGTCTGGAATACCATAGTCCAGGATCCAGCAATCTGAAGATTCCGGTTATGGCAGATGCCATAATGAGTATACCTACAAGCAGCAAAAATGCAGATGAGACCGATGAATTTGTAAAATTTGTACTGAGTGATGGTACTCAAAAAAAATTGTATAAAGAAGGTTTTACAACAGGAAATAAAAAGGCCAATGTGCCTAAAGGGAACATAAACAAAAGTGTGATTAACCATTTAAAATATGTTACGGAAGATAACATAGCCCTTATATATAATTTGCCTAAAAATTTCAGGTATAATATATCTGACAAAATAGATGATATATTTTCAGGAAAATATACGGGGAATGAGTGGAATGAAATAGTTGAAGAATCCTATTGACATGGAGAAAAATTGACAGCTGTTATAGATTATTGACAGCTGTCATCATTTTATTTAGTCTGTTAAATTTTTTTGACAGTCTTCACATATTCCATAAAAGTAGACCTGATTGCTTATCACTTTATAGTTCACAAAATCTTTAACTTTATCGTTTAAATCTTTGAAACAAATTCCCTCTATGTCATCCACTTTTCCGCAATTTAAACATTGAATATGAGAGTGTGGTTCAACGTTTCCATCATATCTGAAATTACCTTCTCCAACATTGATTTCCTGTATCAGGTTGACTTCAACCAGGGTTTTTAGAGCCTTGTATACGGTTGCTAAACTCATAGTGGGATAATCTGCCTGCAGGGTCTTGTATATTGTTTCGGCTGATGGATGTTCTTTAGTAGACTGTAGATATTTATATACTGCAATACGTTGTGGGGTAAGTTTTAATTTTTTATTTCTGAAAATACTAGCTAAGTTATCCATAGACACCATCCTTATCATATAATCAGTTATATTATATAATAAAAATTATTACTTGTCAAAAGTAATTTTATAGTAATTGTTCTGCTATATGGATAATAATCTGCATGGAGTACTCATTTTGATTTGTATATTTCATTTTAATGATATATAATAAAAACATTAATTGAGTAAAGGAATAATATAGTATGAATATTTATTTTGTAAGACATGGACAAACTAATGAAAATAATAAAGGGTATTATTATGGAAAAATGGATGTGTATTTAAATGAAAAGGGTTTAAGTCAGGCTAGAAAAGCGGCTGCTTTTTTGAGCCCTATAAAATTCGATGAGGTCTATGTAAGTGAAAGGAAGAGGACTACTGAAACTGCCCGTATAATTTTGCAGGATCATTCACAAAGAGTTAAACTCAATGTAGACAAGAGAATAAATGAAATGGATTTTGGCAGCTTTGAGGGTAAAAATTACAGGGATATAAAAAAGTTATATCCAAAGGAATGGGAAGTATGGTGCAGTGACTGGAAGAATCAGTCACCTCCCGGTGGAGAGAGTTATATACAATTTTATTCAAGAATACATGGATTTATGGATGACATTTTGAAATTGGATAGGGAAAATATCCTCATAGTTACCCATGGAGGGGTTGTAAGATCTGTATACTGCTATATATTGAATGGCAACCTGGATTTTTTCTGGAAATTTGCATCAAAAAATGGTGATGTAACTCTGATAAAATATGAATACAACAATTTGTATATAGACAGCATAACCCATGTTGACATTTAACGGATAAGTGTAAATTTAAAATTCTTAGGAGGGATTTATTTGGGGGAATTTTTTAATAATTTTTTGTTGATGATTCAATTTTTAACCAGGATTCCAGTAAACAAAAGTTTACCTTGCGGAAAAGAAAATTTTAGAAAAGCATCTATTTTCATGCCCGTCATAGGGCTTATAGTGGGAGGAATACAATGGGCCATATATAAATTGGCTGTATTTGTGTTGCCGGTGAATGTTTCTGTAGTCATTGCAATGCTGTTTGGGATAATACTGACTGGTGCACTGCATGTGGATGGATTGGGAGACATGTGTGATGGTTTTTTTGCGTTTAAGGGCAATGATAGAATAATAGAGATAATGAAGGACAGCAGAATAGGAAGTTATGCTTGTGTTACCGTAGTAATGGATTTACTTTTGAAATACAGTCTTCTTTGTTTTATATTACCTAAATTTTCACTTGCAATAGTAGCAGCACCTGTTGTAGGGAGATTTTCAATAGTTTTTATAGCTTTTATAGGCAAAACGGCTAAGAGTACGGGCTCGGGAAATCTGTTCATAGGCAATATAGGAAAGCTTCAGATGTTCATCACTGTCTGTGTAACTGCAGTTATTTTATTTTTCATAGCTAACATGAATGTTGTATACATGGCTATAGTTATGCTGGCTGCCTTTATAACAGCATCTGCATTTAATATGTATTGTAATAAAAAAATAGGAGGGCTTACAGGGGATTTATTTGGGGCAGATAATGAGATGGTTGAAATAATTACAATGCTCATAGCAGCTGTCCTGATTATGCATTGAATTGATAATTTATGATATATGTTTGGAGGTTTGGAGTATGGGTAAAATAGTTTTGATAACAGGAGGCAGCAGAAGCGGGAAAAGTACTTTTGCTGAAAAGCTTTTAAAAGATAAAGAAGAAGTCCTCTATATAGCTACGGCTGTAGCTACAGACGATGAGATGAAAAATAGAATAAAAAAACATAAATCCAGAAGAAATCCTAATTGGAAGACTTATGAAGGATACAGAGGATTGGGCGATGTAATAAAAAATGCTACATGTCAGTATGTAATGCTGGAATGCATAGGTACTATGATAACGAATATGATTTTTGAAAAAAAAATTGATATTGATAATATTACCGCTGATGAAATAAAAATACTGGAGGACAGCATCATGAAGGAGATAGAACATATAATTTCCTCGGTAAATTCAGGTGATAAGAATATCTTAATTGTTACTAATGAGGTTGGATTGAGTGTAATACCGGAGTATAAGCTGGGCAGGATATTTGTGGATATTTTAGGAAGAGCAAATCAATTTATAGCTCAGTCGAGTGATGAAGTTTATCTGGTAGTATGCGGTCTTTCATTAAAATTGAAGTAGTATTTGTTGACAACCTATACATATTAATTTAATATGATATCAAAATCCAGATTTTCACCAAAAGGAGTTAAGTGAAATGAAGTGCAGGGAAAAAAACACAGCTATCTTTTTAATTATAATTATGACAATGTGTATGGTTTTACTATCTTCATGTATGAATATAAGTGATGATTCGGAACCTATATCAAAAACAGAGTATATGCTGGGAACCATTTGCACAATTACTGTATATGACAGTGAGTCCGAAACAGCTATAGACAAAGCTTTCTCCAGAATTAAAGAAATTGAAAACAAAATGAGTGTTAACAAATCTGGAACAGAAGTGGATAAGGTGGCGGATGCTTCAGGTAAGGATTTTGTAAAGGTATCAGATGATACCTTTTACGTGATCAAAAAGGGAAAGTATTATTCCGGTAAATCAGGTGGTGTTTTTGATATAACTATTGGTCCGCTGGTAAAACTCTGGGGGATAGGTACAGATCGTGCCAGAGTTCCCTCCCAGCAGGAAATTGATGAGAAGAAATCGCTGATTAATTATAAGGATATTATACTGGATGAAAAAGATAAAAAGGTAATGCTCGCGAGATCTGGAATGTCTTTGGATCTGGGAGGCATTGCAAAAGGGTACTCGGCGGATGAGGCGGTAAAAATACTGAAAAATAACGGAGTTAAGCATGCTATTGTGAATCTGGGCGGGAATATTCTCACTATAAATGGAAATTTGGATGGGAAGCCATGGAACATAGGAATACAGAATCCTTTCAAAGCTAGAGGGAGTTCAGTTGGAACTGTAGGTGTGACCAATAAGACAGTTGTCACATCAGGCATATATGAAAGATATTTTGAAAAAGATGGTAAAAGATACCATCATATATTGAACCCCTTTACCGGATATCCTATGGACAGTGATTTGGCCAGTGTAACTTTGGTCACGGATATTTCTATAGATGCAGACGCCATGACAAAGAATATATTTTATCTTGGGCTGAATAAAGGTGCGGAATATGTAAAAAATATACCTGGATTAAATGCTATATTTATTACTAAAAATAAAGAGATTTATGTTACAGAAGGATTGAAAAATGATTTTCAAATCACTGATTCAGAATTCAAGCTGCTTCATGATATTAAATAAGTTTTTTGTAAATATTTTATATGTATAAAGCTTGATGTAAAATGATTTTAGTATTAAAATTATTTTATATTAGGATAATAATATATATAGGCATGCTGATTCAGCATGTGAATAAGGTGTAAAGTGAGGGATTGAATATGTCTAAAATAACCAAGGATATGACCATAGGCGAAATAATAAGATTAAATCCAAAGCATGCTGAAACACTTATGACATTTGGAATGGGATGCGTAGGTTGTGGTGCATCTCAAGGTGAAACTTTGGAAGAAGCGGCTGCAGTACATGGAATGAATATCGACAATCTTTTAAGAGCGTTAAACGCACTGTCGTAATTCAATTTTATTTTTATTAAAATTACTGCAGAGATATGGACTATATAATTCAAAAAAATGTAAGGAGAGGTTAATTTATGGCTAAGATTAGTAAGGATATGACTATAGGCGACGTATTGAAGGTAAACCCATCTTATGCTGAAATACTTATGGATTTTGGAATGGGATGCATAGGTTGTCCTGCATCATTGGCTGAAACGGTGGAAGAAGCAGCCATGGTACATGGAGTAAATGTAAAAAACTTGATTAAAGCATTAAATGAAGTAGAATAGAGATAATTGTTTTTAAATAGATAGGAATTTTTTATATTCCTATCTATTTCTGCATTTTGACTTGTTTGAAAGTCCGCAGTTTGAACAATTGTTGTCACAGGATTCCAGATGAATCATCACTTCTGTATTTTCAAGAGATTTGTTCATTTCATTTTCTATATTGTCACATATGTCATGGGCATTTTTCATGTGCATGTTTCCGGGAAATACAAGATGAAGATCCACGTATCTTTTGTCTCCAGATTTTCTTGTCCTCAATTTATGAAAACCGCAGTATCCAGAACTATATTTGGATATAGTGCTGGTTATGATTGAAATTTCACTATCGGATAATTTTACATCCACAAGTGGCTCAAAAGCTGTCTTTAAAAGATTAAGAGCTTCTTTTAAAATAAAAACAGCTATGAATATAGCTACCAGGGGATCCAAAAAATGAAGATTGGTAATCCATATCAAAAATAATCCCAGAGCAACTCCCAGAGAGGAATAGACATCGGTTCTGAGATGAAGGGCATCTGCCCTTAAAGCCATAGAATCATTTTTTTCCGCTACCTTGTACAATTTTCTGGATATAAAAAAATTTATAAATGCCGACAAAAACATAATTGAAAATCCCAAGACAGAGGAACCCAGTTCTTTTCCACTGATTAATCTTTTTGAAGCTTCTATTATTATAAATATAGAAGCTATGAAAATCAGCACTGCCTCTAGAACTCCAGATACATCTTCAAATTTTCCATGGCCATAGGGATGCTCTTTATCCGCAGGCTTGGATGATATTCTGACAGAAAAAAATGTTATTGTGGAGGCAATTAAATCCATTGTTGAATGTATAGCTTCAGATAGGATACTCACTGAACCGGTGAATATCCCAACCAGTAATTTCATGATTGTTAAACTGCTGTTGGAAATTATAGAAAGTCTGGCAGTTTTTACTCTTTCATCCATTTTTGAAACATCTCCTAAAATTCAATAATTATCAAATGATAAATAATTATATCTCTTATGATAGGCTAAAATATTAAATAAGTCAATAGAAATACGGGCTAATATATATTATCAATTGATAAAGAAAATCAATTTTAAAATTTCACATAAAAATTTATCCGCCCATTTAGTATATATGAAAATAATTAAATGTGATTGCGAAAAAATATAATATTTTTGAAATTTGTATGTATGAGAATCTTTATATTCCAAATAATAAATTGAAGAGGGTATACTTTCTGCCTTAAAATTTTAAAATGATTTGTTTTCTAAAATAAAGGTGGAGAGAATTTATAGAGCTGATCAGCTCTATGAATATTATACATATCTATCTATAAATAATAAAGGAGGATGACAAGTTTTATGGTTAAAAATATGAAGACTATGGATGGTAATCAGGCTGCGGCATATGCTTCTTATGCATTTACTGAGGTAGCGGCCATATATCCCATCACTCCATCTACTCCCATGGCTGAAGGTGTGGATGAATGGTCTGCTCATGGGAAAAAAAATATTTTCGGTCAGACTGTAAAAGTGGCTGAAATGCAGTCGGAGGCGGGGGCAGCAGGAGCTGTACATGGTTCTCTGGCAGCAGGAGCATTGACTACTACCTATACTGCGTCCCAGGGCCTTCTACTCATGATACCCAATATGTACAAAATAGCCGGAGAGCATTTACCGGGAGTATTTCATGTGAGCGCCAGGGCAGTTGCCGCCCATGCACTTTCCATTTTTGGAGATCACCAGGATGTAATGGCCTGCAGACAGACGGGTTTTGCCCTTCTCGCATCTTCCAATGTTCAGGAAGCAATGGATTTGGGATTTGTTGCTCATTTAAGTGCTATAGAATCCAAAGTACCATTTTTACATTTTTTTGATGGATTTAGGACCTCTCATGAATATCAAAAAATAGAGGTAATGGACTACGAAAATATAAAACCTCTGGTAAATTATAAGGCAATACAGGAATTCAGAGACAGGGCATTAAATCCAGAACACCCCTCAATTAAGGGAACAGCACAAAATCCGGATATATATTTTCAGAGCAGAGAGGTTTCAAATAAGTTTTACGAAAGAGTTCCTGATATTGTGGAAAAGTATATGGGAGAAATAAATAAGATAACCGGAAGAAAATATAAACCTTTTGATTATTACGGACATGAGAATGCCAAGTGTGTGATTGTAGCCATGGGTTCCGTATGTGACACCATTGATGAAACGGTGGATTATCTCATGGATAAGGGTAAGGAGGTGGGGTGTATAAAAGTTCATCTTTACAGGCCTTTTTCAAAGGAACATTTTCTAAATGTACTGCCTTCTACTGTTAAAAAAATTTCGGTTTTGGACCGAACTAAAGAGCCTGGTTCTGTTGGAGAACCGCTGTATCTGGATATATGCAAGGTGTTCTATGGAAGGCAGAATGCGCCTTTGATATTGGGGGGAAGGTATGGACTTGGCTCTAAAGACACTACCCCTTCACAGATATTATCTGTATTTGAAAATATGAGAGAAGCTGAACCGAAGGAAAGATTCACTATTGGTATAATAGATGACGTCACCAATACTTCATTGAAAGATTACGGCACAATAGAAACCACTCCCCCGGGAACTATCAGCTGTAAATTTTGGGGACTTGGTTCCGATGGCACTGTAGGGGCCAACAAATCTGCTGTAAAGATAATAGGTGATAATACAGAGCTTTATGCTCAGGCGTATTTTTCCTATGACAGCAAGAAATCCGGAGGAACCACGGTGTCCCATTTAAGATTTGGGAAAAAACTGATTAAATCGCCGTACCTTGTAAACAGTGCAGACTATATAGCCTGTCATAACAGATCTTTTATAAATAACTATGACATACTCAAAGGACTCAAGAAAGGTGGGACTTTTGTATTAAACTGTCCCTGGGATATGGAGGAACTGGATGAAAAACTCCCTGCATCCATGAAAAGATATATTTCACAAAATAATATAGAATTTTATATTGTGGATGCAGTTAAAATTGCCAGAGAAATCGGGCTGGGCGGAAGAATAAACATGGTTATGCAGTCAGTATTTTTTAAGCTGGCCAATGTTATACCGATTGAAAGTGCCATTTCATATTTAAAGGAATCTATAGAAAAAACCTATGGCCGCAAGGGGAAAAATATAGTTGAAATGAATTACAGAGCTGTAGATATGGGATTGGAATCGGTTCAAAAGGTGAATGTGCCTGAAAAGTGGAATGAGGCTGTGGAGGAAAAGGAGGTAATAAGAGATGAACCGGATTTTGTCAGAAACATTCAAAGACCAATGGCAAAAAATGAAGGAGATGATTTACCTGTAAGTGCTTTTTTGAATATGCCAGATGGAACTTACCCTGTTGGGACTACAGCCTATGAGAAGAGAGGCATAGCTGTTACCATACCGGAATGGCAGATTGACAAATGTATACAGTGTAATCAATGTGCTTTTGTATGTCCGCATGCTACCATAAGAGCTTTTCTCCTAAATAAAGATGAAATGGAAAATTCACCTGAAAGCTTTGAGAGCAAAAAAGCTGTGGGTAGAGGATTGGAGGGAATGAATTTTCGCATACAGGTAAGTCCCATGGATTGTACCGGTTGTGGAAATTGTGCGGATATATGTCCTGCACCGGGAAAAGCTCTTGTGATGAAACCTCTGGAAGAAAAGATTGAAGCTGAATCAAAAAATTGGGATTATGCTATGAGTGTAATTCCAAAGGAAGATATAATGAACAGGAATACCTTAAAAGGGAGTCAGTTTGTAAAACCGCTTCTAGAATTTAACGGAGCTTGTCCTGGGTGTGGTGAAACTCCTTATATAAGACTTCTGACACAGCTTTTTGGAGAGAGAATGATGATTGCAAATGCCACAGGCTGCTCGTCCATATGGGGTGCAAGTGCACCATCTATGGCCTATACTAAAAATTCAAATGGAAAAGGACCATCTTGGGGAAATTCACTTTTTGAGGATAATGCAGAATACGGTTATGGTATGTTTCTAGCAGTGAAGCAGATGAGAGAAAGACTTAAGAGCCTTATGACCTCCTATTTAAAGGACTGCAGGCATGATGATATTAAAGAGGCATTCAGTGAGTGGCTAAATACCATGGAAGATGGAAGCTTATCTAAGGTTTCCTCCGAAAAGGTGATAAAGTCAATTGAATCCTATGATTATACAAAAGAACCTGTATTAAAAGAAATAATGGATAAAAAGGATTATCTGGTAAAGAAGTCCCAATGGATGATAGGCGGTGATGGATGGGCATATGATATAGGCTTTGGAGGTGTAGATCATGTGCTGGCTTCCGGAGAAGATATAAATATGTTTGTAATGGATACAGAAGTGTATTCAAATACAGGGGGACAGTCCTCGAAGGCAACTCAAACTGGCGCTGTGGCAAAATTTGCAGCTTCGGGTAAGGTACTTAAAAAGAAAGATCTAGGACTGATGGCAATGAGCTATGGCTATGTGTATGTGGCACAGATTGCCATGGGCGCAAACATGAATCATGCTCTGAAAGTTATAACAGAGGCCGAAAATTACAGAGGTCCTTCTCTTATAATAGCTTATGCCCCATGTATAAATCACGGTATAAAAACTGGTATGGGAACCAGTATGGCTGAAGAAAAAAAGGCAGTGGAATCCGGCTATTGGCATTTATATAGATTTAATCCTCTATTGAAATTGGAGAATAAAAACCCATTTATTTTAGATTCTAAACCTCCTAAATTACCTTTCAGGGATTATATAGAAGGAGAAATAAGATTCTCATCTCTCAAAAACACATTTCCGGAAAGGGTGGATGAACTGTTTAAGTTGTCAGAAAAAAATGCCATGGACAGATATGACATATACAGTAAATTATCTAAAATACAGTATTAGATTAAAAAATTGTGGACTCCTCTTTTATGGAGATCCACAATTTTTTAATACTTGATAGAACTATTTATTTTTCATTGCTGTCTACCCATTCCTTGGAATTATCAATTTCATTTTGATTTGGAATAGGTACCCTGGAATCGGATTTGGTTTTGGTAATATTTGCCCAAGCTGCAGTTTTATGATTTTCTATGATTTTTTTAGCACCGTTTTTTTTATTCTTTGACATGGTTTAATATCACCTCATCTTTAGTATTTTCATAAAATCACGATATATAAGTGAGAAATTTTTCAATTAATAGTATTAATTGATTTTTTGAAAAAATCATCAGCCGCCCAGGGTTATATCCTGGTGATTATACCACTCCAGTGCCTGCATGAGGTGTTCATTTTTAAAATCTGGCCAATAATCGTCTATTATGTAAAAATCCGAATATACGGACTGAACGGGTAAAAAGCCGCTTAGCCTTCTCCTTCCGCCCCACCTTATTATCAGATCCACTCTGGATATGTCATGGGAGTTTAAGTTTGAAATAATGGAGGATCTGTTTGTGAAATGACAATCCACACTTTTTCCCAGATCCCACTCCCAACCGTAGTTTACTAAGAAATTAAGCTTCATTCCACCATTTCCCAATCTTTTTCTAACTGTATAGGGAAGGAGTTCTTTTGGAAACATGGGAGAGTTGGTGTTTCCAACTACTAAAAGAGAAGCATTTTCTTTAAAAAGCATTTTTACTGCCTTTACACAAGCTTTTGTAAAAGCTTTTCTCTGAATTGATGGCCTTTTGGTGTTGTCTGTAGTGAAACCATAATAAGTCAGTTCCTTTATTCCTAGTTTTTCACAGCATTTAAATAATTTTATACCTGAAATCAGGCCGAATTCATATCCTTTTTCTTTTTCCATGTTGTTTTTGCAGGCCCATCGTCTGTTTCCATCAGGAATTATACCTATATGATTTGGCAATTTCATGTTTATTCCCCCTTGTTGATACTAATTTAAATTATTGACAATAATCTGAATTAGTATTCTGAAATATGCAAAATAAATTAGGTTTCCCTTTTGGTTGACTATATTATGCTGTTAAATCCCTCTCCCAGAACTTCATTTATATCATTTACGGTTATGAAGGTTTTCTGGTTTAGACTTCTTATATAATCCTTCAATTTTAAAAATTGTTTTCTTTCCAGAATCGTGGTTATAACTTCTTTTTTGTCATTTTTATAGGCACCTTTGGCGTAGTAAATTGTGGCACTTCTGTCCAGTTCATTTACAATGTAATCCCTTATACTTTTACCATCGGCACTTATTATGGCCACTTGCTTGTAAGAATTCAGGCTGACTATAAATTTATCTATTATTGTAGAATTCATTATTACTCCCAGAATTGCATACATACCCTCGCTTACCCCCAGCACTATGGAAGCGGCAATGGTTACTATGATATCAGCTACCAATATGGATTTGCCTATGCTTATTTTTGTGTATTTGTTTATTATCTTTGCTATTATATCTGTACCTCCGGTAGAGGCATTTAAATTAAATACTATGGCCATTCCTATCCCACATATCAAAATACCAAGTATAAGTTGTACCAGCACATCACTGCTCAGGGGCTTTATGTTCGGCCATATTTTTTCAAGCAGCAGTATCTGTGCAGAGATAGAAAAGCTGCACAGTATGGTTTTGCCTCCAAATACAGGGCCAATTACTATGATTCCAATGGTAAATAATATGATTTCCATGCCTATCATCAGCAGGCCGATGGGAAGACTGGGGAATATGGTATTTATGATTATGGCAATACCACTTATTCCGCCAGCTGCTATATGATTTGGAGCCAAAAAGAAATAGGTCCCGAAAGCCACAAGAAATGTACCTGCAAACAACAGAAAGCCATTTTTTACATTTATCTTCATACAATCCCCTCCTTGACACCGGTTTATACATTCAAAAAAGCATATAAAATCCAAGGGCAGCTGTTCTCAGATTCTTATATGCTATCATACATACAAAATTGTAAATATTGTGTGTATGTCTTTTAAAACATCACCATGATATCATTATATGATTGCAAATATTCTCCTGTCAATATATTTTCAACTTCACTTCAATTCATAATATAAAAAAATTTTAATAGGCTATGGCAAAATATTAAATTTAAAAGTAGAATTATAAATATATCAGTTTGATTCTGAAATTTAAATTGGGGGGTAGGTAGTCAGTGTCCTTACAAAATTGTTTAAGTAAAAGACCGTATAATATATTTCAAATGTTTTTATCTTTGATATTTGCTCTATTTATTATTTTAATATCAATAAAATTCACACTTATGTTCAAGCCTCTGTATTATTTTGATGTTCAATATTTAAAAATTGAAAAAATCTCAGGCTTTAGTAGAACTGAGATAATAAATAATTATAACTATATAATAAATTATATATTGAACCCAGCACATGTAGAATTTGATCTTCCGTCAATGCACTATTCAAGGTATGGGCAAATTCATTTTGAAGAAGTAAAAAGGATATTTAATTATATAGATATTCTATTGATTCTAACAGGTATTATAAATGCTGTAGGTCTATATTTCAATATAAGAAATAGAAGCTTTAATTTTTTTAAAAGAACCTATCTAGTACTTTTGGCATTTATAACAATTCCTCTAATAGCTTTTATCATAAATTTTAACATCTCTTTTGTAGTATTTCACAAGATATTTTTTAAAAACAACTATTGGCTGTTTGATCCTAAATTAGATCCTATTATAAACATACTTCCTCAAGAGTTTTTTTATCATTCTGCATTATTGATATTGATATTTATAAGTATAAGTATATTAACTTTAAGAGTTATTTACAAAAAGTTGGCTTGAATTTTGCTGTACTTGCCCGGAACTTGGGTTGTATTATTCAATTAGTAATATTATAATAAAATAGTAATGAATTTTATGACTACACTATAGAAAATTTAGAATAGTAGGTGAATCATTTATGCAGGATGTAATTTTGACGGAAGCAGGAAAGAAAAAACTTGAACAGGAATTGGAATATTTAAAAACTGTAAAGAGGGTGGAGATAAAAGCCGCTTTAAAATCTGCCCGTGCCCAGGGAGATCTTAGTGAGAATGCTGATTATAGTGCGGCTAAAGACGATCAATCCATGACTGAAACTAGAATACAGGAACTGGAAAATCAACTTAAAAATGCTGTAATAATAGAGAGTTCAAAGGATGAAGATGTATTCGATATAAATAAAACGGCAGAAGTAAAATTTTGTGATGTGGATGAAGTTGAAAAGATTACTCTTGTGAGTTCCGTGGAATCAGATGTGAAGAATATGAAGATAAGTATAGAGTCACCCCTCGGGAAAACTTTGTTTAAAATGAAAGTAGGGGAGAAGGCAACGGTTGTATCGCCAGATGGCAACTATGATGTTGAGGTAGAAAAACTCTTGTAAGTATTTCGCTGGATAATTTTATCTGGCGGAATATTTTTATTTATAAAGATATGAGTTGACAAATAATCAATGTTTTGGTATCCTTTATTTAATTAAATATTAAAATTCTTATCGCGAGAGACTGAGGGACTGGCCCCATGATGTCCGGCAACCTAAAATTAGATTTTAAGGTGCTAATTCCAGCAGGTAATACCTGGAAGATAAGACATATGAGTATACAATCTTCTTATAGCTTATCTATGGGGAGATTTTTTTATATGAATGCTGCCAAATTTAATTTAAAGTACCACATCATGCTTGAACTTAAGAATTACTTAATTAAAAAATTGGAGGAATTGAAGATGAGTGTAGAAAGTGTAGTTAACTATTTTTTAGATAGGGGTATGGAGAATCCGGTGTTCAAACTTCAAGACAGCGGTGCCACCGTTCAACAGGCTGCAGAGACTATACATACGGAGCCTAAATATATAGCAAAGACCCTGGCATTTAAGCTTAAAGATGAAGATATAGTGATAGTCATGAGAGGTGATTTGAGAGTAAGTAATAAAAAGTTCAAAAAATTTTTTAAAACAAAGGCAAGGATGTTGGATCATGACGAGGTACTGGAGGTTACAGGGCATCCTGTAGGAGGATTGTGCCCTTTTGGATTGAAAAACCCCATTAAGGTATATCTGGATAAATCTATAAAGGATTTTCAGTATGTATATCCTGCTGCCGGTTCAAAGGAGTTTGCACTTAAAATAAAGCCGGAGATAATCAGCAACCTGGTCAATGGAGAGTGGATAGATGTTTGTGAAGATTGATTGCCTCATAATATACAATTGATGATGATTTTCGGTTAAAACCGAAAATTCATCAAAATTGAACTTTGAATAAGTCCCTATCTGGGGACTTTGTTTTTCTTTCTGATTGAATAGCCAAAATGACCAAGAGACTTTGAATTTAAGCCATAATACTCTCCATGGCTGTAACAGATAAGATTTGCTCTGTCAAAATGTATTTTATTATTGGAATCCAGCAGTTTTTTATCCACTTTTACATTTAAAACCTCAAGTAAAAATAGATCATGGGTTCCAAGAGGTACAATGGAGTTTACCTTACACTCCAGGGCTATGGGAGATTTTTCGAGAGAAGGAGTGGAAATGGACACACCTTTGTTGAGCTTCAGATTGAAATGCTTTAGCTTGTTCTCCTTTTTCCCGGAAACCACACCGCAGTAATCCACAATTCGAACCATATCTTTTGTAGGAAGATTTATGGCACATTCACCGCTTTCCCTTATATAGCTGTAAGAAAGTCTTTCAGGCCTTATTCCCATGGCCACAATTGGTTTCTTGGTACAAACGGTGCTGGTCCATCCAACTGTAAAAATATTTAATTTGTTCAGCTTATTTCTTGAAGTGACAAGAACTACTGGAGTTGGGTTTAACATTGCGCTTCCTTTAAAATTCAACTTATCCATATATGCCTCCTAATTGATTTGTCCTAAATAAAAAAGCCCCAGGAAACCATTTAGACGTATTTAATGGCAATAGGGCTTAAAACTCTGGTATCTATGCGATTTATCAATTTAATGGTGGGATTTTTTGCTTTTTGCCAGTTCTACAGAAACTCTTCTTCCCTGGAGCCTTTTGCCATTTGATTTCTTCAGTATGACATTTCCAACCCTTTCAGGAACACTTATAAAAGTAAATTTATTGAGTATATCTATATCACCTATTTCATAAGCCTCTATTGAAGAGGTTTCAGTTATGAATTTCAACAATTTTCTTGGAGTTATACTATCCATTCTTCCTATGGAAAAGAATAATCTCATGTTTTCTTCTTCCACATTTATGGAGTTTTCCTTGTAATTAAAGCTTAATTCCTTATCGAAAATTATCTTCATGAGAGCGGCAGCTACATCCACCAGATTATATTCCTCGTCCAGCTCTGTTGCCACTGGAACAAAGTTTTTGTAATTATCTTCAGATAGTACATCTTTTATCTTTTTTTCTATATTTTTATATTTAGCTTCAAATATATCATCTACTGTAGGAATTTCTTTTCTCTTTATTTTGCTCTTGGTGAATTTTTCTATTTGCTTCAGCAGTATATATTCTTTGGGAGTCACCAGAGAATATGCAATTCCCTCTTTATTGGCTCTTCCTGTTCTTCCAATTCTGTGTACATAGGATTCTGTATCCTGTGGAAGATCATAATTTATGACATGAGAAACATTTTCAACATCTATTCCCCTGGCAGCTACATCTGTGGCAACTAGGAAATCGAGGGAAGCATCTTTGAATTTCCTAAGTGTATTTAATCTCTGATTTTGTCCCATGTCTCCGTGCATGCCTTCTACATTGTATCCTCTGGACTGAAGTCCTTCCACAAGTTCATCAACGCCTCGCTTGGTTCTACAAAATATAATTGCACTGGAAGGTTCATCTACATCCAGAATTCTGCATAGGGATTCAAATCTGTCTTTGTTTTTTATTTCATAGTAATATTGCTTGGTCTTTTCAACAGTCAAAGTATTTTTTGCTATTTCTATATATGCTGCATCATTTTTCATATATTTTGAAGCTAATCTTTTTATCTGACTTGGCATGGTAGCGGAGAAGAGCAGTGTCTGTCTGTCTGAATTACAGGATTTTATTATATTTTCTATATCCTCTATGAAGCCCATGTCTAACATTTCATCTGCTTCATCTATTATCAAAAATTCTATGCCGCTTAAATCCAGAGTTCTTCTATGTAGGTGATCCAATATTCGTCCTGGTGTGCCCACTACCACATCTACGCCTCTTCTTAAAGATTTAATCTGTCTTTCTATGGGCTGGCCGCCGTATATTGGAAGCAGCGCTATTTTTCTAAATTTTGCAATTCGGGATAACTCATCATTTACCTGAATGGCAAGTTCACGGGTAGGTGTCACTATTATAGAAGAAATGTTTTTGCATCTCGGCTCAATCTTACTGAGCATTGGTGCTCCAAAAGCTAAAGTTTTTCCTGTACCTGTCTGTGCCTGACCTATCACATCTTTACCCTCTAGTATTACAGGAATTGATTCCGCCTGGATTTGTGATGGTTCTTCAAACCCCATGTTATCTATAGCCTGGAGGATTTTAGAGTGTAAACCTAAATCATTAAAACTAATATTTTTCATTAAAATTCCTCTTTCTTTTTTATATTACAAAACAAAACTTATCATATCATAGTATATACAGATTATCAAATTTTAATTTGATAATCTCTTTTTATTTATATTGATATAAACTATAATAGAATGTACTGATATATTTAAAGGAGAATTTTATATGTTTGATGCTAAGGAAAGTATCCTGCCTAATGGCATAAAACTTGTCTCTATAAAAAGAGACACCCAGATAGCAGCACTGCATGCAGGTGTTAAAGTTGGTGCCATATATGAAGATATACATGAAAAGGGTATATCTCATTTTATCGAGCATATGCTTTTTAAGGGCACACAGTTTAGAAATAATAAAAGACTTAATATGGATTTGGAAGCTTTAGGCGGGGAATACAATGCTTATACTGATAATGACGCTACGGTGTATAGTATTACATCATTATGGATAGAATTAGAAAGGTCTATGGATATTATTTCAGATATGCTCATGAATTCTGTATTTCCCGGTGAGGAAGTTGAGAAGGAAAGACAAGTGATAATTTCGGAAATAAGGAGCAATAGAGATGACATTGAGGAATACAGCTTCAGAAAAATAAATGAAGCGGCATTTAGAAAAGGACCTTTGAGATATGATATAACGGGAAATGAAGACAGGGTGGGCAAATTTCAGAGAGATGATTTGATTGAATTTTACAACAGGTATTATGTACCTAATAATTGTTTTATATCTGTGGTTTCCTCCTGTGAACATGAAGATATCTACAATCTGGTATTAAAATATTTTGGAAAATGGAAATTCAGGAAATTTGACAGGAACAAAGTGATAGTTGAAAAAAATCATCCCTGTAAAAAATTTTCCTATAAAAAAGATATAGAACAGAGTACAATAATATATTTGTTTACCTTCTATGGACTGGGTAAAAAAGAGGAATTGGCACTTAGAATATTAAATCATAAATTTGGAGAGAGCAGCAATTCTATTTTATTCAGAAAATTGAGAGAAGAAAAAGGACTTGCTTATGACGTGTACAGCGATTTGGATTTGTCGGATTGGGTGAAAACTTTGTATATATATACTTCTGTGAAAGAAGAAAACATAGAAGATGCCATCCGTGTTATTGAAGATTGTATAGACAGGTTAAAAAATAAAGAAATAGATTTTGATGATGATACAATGAGTTTGATGAAAAAAGTCTTGAGGACCGGAGTGATATTTACTCTGGAGGATCCTACGGATATAGGAAATTATGTGCTGCATCAATGTATAAAGGGAGACAGTATATATAAATTCATCTATGACATAGAAGAAATTGAGAGTATAAGGAAGGAAGACATATATAGAGTAGCTCAAGTTGTTTTTAAAGATCCTACCATTCATATATTGAAGAATAGATCCTGAGTTGTATGTCCATTCTCATGAATTATTTATGAGAAGACTCCACATGAACCGTGGAATTGCTTAAGGAAAAATTTAGGGAGGCAATTGTGGATAAACATCTGGTTACTAAAATAGAAATTCAAAAAAGAAATAAAGAAAGGGTCAATGTATATATAGACGGAGAATTTGGATTTGCCTGCAGCTTGGAACTTATATATACGTTTAATATATTTAAAGGGAAGGCTGTAGATGTAGAGTATCTAAAGAGTATAATAGATGAGAATAATTATATGAAATGCAAGAATTCTGCTCTTAAAATATTGGAGAGAAACTACAAGACGGAAAAGCAGATGAGGGATAAATTGTTTCAAAAGCAATATGATGGAAATACTGTAGCAAAGGTTATTGATTTCCTGAAAAAATATAAATTTGTAGATGATGATAAATTTGTGGAGATGTATATAAAAGAAAAGATCAATTCGCAGGGTAAAAACAAGATTAAATATGATCTTATAAAAAAGGGAATAGATAAAGAGCTTCTGGATGAAAAGCTGAGTTTGGTAGATAGTTCCTTTCAAGAGAATACTGCTTTTAATATTGCGCGAAAAAAATATGAAACAATAATAAAGTCGGAAAAAGACAGGAATAAAGTATATAGAAAATTAGGATCATATCTGCTTAGAAAAGGATACTCATGGGAGGATGTTAAAAAAGTTTTGAATAGGATTATGGAGAATTCATTTATTTGATTTAGAATATGTTACCTTTTGACTGTATTGAAAATATAACTTAAAATTTATTATATACAACTAATTTGTAATTAAAATTTCAGGGCTTTGCCGTTTAGAGGTGAATATGATTATGAATATAAATCCTATAACATTGATGATAGGATTGATATTTTTATATCCCCTTGTAAAGGGGTTTTTATTTAAATTTTCTTCCAATGCCTTAAAGTTAGATATAAATGACGTAGGCAGGAGTATTTCATTTATAATATCTTTAATAGCAGGTATATACCTAGGTAAAAAAATATTCATACAGCATGATGGGGGAATATACAGAAGAATATACGATTTACTGCCTGTGAATTTTTCACAATATTTTGAGAGCAACAGTTTTATAGTATATGCGGTTATAATTCCACTTTTTGTATTTATATGCTATAAAATTATGAAGCTACTTTTTGATTTGTTCAACTATTTTACTTTTTATCCTGTACTTGACGGCATAGACAGAGCTTTAAGGGCCAGAAGCAATACCTTTAAGAGAATACTTGGAATGGTGTTTCAGATTCCCAAGGCGATATGTTATGTGCTTTTGGTTACATTTATATTAAATATAATGTCCATGTTTAATATAAATTCAAAATTGAATAAATATATGGAGGTTTCAAAACCCTATAATTATATTTGCAAGGAGATAATAATACCTGTTACCAATTCAACTATTGCGAAACAATTACCCAATGTAATAGATAATTCCTTTAAGATAGTTATAAGGCAGCCCAATTCAAATGAAGTAAAGGATGTAAGTGAACTAAACAGGGTGAAGAACAACGGAAATACCATAGTATATTATAATGGAGTCACCCTGGATGAAGGAGTTAAATCAAATTCGGAAATTGACGGCTTTGCAAGGGACCTTGCTTCAGAAGGGAGCAATACCACGGAGAAGGCGGAGATGCTCTATAACTGGATAGGAACTAGTATAAACTATGATAATCAAAAGGCCAACAGGGTATTGAACAATGATTTTAATGTACAGTCAGGAGCTATTCCTACATTTTATTCTAAAAAAGGAATTTGTTTTGATTATTCCTGCTTGTACGTGGCCATGGCCAGGGCCAATAATATGAAGGTGAGACTGATAACCGGAGAGGGATTCAATGGAATAAGCTGGGTAAGTCATGCCTGGAATCAGGTCTATATTCCAGAGCAGAATAAATGGATAAATGTAGATACAACCTTTTACAAGGGAGGAAATTATTTTAACAGCAGAAGATTTCAGGTGGATCATAAAAATGCCCAGATAGTAGGGGAATGGTAGAAAAATCATAAATACCACTCTGATTTAAAGAGTGGTATTTATTTATTTTGATTTTGCTATGTAATTTTTAAGTATGGTATTTATGGCTTTTTCACAATCTGAGTCTTTATTATTTAAGCACCATGCGTTATTAAAGTAGATTAGGGCTTTCTTATTATCCTTCAACATGGTATAACAATATCCAAGATTAAAAAAATATTTACTTTCTCTCTTTAATTTAAGTGCTGAATTTAACAAATCGATTGCTTTTCTGTATTCTTTAAGTTTTATAAAACATACAGCTGAATTGTACAGTGAAGATGATTCATTATCTTTTATTTTAATTGCTTTTTCATACATATCAATAGCTCTTCTATAATTCCTGGAATTATAATACTCATTGGCTTTTTGAAAGTAATTCATTTTACTCCTCCTCAGATCATATGTTATTTGGTGTCTCATTAATAAATTTATATCCATTTTTTTAGAAAATATTCCAAAGTATTTCGTGACAATTTATTTTTATGGAAAAAGTTAAAATGCCATGACGGCATTTTAACAGGACTTTTAGTGAAACATAATTTTTCTCAGTTTCTTTTCAGCTATTGATACAGCTTCATACATTCCGTAAGCTAAAATAGAAAGAATTATTATGCTCAGCATGACTGTGTCAAGCTGGGATATCTGTCCACCATATATTATCAGGAATCCCAGACCTTCTTTTGCCACCAGGAACTCTCCCATTATGACTCCTACCCAGGAAAGTCCGACGTTTATCTTAAGGGAGGATACTAGAGTTGGTATGGAGGCCGGAATTATAAGATAGGTTAAAATTTGAAATTTTGATGCACCAAAAGTCTGGAGAAGCTTAATTTTATCATTATCCACTTCCTTGAATCCGCTTAATACAGTCAGTATGGTTACAATCACTGAAATCAATACAGTTACCAAAATGATAGCAGGCATTCCATTGCCTACCCAAAATATTATTATAGGTGCCAGGGCAACTTTTGGAAGAGCGTTCAATACCACCACATAGGGATCCAGTACATCTGAAATAAAGTCAGACCACCAGAGAAGTACAGCCACAAAGGTGCCTATAAGTGTACTGAGTAAAAAACCCAGTATTGTTTCAACACAAGTTATTCCGATATGTTTAAATAAATTTCCTTCCACATATAGTTTTATAAGGTTTTTCAGCATTCTGGAGGGGGTACTGGTGAGAAAAGGATCTATCCATCCCCAATCCCCGGCAATCTCCCATAGTGCAAAAAAAGCTATTAAAATCGTCACTCTGCTTATTATGACTTTTTTCTTCCTTACTATAACATTTTTTAAATATGATTCTCGTTCTTTTATATAATCCATAATTAATGATTCAACTCCTTCCAAATACTGTTGAAGTAAATTCTGAACTTGGGATCCTCCCTGGATTTTAGGGGTGAATCATGATGCTTTTCAAAATCTATGTTGTATATCTTTTTTAATTTTGCAGGCCTTTTTGAAAGAACTACCACTCTGTTTGACATTGATATGGCTTCTGAAATATCATGGGTCACCATTATGGCAGTTTTGCCCTCTTTTTTTATTATCCTAAATATTTCATCACTTATATTTAATCTGGTTTGATAATCCAGTGATGAAAAAGGCTCATCCAGTAATAGAAATTCTGGCTCCAGTGCCAGAGTTCTTATTAAAGCTACTTTTTGTCTCATACCTCCGGATAATTCTTCCGGGTAATGATGAATGAAATCCCATAGACCGTAATTTTTTAACATGGAAGTTATTTTATCTTTATATTTACCTACAGGCTTATGCTGTATTTTAATGCTGAGGAATACATTATCCCATACATTGAGCCACTGAAACAATTGATCTTTTTGGAACATATACCCCATTTTTGAAGAAAAAGAAGTTAATTTTTCATTGTCTATATATATTTCACCGGAAGAAGGTTTTACGATGCCTGATATTATATTTAGAAGAGTGGTTTTACCACATCCAGAGGGACCTACTATACTTAAAAATTCACCTTTATCTACAGTAAAACTTATGTTTTCCAATGCTTTAGTAGAGCTTTTAGGTGAATGATAATTCATGTAAATGTTATTTACCACTAATTTATTCAATATATCATCTCCCAACAACTGTGTTTTATTTGCATGGAGGAACTCCATTTAATCTAGATTCTACTTATTGAATAGGTATAAAAAATTTAATTATAATTTAGTATATGAATCAGTACAATATGGTGTTAAAAATCCATATTATTCACAACCTTGTTATAAGATCAAAAAGTGGAGAATATATTAGAATTGCAGATACATGTACATATGTTATAATATAGGTACATGTATCTGCAATCAAAGAGATATTATGTCATTTTAAAGTCTATGAATTTGGTCTAAATTATTAATTTTAAAAGGTGATCAATTATGAAAAATTTATTTCACGTAGGTCTTGATATAGGTTCAACTACAGTAAAAATAGTGATATCAGATATAAAAGACAGTATAATATATCAAAAGTATCAGAGGCATTTTTCTGATATAAAAAGTACTATAGCTAAAGTTATTAAAGATGCCTATGTAAAGCTAAAGGATTCAGATATCACTATAATGGTTACAGGGTCAGGAGGAATGTCCGTATCTAAATGGCTTGACATACCTTTTATACAGGAAGTTGTAGCCTGCACCAATACTATAGAGAGGTTTATTCCGGACACTGATGTTGCAATAGAATTAGGCGGTGAAGATGCCAAAATAACATTTTTTGACGGTGGAATTGATCAGAGAATGAACGGAACCTGCGCGGGAGGAACTGGAGCATTTATAGATCAGATGGCTTCTCTCCTTCAGACGGATGCCAGTGGATTAAATGAACTGGCTAAAAATTATAAGGTAATTTATCCCATAGCGGCTAGATGCGGTGTGTTTGCCAAAACTGATGTGCAGCCACTTCTAAATGAAGGGGCTGATAAGGCAGATATTGCGGTATCTGTATTTCAGTCAGTAGTAAATCAGACTATAAGTGGGCTTGCTTGTGGAAAATCTATAAAAGGAAATGTGGCGTTTTTAGGAGGACCATTGTATTTTTTATCTGAGCTCAGGAAGAGATTTATAGAGACTTTAAAGCTTACAGATGAGCAGGTGATTTTTCCGGAGAACTCTCAACTGTTTGTGGCGCTTGGTGCTGCTATTTCATCTAAGGATAAAGAGCCTATCTCTTTTAAAACTTTAATAGACAGGCTTCCTAATTTAAATAGGTCCTGCGGTGATGAGGTGGGAATACTGAGACCTCTTTTTAAAGATGAAAATGAATTGAGAGAATTTGAAAAAAGGCACAGTAAGAATTCAGTTAAAAAAGGGAATCTGGATGGTTTTAATGGAAACTGTTATTTGGGAATAGATGTAGGTTCTACTACTACTAAGGCAGCTTTGACTGATGAATATGGAAATTTATTGTACTCTTTTTATGGAAGCAACAAAGGGAATCCCTTAAAATCCACAGTGGAGATATTAAAAGATCTGTATAAGAAACTGCCTGAAGGTGTGAAAATATTAAATTCAACAGTTACAGGATATGGTGAAGGACTTGTAAAAGCAGCTTTGGGTGTAGATGTAGGTGAGGTTGAGACCATTGCTCACTATAAAGCAGCAGAATTCTTTCAACCAGGAGTAGATTTCATATTGGATATTGGCGGGCAGGATATGAAATGCCTTAAAATAAAAGATGGAGTAATTGACAGTATAATGCTTAATGAAGCTTGTTCATCCGGATGTGGGTCTTTTATAGAAACTTTTGCCAAATCCTTAAATATGAATGTAAAAGATTTTGCGAAGTCCGCGGAAACTTCTAAAAGACCTGTGGATTTGGGGTCCAGATGTACTGTATTTATGAATTCAAGGGTTAAGCAGGCTCAAAAAGAAGGGGCTTCTGTAGGGGATATTTCAGCGGGACTTTCCTATTCGGTCATAAAAAATGCACTATTTAAAGTAATAAAGATAAGGGATCCTGAGAAACTTGGCAAAAAAATAATAGTTCAGGGAGGTACATTTTACAACAATGCCATATTAAGAGCATTTGAACTCATATCCGGACGGGAAGTTGTAAGACCGGATATAGCAGGACTTATGGGAGCTTTTGGTGCTGCCATTATTTCCAGGGAAAGATTTGAACCACAGCATAAGACAACATTGCTTACGCTGGCTGAACTAGATAAATTTTCAACAGAGGTAACTAGGCGAAGATGTGGAAAATGTGCAAATAATTGTCTCATTACTATAAACAAATTTTCTGATGGAAAGGAATTTATATCGGGAAATAGGTGTGAAAGGGGAGCTGGACTGGAAAACAAGGTTTCAGATATTCCCAATCTCTTTGACTATAAATATAAAACAATATTTGATTATATACCTCTTAAAAAAGCCGAGGCAAAGAGAGGACAAGTAGGTATACCCAGGGTTTTAAATATATACGAAAATTATCCATTCTGGTTTACTTTCTTTACCAGACTGGGGTTTAGAGTGGAATTGTCGGCTCGATCTTCAAAACATATTTATGAGCTTGGCATAGAAACTATACCTTCTGAATCAGCTTGCTATCCGGCAAAAATAGTACATGGACATATAATGAATCTGATACAGAGGGGAATAAATTTTATATTTTATCCTTGTATACCTTATGAGCAGAAGGAGCAGGAAAAAGCAAACAATAATTACAACTGCCCAATGGTGACCTCTTATCCAGAAGTCATAAAAAATAATATGGATATAATAAGGGAAAAACATATCAATTTTAAAAATCCATTTTTGCCGCTTGATAATAAAGAGAGGCTTAAAAAACGGCTTGTAGAAGAATTAAAGGAATTTAACATACCTGAAAAAGAGATATTCAGTGCTGTAGACATGGCCTATGAAGAAGATAAAAAAGTGAAAAGGAAAATAAGGGCAAAAGGGGAGGAAGTATTAAAATATATTAAAGATACCGGGAAGAAAGGTATAGTATTGGCAGGAAGACCATATCACATTGATCCTGAGATAAATCATGGGATACCCAATATAATCACTTCCTATGGTATGGCAGTACTTACTGAAGATTCAGTAGCTCATTTGGGAGTGGTGGAAAGGCCGCTTCGTGTAGTGGACCAATGGGTATATCATTCCAGGCTGTATGCTGCGGCAAGTTTTGTGACTACCCAGGATAATCTAGAACTTATACAGTTGAATTCTTTTGGATGCGGACTGGATGCAGTTACTACGGATCAAGCCCAGGAAATACTCAACAAGTATGAAAAGATATATACAGTATTGAAAATTGATGAGGGAAGTAACCTGGGAGCGGTTAAGATAAGGATACGTTCCTTAAAAGCAGCCATTGAGGAGAGAGAAAAGGCAGGATTTAAAGCTCATAGAGTTAAGGATGAATATAAGAAGATAGTATTTACCAAAGAGATGAAAAAAAATCATACCATATTGTGTCCTCAAATGTCACCTATACATTTTCAATTTTTGCAGGAGGCATTTAGAAATTCAGGTTATAATTTGCAGGTGCTGCCTTCAGTAGATAAAAGAGCTGTTGACGAGGGTCTGAAATATGTGAACAACGATGCATGTTATCCTTCCATAATGGTGGTGGGACAGCTTATAGAAGCTCTTAAGTCCGGGAAATACGATTTGAACAATACCTCTGTAATAATGTCCCAGACCGGTGGGGGATGCAGGGCAACCAATTATATAGGTTTTTTGAGAAAGGCATTAAAAGAAGCAGGCATGAAAAATATACCGGTCATATCACTTAATGTGGTGGGGATGGAAAAAAATCCGGGATTTAAAATTACTGCAAAACTCATAAATAAATCCATGATGGCGCTTTTATATGGAGATTTATTTATGAGAGTGCTGTATAGAGTGCGACCTTATGAAAAGACAGCCGGCTCTGCAGATTTGCTCTATAAAAAATGGGTTGAAAAGTGTAAGAAAAATGTTGCCAATGGAATTCACAGAGAGTTTAAGGAAAATATCTACAACATAGTGAAGGATTTTGATAACCTGGAAATAACCGATGTACGAAAACCTAGAGTAGGGGTAGTTGGAGAGATACTGGTTAAATTTCATCCAACTGCCAACAACAATATTGTGGATACTCTGGAAAAAGAAGGAGTTGAGGCAGTAGTTCCTGATCTAACGGATTTCTTGCTTTATTGTGCTTATGATGCCAAATTTAAGTACAGATATTTATCCGGAAGTTATCTGGATACCATTATAAAAGGCGGGGCAATAAAATTTATTGAATATTTCAGACGCCACATGAAAAATGCTCTGAAAAACAGCAAGAGATTTTTGCCGCCATCTGGTATTGACGAATTGGCAGGAGATGCTTCCAAGGTACTGTCTATTGGAAATGAAACAGGAGAAGGCTGGCTTCTGACTGCTGAAATGATAGAGCTGATAAAAAATGGAGCCAAGAATATTGTATGCATGCAGCCTTTCGCGTGTCTGCCAAACCATGTGACAGGTAAAGGAATGATAAAAGAGTTAAAGAGAAGGTATCCAGGAAGCAATATTGCCACTATAGATTATGATCCAGGTGCAAGTGAAGTGAATCAGTTAAACAGGCTTAAACTTATGTTGTCCGTGGCGTTTAAATCCATGGAGGACGAAGTAACAGTAGAGAGCCGCAAAAATAAACTGATTCCCCAGGCAGTACTTGTGGAGGACGGAAACAAGTAATTGACAATTGACAGGTAATGAAGGTCTTCGGCATTCAACCGAGAACCTTCATTACTATATACTTTTTACTATTAATTTTTAATTGCAATGTATTGTGCTTAAAAAAAGCTTTAACATAATGTTAGTGTCAGTCATATTATGAATGGATATCAAAATTGGTTTTCGGAGGGTATATGATAAGAAAAAAATTTGGTGTCTATTCTATTTTACTGTGTTTTATATTTGTGATTACTATTTTTACAGCCTGTGGAAATGGTAAAAAAGATACTAGTTCTGTAGTTAATATAAAATTGAATGAGGTAGCAAGATCTGCATTTTATGCACCTATGTATGTGGCAATAAACAAGGGTATGTTCAAAGAACAGGGCATAAATATAGATCTTACTACAGGTCAGGGAGCGGATACAACCACTACAAAAACACAAACAAGAATAGCATTAATTACTACGCCTTTTTACAGTACCTTGAGGCAGTGGTTTATTGTTTGTTATTGGGTTTATCTCTATGGTTTCAGTGTTGCCATGCCACACAATATTTTTTACTAATGATTTTATCAAAACTCTTTTAGCTTCTATATCTACCAGTTTATAGAACTTTTTAAAGTTTGATAAAGCCTCTTTTACAATACCTACAAATTCCTCTCTTATTTCAAAAGATTCCATTGAAGTTGTCAATTCAGATATTTTGTTTTTTATTTCATCATTTTCTATATTCGTATTATCTATCTCAGTTTTCACTATTTGAATTAATTTGGTGTCTTCTCCTATTAAGGCAAATTTTCTCACCAGGCCTTTAATTATTTTATTATTCTTGTCAAGTTGCTTTTTCAATTTGGACAATTGATTCTTTACGGCGTTTTTGTTCAAGGCTCTTTTTTTATTACTTTTGTACATATGCAATAAAGTACTCATATCTAAATCTAATAAATAATTTTCCACGTATTCCTCTGCCTTATATGCGTTGAGCATTTTGTTCCTGCATCTATTGCTGGCTCTGTTTCTTAGATTACATCTATAATATCTCTCCATAAAATCTTTATTTTTATTGTAGTGTGACCAGGAAGACATGCCGGAACCGCATTCACCACACACTACCATTCCGGATAAAAGAAATTTATTTCCCGTTCCGGATCTAGGAGAAGACTTTGCTCTGTTTTCTCTTAATATATTCTGGCATTTTAGCCATGTGCTAGATGAAATGACTCCCTCGTGCTTACCAACTGCTACAATCCATTGATCTATAGGATTTGGCTTCTTACCGCCTTGATTTCTCTTGTTATATACCATAAGCCCATGCACTCCATCAGGGTTGCCACACGTCAAGGCACCTTCATCCTTAAACCAATTAAATATATTCTCATCACTTATGCAGTATACTGGGTTAATTATAATTTGCTCTACTGTAGCCCTTGAAAATTCTCCACCATTTTTACCTTTATATTTATTTTTGCATAAATAGGTTGCTACGGAAGCAAAGCCTCTTTTTTCTAAATAAAGTTTATAGATCAGCTTCACAGTTTCTATTTCTTCGGTAATTTGTGTCAGTTTGAACATCTTTTTGTCTTTGCCGTCCTGGTTAAAGTATTTTACTGCTTCGGATTTGTATCCAATTGGGGCAGTACCGCCAAGCCATCTTCCTGTTTTAGCAAGCTCTAACATATTGTCTCTTACACGTTCTGCAATGGTTTCACGCTCAAGCTGGGCAAATACCGCAGCTATATTCATCATGGCACGTCCCATGGGGGAACTTGTATCAAATTGCTCCTTTATACTTATAAAGTCTATACTGTGCCTCTGCAGCTCTTCTATTGTATTTGAGAAGTCAGCAACATTACGGGAAATTCTATCAAGCCTATAACATATAAGGACATTAAATTTATTCTTTTTAGCATCAGTAAGGAGCTTTTTAAATTCAGGCCTATTGATGTTCCCACCACTGAAACCTTCATCTTCATATACTTTTATTTCTTCGATATTTGTGTAATTTCTGTTCAAGTATTCTTTACACATCTCTATTTGATTTTCCACTGATTCTCCTTTTTCAGAGAACTTTGATTTTCTTGAATATATGGCTGCTTTCATGTGAATATTTCCCTCCTTATTACAAACTAATATTTCTTGATAAAGCAAAAATATATTATGATATTAAAATTTTTTCATTACTCCTAAATTTGGCTTAAAATACACTATATATGTATCTATTTCAAAGTAGAGCCCATATTTGATTTTATAATAATTAATAGCGTTTCTTAGAAATGTTTCTGATACATGTAAGTATTTTGCTAAGTCATATGTAGTTTTAATACCTAAGTTAAAGGCATTTATAATTTTTATTATTCCAGCATATTTTTCATACTGTAAATCTTTTAATTGTACAATATTTTTATAAGTCGCTATCACTTTATCCCCTCCGGTACAGAACACTAGTTCTATGTACGCCAAAAATATATAGGAGAATTAACTCCTATTAATAGTATTTTAAACTGGTTTACGTCTTAAAGTTCTTATCTCAGCTTCATGGGCACCGTACATTTCAAGCAGAGACTTATTTGTTTCATTCAAATCGAAGAAATTTTTATCCATTTTATCAGATAGATTTTTAACTGTACCTTGAATCTCTGCAACTTGATTATTCAGTTTGTCAACTTCGGCTTTATGTACTTCGGAACTATATTTAAGAGCTTTAAGTATTTGGGTGTTTTCTGATGTCTGAGACTCAAGAGTATCAAGTTTGGACTTAATTGGAGATAATTCCTCCTTTAATAGTTGTTTGATAGCAGATAAAGATTCTTTATCCATGAATATCATTCCTTCCTATAATTTAGTATAATCTGAATTTGGTGGATTTATACTATGGTTATTTTTTATAATCAGATAAAAATTCAAGCATTTTGGTTCCAAATTCAGATAGGATATATTCAGTTTCTACTTCTTTTTCTGAATTTAATTCTTCCCATTTAGATTTTTTAATGTAATTTTCATTTATAAGAAGTCCCATAGCTACAAGTTTATTTTTAGCAATTAATGTGCTACTCTTTAATTGTATATCTATGGGCTGAGGATTATCGCTATAACTTTGTAAGACTATGTATTCGAGATAGCTCATATTATTAAGCGTTTTTAGAAATACCTCATTTGTGTAGATATTGTTAGACAAATTTTTACAGGCATTTACCCATAATTTTATCTTTTTCACAGTTAGTTCTTTATTTACATTATCTGTGATATAATATAATTGTAATTTAAGTTCATCATTAGACTCAATCTTGTCTAATAGTTCTTTTATATCTTTTTCAGAAAAGTTTTTTTGAAAAAAATTCTTGATATTATTAGCAAAAGCTGTTAGCTCTTTAAAAGCAGAAGCTAGCTTGATTATAGAATTAAGATCGATTGAATTTGGATCTATAAAACTCATTTAAATACCTCCAAGGTGGTGATAATTTTGGTTATTCTTCTTATTATACTAATAATAATTGCATTAATTTCGTTATACGTAGGTTGGCGTGATCTTCAGTCCATTGTAATAATAAGACATCACGTCATTAATCTTATGAAAATGATGTATACCGAAGAAGAATTAATGAAACAAAGTAAACTCACATATGAAGAAATACTAAAAATTGATTCCAAACAAAACAGCTAGGAATACCTCCAAAGGTGGTGAAAATTTTGTATACACATATTTATACTTTTTTTATTATTCCTATTTTAATTATTCTTATATTTTTACTTCAAAGACGTTTAGAAAAACTTGAATTAATGGTTTTGTATTTAACATCTAAAGTTATTCCTAAAAATCAAATAGAAAAAGCCTTAAATGAAATGAGCATTAAGGATTTAAAAGGGCTTATAAAATAGGCTCTTTTATTTATTAAATTTATACTCAATTAGTTTCTTAGGAACTCCATAATAACAAGCTAATTGATCAACGCATATATTATCTAACAATAAAAATTCATCTAGCTCTTTTTCATCAATCAACAGTTCAGCAGCAAACTTATTGGCTTCATTTTCAGTTCTGCCTCTTGGGAATAATGTATATTCTCTTAGATAGCAAGTAGACTTGTGATAATGGAGCATAGCATGTCCTAGCTCATGCGCTAAAATAATTCTTATTTCGTCTTCATCTAGGTTGGAATTTACTACTATATATTTATTTGTGATTAAATTAATGTAAAACCCCTTAGTTTCCTCTCCTAAATCTTCATATAGTAAATTGATTCCCAAATAAGCAATGATTTTTGCTGGATTTCTTGTCCCATATTTTTGAATAAGGTGTTTTACTCTTGCATGAATATTTATCATAATAAAACACCTCTTATTATTTTTTCTTTTTTCTCCCAAATTTTTCTTTGTTTTTTGCTTTAGAATCCCAATATATTTTATTTATTACTGCAACTAATTTTTCCTTATCTTTTTCTCCAACCTTATCATCCATCATAAAAGCCTGTGCATGTTTTATTACTTCATCATGCTGTTTTATATCTCTTTTGGTCACTTTATATTTATCTGTATATTCCTGGGGAACATCTATGGGCTCTTTGATGTCGGTGTTGCCTAGTAAGTAATCTGCAGATACATTAAAATATTTGGCTAATTTTAATAACATTTCCGGATCAGGCATACTTCTTCCTTGCTCATAATATCCATAGCCGCTTTTAGATATCCCTATAGCCTTTGCAACATCTTCTTGTTTTACGTCTTTTTCATATCTTAATTCCTTTAAAATAGTGGAAATTTTTATATCCATATTTTTCACTCCTTATAGTTAATATACAATTAAAAGTTGTTTACAAAAAGACTAAACAACAAATTCAATACCGGTTTTTGAAAAAGTATTGACAAACAATCAATAGTTGTTTATACTATAAATATAGTTTGACAACTAAACGTTGTCTAAATAAAGAGAGGTGAACAGTTTGATAAAAAATAACTTAAAGAAATTAAGAGGCGATTTGAGCCAAAAAACAATTGCAGATTATGTAGGGATAACTCAACAGCAATATTCCAATATAGAACGTGGCGATAGGATTCCAAGTTTTGGAGTAGCCTTAAAGTTGTCCCACTTTTTTAAAAAACCCATAGAAGAAATTTTTTTTACCATCATAGACAACAAACAATTGTCTAGAACTAAGCGAAGGGAGGCAATATAATTCCATAATTTAATTCTACCAGTAAAGGAGGTCGTGTGATGGATGTAGAGGAACAGATTATAAAAGTATCTCGCTGTATGTCTTTTGAAGAAGCATTTGAAATTAAAAATAGCATACTAAAAGAAATTCAAAATGATGCAGAAGATAAAGAGCCTTATGAGGAAGCTTGTCACGAATTTTTTAAAATCTGTGATAAGTACAACATCAATAACATGATGTTGTTAAAATATTTGAATTTCTTTTATGTATCACATATAGCAAGAAACCTTGAATTTATAAAAGATAAATAATTAACATTGATTCCAATAATTTATAAAACTTTTAGCAGATACAGAAAGTACAATCTTTTGATCATTTTTATCAAATTCAGGTATTACTAATTGACCCTTGGACACATTTAAAAAACACATTGATACATTTTTGTTTTTATAGAAATCAGATAAAGTTGTCCACATTAAGTATGCAATTTCTTCAGCTCTTGTTTTATTGAGTATAATTTCTGCAGATGTCGTAGCTTCTTTAAAATATAGTTTTATTAAATAAAGTTTTTTGTCAATTACAAATCCTAGTTCAGGATTAACGTTTATTGATAATGTGTCATAATTCCAAAGATCTTTCTTAGGAGCAAAAAATGTAAAATCATCTTTCAAGTATTTTTTAAAAAATTTAATATATCCGTTTATAGCTTTAATATAATTAGATCTTTTTTTAGGATCTATCGTATTTGAAAGATTTTTTAAATGTTCTAAGCTGAGCTTATTTTTATTTATGTTTACAATTTCTTCTCGAAGTTGTTTCCAGTAGTCAGTAGCAGGAGTATAAGTGGATCTTGCACGATTTTTAATTTCTCTAACTTTATTTAATTTTCTACTATCGGTTGTTAGTGAAAAATCAGTGAAAGATGTCATAGATATTTTAATTTCAGAACTCATTAAAATCACCACCTAGTTAAATATCAATATCAATATTTTGAAAAACAGGTGATTTAAAAAATTCATATAGAGGAATTTCAATACCATAGCATATTTTCAATATTGTTTTAAGTTGAGGGTTCTTACTACCACCATTGACTATGCTGTTTACTGTTGATTGAGTAATTCCAGATAATGAAGCAAGCTTGTTTATACTTATATGTTTATCATTGCATAATTCAATAATTCTTTTAGCTGTAGCTTCAGATATATTCAATAATAACACCACCTGTTAACGAATTGCCGGTAAAAGTATAGCAAACATAGAGCAAGTGATAAAGATATCTCAGGCCCTAGAAGTACCAATAAACAAGTTAATTGAGCCAGAAGAAACAAATCAACAGGAAGTCGTGTAGCAATACAGCTTCAATCTGAATATTATAGTAAAAAAGTAAAAAGGGGTATGGGTATGGCAATAAAAGTTATAGCTAATTGGCCATGGGACGATCCAAAAGCAATGCAGCAATTAAGGGAAAGCCAGGCAAGAGCAACTCTCATAGTTCTTAAAAAAATGTTTGATGATGAAGGTTCAGGAGCTAGAGGGTTGGATGCCTTAATGCAAAAAATCGAAAACGAAAGATAACAGGCTGAAAAGCCTATTTAAAATTTCGTTTTCACCTAAAAAGCAAACACATTCTCAATATATGCTATGAACTTTTAATATTCTTGTTACTAAAATTCTACCATGAAATAAGAATTAATAGTTGGCAACTTAGCTCTACATTCAATACCAAAACACATAATTTAACTGAGAAAAGAGGTGGATTAAATGAGTAGAACACTGAGAAGTAATGGCAATATCTATATGAAAGCAAGACTGAAAGCAGCAAATTTTAATGACAAGCTTAAGAGTCGGGAAGGTGCCAGTGAAATATTGGGAGTAAGCCCAAGCTCACTTTTAAACTATGAGAAAGATGTATGCAAGCAAATACCGACAGATGTAGTTGTCAAAATGGCTGAGATTTATAACGCCCCGGAACTTATGAATTATTACTGCTGCAATGAGTGTCCAATAGGTAAAAATACTGTGCCACATCTTGAATTAACGGATATAGGCTATCTTGCAATTCAGATATCAGTTTCATTAAAAAATCCTGAATCTATGATAGATAGGTTAATGGAAATTGTACAGGATGGAATAATATCTAAAAATGAAAAACCAGAACTCAAAAGTATAGTTGGGAAATTAGATGGATTTTCTGAAAAGGTACAGTCATTGAAACTTTGGGCACAGAAGAACTTGAGATAGATAGGGAGGGATGAAGTTGAGTAACTTGATAAAAGTAAATTTTGAGAGGCAAACAACAAGTGCAAGACAATTATGGGAGTTTTTAGACAAACCACATGGAGAATTCATGAAATGGTTCCATAGATATTGCGGATATGGATTTACTGAAAATGCTGACTACGGAGTTATCGACAAATCCGTCGAAAACCCTCAAGGTGGTCGCCCGGCAACTGATTATGAAATAACAATTGATATGGCGAAAGAATTATGTATGCTGCAGAAAACCGAGAAAGGGAAAATAGCCAGAAAATATTTCCTTGACCTTGAGAAGAAATGGAACAGTCCAGAGGCGGTTATGGCCAGAGCTTTAAAGATGGCCGATATGAAAATACTTGAATATAAGAATACAGTTCTAAATCTTAACAATAAGCTGGAGCAGCAGGAACCAAAGGTATTATTTGCTGATAGTGTCCAGGCATCCACTACAACAATTCTGGTTGGGCAGCTTGCCAAAATACTTAAACAAAATGGGATAGATATAGGGCAAAACAGACTGTTTGAATGGCTTAGGGAAAACGGGTACTTAATCAATAGGAAAGGCACTGATTACAATATGCCAACACAAAAAATCCATGAATTTGGGACTGTTTAAGGTGAAGGAAACTTCAATTGGCCATAGTGACGGTCATGTAACTATATCTTCTACAGCAAAAGTAACAGGGAAAGGGCAAGTATATTTTATAAATAAATTCAAGAAATTATTTAGTAGGGAGGCGGCAATATGACTGAATATACACTAGCACAGGTAATTGACAAGATGGGAAGAAACCTAGGGTTGAAATTTCAATATATAGGGGAGGGAATTTTTGAAGCAGAATCCGGCAGTATTATTCACGTTGACACTACAGGAAGAGTTAGGAATGATGTGGGAGAATTGATGCTATCGAGTTTCACACTGAACAGCAAGTTCAGGCTGGTAAATGAACCCGTTAACTTTATGGAGGCTATCAAGGCTTTCGCTGAAGAAAAGATAATCTATTGTGAATTTGAAGGAGATAAGAGTAGGTATATACCTCTGGAAGATGATATTTCCCACCCGTTGTGGGATAAAAATCAGAACACGATTACGGCTGAAGAAATCCTACACGGCAAGTGGTTTATAGAGGGGGATGATTAAATGTTTGATACTGCCAAGATAAAAGGCTACAGTAAGCTAGCTGATACAGAGAAACAAGTCTTTGATAGTTTTTGCAAGAACTTCTACAGCATGTGGGAAGAACCAGAAAAGCATGCACCTATAAAAGTGCAAAGAGCTGATGGATATCTAAAAGTTGTACTGAATGACGGTGACTGGCTGCATGTGCTGGGGAATGGAGATTGGTACTAGGAGGGAGAAGCATGGAAGAGAATTGGTATGCGCTTTTTATAGCAACACAGGTTCCAGTTACAGTCGAGCAGGCATTTGTGGCATTACACAAAAGCAAGAGAACAAAGAAAAAGCGATATGTTCCAAATGATACTGAATTATTTGAAATGCAGGAATTAAGAGACGAAGGAATGTCATATGAAAAAATCGGTAGTATGTATGGAGTTTCAGCAGAAGCTATTCGTATGAGGCTTAGAAAATTCAGGAAGAAAAGGGAGATGAGAGTAGGAGCTTAATATGGAGGAATTAAAGAAAAAATTGAATGAGTGTGTTGCTTTATACGGTCTGCGGGATGAAAGAACACTAGAAATCAGCCAGAAACTTGATAAGCTGATAGTTCAGAAAATGAAGGAGGGAAACCATGACACATCTAGGAGCTGAGGTTTTAGGAGTTTATAGTTTATTAGCAATAATTGTATTAGCTATATACAACACAGTTAGATATAAAAGAGAAAATGATGTGGAAAATGAACTGACTATAGTTATTTTGATACCAGTTATTATATTTCTGGCAAATGTGATTTGAAAGGATGCAACAAAATGGAAATATTGTGTCAGGCATTGCAGGGGAAAAGAAAAAAGCTGTGTAATGTCCATAGATTTTATAAAGGGGCTATAGCGTTAATAAGCTATCCAGGAGATAGAAGCAATTATTATGCACCTCTTATTGTGAAAGAAAATGGAAAATACAAAAATGCTGAAAGTTTTCAAATTTTAAAGGAAGGTGAGTAAATGGAATCCATAAGAAAGAAGGCAGATAAGGTTGTTGAGCTTGTCCAGAGTGGAAATTTAGGAATCAAGGAGGCTATAGATAGGGTTAAGTATGATCTTGATGGTGATGAACTGTACGATGTGAAAACTGGGAAGACCATATGTGATATAGATACTGCTACTGATGAACAGGTAAGAATTTTATTACAGACAAAAAAAGACCCTTTGCAGAGGGCCTAAAAGCAAATTACATTAATTCCATTCTACTAAAGAATGGGAGAAAAATCAAATAGGGAGGTTAAGCCATGGAATTAAGACTTGATTTTAATAAGCCTTTTACGATACTTGCTAAAACTAAAGATATATCCGAGCTTGGCTGGCTTAAGAGCCGTCAAGCCGGCATTGGAGGCTCTGATGCAGGAGCAATTTTGGGAATAAACAGAAACAAGACACCATTTCAAGTATATATAGATAAAACACAGGAAATAACTGAGATAGGCGAACAGAGCGAAGCTGCTTACTGGGGAACTGAACTTGAGGATATGGTGGCAAAGGAATTCACTAAAAGAACAGGTAAAAGGGTTAGAAGGAGAAATGCAATACTTCAAAGCATTGAGCATCCATTTATGACTGCAAATCTGGACAGGAAAATAGTGGGCGAAAAAGCACTGCTTGAATGTAAGACAGCAAATACTTTCCTGTCGAGCAGTTGGGAGAGTGAAGAAATACCAGCAAGTTATCTTGCGCAGGTTATGCACTATCTGGCTGTTACAGGTGATAAAAAGGCATATATAGCCGTGCTCATAGGTGGACAGAAGTTTATATATAAAGAAATTGAGAGGGACCAGGAACTTATAAATATAATCGTAGCCAAAGAAAAAGACTTCTGGGAGAACAACGTACTTAAAAGAGTGCCGCCCAAGTTGGATGGATCTGATGCTGCAGAGAGGTATTTAAAGGAAAGATTCAAGGACTCAACTCCAGGGACGGTTGTAAATCTAAAATCTGAATACAAAGACAAAATTAAAGATTACTTCGAAATTAAAAACACTATAAAATCCTTGGAGCTTCAGGCCAAGGAAATTGAGAACAATATAAAGTTTGAAATGGGTGAGGCTGAAATAGGATATGCTCCTGATTACGAGATTAATTGGAAGAGCATAACCTCCAATAGGTTTGACAGCAAAAGGTTCAAGGCGGAGTATCCTGAGCTATTTAAACAGTATTTAAATGCAAGCTCATACAGAAAATTTAATATCAAGGAGGTAAAAGCGTAATGGCAAATCCGGCATTTACAGCACTTATAAATAGTTTTAATGCCCAGCTGGCAGCTATGAATAAAAATGACTTTAAAATGTATGATCCAGGTGACTGCGGGTATTTTATAGATTCAATTTATTATGACAATGATAAAGACAAAATAATGTGTAAATTTAAAGAAGATTTTGAAGGGGAGGATGAGTAATATGGCTACAAGTCAGAGCTTAAAAAAGGAACTTACAAAAAAGGAGCCAGGGAAACTACCCAAGGATCCATTCAAGGCACTTGTTTATTCTGCAAGTATAAAGAAAAGATTTGAGGACATGCTCGACAAACAGGCCAATGGATTTATAACCAGCTTACTTAACTTGAAACAGGAGAAATTAAAGGGTTGTGACAATATGACAGTTTTGGGGAGTGCCTTAAAGGCCGCCTCCTTGAAACTTCCCATAGATCCTAACTTGGGATTTGCATGGATAATACCATTTAAAAATCATGGAAAGCTGGAAGCACAGTTTCAAGTTGGATACAGGGGATTTATTCAGATGGCTCAGAGGTCAGCACAATATAAAAAGCTCAATGTAACAGAGATATATGAAGGACAGCTTAAAAGCTTCAACCCTCTCACAGAAGAATTGGAATTAGACTTGGATAATAAACAATCGGATGCAGTAATAGGATATGCAGCATACTTCAGGCTCTTAAATGGTTTTGAAAAGATGGTGTACTGGAGTAAAGAAAAAGTAACAGCGCATGCCAAGAGGTTCAGCAAGAGTTTTGGTAACGGACCATGGAAAACAGACTTTGATGCAATGGCAAGGAAAACAGTACTTAAAAATATGCTTTCAACCTGGGGAATTTTAAGTATTGACATGCAAGAAGCAATTACAAGTGACAGTAAAATAATTAAAACTAATGAGGACAACTATGAAGTATTTGACGAAGAAGCAGCGGATGAACCAGAAGTAAATGCGACAGACGTAGAATATATGGAAGCAGAGGATGAAGAAGAAAAAGGCAAGGATAGGGATCCGTATGAAGGCACACCGTTCGCTGAAAGTATGGATGATAAATAAGGTTAAGGAGTATTGTGCTATGGGAGAAGGAGATAGGAAATATGTATGTTATGACAGGCAAAATATTTTTTAAATGGGGGATGAGATCATGAAAGAGACATATTACTTCTCCCATGATTATAATGCCAGGAATGACCCAAAGATACTTGCCATGAGAAGTGAATATGGGGCAGAGGGTTACGGGTGGTATTGGATGATAATTGAAATATTGAGAGAACAGCCGGAATATAAGCTTGAAAACAATAAATACTTATGCATTACGTTAGCAATGCAACTGCAATGCGACAAAGATGCATTGCATGGGTATGTAGAAAAATGCATAAATGAGTATAAATTATTTGAGACTGACGGGACCTATATTTGGTCAAATAGTTTGATAAAAAGGATGTCCAAAAGGGATGCTAAATCTGAGAAAGCGAAAAGGGCTGCCAACGCCCGCTGGCACAAGGATTCAGACACGTCAAAAACTGATGAAACTAATACTAAAAAACATGCTAGTGATGCACAGGCAATGCGTAAGCAATGCGCTAGCAATGCCATAAAAGAAAAGAAAGGAAAAGAAAATAATAATATTACTACTACTGAAAAAGAAAATAAAGAAAAAGAGAATTGGGTAATAGCGCTAGAATATTTTTGCCAGAAATCAGGGAAAGCAGATGTGCAGCTAAGGCCTCGTGAACTGGAGGCTGCCCAGAAGATATGTGCAGAGGTGCCGTCCCTCGACATAGTCCTGAAGGGTATAGATAAAGCGTTTAGTGATTTTAAGCCAGATGCCGATTCGGATAAAATCAACAGCTTTAGGTACTGCACAGGCATTATAAGAGATCTTTGGAAGTGCGAGAATATCAAGAAAAAAGGGGGTAAAGGCAATGTTAAAAACTCAAAACAGACTACAGAATACGGAATCGATAGCTCCGGCATTGGTTTCCACTTCTAGGCCAACACTTGAAAACTGCCATGTTTGCGGTGAACCTACAGGAAAAATAATCAGGATGCTTGGGAAAAACTATATAGTTCCAAGAATGTGCAAATGCAAGAGAAAAGCTCTTGAACAAAGCGAGAGAATATCCAAGGCCAGAGAAAAGCAGACCAGGCTTAAGCAGATATTTAATAACAGCCTTATGACCAGGGAATTTAAGGAGTTTACCTTTGAAAATTGGGACCATACCTTGGGCAATGAGAAGATGTATGACCTAGGTATAAAATACGTAAGATCTTTCAAGAAAAAGGCTTTAAAAGAGAATTTAGGACTGCTTGTCTATGGTAATCCGGGAAATGGAAAGACGTTTTTATCAGGCTGTATTGCCAATGCACTTATAAAACAGTTTATCCCCGTGGTATGTGTTTCAGCTATCGGGATTTTAGAGAGAATAAAAAACAGTTTTGGAAGCTATGGTGATGAAGGAGTTCAGAGTATACTAAATTGCTTGGATAACGCAGACCTGGTGATCATTGACGATATGGGAGTTGAAAATAATACAGACTGGTCCAGAGCTACCATGTATCAGATATTGGATTCAAGATGCAGAAAAAAGAAGCCTCTCATGATTACCTCAAATCTGACAATGAGCCAGCTCAAGAGAAGATATGACAAAGACTGCGGTACAGATGTAGGCAGAACCGCAGATAGATTGATACATGAGATGTGCCAGCCAATTGAAAACACATTTTCAAGTATACGAATAAAAAAGGGCTTAGAGAAAACCAAAATGTTGAGAGAAATATTGAATGGTTGGACAACATGATGAAATATCAAAAATTAAGTCCAAAACAGGGTAAATTTTAATTTAAATAGCACAAGAGTATAAATACTTGTCCAGTAAATTAAAATTCGTTTAAGGGCATTGTATGAGTAATTTAGTGAATTAAGAAAGTAGGTGGATCAAAATGGGCGAAATTAGCAATAAAGAAAAATGCTTTGAGTATTTCAGTAAGTATGATGATAAAAGCAAAGATGATCTTGTATTTGGAGTAATGAAAGAGTTTGGAACAACTAAAAATACAGCTCAGATGTATTATTACAACTGGAAAAAAGAGTATTTAAAAGGTGACATAAAAGTGGTTAATCATAATCCAAGTGCCGGGTGCAAGCATGAAAATAAAAAGCCACTAACTGATGAAATGATAATTGATGAATTGAAAAGGCAAAAATTTAGCAGTCAGATAGGGATGGTGATGGATGAATTGGACAGAGGAAGAGTACGAAGCGTATCTCAAAAAGAGGGGTCAGAAAGTAGAGAAGTCAAAGGCAAAAAGAAGCAAGTATAATTCTAAAAAAACATGGGAATATGGAATATGTTGGGATAGCTTGAAAGAATTAAATTACTATAGAGATTTAAAAATGTTGCAAAGTAAAGGCTTAATATTAGGGTTTGCTAGACAATGCCAATTTATATTAAGTGAAGGAACAGATAGGAATAATAGATGCATATCATATCTTGCTGATTTTATTATATTTTATCCAGATAAAACTTTTAAAATAGTTGATGTTAAAGGCATGGAGACAGAGATATTTAAGCAAAAGTGCAAATTATTTAAAAATAAATATCCCAAATTGAAATTAGAAATTGAAAAATAGAAAAGGTGGTTTTATGGTTATTCACAAATGTGAATATTGTGGAAAAGAACGACAATACAAATATCCCAGTTTGGTTAGAAAATATTGTAGCTTATCATGTGCAAAAGCTGCATTAAGAGGGACAAAACCAGGGAAACGAATAAAACTTAAATGCCCTGTATGTGGAAAAGCATTTGAAGAATTAGAAAGCAAGATAAAATATAGAGAAATACATCAACACATTTTTAACCATTATTGCTCAGTAAAATGTGCTAAATTAGCACAAAGAAAGAGAATTGTGAAACATTGTGAAATGTGTGGAAAATCTTTTGAAGTTCAACGGAATAGCAAACAAAGATTTTGCTCTGTAAATTGTGTAAATAAGTACAAGAAAAAATCAGGAAAGTATAAGAAAAATGGATATTGGTATGAAAATGGATATAAGGTGTTATATGTTGAAGGAAATAAATGTATAAAAGAGCATATAAAAGTTATGGAAGAGCATATGGGAAGAAAATTAAAAAAGAATGAAGTTGTACATCATATCAATGGTAATAAATCAGATAATAGGTTGCAAAATTTAAAATTAATGACAAGGGAAGAACATTCTTCTTATCACAGAAAATTAGAATTAAAAAATGGTAAGAAATTATTTAAGCGTGTAGGGTAGACCATTGAAGGAGGTATGAAGATGCTTATGACTGAGTTCTATCGGCAGAGAATTGCAAAAGTGGAAAATGAAATTAGAATGGCGGAGCTGGAGAGGGATTTTAAAAAGGTTGCCAAGCTTCAGGCGGAAAAGGTTGATTGGGAGGAAAGGGCTAGGAGGGAAAGCATTGGAAGATTATAAATATTCCTTAGATATCATAAAGCAGGAATTAAATAGTAAATGGATTTGTTCAGAGATTAAATATGCTTTTAAGGTAAGTGTGGAAGCTTTGGAAAAACAGATACCTCAAAAGCCAACTCATTTGACAGCCGAAAATGATATTAAAATTGGAAGCTTTGTATTTCATAAAGGTGCCAAGATTTATAGCTGTAAATGTAAGGAATGGGTAGGATATAAGGATCTATTTTGTAAGCATTGTGGTCAAAAATTAAAGTGGGATTAGTTAGCAAAATTCCTACAAAAAGAAAACCAGGGAGAAAGCTCCCTGGCAAAAAATAATATAGAAACTGAATATAGGTATTTATAGTATGTGCGGATTTTAAGTTATTATACTAAAATCTAAATATTTTACAAAGAAAAAGACCAGGGAGGTTAAATCCCTGGTACAAGAGGTTTAATGCAACATAAGTTTAAAAACTAAGGCATCAATGCACCAAGAGACAAAACATCCCAATCCACATAAACTTCTTTCAAACTTCACATAAACTCTAACATTCTAAAATCTTGAGTACATTGATATCCTTATGTGAATAGGATGCGGAGAAATCAAATAATTATTCTGGTAATTTTAGGAGTGGTGTATATGGAGAAATTGACAGCAAAACAAAAAGCTGAAATGACATACAATATGCTGCAGAAACGTAAAATTAAAAAAGCCAAAGAGAAAGAAAATATGGTATTTGAAGTTGTGGGTGAGAGTGTTAAAAGATGCAATAAACGTCGTCGTATAAGGTGCAGGTGGTGAAATGAATAAGAGTACTAAAATCAGGGCAATGGGAATACCTTACTGGAATTTCAAGGAGAAAATCAGGATTACGAAAGAGTTCGAAAAATATTACCGCATTGAAGATTTTGGGCGGGATGGGTTGACCGGAATTTTGTATATGGAGAGAAAGAAGGGTGTAATAGTATGAAGGTTTTAACTATCAGGCAGCCTTGGGCTTCACTCATAGCTTTGGGAGAGAAACATATAGAGACTAGGTCATGGAGGACCAATTATCGGGGACCATTGTTGATACATGCAGGGAAAAATATAGATAAACAGGCTTTAAAAAATCCAATAATTAGAGAATCACTTAAAAGTATAAATATAAATGAAATGCCAATAGGAATGATTATTGCCAAGTGTAATTTAGTAGATTGCACTAAAGTTAAGTCATCAAAGAGTGATGTTATATATACTGATGTTCCCAGAGTTATAGTGGAAGGTAAAGAGTTAATTTTTGGAGATTATTCACCAGGGAGATATGCATGGATTTTAGATAATATTGAACCTTTAAGGAAACCAGTGCCAACTAAAGGACAGTTGAGTCTATGGGAATACAGGGAGTGATGCAGTGAGGGAATTAATGTGTTTTGTGGTTTTGTACCTTTTGTGCATAGGTATATTTGTTGGTGTGATGACAGCAGTGGTGTTGATATTTAGACATAAGCAATAAATAAGTAGGAGGGATAGCTGTTGGACAAGGAGACATTTAAAAAGACAGAAGGGAAGTTATATGGCTATTTTAGAGATCTTAAGGAAATGGAGCTGCTGGAGATTGACTGCAGGGAGCTTCAGGAGCAGGAGGAAAGTATCCAGTGGGATACAAAGCACTCAGAAGATACAAAGGAAATTAAGCAGCTTGAGGATGAATTGAAATGTGTAGATAAAAAGCTCCGTAAGAATATGGCCAGGATAAGACAGTTAAAAAGAAACATAGCTCCATTGAAAAAAGTGCTGACAGTCCCTCCGCTTTCACAGGAAATTATGAAGTTTATTACTTACAAGTATAAGTTAAACAAGAGTGTTGGATGGATTGCCAATGAAATGTATGGAGGGGTAAGAAGTACTGCTTACAGATGGCGGGAAGATATACTTGAGGATATCGTTAGATGGGGAAGAATGTATGGCAATAGTTGAAAAATGCTGTTGCCTTTTAAATAGCAAAAAATCGTGGGACAAATTTGGGACAAAAATAGGACAAAAGTGGGACAAAGTTGGGAAAAATCTTCGGAAGAATGATATATAATATAAATGAAATTTGAAGAATTCAATTTGGTAAAAGTAAAATATGTCCCTTTTTATGGTTTGGGTGAACTATATTCTTTTTTAGGAGAGTGATGTTTTGAAACCCGTTATAGATAAACAGCAGGTTAAAAATTTGTATAATGCAGGATTTACGGATTCTGAGATTGCCAGGAAATTAAATTGCAAAAAGGATACAGTTAAGAAATGTATCCAGAGAAATTTTGGATGTCTGAAAAGACAACATCAAACTGCCCTAACTCAAAGGCGTGAGATAATAAAAGCAGTAAATTATCAAGCCAATCGATATATGGGAGATAGCACGTTTGTAAAAAAGAACAGATCAATATATAAGACAAAGCCTAATGGAGATATAGTATTGAACAAGGAAGTTGCTCCGGTTGTTACCTGGGATACCCCAAGAAGATTGGCAAATGAATATAAAGATAGATTTTAATACCATCTTTAAATAAACCCGCAGCTCCAGGGTTAAATGGGGCTGCCAATGTGTTTATTCATAAATAGTTAATTAATACGACGCTAAGTTGCCACAAATACTATATATACTTATAAGTATTCTAAGGAATAACCTTTAGAAATAGATTTTTTATAAAATTTAATCTCCCTTAATTATATTTTATTAGATCTATAAAATAAGCATCCGTCATTTGGGGTGCTTATTTTGCATGACTCAAACTTTTTATTATATTTATTGATTTTTGTGTTGACTTAATCCAGAAGCTATTTTTTCGCATTCTACAAGACAATTAGTAATCTGAGTTAATTGATTGTTTATTTGCTTTTTAATATTAGAATTTTCAACCTCATTTGCAGCCATCTGGAGACAGTGCTGAGTACTTTTTAATGATTCCTTTACTTTATGAATGTTATCTCTTGCTTGTGAATTCATTAATTGAATCCTCCTTTACTACCGTGTTTAATTAATATTATTTACAATATGGTAAATATGATACTAGGATTTTTATGAATTGATTTATGAATCTCATTTTATAAATTAAATGAAAGTGAATCGGAAATAATGAATTGTTGGGAGGAAGTAGGCAATAGGTATGGAAAAAGAAAAGTCCAAGAAGAAAAAATTAAATAAGGATAAACTAAGGAGAGGCGAACACCTCTCCTTTTATGATATAGAAAAATTGATGCAGCATGACTCTTATAGGAGGGTTAAGGGTGCTATTAGGAGGGTGAGGTGAGAATAAATGAAATATTTTACCGTTGAAGAGTTAAAAAAAGCATGCTCGCTTTTTCATGTTAGATTAATAAAAATAAGCGAGCATTTCTCTAAAAGAAAGATTGACATTCATATAGCTGGAGACTATATAGAGTGCAATAAAATCAGAAAAATTATTGAGAATAATAAACCTATACATTTAAATGTAAATACTATTTTTTAAATACTTTTAAACCAGCAGTTACAGAAACTAATTCTTTCCCCAATTGTTGAATCTCATCAAGTTCTTTTTCACTTAGGTCAGAAGAAGTTTCGATACCTACAACACCAGGCGATAAAGGTGCATGTATTTTGAAATCTCCAAGTTGGGGGAAGGCTGTTTTGAATTTAAAACGTACTCCGGCAACAGTATTATCTGGATTTAGAGCTAATTCTTTTATATTGTCAGGAATTTCAGGTTTAGAAGGAATTTCATCAACTTCTAAATCTGAATAAGGTTTAAAATTAAATTCAGTACCAATTTCTTTTACACTTTCTAATTTAGGGATAACTTGTTTAGTAATATAATCACTGAATTTTCCTTCACGATCTCCAATATAAAAATTAGCAACCCATGGTTTAGATTTATCTTGCCATACTCTGACTTTAATATCTGGGAAATTGGTTTTAGAAAAGTTTTCATAAAATGTTCTTGTACCCATAGTAATCACCTCCTTTTAATCCAATATTCAACATAAAATATTAAATTCCTCTAAAATTTAGAAATAATATGAACAAAATGTGAAGGATATTGGGATCTTTTGTTGAAATATAAGGCGAGAGGTGGTAATATTGGACATTAAATGGATTTATAAATATTCTTTAAAACCTACTGAATTTAAGAATACAATAAAAAATATGTCAATCGAGTACGTAAAAATAAACATTGAACAGAGAAAAATTTTTAAGATTGCATTAAAGGACGCAGCTATTGATCTTGAAAAATTAGCATTGTTATCATTAATATTTGTTGTTTTACCAATAATCATCAATGGAATAGCTAACAAGATTAATAAAAAATTCCAAGAATATTCAAATTTTATTGATGGATATGATTTTCAAATTATAGTTGGATTTGTTGTGTATATAATAATGGCTAGATTTGTTATAAATAGTATTCGCCAATATAGAAAAATTAAATTATTTTTAGAAGTTATTGAACATGTAAATGATGGGAAAATTATAGTTTATAAAGATGGTAAAAAGCTTAAATAGAAGCTAAAGATATTTACATATCCAAAACAAAACGAACAGGCAGGTGGTGACAGTGTAGACATGCCGAGACAGAGAAGTCCGAACAGGGACAAAGCTAAACAGATGTATTTGAAATCCAATGGAAAAGTCAAATTGAAGGACATTGCAGCAGATTTAAATATATCTGATAGTCAAATAAGAAAATGGAAAAATCAAGATAAATGGGATGAGGCTTTAAAAGTAACGTTACCAAATAAAAATGATTTGAATAGTAACGTTACTAAACGAAAAAAGGGTGCCCAGCCTAAAAATAAGAATTCAAAAGGTCATGCGAGCAGTGTGCCGAAAGGTAACAAAAATGCTGAAACGCATGGCTTTTTTTCTAAAATTTTTCCGCCTGAAACAATAGATATAGTGGAGGATATTATGGTTAAAGATCCATTGGATATGCTGTGGGAGAACATAATAATTCAATACACGGCCATAGCAAGAGCGCAGAGAATAATGAATGTGAAGAGCCAGGATGATATGACTAAAGTACTAAAGCAAGAGAAGGAGTCCTCTGGAGAAACTTCTGACAGTTGGGAGAAAGAATATGAGCTGCAGTTTGCATGGGATAAGCAGGCTACATTTCTGCAGGCTCAAAGTAGAGCCATGAAAACCCTTGAGAGTATGATTAAACAGTATGATGAACTGTTGAAGAGTAATCTTGCTACTGAAGAGCAGAAACTTAGAATTGAAAAATTGAAGGTTGAAGTGGATAAGGTTAAGAATCATGATGAGGATAAATCCAATGATGGAGTACTAAAAGAGATGCTGGAAGGTTTAAAAAATGAGTTATGAATATTCTCCTAAACAAAAGGATATTATAAGAAAATTATTAAATAATCAAATGGGTTTTATTAATATTCTTGAAGGAAGTGTAAGAAGTGGCAAGACATTTATAACAAATTTAGCGTGGGTTTTATTTGTATTGAATTCTCCGTATGATAAGTTTCTTATGTCTGGTGAAAGCACAGATTCTCTCTATAGGAATGTTATAGGAGATATGATATACATTCTTGGCAGCGATAGGGCATCATATCAGGATAGTTCCAAAGGTGGAGCTCAACTTATAATTCATTATGATGGCAGGACTAAAGTATGTTACTGTAGAGGCGGATCCAAAGCAAATGATGAAGGGAAGATAAGAGGTATTACTATTGGAGGATGGATGGCTGATGAAATAACTCTTCATCATGAAAGTTTTGTTAAACAAGCGCTGTCAAGAATGAGTTTGGAAGGTGCAAAGGCTTTTTGGACAACAAACCCAGACAGCCCATATCATTATATAAAAACCGAATATATTGACAAATGCAAAGAAAATGGATATTGCCACTGGCATTTTGATTTAGATGATAATTTAACTCTAAGTGAAGAATATAAAGAAAATATAAAAAAGGCATATTCAGGGCTGTTTTATGACAGATTTATAAAAGGCTTATGGGTTATGGCTGATGGTGTTATATATCCTGGGTTTGATGAAAAGAAGCACTGTATATCAATAGATGATGTGCCTAAAGATAATTTAGTATTTTATATTCCGTGTGACTATGGGATAACAAATCCTCATGTATATTTAAAGGCTGCAATTAGATTGTATGAGCATGTGCCACATATATTTATTGTTGATGAATATTACAATAAAGGTGATAATGGCAGCCCTAAAACAGATAATTTATTTTTATATGATTATAAGAAATTTATCAGTGATATAAAACCGAGGAATGTAATAATAGACCCTTCAGCTACATCATTAATTAATTTGTTCAGGCAGAATGGCATATCAGTACTTGAAGCTGATAACACAGTAATAGATGGGATAAGCAATGTAACAACATGGCTTAATGACGGAAGAATTCATATAGTTAAGAATAGATGTCCAAACCTTATAAAAGAATTTGAATCTTATATATGGGATGATAAAGCACAAAAACGTGGAGAAGACAAGCCATTGAAAGAGAATGACCATGCCATGGATGCACTTAGATATTTAATTCAGACGTTATATCCATTGGAAAATGTAAATTTATCCTTACTGAAAGGAGGGAATGTATGGGGTTAAAATCTTTTATTAAGAACATGAAATTAAAACTGCTGAATCCAAAAGGAGAGCAGATGCGTATATCCGGAGGAACTGCAACAACTACCTATCAGCTGGACAGCTCTCAGGTGGATTATGAACTTGCTAGGCAGCTATATCAGAATAGCAATGACGATTATAAACTAGGCGCTCCATTTGTACGGCCTATAATAAATTCAACCGTAGGCTTCATGGGAGTACCTCATTTTGATTGTGAAGACGAATCAGCGCAGGAGATACTTGATGATTTTGCACTGGACAATACATCACAGATGCTCAAAACTCACACAGATGCCCTGAAGCTTGGTGACAGCTATGTGTGGATTACACGTGAGGAAATTCTAAATCCATTGTATCCGGATAAGCCCAACAGGCTGGTATATAATTTCATCCCTCCGGAGCAAATAAAGGACATACTGCTGGACCCGACAACGGGAGAACCAACAGCATATATTCTAAAAAGCCATCAGGAATGGCAGGACATAGACGGTAATAAGTACAAATGCGATATTACCCAGGCTATAACAGCCACCGAAAGGACAATACAGATAAATGGAGATATGCCAGAAGGGATACAAGCAGGTACAACACCAAATCCATGGGGATTTATACCTATAGTGCATTTTAAGAATGAACCTGATGAAACATTGAAGTATGGCCAATCAGATATTGAACCTATAGAGCCACTATTAAAAGCATATCATGATGTTATGCTTCATGCTCTCAAGGGAAGCAAGATGCACAGTACCCCAAAGCTGAAAATGAAGCTCAAGGATGTAGCTGGTTTTCTAAGAAATAATTTTGGAATAGAAGATCCAACTAAATTTGCTAAAGATGGTGGAACAATAAACTTAAATGGACACGAAGTTTTATTTATGGCGCCTGATGAGGATGCAGGATTTGTAGAGGTTAATAGTGCTACGGGAGATGCGCAGCCACTGTTGAACCTCTTATTTTATTGTATTGTTGATGTATCCGAGGTACCAGAGTTTGTATTTGGTGTACATACTCCAAGTGCATTAGCTTCAGTAAAAGAACAAATGCCTATCATGGCAAATAAGATAAGACGTAAGAGAGAACAATTTACTGAGCAGTGGCGTATGCTTGCCAGAATGGTTTTAATTATGTCAGCACAATCAGCAGGTGGCAATTTTAGTTCATATGACGTGACTCTTGGTTGGGATGAAGTAACTCCAAAGGATGACAAGGAGAGTGCTGAAACACTTAATTATGTTACAACAGCTCTTGAAACTGCAATTACTGGAGGATTTATTTCGATTGAATCTGCTTCAAACTTCCTGGCTGAATATGTGGATACCATGAATGACTATATATCCAGTGATGAAGGTGTTGCCGGTGAAAGAGAAAAGATAATCAAAGACAAGATGCTAAATTTCAGGATGGGAGACTCTGCAGGCCTCGATGATGAAAAAAAGAAACTTGATGATGAGATAAATAGTTCAACAAGTGGCCAAGATGGTGATGTAGATGAGTAAGGAAATAGATGATTTAAAGAAAAGTGCTGGTGATTATAAAACCTGGGCACTTCAGGCCAGAAAAAAGTATATAGATTTAAGGCTCAATAACGAAACTGAAATAAGAGCATTTTATATAAGACTTGTCAAGGACATATCCAATGAACTTAAAAAAGGTGGTACTTCTAAGATAAGAAAAGCACAGCTTCTAGTATTGATTGAAATGTTGAAGAAACAGCAGAATAAACTTGAGGGGCAGCTTACTGCGATATTTAAAGAGTATATAAAGGCAAATGCAGAAGCGGCTACAGAATATGCTAAATCTATAGACATTAAAGCAATTAAAGAAGCTGGGATTGCTAAGGTATCTACGTCTAAGGTTAAAACATTATATTTTAATGTAAACCAACGAGCAATTGAAACTTGCTGGGCAAGGGCTAACGAAGGATTGTATCTTTCCGATAGGATATGGACAAAATCCAAACGGTATAGAGAAAATATGACTGAGATAATCCAGGATGCAGTTGCAGAAGGCCAGGACTGTGTTAAAACTTCTAGGATGCTTGACAAATACGTTAAAACAGGCAGAAAAACGCTGGCTAAGCAATATCCAAATATGATGAAAAGAATGGGAAACAGGGTACCTGAAGATCTATGTTATGAATCTTTGAGGCTTGCCAGAACTGAAATGACTGCTGCATATGGTGAAGCTACCATTCAAAGTGCTATGGTAAGTCCTTCATGCAGTGGAGTCAAATTTATACTTTCTGGTTCTCATCCAAGACTTGATATATGCGACCACATATGTGGCGTTGATGACTATGGACTTGGGATTGGAGTATACCCGATTGACAAGGCTCCTGCATATCCCTTCCACCCGAACTGCTTGTGCATAACTCTTACAGTTAATGAGAATCCCAGTGATTTTGTTGACAGGCTTAAGAGATGGGATAGGAATCCAGGGAGTGAACCGGGACTTGAAGATTGGTATCAAAATGTTTATAAGAAATCGTCCATGTATATAAAAAATAATGGCAATAAAGTTAAACCCGATAAAGATTCGGATATAAAAACAGTAGAAGATGCAAAGAAAGCACTCACAAATGAAATAGGCTTTACAGAGGTTGAAGATAGTTTCATGGAAAATGTCGACCCAAAATTAATAATAAACAATACAAGACAATTAGAAAAATTAGAGAGTAAATATGGTGTAATTCATGATTCTGTAAATACTACTATATGCTCATCAAGCAGAGGTGGCAATGCAATTGCTTATGTAGCAAACGAAGCAACAAATCCGACCAGACAAAATCTATCTTTGTGTCCAGATGATTACAGTAATTTTAATAAATTAATAAAATATGAGAAAACAGCGACAGAGAAGGGTTATTTTATGCCAAGGGCACTAACTAATGAAGAATTATCTATAAGTACCGTTACACATGAATATGGGCATATGCTTCAAAATAAATTAATAGAGGATGAAATGAGGGCTAAAGGCTGGATACCTGACAAGCCTATGCAATTTATAAACACAAAGAGAAAGACTTCAAAAGCAGTGCTTAAATGGTATACCGATATTGAAATGAAAGTTAAGAAGCGTTGTTATGACGAGATAATTGATATTGCAAAGAAAAATAACCCTAAATTTGATTTTAATAGTAACATATCGAGATACGGCAAAGAAAGTTATGGAGAATTTTTTGCAGAAGTATTTATGAATGCAGAACTCTCAAAGCCTAATGAGCTAGGTTTAGCTATGAGAAAATGGCTAAAATCATTTAAAGGCATGAGAAATAAAACTATAGCAAAAGACAAAGGAGCAATAAGAGGGGCATTGACGGGTAAAAATGATCCTGATAATAAGTTAAGAGAAAAACACGCTGAACAATATTATAAATCAGTGAGAAATAGAGATAAAAATTTGGAAGTAGAAACAATATCTAAAAACACTGGAATTAGTGCCAAATCAATAGGAAAAGTTTATAATCATGTGTTTATAAATAAATATGATTTATACGGAGGATACAGAAATTTTGACGCTGATTATGATATGTCACAGTCATGGCAAAGGCTCAGGGAAGGCAAAAATATTCAAGAACATGACATAATAATGTTAAAACATGAAAGGCTTGAATATGAGCTGATGAACAGATATAATAAAAATTATAAGGAAGCCCATAAATTAGCTGAAAGCAAATATAACTACAGCAAGGCGCTAATTAAATACTTAAAGAAAAACAACTTAGATTAAGGAGGGGTGATATTTGGTAACTATAAGATTAATAGAATTGACAGATGATAGAGTGATATATGAGTATTTTCCGGAGGATAACCAAAAACATCCTGGGAAGGTAGCGTTAGATTTAAAAACCAAAGAAAGATTATTTCTAAAGGATTCAACAGAAGATTTTGGGAAAAGATATGCTGCACATGCTATTAAAAGAATTGAGGAATATGCTTCAAAAAAGGATTTTAAAGACAATGATCTTGTAGCGTGGTATTAAAAGGCACTTACTAAGTGAAAAAGGTAGGTGCTTTTATTATGCTCAAATTTAAGGAGGAATAAGGGTGAAAGATTATACAATCTGGCTTAAAGGCGGGAATAGCATAGGCGGTACTGCAAAGGAAGATGATTTAATAGGGCTCAAAGAATGTTTTAAAAAGGTTAAACATAGATCCTATTCAGGTTATGAATTTGAGGATACAGAAGGGATTGTTTGTGTATGTTTATCTGACGTTCAGGCAATAGCAATTACCGAGTGTACTGAAAATAAAGATATTGGATTTAATACTGATTCTCAAATTTCACCTGATGATGTAAAGAAATGTGCGAGAGAATTTTCAAAACGATTGAAGGACTCACTTCAAGAAATGAAAAGGTAGGTGATTAAAATGTTCCTATACAAACCTATAGGAGAAATGGCAGATGAAGTCTATGGAGAAATGGATTCATTAAGTGCAAGTATTTCACAGGTTAAACCCAGTGATATTCCATTAGCTCAGGGCGTAGATCTTGATTTAATGAAATCCATGGACAAGGACCCCCTGGAGGTCGCAGTTGAAATACCGGCCACCAAATCTAAGAGAGGGTGGAACTATAAGCCTGAAAGCCTGAAAAATATTGTGGACTATGTAAATACCAATACTCTAAATGGATTTTTAGGGCACCAGAAGGCTGAAGATGTAAGTACTCAATTTGTTCCTCCAGTAACTTCCTGGATTGGTGCAAAGATGCAGGGGAATAAGGCATATTTTAGGGGTTTGATCGATGCTGATGCCGCACAATTAAAAAGATGGGTTAGAACTGGAAGAATTAAAGAGGTTTCTATTTTTGGATATCCAAAACTCAAAAAGAATTCTGGTACCGGAGAAATGGATGTTACAGGATACAACCCATTAAGTATTGACTGGACACCACTTCACAGACCAGGTATGCCTACATCTATAGTAGGCATGGAAATGGATTCGACAATAAAAAATGATGATAACAAGGGAGGCAAAACAATGGATTTTAAGGAATTAATGCAGAATTTGAAAGGATTATTGCAGACAGGTTCAGTTACTTACAAGCAGGTGTTTGGTGAACTTGGCATAACCAAGGAACTTATAGCAGGTGAAATGGAGGATGTCAAGCAGGCAGTAGATGCCAAGGGTACTCTGGACAAGGTCAAAGAAGCACTTGCAGTTACCGGAGAAATGGATATAGTGGATGTGGCAAAAAAAGCTCATGAAGCTGTTGAAAATGCTGAAAAAGCAGGGTTTCAAAAGGTTGTAGATGATGTTGTCAAAGAGAAGGTTACTGGCGAGATGGCACAGAATCTTATTAAAAAGATGCTGAAGGTTGAAGATGGAGCTGCAAAGGAAGTTATTTCAGGTGAAATTGACAACATCCTGAAGGATGAGTTTGTCAAGAACCTAATATCACAAGAACATTTAGATATGCCGACAGGTACGGAAGTGCCAGGCACCCCTGCAGGTGGTAATATCGGCAGTGGTGTAAGTGTTAGAAAATCAAGAATATAAGGAGAGTGAGAAAACATGTCATATGCAGGACAACCAGTACCAAGTGAAGAACAGCAGGTTACAAGAGCAAAAATAAGTGATGGCAAAAGCGTCAAGGTTGTGGTGCCTGAAAATACCACTATAGAAGCACAACAGTTTTATCTTCTAGGAGGCTTCTTTGGGGTGGCAGCACAAGCAGTGACTACAGGAGAAGGACAGACTGATGAGGTTACCTTAACTATAGAACAGGCAGAATATGAAACTGACAATATTGTTACTACTGAAGCCTTTAATCAAGGGGATAAGATCTACTGGGATGATACAGCAAAGAAATTTACCATAACAGAAGGAACAAACAGACTTGTAGGCAGAGTTACACAGCCAAAGGACAGCAATAATGTAATTTGGTTTATACTGCTGCCACAATACGCATAGAAGGAGGAATTGAAGCATGGTTAAAATTATAAGCCAGGACACAATGCTAGATAAAAAAAGATCCATGACTATAGAAGAGGATGTACCTTTTGAGGTATATGGCAAAACTGATTATGCCAAGAAAAAGCTCGTAAATGGTGAGATGGAAACACTGATGCTTACGAAGCCACTCGGTGAAATGATGACCTTTGGTTCTACTGCGAACCTTAAGGAACTTTTGAGGAAAGTTACTCTGGATGTGGAACTTGGGAGGGAAGAAGTTCAGCTTTTATACAGCCCTATATACGATACAATTTCAGATCCTAATTTACCTCAGACACTGGATGCCAAATGGGCTCTCTATGGAAATTGTGTATTCTTGGAGCATATAGAAGGAGAAGAGGTTAAATTCGGTTCGCTGAGCGCTGAACATGGCCCTGTAGCAAGAATACAGACATATGCAACAGGCTTTGAATATACAAAGGAAATGGTGGACTTCAACCAGACTTTCAATGTCGAAATATTAAATAAGTCTATGGGGCAGGCATACAATGCACTTCTGAACCACATGCATTTGTATCCTATAATTGGTGCTCCTTATAAAGCTGGCAATAAAACAGCATTTCAGGGCAAGGCTGATGATCCTCTGTGGCTCGGAATATGGAGGACGTTGAACCAGGCTATAAAGGATACTGTAATTGCCAAAAGACCAGGCACAATACTTCTTGCTTCAAAGGCTGACCAGACAGACATAGAAATGGCAATAAGAGGAGGACATCAGCTTGAGGGTTCAATATATCCTTCTGTAGCTGGTATATCAACGATAATTTACTATGATGGTTGGAGCGTTAATGTTGGTAAAAAGAGCTATGAATATAAAGGAGTTACTCCGGGAACTGCATACCTAATAAGACCACAGAGAGGATTCAAGGAACTTGTCAAAAAGGATTTGACAACTGAAACTGGTAATCCTGATTTAAGCAGACTTGTGGAGGCACAGATAGTTGGATATTGTTACAGGGGTGTGTTCGCGGCCATTGATGAAAATGTGCAGCAGATAGCGTTGAAATAGCATTTACAGATGTAGGTGCTATTTTTTATGGAGGTGATATTGTGACACCAACTGAGAGTTTAAGAACAAAATTGAGAATGTTATTGAATGATAGAGACAGTAAGACTTTTGATGATGCTGAACTTGATTCTTTAATGTCTGATGCAGATTGTATTTATTGTGCTGCAAGTGAAGGGTGGATGATGAAAGCTACCATGCAGGAGGATCACACTGACGATCCTAATATATATCAGGTAGGACAAGAGAGATATCAATATTCTACTCTTACTGATATTGCCAACTTATGCTATAAAAATGCAGAGAAGTACAAAAATATGTGCACTGGAAGATCAAGCTTTATGATTGGCTCTGATACGGAGATAAGCCTATGATTACAGCAGAGAGAAGAAAAAAGGACATCAAGTGGAGCATAGATCAAAATCCTATAGAGATATCTTTTACTAAAACCATTAAAAAGCTTGTAAATGGACATCTTGAGGAAATAAAAGATGATGTAACTTTAACAGTCAGGATATTTCCACAAAAAACTTATGACAGCAGTATTAATGTATCTACCAGCACTATAGGGACTTCATATCAAAACACAGCTTATGGAATGTTAGCTGACAGTGAAGCAGATTTAAGCATTGATAGCAAGAGTTCCATAGAATTTGATTGCTCCTATGGTCATATGAAGATAAAAAATGTATATCCACAGATAGTAAATGGTGAGATATGTGGTTATGATTGTGGACTTGAGAAGGTGATGTAATGAGTTTTAGTGATAAAGCACTTGACCTTATAAATAGAAAAAATGCTAGATTATATGCACTGGCTGATAACTGGGCAAAAAGCTTAGAAAATGAAGCTAAAGCAGATGCACCATGGAAGGATAGAACTGCCCATGCAAGGCAGGGGATTCATTGTGATGCAACCATGAATAATAATCAAATTACTATTTCCCTAAGCCATGGAGTTGAGTATGGTGGAATCTTAGAAGATGGGTCAAAGCCACACATAATAAGACCCAAAGATAAGAAAGCTTTATACTGGAAAGGTGCAGATCACCCGGTTAAGCTTGTACATCATCCAGGTACCAAGAAATATTCAACTGTAGGACCAACAATGGAAAGAAATAAATATAAAATCAGGGATGATGTAATTAAATTATGGGAGGATTGATTATATATGGGAAAGTTGCCTAATGTTGAAGTATACTACGACTTTGATAATAAAGTTGCTAAAATATTAATAAACGGAGTTGATTATGTAGATAAGCTACCAATAATTACTGCTGGTTTAGATTTAGAATGTGGTAAAAATCCAAGAGTTAGGTTGGAATTTGAAGCTGAAAATGTAAAAATTATAGGAAAGGCTAGAAAAGAGGTTAAAAACAATGCGTGAGGGAATAAGGAACAAACTATTAGATAGTATTCCAGAGCTTACAGATTGCTATGAACCTACAGTACCTGACAAATCTACTCCTAAACCATATGCGGTAATTCTCCAGGGATCTGACGACAAACAGAACAATCCTACATCCTACAGCAGGGGTATTCAGATATGGCTTTATGACAAAAGGCTGACCTTTAATACCCTGGATTTTCTTATGGAGAAAGTTATATCGGCATTGGATTTGCAGACCATAGCTGAAGATACAGGAGAAAGCTATACATGTGTCTTTAATGGAACCGTTGGTGATGATGTTGTAGACGAGGAATGGGATGCCATAGCAAGGGGCTTAAAATTCAATGTCATAGCTTTACACGGGGATGATGAATCTCCAGTAGATCTATGGATTGAAGCTGTATCAAGCTATATAAACGGCCTTACGAATTTACCTGTATATCCAGACTACTGGAGAAAGAATTTTGCTGTACCTTCTGTACTTTGTAGAATACTAAAGGTTGAACCTGCCCCTGCAACGTTTGGCGCAAATAAAATATTAAAGACTATACGGTGTCACTTTGTAAGCAGAAACAAAGGCGAAACCAACAACTATATTTCTACTGTTGAAAATGAACTGATCCAGGATACAAAGATACCTCTGGATATTCAATATAGAAGATATCTGACTATAAGCAGCATAAGGGAGGATAGAGAAGCAGATCCACTTACTGTAGGACAACTCAGTGTGGATTTTTTTAGATTGGAAAGTATTAAAAAGAATGATGTTCCTGTTATGAATAAAATCTCTGGCAGAGGAACGATAAAGGAGTGATAAATTATGGCGGATGCAAATAAAACTGATCCAGAAGTTAAGAAGAACGATACATCCATCAAGAATACACCAGATTCGACTACAAAAAGCACGGATGCTAAAGCCAATACTACAATGGCATCAAGCAGCACAAAAACAAGTACGCCGATAGCACCGACGCCTGTGGTCAAAATGACCATACCTCAGGAAGTAAAATATCCTATAGGGGATTTAATTGAAAACAGCAAGGCACTTACTGGCCACAGCAAAGAGGCGGCAGTTGGTGCTTTATTTGGTTACAAAGAAAAGGAATTGACAAAAGCCGATTTTAAGAAGGTAATAGATGATTTTCTAAAAAGGAAGGTGAAGTAATATGGGTACAGGAACATGGAGCGAAACACAAAAACCAACCATACCTGGAATGTACAACAGGTTTATGTGGGCGGCAGAAAATACTCTGGCACAGGGCACTAACGGTATTGTTGCCATGCCGGTTAAAGCAGATTGGGGGCCTGTAAAAGAAGTCGTATCCGTTACAACCCTAACTGAACTTAAAAATAAATTTGGTTCCAATACAGATCTGACAGCGTACAGGCTTGGAAGATTGGCTTTATTGGGAAACCCAAAAGAACTATTATTGTACAGGCTGGCAGATAGCAATGCCAAGACTGCAAGCATAACTCTCAAGGACACTACTGCCGATACTCCGGTGGATGTTATAGAGCTTGAAACAATATACCCTACAACCAGGGATTTCAATGTTTCCATAAAAGCCGATATAATTTCCGAAACCGTAACTGACATAACTCTATATGAGGGAGCTGAACAGCTATACGTGTTTAAGGTATCCGGCACCATAGATGATATCGTAAATGCAATAAACTCAAATGAGGAGAATGTATGGCTCAAAGCTTCCAAGGTAGCTGACGGCACAGGTCTTGCAAGCATAGTAAATCAGCCACTTACAGGCGGGAACAATGGTACTGACAGCATAACCAATGAAGAGTATATGGATGCCATGTCTACTTTTGAAGGTTACAAGATAGACGGTTTTACCCTAGATGGTGTGAGTGATGCAGCACTTCAGGCAGCAGTACAGGCTTGGGTGGACAAGAATAAAACCAATGGTGCAAATATATTGTGCTTTATGGGAGCTGCAAAAGATACTGATATAGATATTGTAAATACCCAGTCCAAAGCATTTAATGATGAAGCAATAACTAATATAGGTGTAAGTGGTATCTATGAAGGAGTTGAATATTCTCCCGCAGAGGTAGCTTGTTATATAACAGGTCTTGCTGTAGGAAAGGGAATAAAGGATAGTATTGTAAATCAAGCTACTATATTTGAAGATGTAAGCCCTAAACTGACCAGGACACAGGTTGAAACGGCACTTGCTGCAGGAACGCTGGTGCTTGTAAATGAACAGCAAAGCGTAATAGTTGTAGATGATGTAAATACTCTTAAGAAATTTGCAGATGGGCAGAGTGAAGCATTGGGATATATAAGAGCTGTTAAGTTTTTGTATACTGTAGATGCAGATACAAGCGCAAAGAGAAGTGATTTTATAGGGCAGACCAACAATGATGATATAGGCCAGAAGGTTGTTATATCCGCACTTAAGAAGTACTTTGAGACACTTCAGGGCGCCGGCGTAATAAAAGATGATTTTACTGTTGAGATAGACAAAGAACTTCAGGCAAATGCCAAAAGTGATGAGTTCTATTGGAAATGGAGTGCCACTTATGTTAATGTTATGAAGAAAATATTCGGAACAGGATATGTTCAATAGGAGGGATAGATTATGAATGATGTTTTAGAACCAGGAAGGATAATACATGGCCGTTTTGGAGAAGTACTGGTTGATGGAGTTAAACAGACAAACCTCCAGGAGTGCACTGCAGATGTTGAAGCCGATATGAAGGACCTTAATCTTTTGGGGCAGGATTGGACTCAGTATAAAGCTGGCACGCTCAAAGGTTCAGGTACAATGAAGGGTTATAAAGTGACTTCTGATCTTATAAAGAGAGGATTCAAGAGGTTTGAAATAATAGTAAAACTTGACGATCCTGAAGCCTATGGGTATGAGTCTATAAGGTTAAAGAATTGCATGGCCACAAAGCTTAATTTGATAAACCTGAAAGCAAATGATTTAGTTGAAGAGGAAACACCTTTCAACTTTGTCGGCTATGAGCCCCTGGATTATATAGAAGCAGACTGATGTAATATAATTCCCCTTTTTAACAAAATATGCTATAATTTTATTAATAAAGTGTTAACAAGGGGGATGTTTGTGTTGAAAAAGGTAATTTTGGTTTTAGGAATAATGGTTACAATGATATTTGCTGTTGGACTTATGGGCTGCGCTCCTAAAGGAGATCCTTCGCAAGTATTGAATGATTATTATGATAATATAAAAAGTGGAGATGCTGAAGCTGCATATAATACTCTAGCTGATGCAAGCAAAAAGAACTTCAAAAAGGATGATTTTGTTAAATGGGTGAAAGCACAGGCTGAGTATGAAACGTTAAAAAGCGTAAAAATTCAAAAAAATGATGAATACAAAAACAAAGAGTTAGATGGCATTACTTATAAAAATGCTGTTAAATTTAATGTAACCGAGAATGAACATAGTAACTATGAGAATAAAGATACTCCAATAAAATATAAAAGATATGTTGTAAATGATAATGGTCAATGGAAAGTCTATAGAGAAAAGGAAAATGGTAAGGATATGCTTTCAGATGCAATAATTGATTTAGCTTCAATGTATGCAGAGGGTAAAGGGAAGGATAAAGACCTAAACCAGGCTGCGTCTATATTAAATGAATCAGTCAAAGCAAATTCTAGTTATGCACCGACTTATTATGCCCTAGCGTCTGTGTATTACAATTTAGAAAGATATGATGAATCAATTAGTGCTGCAAATAAATATTTAAGTAATACTAAAGATGAAAAAAATAGATCAGATGAGTATAATGTTTTAGGATTAGATTATAAAGGTAAAAAGGATTATACAAATGCCAAAAAATACTTTAACCAAGCTATACAACTAAATCCCAATAATCAATATGCTAAAACTAACTTGCAACAGTTAATTCAAGAAGAACAACTTGATAGTTTATTTCAAGACTAATTTTGTAATAAGGAAGAATCACTTAGGTGGTTCTTTTTTAGTGAAAAATATTCCAAATCCTCTTGACAGGTTAGCTGTTTAACTTTATAATAAGTTTAACAGCTTGAAAGGAGGGAATATTTTGACCGACGAGAAAAGAAAGACGTTCTCAACAACTATTTACCCAAGTATTTCACAAAATTTCAAAGTGGCTTGTGTAAAAAGAAATCAAGCTATGAATGAGATATTGGAAAAATTAATGATTCTATACACTAAGGGTGAAATTAATTTAGAAGAAAAATAAGAGAAAGCTACTACCCGCAAAAGTAAACTAGCTTTCTCTATCACCCCAACTAATGTTGGTAAATACATTATACCATCTTTGGTTGGGCAAATCAAAAGGAGGATGATGTATGAATAATTTAGTAAAATTAAAACCATTTGAGAAATCAGGAATAGGCAAAATAAGAATTGCATTATTAAATGATGAACCAATATTTAATCTATATGATGCTTGTTTGAATCTAGGATATGTAAGGATGAGAGAATCAAAAGGTAAAGAGTATGAGCAGATACGAAAAGATTTTATAACTAAATTATGCGAAAGCCTTGATATATCAGGGTTGACCACCAACGGGACAACTTTCAACATCACATATAAAAATAGATCTAAAATTGATTTTAAAAACACATGGATTGACGAACAAAGTTTTTATGACTTATGTTTAGAAAGCCATGCTAAAAATGCAAGACCTTTTAGAAGATGGGTGACAGGAGAAGTTCTCCCCTCCATAAGGAAAACAGGATTTTATTCAACAGAGAAGGCGGAACAACTTAAAGTTCAGGAGCCATATAAATTAGTCAAGAAATTCTACAATGGCAATCCAGTAATGGTGTTGAAGGACTTGGAATTTCTTATAGGAACTTCAGTGCATACCATTGGCTATATTCTTAAAAGCAATAATAATTTTGCTATTGGAACAGATTACTTTCTTTTAGAAGGTAGAGAACTTAAAAAGTTTAAGAAAGACAATAAGCTTTCTCCATGGATAGGTTCCTTAATTGTTATTCCCAAGCAGGGGGTTGATAAATTGCTGAATTTGCTATTACTTGAACCTTCAGGGAAATTAAAAGAGACATTTGAAGGATACTTTGAATTGGAGAGTCAAGTATCACAAAGTAAGGCACCAGTTTTGGAACAACTTCAGGCTTGCAAGTTTATTGCTGATGATTTGAAAGTTGGGGAGGCAATAAAAATGTCCATATATAAGATGATTTGTGAGAAGAATGGTATTGATACTGATATTGTGGGTAAAATGGAATATAACAGAAAGCTTGATAAGGAAATTATAAAAATAACTTTAAGGTTTGCCAAGATGCTTTTGGAAGATTATACAACTCAAGGAATAATAGCTTTGAAAGAGGAAATTATTGCTGAGGAGCCGATTATAGCTCAATCAAAAGTTGTTAAAAAGTATATGGTTGGTTTCTTTGACATTATGATTAAAATTTCAAAGGGAAATGAAAAAGCAGTTGTATAATTTATGATATAATAGTAAATATATGAGATATAAGGGAGTGGAGCTTGGTGGATAGAGAAGTGTTAGAATTATTGAAGTCAATGCAAAATGATATTAGAAGCATTAATGGCAAAATTAATAATTTATCTGAGGGGCAGAATAGCCTTAAAGGTGATGTTGGTGGTCTCAATGATAAAATAAATGTCTTATCGAAGGGGCAAGATGATCTTAAAAATAAAGTTGGCAGTTTAGAAAATGAAGTTCAAAAAAATTCAATTAAACTCGAGAGTGTTGAAAAGAAGATTGATACAATAGCAGAGGTTCAAAAGAATCATATGGACCAGAATGAGAAGGCGCATAAAGAAATCATTAAACCTCTGAACGAAAAAGTTGATGTAATAGGGTTAGCAGTTAAAAATACATCAAAAGATATGAAAGAATTGAAAGATAAATTTGATAAGGTTGAGAAAGTCACTATTCAAAACACATATGATGTAGCATATTTAAAATCAGCTAAATAAATTCAATATATAAATTAGCACTTACTTTTATAGTAGGTGCTTTTGTTATATCAAAAATAATGAGAAGGAGAGATAAAAATGGATATAGAAAAAATCAAGAAAATGGGTGAAGAAGATGTTATAGAGGCGCTTTTAGGTCAAATAGAGGTACCGACAAAAACTGTTGTCATACCGAGGTTAGGCATACCTATTAAACTTAAAGCTCTTACTGGGAAGCAGATAAGCAAAATAAGGAAAGACAATACTCATTCAGAGAAAATAAAGGGATCTAAACTTGAAAAAGATGTATTTGATGATGAAAATTTCAATGCTGAAATAATTGAGAGAGCTACTGTATCTCCTAATTGGAATAATCCAAAGTTAAAAGATGCTTTAAAAGTAAGCAATGGGAAAGAAGTTATAAAAAGAAGACTGCTGGCTGGGGAAATGGACAATTTGATAGAGCAGATTTTTGATTTGAGTGGATATAATGATGAAGCTGAAGAGATAGATGAAATAAAAAACTCATAAAGGCCAGATATAAGCTCAACCTTATGAATTTTCTGTGGGTAAGGCATAACTTAAGATTTAGAGAATTTCGTGATATGCCTGAATATGAACAGAAACTGTATCTGGCCAGTGCTGAACTTGAAATAGAGGCAGAGGAAAAATTAAAGAAAAAATGATAGTAATGATAACAGGGGAGGAGGCGATATAATTGGCTGAAAAAGAAATATATCACTTGGACTTGGTCATTGGCATTAAAGGTGATTCTGAAACAAAATCAAAACTTAGTGCTATGGACAGGTACTTTGAGCAGACTCATAAGAAAGCGAATATATTAAATAAAATGTCAGTATCACCCACTGCTAGAATAATTGACAAGGCCACAAGCAGAATTGAAAAGATAAATTCATCCTTGAATAAAATAAATAAAATGGTGGCTTCTCCTACTATTAAAATCAAGGATAAGATATCTGGTGGATTAAATATAATAAGAGGCAGTATAAGCAAGACAATAGCTGCAGCTACATCCCTTCAAGGTGTGCTTTTGGGAGTGGGTGGTACATGGGCAGGAATAGTTAAACCAATGCAGATAGCCGGAGATTTTGAGCAAACTCAGATGGCATTTACTACAATGCTGAAAAGTGCACAAAAGGCAAATTCGTTCTTATCGCAAGCTCAAAATATGGCCAATGCAACGCCTTTTGAATTTCCGCAACTTGCTGATGCAAGTAAAAAAATGCTTGCTTTTGGATGGAACGTTAAAAGTATACTCCCTGATCTAACAACAATAGGAGATGCTGCTTCTGGATTGGGATTGGGTGCTGAAGGAATAAATGAGATCACACTGGCTCTTGGACAAATGAAAGCAAAAGGAGTAGTCCAAGGAGATGAAATACTCCAATTGACTGAGGCAGGAATTCCTGCATCTAAAATACTTCAAGAGCAGCTTGGGTTGACTGCTGAACAAGTTGGAAATATAGGCAAGCAAGGACTTAGTGCAGATAAAGCTGTAAGGGCACTGCTTACTGGAATGGATAAAAGATTTGGTGGTATGATGCAGGATCAAGCTAAAACTGCACTTGGTCTGATGTCCACATTGAAAGATACATTTGAAAATAAATTGATGAATCCTTGGGGACAAGGATTATGGAGTGGAATAAAGCCTGGACTTACAAAAGTTACTGATTGGTTAGATAAAAATGATAAAAAGGTTAATGAATTAGGTAACTTGTTTAAGAAAGCGGGACAGACTGTAAGCACATCTATTGGTGGTGCTCTTGAAAAATCTCAGCAGAGGCTTGATAAACTTATGGACAGCAGCCAATGGAAAAGTGCTGATCTTGGAGGAAAAATTACGCTTGCATGGGACAAGGTAATTGCCGAACCATTTTCAAGTTGGTGGAATGGATCCGGCAGACCGAAGATAAACAAAGTTGCAGGAGAAATAGGATCTGCTATTGGCGGTACCATAGGTGGAGGAATTACCTCGTTTTTAGATGCCCTGGGTGGCAAAGATAGTAATAAGACCGGTGGTGCAGGCACTACAGCAGGTACGGCCTTTACCAATGGTTTTCTGCAGGCTTTCGATACCGGAAAAATAATTGATAAACTATTGAATACTTTCAAAAATGCCAACTTGAATTTTTTAAAAAATCCGACTGGTGATAATTTTGCCAAGGCCGGAATAATGGACTATATACTGTTTAGCTCATTAGGTGGTGCGGCATTGTTGAAAGGTGGATTTAAGCTTGGTAAAGGTGCATTTAAATTTGGAAAGTGGGCTTTTGGAAAGGAAGGGACTAAAACTGCTGAAGGAGCTGCCGAAAAAATGGCAGGAGCTGCAGGGAGTACTTCAGCAAAAGCATCAAGTGCTTCAAGTAAGGCGTCTAAAACTGCGAATGATTTAAGCGAAGCAGCGAAGAATTTCCGAAACGCCGCCAATGAAGCAAAGACAGCTGAAAAATTGAAGAAGTCCACCCAGAATGAATTAAATAAAGCTATAAAAGATTACAAAAATATTATGGATAAAATTGAAGGTATAAAAAGCAGCGGAGGTTCTGTTCCAAAGTCAGTATCAAAAAAAGCAGGTGAAGCTCAAACTCGGGTAAACAATGCCCGAGAAAGGGCTAAAAGTGCCGGACAAGATGCAAAGGCTAAGGGAACTAAAAGTGAAGCATATACCACTGCTAGAAATACATTTAAAGAAGCAAGACAAGTTAGTACTGAAAGCAGGGCATCAAGGTTTTTTAAGTTTGCAGGCAAAGGGATAAAAGGCATTCCTATTGTTGGAGGAGCGCTTACTCTTGCAGGAGCGGGGCTTGATATATTAACGTCTTCCGATAAGAAGAAAGGTGCTTTTGGCGCTGCTGGCAATATTGCTGGTGGATTGGCAGGAGCGAAGGCTGGAGCTACTATTGGATCTGCATTTGGTCCTGCAGGGATTGGAATCGGAGGAATAGCTGGAGGTATAGCAGGCTCAATTGGTGGAGAAAAGGCTCTTGACTGGATCTATGATAAAACGGGACCTGCTACTAAATATTTGCAAGACAAATTTGGTAATGCCAAGAAATCTATTGAGAGTAAATGGTCAGATACAAAATCATGGTTTGGTACTAAAGTTGGCACTCCTTTTAAAAATGGTGCCATAAATACAATGAACTTTGCTGTTGGAGCTTTTTCTTTGGGTAAAGATGCAGCCAAAAGAGCATGGGCTCCATACGGGCAATGGCTTGGTGCTAATGTTTTTCAACCTATAAAAAACAAAGCTTCTGATGTTGGCTCCTGGATTGGTCAGAAATTTGGTTCAGCTAAATCCTGGGCACAAACTCACTGGTCTAGCTTTTCAGGCTGGTGGGGTGCAAATGTGTCAACACCGGTCAAAGGGTTTGCTTCAGATGCTGGTTCGTGGATTGGTGAAAAGTTTAGTTCTGCTAAATCTACAGCCCATACTGCATGGGTAGGATTTTCTGGTTGGTGGAGTAAGAATATTGGAGAACCGACAAAGAGTGTTGCCACTGATGTGGGAAGTTGGATAGGAGATAAACTCAGTGGAGCAAGAACAACTGTAGAAAGTGCATGGGCTGATTTTTCGACTTGGTTTAAGGAACATATAGGTGGCCCTGCGTATGCACTTTTAGAAAAAATCATGGGGAAGGGGCAAGAAGAAACAGGATTGACACCTTCTAATGGTAGGAAAGGGAATGTGAGGGCTAATGGAGGCATTGTAACAGGACCAGAATTTAGCCTTATCGGCGAAGCGGGCACAGAGGCTGTAATTCCATTATCAAGTGCTAGAAGAAATAGAGGATTAAGCCTATGGCAGCAGGCAGGAAAAATGCTTGGTGTAAGAATGTTTGCCAATGGTGGCATTGTTAGAAATGGTTCTGCTGGTGGGGCTAAAGTTGCAAAGGCTACAGCAAATATATCGACATCCATTGCTCTTGGAGATGATGCATTATCTCAGTTTAAGCAATATGGCAACAAAGTAAACACCAACTTAAGCAGTGGAATATTGGAGAACAAAAAAGTATCGACCGATTCAGTAAACAAAGTTACAAATGAATCAGGTTCGGTACTTAATTTATTCTCAAAAACAGGTCATGTATATGGAATTGGAATGAACAACGATATTGCCGCAGGTATACAATCCACTATACCAAATGTTACAAGTATGGTAAAGACTTTAACTGACAAGGTAATAACTGAGTTCAAGAACGGATTTGGAATACATTCCCCTTCAAGAGTATTTTACAAATTGGCACAATTCATTCCACAGGGCTTTGTAAATGGATTGACTTCCAAGGACATGGGAGGATTCATAAAACATTGGATTGGAGATATTTCATCCATGGCAGGCGGTGCCATGAGTGGAAATGTATCCGGATGGTTAAGTGCTGCACTGGCAGTAACAGGCACCCCAGCAAGTTGGCTGCCTGGACTTTTGAGATTGGTTCAAGCTGAATCCGGAGGAAATCCTATAGCAGTAAATCCACAGGCTGTAGGAGGAGAACATGCCACTGGTTTATTGCAGACTTTGGGATCTACATTTAGGCAGTATGCAGTAAAAGGATTGGATAATATACTAAACCCTATTGCCAATGCTGCAGCAGCCATAAACTATATAAAAGCACGATATGGAAGTGTATTCAATACACCACTGTTTAAGGGTGGCTCCTATGTAGGCTATGCTTCAGGTACAGACAATGCAAAGCCTGGTCTTGCCAGAATAAATGAAAGAGGCTGGGAGTTTGTGGACTTTACAGGTGGAGAAAAGGTGTTGAATCATAATAAGTCCATTAATTTAATGGAGAGGGCTGCAAATTCCTTAAGCAGGGTAAGAAGTGTTGTATCCAATTTAGGTATAGGAAATATGGAAAGCAGAGATATCCCTGAAAGCTCAAATAATCCGGTATATTATACTTCACAGCCTCAAATGGCTACGGCCGGAGGTTATCAAGGTGACATAAATGTAGATGTGGAAAATAATTTTAATGGCAGTACTGATATTGATGATATAGTGATGCAAGCAACCAAGAAGTTTGCTACAGAGTTAAAGAAAACATTACAAAATATTAAGAGGTGATGGTAATGAGTAATGAAAATTCAAGAGATGAAATCAAAGCTTTAAATAAACGAATAGCAGAGCTTGAAGGGCGAGTCCAAGCTCTGCAGGATTCTAAAAAAAGAGAACAAGAGTTAAGCGTTGAAAAATCATGGTATTGCACAGCTAAACACTTTAAAAGTTTACTGGAAGATGCAAAGCATTGTCGTATTGCTGATTTTGGAAAGCCATGTCAAGATTGCAAATATAATTTTGGCCTTAATGGTAAATTAAGATGTGACATGGATTATGCATATGAAAGATTTCGTGTTCTGACAATAGCAACAGGTATACATTTTAGCCCTTGGCGTGAGAAAGAGGAATAAATTATTCCGGGTTTTCAGGTGCATCTTTTACGATAGGGCATACTTTTTCACTACAAGAATTTCGTGCTTTATAGCCACAATGATTAATTCCTTTTTTGTAGCCGTCTAGTCCTGTAGTGACAATATGATGATAAGTAACGTCTACTGAGTATTCACAATCTTGCTCAGGACAATATCCATAAACAGATACTATATATTCCATAGAATTATCACCTCCTCATAAGTGATAATTCTATGGCTATAATAAAAATTCCTTGAAAAGGGGTGATTTTTTGGATCTTAGTAATATAGCTGGTGTCACCAGCAAAATCATACAAGGTGTATCTGAATCTGTATTAACTGCACTCGACAGAGTGGCCAACACCAACTTTGATGTATACCTGACAAATACCAAGGATAATGATACTTTTCATTTTCCGGTAAATCCCCTAAGTCTTACGGTGAACCGTGAGAAGAAATACAACACTGTGGAGATAATCGACATTGGAGAAATAGATATAAATGATAAAGGCACCAAAATACATGAAATAAGCATAGAAACATTGATTCCAGATGTATATGAACCTTACTGCAGGTATACGGATATAGCAAGTTCCAAAGATACTATTGAGAAGCTTGAGAAGTGGCAGAACCAAGTGGAACCATTGAGGCTGATTATAACAGGTATAGGCTTTAATGATCTGGTCAATATAGGCACCATGAATGAGGAAGTAAGGCCGGAGGGATTGTATAATGGCAAGTACTTTACTTTTACATTTAGGACATACAAGGAATTAAAAATATCCCAGGTTGATTCCACTCTTCAGGACAACAGACAATCTTCCGCCGAAAGTGGTGGAGCGAAGTACTCACACCATGAGGGGGAGTGGATAATAATTACTGCGGATGTTCTAAATGTCAGAGATGGTCCTGCCACCAGTTATGGAATAAGGGGTACAGTTAAAAAAGATGAGTGTTATAAAATTGGAAGTGTCCAGGGTAATTGGGCAGATATCTATTGGAGCAACCACGGTGGTTGGATATGTACCGATTATGTAAAGTAAGCAGGTGATACTATGACAAGCATAATTGCAAAGGATGATTATAAGATTGAAAATTTAAACGAAGGTGTTTCTCTTCAAGAAACCATAGACTCCGTAGCTTATACAGCCACGGTCAAGCTCCTTGAAACTGAACAGCTTCAGAGCATACAGCTTGTTAAAGGCAATGCAATAGAAGTATGGGATACAGCTTTTAACAGCAGCAATGATGTAAGGGTGTTCAAAGGTATTGTCTGGGAAAAAGATAAGACTAGAAAGGATAAAACATTAAATCTTACCTGCAAAGAAAGGACGGTTTATCTGGAACAGTCTGAGGACGAATATCTGGTAGCTGAGGGGCAGACAGCTACCCAGAGGATAACGAGATACGCCAATGACTGGAATATACCTATAGGGACTTTTGCAGATACAGGCGTGGGACTTGCCAAGAATATCTACAGAGGAGGAGATAAAATTCTTGATATGATATTCAAGGATCTGAAAGAGACTGCCCAAAAGGGCGGCAAGCTCTACAAGGTTAGAATGTCAGAGGATAAACTGGATCTGTTTGAGATAGGCACAAACTCTACTGTATGGAAATTAGAATCCATGGCAACTGATATAGAGGAATTCAGCTCTCTTGAGGGCGCTGTTACCCAGGTAAAAGTTTTGGGAACACAGCCAGATGAAGGCCTAAGTCCTATTATTGGCATCTATGAAAAAGAAACTAAGGGTTATGGGACATTAAGAAAAATATTGCAGGATGATAAAGTAACGAATGCGGATGAAGCGAAGAAAAAAGCCGATTCCATTTTTAGCATCGGTGAGGATTATATAAATATTAGCTGTGCTAGGGATATAAATACCATAAGAGCCGGTGACAAAGTTTCTTTAGATGGTGTAGATATGTATGTGACAAGTGTAACCCACAACCTTGGAAGTATTGGAACCATGGATCTTACTATAGGAACCATGGATTATATAAGGAGGAAGTTTTATGCGGGAGATGGAGGATCTAGTTAGAACAATTAATGATACTACTAATAAAACTATAAATAATACTGTTTCAGGACTTGGAGTTGAGTTTGGGACTATAACGGAAACAGGATTGCAATTAGATAATTTTAAACATGAAATAACAGATTACAAGGTACTTGATTATCTTACAATGAATGAGGATTATTGCACTCAAACTGATACTGCTGGTGAAGATGGTCATTCACATAAGGTTATGACTCCGGATGGATTGAAACCACTAAAAGCTGGTGACAGAGTTCTGGCAGCACAAGTGGGAGCTGAATTTATAATATTGGGAAGGATGAGTTAAATGCCTAATCTATTTCCTGAAAATGATTATACAGATGATAGTACATCATTAAATATTAATAATAAAAATAATGAAGGGTATAAAGGTTCCTATAAGTTTGATTTTAATAAAGGTGAGTTTGTAAAGAATCCAGATGGGACCATAAAGAAATGTAATGATCTAGAGGCCTATGCCCAATGGTGTCAGATGGCGCTTTTAACAGATAGAGGGAAATATGTTTACAGCAATTTATTCGGCCAGGAGTTTTATAAGTTAACAGGTTCTGAATACTCCAAAGAGGCAGTTGAACTTGAAGTAAAAAGAATGACTCAAGAAGCACTTATGGTGCATCCAAGAACTAAAGATGTTACAAATTTTACTTTTACATGGCAGGACAGTGGAGAACTCTATTATGAATATACAGTAATTACTATGGATGGTGAGAGTGTTGGATTAAATAATTCCGTGAATGTGGGGTGATAATATGGCAGATGCAACGATACCTGAAATACCTGATTTTTTGAATGAAGATGTAGATACAATACACAAAAGAATGCTTGACAGAGCTCCTTCAGATATAAATATTATTGAAGGAGATCTTTTCTGGAGCCTTACAAGACCTGTAGCAGAGGAAGAATACAGGCACAGGCAGCTTATGGCCGCTTTTATAAAGCTTGTATATCTTCAGAGCAGTTACAGTGGGTATTTGGATCTTATAGGTGCTCAAATAGGAGTTATAAGGAAAGATGCTATAAAATCCAAGGATACAATAAAAATAAAAGGTAAGCAGGGAACTGTACTTGAAAGTGGGAAAATGGCTGCTACGGTTTCAAGTGAGAGCAACCAAAGCGTTGAATTCCAGTTCCTTGAGACAAAAACTATAGATGATACTGGGATAGCTGAAATCCAAGTGGAATGTACCCAATCTGGCACTATAGGAAATGTAAAGGCAAATACCATAACTATACTTACAACGCCCATAAATGGAGTACAGAGTGTAACCAATGATCATGATTTTACAAATGGCACTGACGTTGAAAGTGATGATGACTACAAGACCAGAATTCTGGAAAAATTGCAGACACCAGCAACAAGTGGAAATAAATATCAGTACAGAAACTGGGCAAAGGAGGTAACCGGGGTAGGAGATGCAAAACCATTTCCGCTTTGGGATGGCCCCGGTACTGTAAAAGTAGTAATAATAAATAGTAACAAAAGAGCTGCGGACGCCGAACTTGTGCAAAAAGTCAAAGACTATATAGATCCTCAACCAGAAGGACATGGAGAAGGACAGGCGCCAATTGGTGCAACTTTGACAGTCGTATCTGCTGTAGAAAAAGCTATAGATATAACTGCCAAAGTAGTACTTGCGAATGGTTATACAATACAACAAGTGCAGGATAATTTTAATACAAACATGCAAAAATATTTGAGTGATCAGGCCTTTAATTCCACCTATATAAGTTATGCCAAAGTTGGAGGTATTCTATTAAGCACAGATGGAGTTGTGGATTATAATAGTTTAACTTTAAATGGTGGAACTGTAAATGTGGCACTGGCGGATGAAGAAATACCAGTTGCCGGCACTATAAGTTTAGGGGTGTGATAAATGGCATATCCAGATAGTATTGATAAATTCATAGATAAACTGAATAAACTTGATAACAATACCTATGTAATTGAGGAAAAGGTCGAGGTTACAAATGGTGTATATGAAGGTGAGCTGGAACATGACAATATCAGCTTGCCTTCTATTAATGTATACACAGGTTCTAAGCTTACAGGAACTAAGATAGAAAATGTTATAGTGTCTACACCAAGCCTTACGCCATGGAAGAATACAATCAAGATATTTTCCACCGTATCTCCTGTTTATATATCTTACCAGACCCAGGGGGATACAGTAGAAGCTGAAGATATAAATAAAGTCCAGGACAGCGTTGTGAATACCCAGACTGAGGTTGACAGGTATAAAGATTCTAATGACAACAGGGTTACTGATGCCGAAAATAGGATTTCAACTGTGGAGAATAACAAAGCTGAAAAAACTTATGTGGATACCGAACTTAACAAGAGATACCTGAAATCTGAAACCTATACCAAGACTGAGACAGACCAGAGAATACAGCTGGTGGTTGATGCCGCACCTGAAGCGCTTGATACCTTGAAGGAAATTGCAGATTCTCTGAATAACGATCCTGATTTTGCTGCCACAATTACAACTGCACTTTCTAAAAAAGTAGACAAGGTAGATGGAAAACAGCTTTCTACAGAGGATTACACAAGCGAAGAAAAGGATAAGCTTGCAGGTATTGAGGACAATGCAAATAAATATGTTCATCCCACTACTCACCCGGGAAGCATGATAACCGAGGATAGTACTCACAGATGGACAACCGATACTGAAAAATCCAACTGGAATGATGCGAACAGCAAGAAACATACTCACAATAATCTTTCTATATTGCAGAGCATAACTCAAGCTTTAATAGATGCATGGAACAGTGCAGTAGATCATATAAGTGACACGGTAAAGCATATAACTTCTGCTGAGAGAACTTTGTGGAATACAGTTTCTAATAAGGTTAATAAATCAGGTGATACTATAACAGGCCAGTTAAAAATACAAGGTGCTGCCGCCGATAGACCATTAGTAATAAGAGGTATTTCTGGTGCAACCTCAGGTACAGATGATACTCCGGGTGAATTATATTTAAACTATGATTCTGATAAAGCAATCCATATTGGAACGACTATAAATATAGATCCTATAAATAAATCTATAAACGCTAAATCGGATGACAGTGGCAAATTAAATGGTCAGGATGCCTCTTATTATGCGCAAAAATCTCATACTCATGATGATAGATATTATACCGAATCCGAAAGCGACAACAAGTTTGCTACCAAAGATGAATTAGAAGGTGCTGGCTATGGTGATATGCTTAAATCTGTTTATGACAAAGATAATGACGGTGTAGTGGATAAAGCAGAAGATAGTAACACTGTTGGAGGGAAAAGTCCAGATGATTATTATGCAAGGCGTGGAGAACTTAGTCCATCAACGGATTTTAATACAATTTTGAAGCCTGGATGTTATAAAGTTCAGATGTCAAATTGGGATTCAGCAGTAAATTCTCCTAATTCAGCTTATGATGGTTTATATAGTTTTGGATTGTTAGTAGTACACAGGAGTTCTGTAACTGAAGAGGATAGAGTTCTACAGGTATATTATCCTCATAGAGCAAATCAAATACCTGTAAGAAGGATGCTAAATAGTGGCGGATGGCAATCATGGTCTAAAATAGTTAAAGGTTCTGTAACCTGGAATGACCTCAAGGGGGTGTAACTTATGTATGGTACAGAAAAATATGGTATAAATGGATATTCACAAAATGAACCAATATCAGATGACGATATACAGCCTTATATCCCTGACCTAATGAAGTATCTGCCACCGTGGTACAAAGACAGTGCGATTATGATCCAGCTTCAGGATACAATGGCAAAGGAGCTAGGGCTTTCATACTGGCATGAGGAAGATATATTAAACCAGTGTTTCGTAGATACTGCAACATGGGGACTTACATTTTGGGAGAAAGTGCTTAATATTGCAACTGATTTGAATAAATCCTATGAGGATAGGCGGGAAGTTGTAAAAGCAAAGTTGAGGGGCTCCGGCACTACTACAGTCCAGATGATAAAGAATACTGCTGAGGCTTTCTCAGGCGGTGAATGCAATGTGATTCAACATCCTGAGAGTTACAGTTTCACAGTGCAATTTGTAGGGATAAAGGGTATTCCCAAGAACATGGAAGCCTTTAAACAGATGCTGGAAGACATTAAGCCTGCGCATCTGGCATATGACTTCAAATACACTTACACAGTTTGGAACTTCTTAAAGGACAAAAATCTTACATGGGATCAGGCCAAGACTAACACATGGGATAATCTTAAAGTTTATGATGGATAGGAGGAAGATAAATGAAGACAACAGCAAATTACGGATTAAAAAAGCCGGAAGGTACAGATGTAGTAAATATAGATGATTTGAATACAAATGCCGATACTATAGATACTCAACTGAAGAAAATCAACGACAATGCCGGAGCACTATCAAGTTTGAACACTACAGCAAAAAATACTCTGGTGGCGGCAATAAATGAGGTTTTTCAATCTGGCGCTGATGTAAAGTCTGGCACAATTAGCGCCGTAAATAATAAAGGTGCCAGTTTAGATGATGATGCTACATGGGATGATATCGTAGCTGCCATAAATGCGATAGCCAGAGGACAGGGAAATGCTGTGGAAAGTCAGGTACTTAGTGGAATAAAATTTAGTAATTCTGATGGGCAGCTTAGAACAGGAACTATGCCTAACAAAGGAGCCATAACAATAACTCCTTCTGGTTCAGCACAAACTATACCCTCGGGATATCATAATGGGCAAGGAAAGGTAAGTGCTGTAACAGTTCCAGTGGCAAATGTTTTATCTGGAACAACTATTGCAGGACAGGCTGGAACTATGCCGAATAAAGGTGCTGTAACTATAATGCCGGGAACGGCAGATAAAGCAATAGAAAAAGGGTATCATAATGGAAGTGGAAAAGTTAAGGGGGAGCCTAATTTAACGTCTGATAACATTAAAGAAGGTGTTAGTGAGTTTGGTGTTGTGGGTACATTGAAAGAACTTAAATTTCTGGCAGGAAGCGATCTTATACTGTTTGAAGATCATGAGGTTCACCAAATGTTTCCTAATGCTTCAGGTTTTGTTGCTACAGGGCATCAAATAACTACTCAAGTTGGTGGTAGTATAACAATAACATTTAGTATTGCTACTCAAAGTAGTACTCGTGAAATTTATGGGAGAATATATAAAAATAATAATCCAGTAGGTCAACAATATACTAATACCTCTGGTTCTTATGTAGATTATACACAAGATTTAATTTGTCAAGAAGGAGATACTTTTCAATTATTTGTAAATTCGCAGTATTCTACTGATTCTGTTTTATCAAATAAATTTGTTGTTTCCATGTCTTTAGAGAAGTCAATAACTATTAATTAATCGAGGTGAATATATATGAATTATAAATTTGAATATAAAACAGATGAAGAAAAGACAAATATTTTAAATCAGAATAAGGATAAAGTTTTAATAGAAGAGCAAAATCTTTTTACAGGTAATTTTCTTATCTTTAGTGATGTCAAGCCATTGGAAAATCAGATTTCAGAATTACAGGACAATCAGCTTATACTTATGAATGCAATAGCAGATTTGTATGCCGCTTTGCCAACTTCAACGACATGATAGTTGATAAATTAAAATTAATAATAAATATTTTGAAAGGAGATATTAATATGGTAGATTTATATGTATGCTTAATAGTAAATAACAGAAGGAGTTTTGCACAAGTACCTACTAAGTTCCAAGATGCAGTTAGAACGGATTTGACAGCTATAGGGTTAGATGAAAATGGTAATCCAGTACAGACAACGCAATAAAATATGGGGCAAAAGAAGAGCTAGAGATAGCTTTTTTATTTTGCCTTTAATACTTGAAGTAGGAGGCTAGAGATGAGTGAATGCTATGATGCAAAATTGTGTGAGGAAAAGCATGAGCAAATAAAAGAGAAATTAGATTTGCATGATAAGAGGTTAAATAATCATTCTGATAGGCTGGATAGGCTCGAACAGAATGAAACTGAAAACAGAACTGAAATTAAAAATTTAATAAAGAAGATGGATGATTTTATATCCACGATAAAATGGGGACTTGGCATATTTGTCACAGTCTCTATTTTTGTTGTGGGAGTTTTATTAAAGGGATAAGGAGGTAAGATTTTATGTTAAAAGGCATAGATATAAACTCAAATAACTGGGTGTCAGACTGGCAAAAAGTAAAAGATTCTGGTATTCAGGTTGTTATAAACAAGGCTACGGAAGGGACTTACTATACAGATAAGTACCTGTCTTATAGGAGGGATATATGCAAGCAGCTGGGTATTTTATTTGGAGTCTATCATTTTGCAGGACACCAGGATGTCAGTTCTGAAGTAAATGCTTTTATTGGATATATATCTGGAATGGTATTTGATACAATTCATTGGCTGGATATAGAGCAACCGCCGGAAGGTTACAGCTGGAAATGGGATAAACAGACGGCTATAAATTTTGTCAATCAGTTTGTTTCATTGTTTGTATCCAGAACTGGCAAAGGAATTGGAATCTATACAAATAAGTGGTTCTATGAGAACTACCTTAAAAGCAACATAGACCCTAATATTAAACTGTGGATAGCTGAATATGGCGTAGACAGCAACCCCTATGCAAATACTTCCTGGCAGTATTCAGCAACAGGCTCTGTGCCGGGTATAAATGGAAATGTAGACTTGGATTTGTTTACGGATGATATTCTGGCAGGGGCAGAAGGATCTACACCACCTAGTCCCAGTGTAGATAAATTGAAAGAGCAGATTGAAGCTCTCCAATACAACTTGAATATAGATTATAACGCAGGCTTAGTGGTAGATGGAGTGGCAGGTTCAGCAACTATGGCCGCACTGAAAGGAATACAGAATATTATTATAAAAGGCCACAAAAGCCATGTGGTGCTGTGGATTCAACAAAAGCTTGTTATGTACGGGTATCTGAAAGCAGGAACCTATACGGAAATGGTTTATGATGAACCAACATTCCAGGCTGTAACCAATTTACAAAAGGCATGGGGCAGACCTACGGATGGGATTCTAAGAATAGAGACCTGGAGTATATTTTTAACAAATTAAAATAATTTAAATTCTCATTTTACTAAATAAAAAGTAAGGTGAGAATTTCACCGTATAAAGCTAGTAAAATAGCCAATTTATAAAATTATCAAATTTCAGGAGGAATGTATTATGACAAATTTAAATGTATTATTTATAGTTTTAGGACTAGCAGTAGGAGTGGGAGCCACAGTATTAATCCTATTACCTTTTTTAAAGAAAAAGGGTATTAACACAGCAGATGTTTTACAGAAGGTTGATGATGGCTTGCAAGAGGTTAAAAAATATACAGATGCAGCAAAGGCACTGGTGCCTGGAAATAAATTTTTAAATATCTTAAGCATTATAGAAAAATATGCAGAAATAGGAGTGGGACAGGCAGCACAACTCAATATATCTTCACAACTTCCGGCAGACCAGAGAAAACAGAGTGCAGAGGATTATGTTTATAATGTACTGAATAAGCTGGGTATAAATGTGGATGACAATATAAGGACAATAGTTTCCGGAGTGATTGAGAGCAAAGTATATGAACTCAAAAGTCCGGAAGAGAAAAAGTCAGCTCAGCAAACGGCGGTTCAAACTCAAATATCGCAGCTTCAAACTCAAAATTCACAGCTCCAAAGTGAAAGAACAAAATTACAACAAGAGAATGAAGAATTGAAAAAGAAGGTTGTTGATATGCAGAGTATTGTGGCTCCAGTGCAAAATACGACTAATACAGTAGCTCCAGCACAGCCAGTTCAGTAATTTTAGCCCTAGGTCATTGATTTGGCCTAGGGCTTTATTTTTCAGTTCATAATGTATATTATAGTATACAAAATTTTGTATGGAATATTGGACGTTTTACTTATTGAGTGTTTAAAATAATATACAATGTGATATAATATATTTAAAAGAAGCCGTTACGGTTTTATATGATTTTTTAAATGTTTTTACTGTTTAAAATGCGCTCAATGGGATGGGTGCATTTTAGTTTTTTGAATGATTATTTTCATCATCAACAGTGACGGAAATTTCATTATTATCCCTAAAGTTATTTTTATGTTTAAGTACAGCTTTTTCCTTTAAGTATGCCAATATAGCAAAAATTACTGTAGTGCCCAGAGCTATGCCCATTGTTGTTACGCATACTATGGAAACGATAATAACGTAAGCATTCATATATGTCACCCCCTCTGCTGTCAGATTAACCGCAACGACTCCCTGGGAGAGATAAAGCCCGGAGGGTGACTAGCTAAAAACACTTTATTCTCTTGATAATTATTATAGCATAAATTTTAACCAGTAATCTATATTTATAAAGCTTATCCATATTCTACCTTGAAACAGAACGAATGTTCTTATATAATAGTATTATCTGGAATATGGGAGGTAATGTATGAATAGTTTTATAGGCTGGATAGGTGGAAAGAAATTACTCAGGAAGGAGATAATCAAACGCTTTCCTGAAAAGTTCAATAGATACATAGAAGTGTTTGGAGGAGCAGCATGGGTTTTATTCTCAAAGGACAAGCTGGCCAACATGGAAGTCTACAATGATATAAACGGAGACCTGGTGAATTTATTCAGGTGCGTTAAATTCCATTGTGGAGAGTTGCAGAGGGAACTTTCATTCATGTTGAATTCAAGGGAATTATTTTATGATTTTGCCAGCCAGTACACCACTAGAGGAATGACAGACATTCAAAGGGCAGCTAGATTCTTTATGCTAATTAAGACAAGCTATGGAAGTGACCACAGATCCTACGGATGCGTAAAGAAAAATGTTAATGTCATGATTCAGTATCTTACGGATATTCAGGAGAGGCTTTCTGGTGTAGTGATTGAAAATAAGGATTTTAAGGACTTGATTATAGTCTATGATAAAGAGGATGCACTCATATATTTGGATCCACCATACTATGGCGCTGAAAGATATTATCAGGCCCAATTTTCAGAAGAGGATCATGTAAGGTTATGTGATTGCTTGAAGAAAGTAAAAGGGAAATTTATTCTTTCTTATAATGATTGTGAATTTGTTAGGAGCTTATATAATGATTTCAATATAGATGAGGTCCAGCGAAATCACAATCTTATGGGAAAGTATAGAGATAAAGAGCATAGGTATAGTGAGTTGATTATTAGAAATTATTGATTCTATATATATAGAAATAATTTTATATCTATTCAGATTATTCTTGATATATTATATTTTGTTAGAATAAAGAGGAATATTTGATATTTTGTAGAATAGGTAACTCAGGGTGTAATGACTTATTATAGATAATATATATTATGAGAGGAAGTTAGGAAATTGAAAATTAGCGATAACAACCCACCTTATGTTATATCTTTTATGAACATGAAAGGTGGAGTAGGAAAAACTACATTGTGTGTCAATTTAGCTGATGCATTATCCAAAATATCAGATAAGCATATTTTATTGATAGATTTTGACCCACAAGCAAATTCAACTCAGTATATATTAAAAGCAGAGCAATACAACCAGTTATTACAAAATGGAGATACAATATATAAAATTTATAAGAATTTAGTAGAGGATAAACAGAATTATAGCATTGTTGATGGAGATTTAGACAATGAAGAATATGAACAATGGGAACCACAAGAAATTATTTATAATGTAAATGATAAATTTTCTATAGTTCCAGGAGATCTAAATATGATTAAAATAAGCCAAAGTACAGATTCAACATTGGCTATGCAACTAGAACAATTTATCAAGAATATAAAATCAGCTTATGATTTTATATTTATAGATTGTCCACCAACTCAATCGATATATATTCAGTCGGCGTTGATGACATCAGATTATTATATATTACCGGTTAAGCCAGATTATTTATCTAGTTTAGGTATGGAATTATTTCAACATATGGTACTTAAAAATAATAGAACTTCTATAAATAAAGTGAAGTGTTTAGGCATAGTATTTACCATGGTCCAAAAATCTGATTATTATGCTGAGACTATGAAAAATATTAGAGAAAAAAAGAAATTTACTATCTTTACTAATATAATGAAGCATTCTTCAAATGTAGCTAAAAATTCAGAATTACATAAATTGTTTTTAGATACAAAAGGTAAAAAAACAGAAATTAAAAGATTGGCAAAAGAATTTTTAGATAGAATAAATAAAATGTAGGTGAAATTTATGGATGAATTAAAAAGTATTTTAGATAATCTTCAAAATTTAAAAAATAAGATAAATCAATCTTCTGACAAAAATAATAATAAACTAGTTATATTTATAGGAGTATTATTACAAGTGGTTGCATCTAAAAAGTTATTTAAAAGGAATAAAGATGTTGCTGAATTTTTAAATATAAATTTTAATCTGGAATTTGCTGAGTATTGTAAAAAATCTAGGCCTATAATGTTAGGAAAAACAGCTAAATATTTTCTTGAAAAAACGGATGATTATGACTTAAATGAAAGTTTAAATATCATATATAGTTTTATCGTAGAAAGCCTAAGCAATACAGTAGATGATGTCAATTGGTCAAATATAATAAAAAAAATTAAGTTGTAGGTGATTAACATGTTTCAAACGGTTGACGAAAAATATTTAATACCTAAAAAAAATGATTATAAGAAATTAATCAAATATTTGCAAGATTATTATACAAATAATATAAAAATAAATGAATCTTTTATTCGAATTATACATGATAACAGTTGGATGTTTATAACATGGATAAAAGAATTGAATAAAACGAATTTAAATAATAAATTTCTAAATGAGATTTTTGTAAATATTATAGCTACTATTCATAATATAGTTCATTGTGATATAAAAGTAGCTAATTTTTTATTGAGGAATTCAATAGAAAATTTTTTGAGATTTTTTAATATATTTACTGTCT
>NZ_PVXP01000008.1 GCF_002995845.1 Clostridium luticellarii | reverse complement strand
ATTATACTTATTTTCAAGGAAAATTTTATTTAAAAGTTAAAAATAATATGACTTCTGTAAAGGATATAAGAATAGAAGAAATTTTAAATAATGAAAAAATAAATTTAAATATAACTAAGGATATAAGAGTGAAAATAGTAAAAGGAATTTCTTCGCCAGCTATAATAGGAATACTAAATTCTATAATAATTATACCGGAACAAGAATTTTCAAACAATGATTTAAAATGGATATTTAGACATGAGCTAGTTCATTTTAAAAGAAAAGATAATGTTATAAAACTTCTTATGATATTCTCAGTAGCATTACATTGGTTTAACCCATTAATATATATACTTAGAAAATTTTTTAATGAACAATGTGAGTTATCCTGTGATGAAGTAGTTATTAGTGAATCCAGAACAGAGGATATTAAAGAATATGCACTGCTTTTGGTGAAATCTGCTAGATATAAAAATACGCTAAAACTTTCTATGATGTCATCACAGTTAACTAATAAAAAAGTAAATATAACGAAAAGGAGAGTAGAAAACATGTTAAGTTCAAAGTCAAGAAAAAAAGGAATGGCAGCTGTTGCTATATCACTAGCTGTTATAGGAGGCTCCCTGTTTGCATTAAATATCAATGAGGTATCAGCAACAACTTCGGAAAATAATACCGATACTGCAGCTGAAAAAAAATTTAATCAAAGCAATAATGGCTATGCAGGAAAAAAATCAGCAGCAAAGAGAAGCGCAACAGTAACGTTGAAAACATATACCTATAAAGACGCTCCGGAAGAATTAAGAAAAGAACATGAGGAAAACTGCAAAGCACTTAATATAGAAGTTAAGGATTCAGATGTAATTGGGAAATTTGTTTCAGTAGTTTGGGATAAATAATCTATTAATAAAGCTATTTCAGGAGGCTTAGATGCAGAGATTATTAATAAGCTTTTTGAAAAGAGTAAAAAATAGAGTAATGGTATTGCATTAATGATAAATCACTATGCACAGTTGTATTTCTTTATAATAGTTATATTTAAGGGAAATATTTACTTAAAAGATTATGAAATGTTAGTTTGAGAAATATGGAACTGAGCTCATATCCATAACTGGGGATAGAGTAGGGTGTACAGTTGAAAATTCTCTCTGGATAAAAGTATTACTTCATAAAATTTCATGGATACCTTAAAACATCCTCCCATTTTGAAATCTATAATTTCGAGCGTTAGTATCACCTTTCTATCAAAACACACGTAGAATGCGTGGTAAGGCTATATAAGGAAAAGTAAATATCTAATTATAATAAAGGTTATCAATTATATTCTATTATCAATTGATAATAAATATTAAATATAAATTTATTTTATAAACCATTGACAAATATGGAGTTATATCATAATATAAAAACACAGAGTCTATTTGCAATTGATAATTAACAGGGTATATATCTAATGGAAAATAGATTAGAAAGAGGTGTATTAGAATGAGTTTTTCAAGATCATCAGGAAAAAGGCATTATGGAGATAAACATCAAGGTAGCAACTATTATAAAAGAGAAGGATTTTTAAGCCGCATATTAAGAATGTTTGGTTCATTTTCTAATTCAGACAAAGGATATAATAACCATCATTCTCATAATTCAGATCAAAGACATTATTCAGATCAAAAATATAATAGAAGAAGGAGATCTAAAGGTTCATGGTCATGATACCATTTTTCAGAATAAACATATATCCACCAGGTTGTTTACTTGGTGGATATAAGGTTATAAGATTAATAGGTGAAGGACGGTTTGGTATATGCTATTTGGTTAATTTAGATGGCAAGAAATATATCCTAAAAGAGATTAAGCCTAAAGCTATTAAGAAAAGTGGCAACAAAATCATATTTGAGCAAGAAATACTTTCATCTATTGACCATTCATCAATTCCTAGAATAATTGATACAATAAAAAATGATAATATCTATGCTTATATTTTGGAATACAAAAAGGGAAAGACAATAGAAGATATGATTTTTGGAGATAATCATATCTTTACCAATGCTGAAATTTATAAAATAGGGATTAAGCTTATAGGTATAATAAAGTATCTGCACGAGAGAAATATTGTTCATAGGGATATAAGGTTACCAAATGTGATTATTGATGAAGAAGATGTTTATCTTATTGATTTTGGACTTGCAAGATTAGTAAATAATGAAAGGTATACGCCTTCTGTGGATTTTTCATATTTGGGTCACTTACTTCTTTATTTATACTATTCTTCTTTCAAAAAAACTAATAAAAAATCAAAGCCGTGGTATGATGAGTTGGAATTGACAGAAAAAGAAATGATATTTTTGAAAAAACTTATTGGTATTCAAGAGAGGTATAAAAGCGTTATTGATGTTGAATACGACTTTCACCAGATATCAAAAAATTACCTACAGAATATGCTGTAATAATTGTATGAATTTTAAGGATATTTAAGAACAAGAGAGAAAAAATATATAAGTCAACTAAATTTTATTAATTGAAAGTAGGTGCTATTTTGATAAAAGACAACTTTAGGGAGGTAAAAAAAGTACTGTGGATTATCATGTTTGCCAATATAGCAGTGGCAGTGGCAAAAATAATCTTTGGTACTCTTATAAATAGTTCAAGTATGACAGCTGACGGATTCCATTCAATTACAGATGGTTCTTCAAATATTATTGGAATCATTGGCATAGGAATAGCTGCAAAACCTATCGATGATGACCATCCTTACGGGCACAGAAAGTTTGAAACACTTACAGGACTATTTATTGTAGGTATGTTGGTTTATCTGGGGTTTAAAATTATAGCCGATGCAATTACTAAATTCATGCATCCGGTTAGACCTGAAATTACTATTGAAAGTCTTATGGTGATGATTATTACTCTTTGCATTAATATATTTGTTACAAAATATGAACATAGAAAGGGTACAGTGTTAAACAGTACAATTCTTATTTCTGATTCAATGCATACAAAAAGTGATATATACGTAACAATTGGTGTAATTACTACCATTATTGCGATAAAACTAGGAGCACCTCCAATTGTTGATGCACTAGCATCTGTTATAGTAGCTGGTTTTATATTGTATGCTGCCTATGAAATATTCAAAGTAGCCAGTGGAATTTTAGTCGATACTACAGCAGTTGACACAGCAAGAATAGAAAAAATCGCATTGGCTCAGGAAGGTGTAAAGGGAGTTCATAAGATAAGAAGTCGAGGAACCACTGATGACATGCACATAGATATGCATATCCTAGCCGATTCTGAGCTGAGTCTTGAAGACTCGCATAGACTTAATCATAAAATTCAAGATGCACTAAGAAAAGAATTAAATAACAATGCAGATGTCATTGTACATCTAGAACCATATGAAGAGGACACAGTTAAAAAAGATTATTAATTTTAAAGTGAACTTAACAGCGAATATGGAACACCTAAAACAACAATGAGGCAGTGGCTACTTAAGGATAAAAATAAAAACAATGGTACAGAAGTCAAAGAGCAAAATATTAAAGAAATTCTTAGAAAAAATGCTATGGTCCAGGAGAAAAATGAAATATTAAAAAAGGCTTTATCCATAGTGTGTTCAAATATTATGGAATAGGATTAATTGTTACATTTATTTTATTTGGAATGTATGTTACTGAAAATAAGACATCAGAAAATAAACCTAAACCGATTCAAACTGATAATTCTGCAAAAACAGAAAAAAATATTCCATCACAAACCATGACAGTTAGAAATACTAAGGATGATAGTTTAGCTGATATAGCGTATTATGATAAGACGTTTAAAGATGAGAAAATATATAAGAAGATAAATATTTTTTGCTTGGAGGCTAAAGGTTGTAGGTTATACAATAGAGATGTTAATATACAATTATTTGCAGCAGGATTATGACTTTAACAGTTTAAATCAAGAAGAGAGTCAGAATAAGATAAATGAAATAATAGATGATTTAAGGGATATGTATATAAATGAGCGAAGGGAATACTTTTCGGTATAATTTTTATGTTGGTAATTTGTTTTTTGCATAAATTAATTATAGAATATTTGCAGGGTTTTCGGGCCCTGCATTTTCTATATTTGAGCAAAAAAATAAACTGTTGCACAAATTCAATTGTGTAGCAGCCCCTCTCATTGACACAACAAAATAAAAGTGATATATTAAACCAGTATCATCATTATAAATAAAGAATAACATAACTATCTAATTATATTATACATCCTTATAATAATGATGTCAACAGTATTTGAAAAAAATCTTACTTAGTTATTCGTCAAAAAGGAGGGGGTATATTATGAACAAGAATGATCTTAAATGGAAACTTGAAAATGAATGGCTGCAGGAGGTGCTTAAAGAAACTCGAAAACAGTTTAATGAAAAACATGATTTTAAAGAAAGATTTAAAAAGGAGGCCATTAAAACACAAAGGGAACTGTGGCAGGATATAGGTGCTGTTTCCGTAAGCAATGGATTGGAACAGATTGTAGATTTTATGCAATTTATCAATACAATGAAAATAGAGAAGAGAAGCTATGAGTTTACAAGAAAACTTGAGAAAAAATATGAGAAAATGCTTTTATCACCCTATTTTGGAAGAATTGATTTCCTTGAAAATGGAGAGGAGAAAGCTGAAAAGTGTTATATTGGAATTTCAAATCTTATTAATGATAATTATGATATTCTCGTATATGACTGGCGTGCACCAGTTTCCAGTATGTTTTACGATTACGAAATTGGAGAGGCTGGTTACCAGTGTCCTGAAGGAATTGTAGATGGGAAGCTTACACTCAAAAGACAGTATAAAATTAATAATGGTAAAATTGAGTATATGTTTGACAGCAATCTTAAGATAGACGATGAAGTGCTGCAGGATATCTTGAGTAAAAGCACTGATAGCAAAATGAGGACAATAGTAACAACTATTCAAAGGGAGCAGAATAAAGTAATTCGTAATGAGGAATATAAAAATTTGATTGTTCAAGGTCCTGCCGGAAGTGGAAAGACCTCTGTTGCCCTTCATAGAATTGCATATCTCTTATATAAACATCGGGATAAAATAAAGCCTGAAAATATAGTGATATTATCTCCAAATGATATTTTTAATGATTATATTTCCAATGTATTGCCGCAGCTTGGAGAAGACAATATGTACCAGACTACATTTAAGGAATATATGCAGAGGGCCTTAGGCAATGATCTCATAAAGGAAAACTATTGCCAGATGATGGAATATATCCTTATCTCTAAAAAGCAGGATTCTTACCAAAGGAGAATCAGCAATATAAAATTTAAGTCTTCCATGGAATTTTTAGATATATTAAAAGGATATGTATCCTATCTGGAAAAGATGGATAGAAATTTTACGGATATCATTTTCAGAGGTAATTTGATAATTTCCTCTAAGGATATACAAGAATTATTTTCTAAAGATTATGCAGGGCTTCCGCTGAAAAGAAGGCTTGAAAAGATAAGAAAAAGAATTTTGTTCCTTGTAGAGCCTTATAAAAAACTATGGGTGGAAGAAGTGGCTAGCGATCTTAAGGATTCGGATTCTTTTAAAGATAAAGCAGAAATTATGAAGCAAAGTACACTTATTGTAAAGGAAGAAATGAAGAATATTTATTATGAAATCAATAGGATCACAGAACTTGATTTGGTGGATATTTATAAAAAACTTTTTGAGAAACTCGAGTTTTTTTACTCAGGTCCAAATAATAAATACTGTGGGACGGAAATTGATGAAATCAAAAGCTATACTCTAGAAAATCTGAACACTGGAATACTTAATTATGAGGATCAGCCTCCCCTTCTATATCTAAAAGGTGCCATTGGAGACTTTCTAAAAACCTCAGAAATCAAATATGTTATTATTGATGAAGCACAGGACTATACACCGTTACAGTATGAGATATTTCATCAGCTTTTTCAGCATGCAAATATGACCATACTGGGCGACTTACATCAATCCATCAATCCATTTATGAATGTAGGAGATTATAGTAATATATCAGATATATTTCCAAAAGATAATACCTGCATAATAAATTTAACAAAGAGTTACAGATCCACAATGGAAATTACCAGGTTTTCAAGAAGGCTGCTTAATGAGGAGATTACAGATGAGTGCGTGGAAAGAAGAGGAGAGGAACCTTTAGTTCTTGGCTTTCAAAATGAAGAGGCTATAAAAGATAGACTTTTTGATGATATTAAAATATATAAAGAAAAAGGGTGTAAATCAATTGGTATCATAACAAGGACTGTAAGGGAAGCACAGGAGGTATACAGTTTCCTAAAAGGCAAGATTTCTGTCAAAGCCATAATGAAGGATGATGACGAATTCGTAAGTGATACCTTGGTTATTCCAGGCTATCTTGCTAAAGGATTAGAATTTGATGCGGTGCTTATATATAACGCAGGCGATGAAAATTACGGTTGTGAGGAAGAAAGACTTCTGCTCTATACTGCTTGCACCAGAGCACTTCATGCTTTATGCATATACTATTTAGGTAAGGTTACACCATTGCTGAGAGGAGGTTATTAAATTTATTACTACAAAATAAAGAACTAAATTGGCAATAAATGCAGTTTATAAGGACAATACCTTGACTTTTGTGCTGTTCTTTAAACGGTGAAATTATTTCAGTAGATTTAAAAGGTCTACTGTTTTTTATTCATTTAAATATGTTGCACTAAGTATCATTGATAATATTGTTTAAAAAATAAAAAAGGTATATACTAATGTATATACAGTAATTATAAAATATTATTTTAGGAGTACAAAATGGATAGAAGTTTTTTAATAAATGAAATAAAAAGACTGAAAACAGAAAGGAATGCCTGTACACTGGCACATAATTATCAGGTGCCTGAAGTTCAGGATATAGCGGATATTGTAGGTGATTCCTTTGCTCTCAGCAGGGCGGCAGCGAAAATGGACAAGGAAATTATAGTGTTTTGCGGTGTCAGGTTTATGGCGGAAAGTGCAAAGATACTTTCTCCGGACAAGAAAGTGCTGATCCCTTCAAAATATGCAGGGTGCCCTCTGGCAGATTCCATAACTGCAAAACAGCTTGAGGCCATGAAAAGCAAACATCCTGGTGCAGCTGCTGTATGTTATGTGAATTCTTCAGCAGAAGTTAAAGCCATAAGTGACATATGCTGTACTTCTTCCAATGCAGTCAAGGTTGTTGAAAGCTTAAAGGAGGATGAAGTGCTGTTTGTGCCTGATGAAAATCTTGCCGGTTATGTAGCTGAAAAAGTAAGTGGGAAACATATAATACCCTGGCCTGGACATTGCATAACCCATGCCAGAATAACAGTGAAGGACCTTGTAAAAACATCAAAAGAGCATCCAGAAGCCGAAATACTGGTTCACCCTGAAGTTTCCGAGGAAATAAGGGAAAGTTCTGATTTTGTGGGAAGCACTTCACAGATAATTGATCATGCCCGTAAATCTTCAAATACAGAATTTATCATAGGTACTGAAATAGGTGTGCTTCATAAAATGAAGAAGGATAATCCCGATAAAAAATTTTATCTCATGAGCCCCAGACTTGTATGTGAAAATATGAAAATGACATCTCTTGAAAGTGTTTATAGATGTCTTCTCAACATGGAATACGAAGTATCAGTGCCTGAAAATATCAGGAAAAAAGCTGAGAACTCCCTGGAGAAAATGTTGTGTATTGAGTAAAGCGGCGGTGTTGGATAAAGTGATTATAAAATAGGCTGGTGATATGAATTGAAAAGATATTTGGTTGATTTTAAAAATGAACTCTGTGAAGGTAAATATTTTGATATTGTCATAATAGGGGCTGGAATAGCCGGTCTCTATACTGCTTTGATGCTTCCAAAAAAATTGAAGATAGCAGTGCTCAGTAAAAAAGAAATAGATGATTCGGATTCCTACATGGCCCAGGGAGGTATTGCCGCCAGCATAGGAGATGATGACAGGGAACTCCATGTAAAGGATACTGTAAATGCAGGCTGTTATGTGAACAATGTGGAAGCCGTGAAGGTGCTTGTAGATGAATCCGAGCAGGCCGTAGAGAATTTGATTGAACTTGGCGTGAATTTTGACAGGGATGATCAGGGTAATTTCTACAGATCCTTTGAAGGGAATCATTCCATACCCAGAATACTCCATGTAAATGGCGATTCCACGGGCAAGGGTATAATGGACGTGCTTATAAGAGGTGCTGAAAGTGCTGACAATATAGAAATAATATCAGATATATTTGCTCTGGATATTGTGGAAAATAGGGGAAAATGCTGCGGCGTAACGGCATTTTATAAGGGCAGATCAGTGTATTTGACCTCCCGGTATTGTATAATAGCATCAGGAGGAATAGGCCAGCTGTTTTCAAAAACCACAAATGTGGATGTGCTCACTGGAGACGGAATTGCCATGGCAATAAGGGCAGATGTGAAACTCAAGGACATGGAATATGTTCAATTTCACCCTACAGCGTTTTATTCAGGAAATACAAATGACAGATTGTTTCTCATATCCGAGGCTGTAAGAGGAGAAGGTGCAGTACTTAGAAATATAGAGGGAAAGAGATTTATGGAAGAATATGACAGAAAAATGGAACTTGCACCCAGGGATATTGTTGCAAGGGCCATATTCGATCAGATGAATAAATCATCATCTAAATATGTATACCTGGATGCCACCATGTATGATAAAGATTTTCTTCAGAACAGATTCAGACAGATTTACAGGGAATGTGAAAACAACTCCATAGAAATGTACAGGGACTATATACCTGTGACTCCTGCGGAACATTATTTCATGGGCGGAATTGAAGTGGATCTCTTTGGCAGAACAAGCATGGAAGGACTTTATGCCATAGGTGAATGTGCTTGCACTGGAGTACACGGTGCCAACAGGCTGGCAAGCAATTCTCTTCTCGAAGCTCTTGTGTTTGGGAAAAGAGCCGCAGGGGATATCTCTGAAAAAATTTCATGTGGAGAAGTATGCACCCTGCCGAAATTGAAAAATGAAGACAGCCTGAATGGAAAAAATAAAGAAGTTTATTTTGATGAGTTTAAAAGATCTTTAAAAATTCTTATGGAAAAACATGCTGGAATAATAAGAAATACAGATGATCTTAAAGCAGCATTGGATATTGTCGAGGACAGACTTTCTAAGCTGGAAACTTCAAGTCTTAAAAGTGTGGAATCCGTAGAAACATATAATATGTATCAGGTAGCCAGAAATATTGTGATTTCAATTCTTGAATCCAAAGCTTCCATAGGAAGCAATTATGTTGAAAATTATTTTAAAGACGATAAGGTTTTGAGGTGATTTGCTTGAATTTTTTAATGGTTGACAAATTGATAGAGGAAGCACTTCTGGAGGATATAGATTATGGAGATGTAACCACTGATAATTTGATACCTGAGGGCCAGATTTCACAGGGTAAATTTATTTCAAAGGAATCTGGTATTGCTGCAGGTATTGCCGTGGCAGAAAGAGTATTTGAAATTTTAGATGACAGCATAATATTTGCTGCAAAAATAAAAGACGGTGATAGGGTTGAGAAAGGCAGTGTCATTGCGGAGATAAAGGGCAGTTCCAGATCCATATTAAAGGGGGAGAGAGTTGCCCTCAACATAATGCAGAGGATGTCCGGCATTGCAACCAAAACCAGAAGAATGGTGGAACTTGTAAAAGACTATGATGTTAAAATAGTGGATACCAGAAAGACACTCCCGGGATTCAGGATGCTGGACAAGTATTCGGTTAAGGTGGGAGGAGGGTATAATCACAGGATGAATCTTTCAGATTATGTGATGATAAAGGACAATCACATAAAGGCAGTGGGTTCCATAAAGAAAGCTGTTGCAAAAATAAAGAACAGCCTGCCTTTTACTGTCAAGATAGAAGTGGAAGTGGAAAACCTGCAGCAGCTCCAGGAAGCAGCTGATACCGAAGCGGATGTAATAATGCTGGATAATATGGACGTGGATGAGATGAAAAAGGCTGTAAAATTTATAGATGGAAGATTTGTTCTGGAAGCTTCAGGAAATGTCACTGAAGAAAATGTGCGGAGTATTGCTGCTGCAGGAGTGGATATAATATCAATAGGTGCCCTTACACATTCGGTAAAAGCTCTGGACATAAGTTTGAGATTTATTTAAAAGATGAAATGGTGTAAAATTAAAATTATATCCCGATGATATGGAGGAATAATTATGTTTAGAGATTTGAGAAGAAAAGACAGAGAGATTGGGCATACTGAAGTTATAGAAATATTAAAGAGCTGTGAATATGGTGTTTTATCTACAGTGAGTGAAGATGGATATGCTTATGGAGTACCATTAAATTATGTCTATGCCGATAATTCCATATATTTTCACAGTGCTGAACAGGGACATAAATTGGATAATATAGTAAACCAAAACAAAGTTTCTTTTTGTGTAGTCGGGAAAAATTATGTTCTGCCGGATAAATTCACTACCAATTATGAAAGTGTAATTATATTTGGAAGGGCGGAAGAGATTTTCGATGATGAAAAAAATGCGGCCATGCTGAAAATGCTGGAAAAGTATTCAAAAGAATATGTGGAAAAAGGCAGAGAGTACCTGAAAAAGGCAAATTCAAAAGTGAAAGTGATAAAAATAAATATTGAACATATTTCCGGAAAAGCAAGGAGATAATTAAGGTGTAGGTAATTTATTCAATACAAAAGGAGATGAATATGAATATATTTTTGATTGTTTTAGTTGTAATTGTTGCTGCTGCAGTAGTTGCTGTCAGCATCTATGCTTATAAGAACATGCATTACGATGAAAAACCGTTGAAGGAAACGTACAGCACTGGATATAGGGAAAAACGCATAGCTCTTGATGATGGAACTCTGCTGAATTATGCTGAAGGACCTGATAATGGACCGGCTCTTTTATTGATACATGGGCAGTCTATGAAGTGGGAGGATTATTCAAGAGTGCTCCCGGGATTAGCTAAGTATTATCACGTGTATGCTGTTGATTGTCATGGACATGGGAAATCCAGTCATGATTCCTCAAAATATACAGGAGCTGCTATGGGGCAGGATTTTATCCTGTTTATTGAAGATGTTATTGGAAATCCGGTTGTAATATCAGGTCACTCCTCCGGAGGAATTTTGGCAGCGTGGATTGCAGCCAATTCACCGGAAAATGTATTGGGAGTAGTTCTGGAGGATTCGCCATTTTTTAGTGTGGAACCGGAAGAGATGAAAAACACTTTTGTTTGGCGGGAGAATTTTGAAACAGTACATAATTTTAAAAGTCAAACAGAAATTAAAGATTATGTAGTGTATTATATGGAAAATAGTTATATTTGGGGACTATTTGGAAATTTGAGATCCATTATAGCAAGAAGTACGAGAAACTATAGAGAAAAGCATAGTGGAGAACCTCTGAAATTATGGTATGTACCATATAAATGGATTCACGGTACCCTTTATATAGATGACTTTGATTTGGATTTTTCGGAAACGTTTTATACAGGTTCCTGGTTTAAAGGAATTAATCAGGAGAAAATTTTATCTAAGATAAATTGCCCCTCAGTATATATTAAGGCAAATACATTATATGGAAAGGATGGAGTGCTTTATGCAGCCAACAGTGACCAAGATGCCAGAAATGTACATAGTCTGCTCAAGGGAAATGAAATGGTAAAGATAAAATCCGGTCATGATATTCATTTCGAAAAACCAGATAAATTTATTCAGATCATGGTAGATTTTTTAAATAAAATATGATAATAAAATATAAATTTTATGTGGTATTTCCAATGAATTTTTTAAATGAATTCAATTGTCTTACTCTTTCAAGTTCTTCATCTTCCAGAATATATTTTAAAAATTGAGGATGTAATTTTAAAGCTTCTATTATATCTTCACAGGCCTTGTTTTCCTCATTTATCAATGCGTAGAAACAGCTTCTGTTGTAGTATAAAAAATGAACTTCACTGCAGTTGTCGATTCCACAGGATAAAATTTTTATGCCTTTTTTTGTATCTTTATATTTATAGATTACTGCTAAATTCAAGTAACTGTATTCATAATTTTTATTTTTTTCAATAGATCTTTCATAGAATCTGACAGCTTTTTCCGACATGTTGAATTTACGGCAGATCACACCCATGTTGAACAGGGCCAGATAATTATTCGGGTCTATTTTCAAAGCTTTTGAGAATCTCCTATATGCAAGCTCATTTTGATCTTTTTCTTCATAAATGCTTCCCAAGTTTAAATTCGCCCAAAAATCAGTGGGGTTCAAACTCAACAGCTTTTTATAAGTTTTTATTGCCAGATCTTTTTTGCCGGATACATCATATGAATTTGCCAGAAAAAAGTAGGCCTTATAATAGCAGGGATTTATATAAATGGCTTTTTTATATAATTTTATAGCTTTTTCATAATTTCCCTCATCATATATTGAAGCCAACCCATAATAAGCCCTTTCTTCACAGTCATTTATGATTAAAGCTTCTTTGTAATATTCCTTTACTTTTTTTGATTTTCCCCAGAAGTCATATATCAATGCCAGGTTGATTATTGCATCTATATCTTTACCCTTTGAAAGTTCATAAACCCTCCTGTATAGATTCAGTGCTTTAATTAGGTTGTCCTCTTCAAAAGCCTCTTCTGCTTTTTTCAGGTATCTGTTGATTTTCATATCATTTTTCATAAATACACCATTTCTTATTTTACAATTTATATATTTTTAAAGTATCCATAGATTAAGTTATCACCAATGGAAGTTAATTTCAAGTTTTCTTTTGTGAAATTTAATTATATACCTTTTGGAGAATAAGAAATTTGTTGCTGGTAGAATGACTTTGCATAATAATATTTTTATTCTAAGCAATTTTATCATTGATTGCAGTGGGTACATTTATGATTATAAGGGGATTTTCTACAAATGCAGGTGTATCCAGCTTTGCAAACCTGTGGAATCATGGAGGCTGGTTTCCAAATGGCGCAGGTGGTTTTATACTTTCATTCCAGATGGTTGTATTTGCCTTCACGGGAATTGAACTGGTAGGTTTGACAGCTGGTGAAACTGAGGATCCGGAGCATGTTATTCCAAAGGCCATTAACAATATTCCAATTAGAATTATTATTTTCTATATCGGAGCACTTGCCATCATCATGAGCATATATCCGTGGAATTCAATTAATCCGGATAAAAGCCCTTTTGTACAGGTGTTTGCTGGAGTGGGAATTGCAGCAGCAGCAAGTATTATAAACTTTGTTGTGCTGACATCGGCAGCTTCTGCCTGCAACAGCGGTATATTTAGTACAAGCCGTATGGTCTACTCTCTTTCTAAAGAAGGCAATGCACCTGATTCAATGAGAAAATTGACTTCTCATAAAGTACTTCTAATGCTTTGATGTTTTCTGCAGCAGTTATTTTGATTTCAGTTATTCTGAACTATATTATGCCGGAAGGTGTGTTTGTACTTATTACCAGCATATCTACATTTTGCTTTATCTGGGCTATTATAGTGATCTGTCATTTGAAATATCGCAAAGCCAACACTGCATTTGCGGCCAGAGGCAAATTCAAGATGTCTTTTTACCCAATTGCCAACTATGGAATTCTAGCATTTATTGCTTTTGTATTAGTTGTACTGGCCCTCAATAGTGAAACTCGTGTAGCTCTATTTGTAACACCTGTATGCTTTATAATGCTTGGAATTATTTATAAAGCACTGGGTTCAAAAAAGAAAAGCAGGGAAGATGTGAAAAAGAATTTGGCATAGAAGTATATATTTTCAAGAGTATTAGCCATCTTTCAAAATGTTTCTATAGAACCTGAAATATTTTGAATAGTAGCAGCTAAATTCTTCTATTGATGAATTGATTTCTTCAGAGCTAGAAACATTGTTTTCAGAAACTGCAGAAATTTTATTTATTGAATTAATTAATGTTGTTTTTTTATTTTCCATATTATTAATACTTTTATCATTGCTTGGAACAACAAAGTATTTGCCGCTTTTATTATCCAGAATAAATAGATTGCTTTTGTCAATGCTTTTATAATTTTCAACCTCCTTAGATATGCTATCTAGAAAAAAATCTATTGCCATTACGCCTACAAGTGTTTTCTTTTTATCTTTTACTGTTTTTGAAACAGTAATCATAGGTTTTTTCGTTGTGGAATCTATGTAGGGAGCCGACCATACAGACTGTCCATCTTTTTTAACTGCATCTTTATACCAGCTGCGTTTTTCAGCAAGTCAATCGGGATCTTTGGCAAGTTTACCTGTGCTATCAGGACATGTAACCAGCTTTTTATTTTCAGGTAGAATTTTATTTGGCTCTAAGTATGTAAATGCTGCTGATTTGTGGGAGTCTTGAAAGGTTATCTGTCATTTTTATGGAAAGTGTGCTTGACATTAAGAATGATTCTGATATACTTGACATATGGAAAGGCTGCTTTCCATAAGGAGGGGCAGAATGTGAAAAACCGGCTGGAAGAAATAAGAAAGAAACATGGCTTGAAACAGGAGGATTTGGCGGCAGCTCTTGAAGTATCAAGACAGACAATAGGCTCTCTTGAAAATGGCAGATATAATCCGTCAATAATACTGGCCTTTAAGATAGCAAGATATTTTAACATGAGCATTGAAGAAATTTTTATTTATGAGGGGGATGGAAAATGAAAACTTTTAACTATGTATTTATTGCAATATTAGTTATACTGTTGATCAGTTCATCGGTGGGTATGTTTTTTGTAGGAGGATATACTCTGGAGACTATATCTGCAATTTTAATATCTGCATCGGTATATTTGGTCATAAGCGGGATATATCATAAATTTTTTGTTGGGAAAAAAGATAAGGATGAACGGGATGCCAGCATTGAAGACAAATCCAAAGCAAAAGCTTTTGATATTATGGGAATAGTATTTGGTATTCTTGTGATTGTATATGGCTTTTTAAAGGTCAACTTGCTTATAATTTCATTTGCACTTATAGCATATTTAATTATTTTTGTAGTTTATATGATATATTTTTCCAGGTATCATAGAGAAATGTAAATAGAAAATTTTCTAAAAGAATAAAACGATGGATCATCTGGGGCTTTAATATATAAGGTATTATGTACCAGCCCCAAAAAATATGAATTTTAGGAGGTGTTATTATTAAAAAGATTATTAAATTTGTTAGAACCACTTTAGTTATTTTATCATGCTTATTACTTGTTTTTAGTATATATGCCTGGGCGGTGAAATTAAGAATAAGCGATTCTGAATGGCTGCCATTAATGGTTTCAAGTAGTTTGAATTTATTTCTATTATTTGTTTACTGGGTATTAGGGATAGGTTATACCAAACCTTCAAATATACAAGAAAATAAGGTTGTTAGAGTTTTGTCCAAGGTAGGATTTGGTGGGAATATAATTTTATTTATATACTGTATATTAATTGTTATAGGATTTGGTATTATACCTTAATTGAGATTAGCCGATACAGTTTTATAACATATTATTCTTATTTTATGAACCAACATACTGGGGATTTAGCAAAAAAATAAACAGGAGGTATTTTTATGGATTATAGAATAGAAAAGGACACAATGGGAGAAATGAAAGTCCCATCCGATAAATTATGGGGTGCCCAAACCCAAAGGAGTTTTGAAAATTTTAAAATAGGTATAGAAAAAATGCCCATAGAAGTGATCAGGGCATTCAGTGTTTTAAAAAAGGGAGCTGCAAGGGCCAATAATAGACTGGGCAAGCTTGATGATGAAAAAATGAAGGTTATTCAGCAGGTGTGCGATGAGATCTATGAAGGCAGATTGGATGATAATTTTCCACTGGTGGTCTGGCAGACAGGCAGCGGAACCCAGAGCAACATGAATGTAAATGAAGTCATTGCCAACCGGGCAAATCAGATATTGGGGAAAAAGCTCATTCATCCCAACGATGATGTAAATATGTCCCAAAGCTCAAATGACACTTTTCCAACGGCTATGCATATAGCTGCTGTAGTGGAAATAGAAAATAAATTACTGCCGGCAGTACATATACTGAAAGACACCATGGAATGTCTTGAGGTAGAAAACAGGGAAGTTATAAAGACAGGAAGGACTCATTTGCAGGATGCCGTTCCCATAGCATTTTCTCAGGAAATAAGCGGATGGAAGCAGATGCTCATCAAGGGAGATAAAAATATAAAACAATCTATAGAAGGCCTGAGAGAGTTGGCACTGGGAGGAACGGCTGTGGGAACGGGACTCAATGCACCTTCTGACTTTGGGAAAATTGCAGCGGAGGAAATCAGCAATTATCTTGATACGAATTTTGTCACTGCCGAAAATAAGTTCCATGCTTTAACCAGCAGGGATGATTTGGTTTATGCCCATGGTGCTTTAAAGGCATTGGCAGCAGATTTGATGAAGATTGCCAATGATGTCAGATGGTATGCCAGCGGCCCCAGATGCGGCCTTGGGGAGATAACTATTCCTGAAAATGAACCTGGAAGCTCTATAATGCCGGGCAAGGTAAATCCGACACAGTGCGAAGCTGTAACTATGGTGGCCTGCCAGGTAATTGCCAACGATACTGCAGTTTCTTTTGGTGCTTCACAGGGAAACTTCCAGCTGAATGTGTTCATGCCAGTGTGCATATATAATTTTTTACAATCTGTCAGGCTGTTGTCAGATGTAATTGTATCCTTTAACAATAATTGTGCATCGGGGATAAAACCTAAGGTGGATAAAATGAAGGAAAATCTGGATAAGTCCTTGATGCTGGTAACCGGACTTAATCCATACATCGGTTACGATAAATCAGCAGAGATTGCAAAGCTTGCCCATAAAAAAGGAATCCGTTTGAAAGATGCTGCTGTGGAATTGGGATATTTGACAGAAGAACAGTTTGACCATATTATCAAGCCGGAAAATATGGTTTAAACATCTGCTGGGAGTTATATGGCCTTTGGGAGTGGGTATCTCTCTCCCCATACCTACTCTCATAATTGAGTGATTAGCCCCTGGCTTCTGATATAAAAGCCCTCATTGCAGCTGTTACACACTTATTCTTGTGATATAGTATTTGTGTTGCCATATTAAATTCACATCCATCCAGATCAAACCCGACAAGCTGTCCATTTTGGATTTCTTTCTCTACAGTCATAACGGGAAGCAGGGTTATTCCTAGATTACTCATGGTGAAACTTTTAATTGCTTCAATACTTCCAACTTCCAAAGCTATATTAGGTTTCAGATCTGATTTTTGATACATTTTCTCAAAAATATTTCTATAGCTGCAGCCCTTTTCCGTTACAATTAAAGGCTCATCTTTAATATCTTCCATTGTAACCTGTTTCTTGTCAGCAAGCCTGTTTACTGGAGAGGCAAGAAATATCATGGGTTCATTGCAGGATATGCAGCATATCAAATCTGGATCAACAGTTGTTTTATCGAGAATAAACGCCAGATCAACTATATTGTTTTTGAGCATACTTCTTAAATCCGAACAAACTCCAACTTTAATTATGATTTCTACTTCAGGATATTTCATATGATAATTTTTGAGCAGTTCTGGAAGTCTCATAGTACACAGGGACTCCACAATTCCTATTCTTAAAATTCCACGGGGAATATCTACACCGCTCACCGCTTCCCTGGCCTCTTCTGTAAGACTTATTATATTTTCTGCATATTTGAGAAATACTTCGCCTTTTAAAGTAAGATGTATTTTTCTTCCGATTTTTTCAAACAGTTTTACACCAAGCTCCTCCTCCAAAAGTTTAATCTGGGTTGTAATAGTAGACTGAGCATATCCTAATTCCTCTGCCGCCCTGGTGTAACTTTTCAAATGGGCAATTTCCGAAAATGTTATCATATTTCTAAACTCCATAATATACCTCCAGTGAATTCAATAAAATCGAATTGTATTTTCAAATAATTCAATTTTATTAATAGTTAATCTTATGCTAATATAAATCTATTGGAAATTCAATGAATTTTTCAATTAAATTTTAAAAAAATACAGTTGGCTGCAACAAGATTAGAAAAAATAGGGGGTGAAGTTTAGTGAAGGTTTGATTATTAAATCCTATCACTAAATGTAAAATATGAGTAAAAATATTGGAACAATAACACTTTCCGGCCTCATAGCAGGCTCGGTACTGGGATCAGGAATAATACTGCTGCCGCCCATTGCCTACAGGCTGGTTGGGGGGTGGGCAATAGCTGCCTGGATTATTATAATGCTGCTGGGTATTATATTTGCCTATGTTTTTATATTCTTGAGTCTGAAAAGCCCTGGAAATGAAGGTGCTGCAATTGCAGTTGGAAATGCCTTTGGAGATTTTTTTAGGGAACTGACTTCAAATTTTCTCACAGCTGCAGTTTGCTTTGGCCCTACGGCAGTGATGATTACAGCTGCAGACTTTTTAAAAAACTTCAGCCTGTTTTCAAATATAAAAGTGGAGATAATCGCATTCGGGATGGAGATCATATGTGCCCTGATTCTTATGTATGGTGTAAAAGCTCTGGGAAAAGTCACCTTAATCTTAACAGGATTTACAGCTGTACTATTGTTTTGCGGAAGTATGTATACACTGATTTTTGCTTCAAATGTACATGTACCCCAGACGTCCTTTTCAATTTCTAAATTTGGATATACTCTCTTGCTTTTATTTTGGGCAATCATAGGATGGGAAATTGTAGGCAACTATATTGAAGATATAAAAAATCCTAAAAAAACACTTGTTGAAGCAATGACTGTAAGCTTAATAGTAATTATCAGCTTATATATTATTGTTGCCCTTTCCATACAAAATGTGTCTGCCAGCAATCACGATATATTGGCAATCATGACTCCGCTGTTTGGTTCATTTTCTTTACCTGTAATCACTGCTGCTGCATCAGGACTATGCATGTGCACCTATCTTATGGTAGTCGGGGGAGTTTCAAGAATGAGTGCACAGCGTGGAGCAAACAATAAGCTGCCTGCATATCTGTCATATATAAACAGGTATGGGAGCCCAACTAATGCTATCATAACACTTGTATGTATACATTTTGTAGTTTTATTCCTGTCTGCTGTAAACCTCATAAATCTGGATAAAATTATAACCTGTGCCAATGTATTTTTCCTATCTAATGCAATAATTGGATTAGCTGCTGGATTTAAGCTGCTGCACAGTATCAAGCTGAAAATTGCAATTTCCATACTCATCCTATCATTTGTGCTGTTATTATTTAAAGCAGCTTTGTGGAGTCTTTTGATTTTAATTTTAGTAATATTTTTATCTATATATAATAATAAAAGAGTTAAAAATGAGAAAATTACTAATTCCTGCACATCAAGTGATTCTTAGACCCAGATGGAGTTTGCTTATAAGAAATGCTTATTTACATCTGAACCGTATTAACAGTATCCCTAGCGTTTTTAGCATTTAGCATATGTTATACTTTAAGAAAAAAACTTGTTTAAATACTCATAGAAATTTTTTCACCTATTATGCTTTACATAATAGGTGAATTGGCATATAATAATATCAAAGCTAATATGTATTGCACAATAGATGAGGTGAGGAGGGATAATTTGAAGCAGACTCAGCTCTTGAAGGGTGTGCTGGAAGGATGCGTGCTTTTGATTGTTTTAGAGAATCAGGTATACGGATATGAGATGATTCAGCTGCTAAAAAAACACGGGTTTAAGGAAATAGTTGCCGGTACCGTATATCCGCTGCTGCAAAAATTAGAAAAGCAAGGTTATCTTTCCAGCACAATAAAACCTTCACCGGAGGGTCCGGACAGAAGATATTATTGTATAACCCCAGGGGGAAAGGCTCACTGCAGAGATTTTATTGAGCAGTGGGAGGATTTGGCGTCTAAGGTTGATAATCTCATATGCCTGAAAGGAGAGAAACTGCATGAATAAACAAAAGGATTCTGTGAACAAAATTATTGAACAAAATAATCAGTTACGTGAAAAATTGAGGGAGGAGAATAAAAAGTACTATGAACAGCTGCTGGTATACATCCGCAGTGCCGGATTATTTTATGACGATTATGAGATAGAAAACTTATTACTGCAGATTTTACAAGATATAATTTCTGCCCAGGAGGATGGACAATCTGCTGAAGAATTCTTTGGAAAAAGTCCACAGCTGGCGGCGGATGAATTAATTCACAATCTTGGCAAATCCAGCAGAAAAGAAATATTGAAATTGGCAGGCCTGGTTTTTGGTATCAGCTCCTTTTTTGAACTGCTGAGTGCATTGGCATCTCCGGATAAGGGGATAAACCTTCTCGTATTGATTATATACGGCCTGCTGAGCTTTTTATTTGTAGAAATTGTATTCTTTATAATACACAAAAGTATTTATACAAAAATTATTAGAGGAAAGGTTGCTTCCTTTCTGTTTACATGGCTCATCTGTTCTTTGATGATTGGTTCATTTATATTGATTGAAATATTTATTCCACCCCTGCTGACTGTATATTTGTCAAATTATCTGGGAATTTTCATAATATCCATTTTGCTTATTGGCAGTGTTATTCTGGCATTTATCCGAAGTAAGAAGGATGGAAGGATGTGGTGGCCTTTTCTACCATTCATATGGATTTTAGGTATTATTGGAATTGCTTCAAGGCTGCCCGTGACGGAGAACTGGATGTCAAGCAGTGATGGTAAAATTACAGCAGCAGTGCTGACTGGGTTTGGTTTCATTCTTTTCTGGGTACTAACTTATTTGTGCCTTAGAGAAAAGAGAGAATAGTCATCTTGTTGTTGGATATATGGAAGAAATTATGTTCTGGTGATTATTTCCATAAAATTTACAAATATGTCATTGATATTTAACAAATATTGTATATAATAATAATTGTCCTAAGGATAAAACCTTAGCGAGATAAAAATATTATGTACCTCAAGAGTAAATATTAAAGTAGGCACCTAATCGCAAGGTGCCTACTTTAATAATAATTTGAATATTTCCCCAATTACACATTAACTGCACTATGTTTTTCTTAACTCATTTTATGTATGTTTATTTTCCTGTTAGCTTTACATACTTTGGAGAATGGCCTGTATAAGGGAGAAATCTATCTATAATGTATTTTGTCATAATTTTAAGGCTTGAGGTATTAATACAGGGATGACATCCTAAATATTCTTCATTTAGGATGTCTTCATCGATTAAAAGCTTTACTTTGTGTTCTGTATCGTTCATAAGTCCCATAACACTCACGGATCCTGGTGTGATATCAAGATATCTTTCCATATAAACTGCCGGTGCAAATGATAGGCGGGAAGATTGAATCTGTGAAGATAATTCCTTTGTTTTAAACTTTTTATTTCCGGGCATCATAAGTAGATAAAAATCAGTTTTCCGGCTGTTGCATAAAAATAAATTTTTACAGATGGCAATTCCCAAAAGCTTCTCTACATCATAGCAGTCCTCAATGCTTGCCGTTGCATCGTGATCTATACGAATATAGGGTATATCAAGCTTTTCAAGCAAATTGTAAACCGCCATTTCCTTGGGTAATCGGGAACCTGCTGGTTTCGTAGTATAAATAGTTGAATCAATATATATCTTTGACATTAGTCAATTAAACCTCCTTTTTTAATATTATATATAAGTATCAATACTCTTATCAAGTGATTCAGAAAGAAATTTTTATTGACAATAACGTAAATAGTCATTACTACTATTATTAAAATAGCAAAAAAATTAATAAAAGTTTTGAAATTAATTAAAATAATATGCTTGTAATATTAAAGGAGATGATTGTGTTGATTTATTTTTTTGCGGGAATGGTTATTGGTGCCCTGCTTTGTTGGTTGGCTTTCTCATATATTAGAAGAAAAGAGAATGAGACCATTGAAAGAGCATTGAATGGACTGCTTAATGATAAATATTATTTGAAAATGGATGCTGATCTTAAAATTTACATATAGAAATATCATGGAAGTAAGAGCACCGTAGAATTCAAGTATGAATAGTACGGTGCTCAGTAATTATTTTATATACCTCTATTCAGGAAAACATTTTTTGCAACTGAAACGGCATTTAACACTTTGGGAAAACCTAAATAAGGTATGCACTGTATAAAAACTTCAATTATTTTTTCCTTTGATATTCCCACATTTAATGCTCCGTTAATATGAACATCTAATTGTTTCTCACATCCACCCAGTGCTGCAAGTGTAGATAAAGTAACTAGTTCTCTCTGTTTTAAATCTAATGACGGCCTGGTATAAATATCGCCAAAAGCAAACTCAATAATATATTTTCCTAGATCCGGGGCAATATCTTTAAGTGATTCTACTACTCCTGTGCCGCCTGTTCCATCAACTTCACTTAGCTTATTTACTCCTAATTCATATCGGCTTTTCATGGTTGAATTACCTCCTTGTATTTGATAAGATTATGTTACATGCTGGAGTTAACTCCATGTCAATAGGCAGGTGAATATATTTGAATTATCACATTGGAGAATTTTCTAAAAAAGTTGAATTGAGTATTGATACATTGCGATATTATGAAAAAATTGGTTTGATCCATCCTGAAAGAGATGACATCAATAGACGGATATATTGTGAAAGAGATATATCCTGGCTCAATTTTATATTTAGATTAAAAGCTACAAATATGCCCATTAAACAAATTCAATATTATTCCAAACTTCGATATATGGGAGATATCACTCTGAAAGAGCGCTTAAAGCTATTGGAAAAGCAGATGAATAGACTGCATATTCAAAAAAACAATATAGAAGAGAATATACTGCATTTGGAGCGAAAAATTGGCATCTATAAAGAAAAAATTAAGAAGCAAGAGGTTAATAAATGAGAAAAAAATTTTTTATAGTATTTCTGGGCTTGATTTGTTTGGCTATTGCAGGATTTGAATTTTTGACACATAAAAATGTGTTTCATAGTAATAATACAGCAAAGGTACAGAGTAAAGACATAGTTAATGAAAAAAAGCATGAGGCAATTGATGAGAAACTAAGGAAAACAATAGTTTTTGAGAATTCGGATAAAGACGGAGATGGCATAAAGGATCAGGAAGATATACTTCTCGGAGCGAGAAAAGAAGCCCGTAAAAAAGTAAAATATAAAAGTGGGTATTATGTAGGCGGATATCCTCCGGAAAATGAGGGGGTGTGTACCGACCTGGTCTGGAGAGCCTTTAAGGATGCAGGGTATAATCTTAAGGATATGGTGGACGAAGATATGAAAGAGCATCCTGAAAATTATAGGGAAATTCAGAGCAGGCCGGATTCAAACATAGATTTCAGAAGAGTGTCCATCCTCTATGTTTATTTTAAAAATCATGCGGCCAGTATTACCACCCAGCTGAAACCTAATGATTTTGAAAATTTAAGGCAGTGGCAGCCGGGAGATATATTGACCTTTGATCACACTGAACACATAGCTATAGTTTCCGATAAAAGGAGATCAGATGGCATCCCCTATATAATACATAGTACACCGCCCTATGCCAGAGAAGGTGATGAAATTATGTACTGGATGCCTAGAATAACAGGTCATTTTAGATTCCCCAGGTAAGTATATCCAGGACACAGAATTATTTGCATGTTCATCATGGATCAATCATGTTGATTTAATCCAGATTTTTTTCTGAATAACCGCAGCAGTGAGGGACAGGCAGACCTGAATCATAGGCACTGCAGGCATTTTGGTAGTAGCTGAGTTTGCGGTCAATTAAAATGAGATTTTTCTTTAAAGAGTCTATTTGTTTCAGCACATTTTCTTTATGTCTTAGGAGCATGTCACTGCGGGCATGTAGTGTATAATTTCCTTGATTCTGCCAGTCTGTAAACTGTTTTATATCTTTTATGCTCATTCCCGTATTTTTCAGACAACAGACAACGGAAAGCATTTCCAGATCATCTTGAGTGAAGATACGGTTTCCCCATTTGTTTCTTTTGATAGAAGGCAGCAATCCCTCCCGGTCATAATATCTTAATGTATATGTGGTTAAATTCATTTTTTTGGCTGCCTGGGAAATAGTGTATTCCAAATTAATCACCTCAAATCATGTTTTATTTTATTATTATACATCTTACAGTTAACTCTAAGGCAAATGCAAGAACAAATAAACTTTTTTTGTTGTATACTATTGACTTACAGCCATCTAAAAGGTTTATAGTTGTAATAATAATATTTGAAAGAAGGTTGAATTATGAAAGTTGTAGCTATAAATGGAAGTCCTCGAAAGGGCGGAAATACGAGCCAGGCTTTAAAGGTAATGGCAGATGAATTGCAAAAGCAGGACATAGATGTGGAGATTATTCAAGTTGGATATTTGGATATCCATGGATGTACAGCATGTGGATACTGTTCAACTTCCGAGAAAAACAGATGTGTTTTTAAGGATGATATTGTCAATGAGACAGCAGAAAAAATGAGAGAGGCAGATGGATTTATTCTGGCATCACCTACATATTATGCCGGAATTGCAGGAGCCATGAAATCTTTTTTAGACAGGGTGTTCTTTACAAGTTCAGGCTATTTTAAGTTTAAAGTGGCAACTTCTATTTCTGTGGTAAGACGTGCAGGAGGTGTGGATGTAGTACATCAGCTGAATAACTATCTCAATCTGGCGGAAACAATTTTACCGCCGTCCCAATATTGGACTTCCGCCTATGGTATGGATAAAGGTGAGGTTATGGAAGATGGCGAGGGAATACAGACACTTCGTAAAAATGCAAGAGCCATGGCCTGGCTTCTCAAGGTAGTTCATGACGGAAAGGAAAAATTTCCTCTACCTTATGATGAAGGTCATATCATGACAAATTTTATTAGATAAATTAGAGACAAACAGCAGGAGAAATTGATTCTGCTGTTTGTTTTTAGTTTAAGCAGGTGGTAGATTATGTTGAAATTAATATATTTTTGAAGGATTCAATTTGCCCGGATTTTATAGTATACTAAAACTAATGTTAAAAAACATACAATATACGAAAAAAGTTTAAATTTCACAATAAACATAACAGGGAGGATTAAATACATGTATTGTGTTAGAAAAGTAGATAAAGATATTTATTGGGTTGGGGCAAATGATAATCGTCTTGCCCTATTTGAAAATATTCATCCAATTCCAGAAGGAATTTCCTATAATTCATATGTGCTTCTGGATGAGAAAACTGTACTTTTTGATACTGTTGACTGGGCAGTATGCGGTCAGTTTCTTGAAAATTTGGAAGCAGTTCTTAAAGACAGAACTCTTGACTATATGGTAATCAATCATGTAGAGCCGGATCATGCAGCCTGCATTGAAGAAATTATACTGCGTTATCCTGAGGTAAAGATTATATGCACCAAAAAGGCCTTTGTATTTATGAAACAATTTGGTTTTATTGCAGACAGAAAAGTGGAAGAGGTTAAAGAGGGAGATACCAAATCCTTTGGAAAGCACAAGGTAATGTTTGTAACTGCCCCAATGGTTCACTGGCCGGAAGTTATGGTTACCTATGATACTACAAACGGTGTATTGTTCTCTGCCGATGCATTTGGTACCTTTGGTATTTTAGGTGGCAAATTGTTTAATGATGAAGTTGATTTTGACAGGGATTGGATTGAATATGCCAGAAGGTATTACACAAATATTGTAGGCAAGTATGGGTTTAATGTTCAGGCACTTCTGAAGAAAGCCGGCAAGCTGGATATCAAAACCATTTGTCCTCTGCACGGGCCGGTATGGCGCAGTAATCTGGGATATTTCCTTGAAAAATATGACAAGTGGAGCCGTTATGAACCTGAAGAAAAAGGCGTGATGATAGTTTATGCCTCAATGTACGGCAATACAGAATCTGCTGCTAATAATCTGGCAGCCAGACTGGTGGAAAAAGGCATAAAAAATGTTGTTGTGTATGACGTCTCGAAAACCCATGTATCCTATTTGATTTCTGAAACATTCAAATACAGCCATGTGGTTCTTGCATGCGTAACCTATAATATGAAAATTTATCCGCCAATGCTTGATTATCTGGAGCATATGAAGGCATTGAATCTTCAAAAGCGTACTTTTGCCCTTATAGAAAATGGCTCCTGGGCTCCTCAGTCAGGCAAATTGATGCACGAGTTTTTGGATGGAATGAAAGAAATGACTGTTCTAGATGAGAAGGTATCATTGAGATCCAGCATGAAAAAAGATGAGACCAATCCTATGGAAGAGCTTGCGGACAGTATTGTTCAGTCAATTAATTCTTCTAAATAAAAGTATTCACAGAATAACTATTAATAAATAATTTTTTTTAAATAATACTAAAACTCTAAAAATAAAAGAAATAAGAAGAGAGGAGGTGACAGTTGGGCAGAATAAATTTTATTTCCATTTTAATGGAGATTTATAAGAAAAATGGCTGGGTATTAAGATTGTTAAGAAATATACTGAAGGCTATAATTAATGTAGAGGTTTTAGATTAACATTGAGGAATATTATTTAATAAAAGGGAGGGATGTAAATGTTTTTTAAAACTACGGAGCAACATGAAAATTTGAGAATGAAAATCAGAAAATTTGCTGAAGAAGAAGTCAAACCTATTGCATTTATGCTTGATCAGGAGAATCAATTTCCAGATGAAATTGTTCATAAAATGGCTGATATGGGAATTATGGGGATTCCATATCCAAAAGAATATGGAGGAGCTGGTCTGGATGTAATCAGCTATGCTATAGCTGTTGAGGAACTGTCGAGAATTGATGGTGGGACAGGTGTAATTCTTTCTGCACATACATCCCTGGGCACATATCCCATTGCTGCTTATGGAACTGAAGAACAAAAGCAAAAGTATTTAGTTCCGCTGGCTAAAGGTGAAAAGCTCGGGGCATTTGGTTTAACCGAGGAAAATGCAGGCAGTGATGCTGGCGGCACAGAGACTACTGCTGTATTGGAAGGTGATCACTATATTTTAAATGGTGAAAAAATATTTATAACCAATGCGGGAAAAGCTGATATTTATATAGTCTTTGCAGTTACTACGCCGAATATAGGTACCCATGGCATAAGTGCATTTATTGTGGAAAAAGGCTGGGAAGGCTTTAGTTTTGGGAAACATTATGACAAGATGGGTATTCGATCTTCGGCTACTGCGGAGCTTGTTTTCAACAATGTGAAGGTTCCCAAGGAAAACCTCTTAGGTAAGGAGGGCCAGGGTTTTAAGATCGCAATGTCCACTTTGGATGGCGGACGTATTGGTATTGCGGCTCAGGCTCTTGGTATAGCACAGGGAGCATACGAGAATGCTCTGGAGTACTCCAAGGAAAGAGTACAGTTTGGGAAACCAATCTGCCGACAGCAGATTATTGCTTTTAAGCTGGCAGACATGGCTACAAAGCTCAGGGCTTCCAGATTGCTTATCTATAGTGCAGCAGAATTAAAGGGAAATCATGAATCCTACAGTATGGAGTCGGCTATGGCAAAACAATATGCATCGGATTCCTGCCTCGAAATTGTAAATGATGCTCTTCAGATATTCGGAGGCAGCGGTTATATGAAAGGCATGGAGGTTGAACGTGCTTACAGAGATGCCAAGATCTGTACTATATATGAAGGAACCAATGAGATTCAGCGAGTGGTTATTGCCGCCCATATCGTTGGTAAGACACCGAGAGGACAAACTGCGGTTAAAACTTCACAACACACACCGACAACGGGTTATCGTAAGAAAATTATTTTTGATAAAGGAACTTCCAAAGAAAAAGTTGATGCCCTTGTAAAAGCTCTTAAAGAAGATGGATATGATTTTACAGTTGGAATTCCGATGGATACTCCTATAAATAAGGCAGAACGAGTAGTAAGTATAGGCATGGGTGTAGGAGAGAAAAAAAATATGAAGCTTATAGAAAATTTAGCAGTACAAGCAGGTGCAGCTATAGGTTCTTCTCGTCCGGTAGCTGAAACTCTCAAGTATTTACCATTGAACCGCTACGTTGGTATGTCAGGGCAAAAATTCAAGGGGAATCTGTATATTGCCTGCGGCATATCCGGTGCGGTCCAGCATTTGAAAGGTATAGTGGATGCTTCCACAATTGTTGCTATAAATATAGATCCTAATGCCAAAATTTTTAAGAATTCAGATTATGGTATAGTTGGCGACTTAGTTGAAATTGTTCCGCTTCTCACTGCCGCACTGGATAATGGTCAGCCTAAAAAGGAGGCACCACCTATGAAGAAGATGAAAAGGGCAGTTCCTAAGAAAGTTGTTCCAGACTGGAAGCATTATGTCTGCAATGGCTGTGGCTATGAATATGATCCGGCTGTGGGAGATCCTGAAGGTGAAGTACTTCCAGGTACACTTTTTGAAAATATACCAGAGGAATGGGTTTGTCCTGCTTGCGGTGAAGAAAAAAATGCATTTATAGAATGCTGATTTATCCGAATGCTACCATTGCTAATACTCCCAACGCACTCTGTGAAAGCGACTGTCACCAAATCAAAGATTTGGGACATCTGCTTTTCTTAAAGTGGGAGATAAGCACTGCTATGCGCCTGGATAAGTTCTTCTAAGGTTCAGATAGAGAAAGCATTCCTTATTAGCAAACTCAACTGAGCCTAAGAATCACTTGATAATTAATAAACATAGGGGGAGGATTAAATACATGTATTGTGTTAGAAAAGTAAATGAAGATCTGTACTGGGTTGGGGCAAATGATAATCGCCTCGCTTTATTTGAAAACATTCATCCGATTCCAAGAGGAGTTTCCTATAATTCCTATGTGCTTCTGGATGAAAAAACTGTACTTTTTGATACTGTTGACTGGGCAGTATGCCGTCAGTTCCTTGAAAATTTGGAAGCAGTTCTTAAAGACAGAACTCTTGACTATATGGTAATCAATCATGTGGAGCCGGATCATGCAGCCTGCATTGAAGAAATTATTCTTCGTTATCCTGATGTAAAGATTATATGTACTGAAAAAGCTTTTATGTTTTTAAATCAGTTTGGGTTCAATTTAGGTGAAAAAGTAGAGAAGGTTAAAGAAGGGGACACCAAGTCTTTTGGAAAGCACAAGGTGGCATTTGTAACTGCCCCAATGGTTCACTGGCCGGAAGTCATGGTTACCTATGATACTACAAATGGTGTACTGTTCTCTGCAGATGCATTTGGCAGTTTTGGCGCTCTGGGTGGAAAGCTGTTTAATGATGAAACAGCTTTTGACAGGGATTGGATTGATGATGCCAGAAGGTATTATACAAATATTGTAGGTAAGTATGGACCTCATGTTCAGGCACTTTTGAAGAAAGCCAGCAAGCTGGATATCAAGACTATCTGTCCTCTGCACGGGCCGGTATGGCGCAGTAATCTGGGATATTTTCTTGATAAATATGACAAGTGGAGCAGTTATGAACCTGAAGAAAAGGGTGTAATGATAGTTTATGCCTCAATGTACGGCAATACGGAATCTGCTGCCAATAGCCTGGCGGCTGAACTGGTGGAAAAAGGCATGAAAAATGTTGTTGTGTATGATGTTTCAAAAACCCATGTATCCTATTTGATTTCAGAAACTTTCAAATACAGTCATGTGGTTCTTGCATGTGTAACCTACAACCTCAAAATCTATCCGCCAATGCTTGATTATCTGGAGCATATGAAAGCATTGAATCTTCAAAAGCGTACTTTTGCCATCATAGAAAATGGTTCCTGGGCTCCTCAGTCGGGCAAATTGATACGTAAGTTCTTGGATGGAATGAAGGAAATGACTGTTTTGGATAAGGATATGTCACTTAGTTCCAGTATGAAAAAGGAAGAACTTGATTTGATGGAAGAACTTGCTGACAGTATCATTCAGTCAATAAAATGATTTAGAAAGATATAAATTAAAGATCGGCTTATGTGTAAAATTCATGAGCCGTCTTTTATTTTTATTGAATTCAATTAACACAACAAGTCAATTTGATAATTGCTTTAGTATTATTATTGAACTATAATAAATATCAAGGGATAATGACTTAGATATAGATATGTAAAGAAGAATTCAGAAAAATTATAGAGGTTAAGGAGCATGTACATCAAATGGAAAAGATTAAAGAAGTAGAATTGAATGACGGACTTAAAATACCTTCCATTGGCTTTGGAACTTATAAGTTGAATGGTACTCGTGGAGCAGAGGTAATAAAAAATGCAATTGATATGGGGTATAGATTGATTGATACTGCATTTAATTATGAAAATGAAGGAGCCGTAGGTGAAGCGATTCGGAAAAGTTCTGTGTCAAGAGATAAGCTTTTGATCACTTCCAAGCTGCCGGGGCGCCATCACGCATATGAGCAGGCAATTATAACGGTTCAGGAGTCATTGTTTAGGGCTGGACTGGATTATTATGATCTGTATCTGATTCACTGGCCCAACCCAAGACTGGATTTATATGTAGAGGCATGGCAGGCTTTGATAGAATTAAAAAAACAGGGATTAATTCGATCAATAGGAGTTTGTAATTTTGTTCCGGAATATATAGAGCGATTGATAAAGGAAACAGGTACAGCTCCAAGCATAAATCAGGTTGAACTCCATCCTTACTTTAATCAGCAGCAGCAGAGAATGTGGAATGCAGAACATAAAATTGTGACAGAGTCATGGAGTCCGCTTGGAAGAGGGAACAGTGTACTTAAAGAAGAAGGTATCGTTAAAATAGCAAGATCTCATAAAAAGACAGTTATACAGGTGATTTTACGCTGGCACCTGCAGCTTGGGGCAATTCCAATTCCAAAAGCATCTTCAAGTCAGCATCAGCGTGAAAATATGGACATATTTGATTTTGAATTGTCAGAAGAGGAAATGAATACAATTTGTGGACTTACCCGTGAATCCGGAAGAAATAAAAATCAGGATCCTAGAACCTATGAAGAATTTTAATTGTCTACATGAAATTGTTATGAATCCGGAAAGTTGCATTATGAAAAGTGGATACAATTTGAAATGATGAAATAAATGACTCCAACTTGATTTCAGAGCTGGAGTCATTTATTTTTACATTTTATAAGAAATTTTTCGATGTCTTTCTGCTCTTTTAATTTATCTGCGTTTAATCTTCCCATTCTGTCACATAAACCCAGCAGAGCCACTTCATGAATATCCGTGTCATGTTTCATACCCTGTATGTCTGCGAAGGGAAGAGCATTTACTACAAAAAGTACCTGCATATGGTATCTTATGAGATTGCAGACATCATGGATAAAATTTTTGTCACCTGTAAAACATGACAGAAATTCATTTGACAATTCAGCTCCAGCCCTGTCGTGATCATAGGAGGTTATTCTGCCTTTTCTCTTTTTTGTTGTAGAAGGCTTTCCTATATCGTGAAGGAGTGCTGCCCACATGAGTACTTTCTGATTTTTACTTCTTGTTTTTATTTTTGCAGCTTCATCTACTACCAGGAGAGTATGATTCCATACACTGCCTTCTGGATGATATTTTTTTGATTGTTCCGTAGTCTTCAGTTTGTACAGCATACTAAATGGGTATTGCTGAAATGTTGGATTGGTGCATACTTTTTCTAAATAAACTGATGGATTGAAATCATGAAGCAGGCTGTTTTCAATATTTAGGTATAAATTGTATGTATCCGTCATCTCTTTGTATTTGGACCCAGTGCCTGTTTTTTGGTATTGTGATTTTGATTTCGATTATTTTTCGGAATAAGATTATCTGCACTGCCGGATTTCTGCTGTAGATTTTTTTTGCTTTTAGACATATATATCACCTCTGCAGTTAGTATTACAATTCAGATGTATATTTATACAGAATATTATACAATTTATTTTGCATAACTGGTGGAAATCTTCTAAATACTAAAAAACAGCTTCTCACAATATTGAGATTTTATCATAAAAAGCTGTTTTTGTCATTTCATCTGATATCAGTGCTGGTTATTCTCGGCAGCTTCTGAGTCTGCTTTGGTTTCATGAACCGTGCCGTGAGGATGCTGGGGAGGTGCATATATGGAATATAATTTAATGGGTATGCTGCCTGTATTTACCAGATTATGCCATTTACCGGCAGGAATGATGAATGCGAAGCCGTCCTGCACTCTTTTCTGAAAATCCAGGTTATCTCTTCTATTTCCCATCTTGACAAGTCCTTCTCCTTCCTCGATACGAATGAATTGGTCCGTATGAGGATGGATTTCCAGACCTATGTCTTCTCCCACGTTGATGCTCATCAAGGTGAGCTGCAGATGATTACCTGTCCATAAAGCAGTACGGTAAGTATCATTTTGTTTGGCGGCTTCCTCAATATTGACTGCAAAGGGTTCCGGACCATAGTCTTTCAGTTCTATCAAGCTGTTGTCACCTGCTTCAGAACGCATAAGATCAGTTGCCGAATTGTGATCTATTTTACCGGAAGCAGGGTCCGGATAGTATATTTGGGTATTGGCCCGATATGGACAGGGGGGATGTCTATGCCTATAATTGTTGGCCCAGTAAGGGCATGGAAATATTTTATAGGGATTATACAATATTGTTCTCCTCTCATATATAGAATTTATTATTATAATATGTTATGTATTATGGAAAGGTGTTTAATGTTAGAATATATTGCCTGATGATACGATACATTTACTGCACAAATGGCAGTATCTGGAACAGAATAAGCAGTGCGCCTCCAATGTAAAATTATGATTTTTAATGTAAAGTTCTCTTAATAATTATTCACAAAGATTTATATCTGACCTATAATTAAGGCAAATCACTTCAAGAAATTATAATACACGAAGGAGGAACACAACATGTTAAAAGGAAACAAAAAAATGATAGTTCTGGTGTTGACGGCTACTATGCTGACATCAACTGGAATTACCGCTATGGCGGCAGAATGGGATGGATGGACTGAAGCAAGTCAGACAGAAGCAGCAAAAAATGGTGCCTGGGAAGACTGGGTAAATAAATGGGAGACAGTAAAGAAGGATCCTACACAGATGTCACTGACACCGGGAAAAGATGCAACTGAGTTGAATTTTGGCTGGTATTCAAAAGACAGTGAAGTGAATGATAAAGCTCCTAAATTGAGGATTGGTACAAAACAAGATATGAGTGATGCAGAAGAAATTATTGTAACTACAAAAGATGTTCCAGCAAATGGGTATAGTTATAATCATGCTACTGCAACAGGATTAAAAGAAAATACAACGTATTATTATGAATATACAGTAAATGGAGAGTGGACTAATGCTACAGTATATAAAACCCAAAGTACAGACAGTTTTTCTTTTCTGCTGGTGGGAGATCCGCAGATAGGTTCCTCAAGCGGCAATACTGCCACGGGTGCTAGTACAGAACAGGGTCAGGATGCGGCTGTAAGAAATGACAGCTTCAACTGGAACAATACTATAAATACGGCATTAAAGCAGAATCCAAATGTAAGTTTTATGATTTCAGCAGGAGATCAGATTCAAACTACAAGTGAAACTGATACTGAAAAACAGGATATTGAATATGCAGGATATCTGAGCCCGGAGGCATTGAAATCCCTGCCCGTTGCCACTACCATAGGTAATCACGATTCGAAAAATGCAAATTATACATATCACTTCAACAACCCTAATGCATCAGATAAGGGGACAACAGTAGCCGGTGGGGATTATTACTATTCATACGGCAACACATTGTTCATTGATTTGAACACCAACAGCGAAAACTGGGCAGAGCATGAGCAGATTGTTAAAAAAGCCATTTCTGAAAATCCAGATGCAAAATGGCGTGTGGTAACACTCCACCATGACATATACGGACCTGGTGAACACTCCAATGAACCGGGAATAATTGATAAAAGATATAATCTGACTCCTATTCTTGAAGATAACGGAATCGATGTTGTTCTCACAGGACATGACCACACTTATTCCAGATCATACATGTTAGAGGGCGGAGCAGTCCAGAATGATGGCTCATCTAAAACTGACACATCCAAGATATTAACTGATGATGAATTTGAAACTGAGTTTGAAAGCTATGAGATAAATAAAAATCCGATAACTCAGGCATATAAGGACTATACTGAAAGCATTGGAGATGCAGGGGCAGTTCAAAAAGTTGATATAAAAGATGGTGGAACAGATGTGGATCAGAGTACACTGGAAGATGTTGCAAGTGTGGAAGATGACAAGGCTGTTTTGAATCCAAAGGGTATATTGTACATGACTGCGGATTCTGCATCAGGTAGTAAATACTATGACCTGGTAAGAAATCAGCAGGCTTATGTAGCTGCCAGGTGGCAGGAGGATATTCCTACTTATTCCACTATTGATGTTGATGATACAAGCTTTACTATAAATACCTATGAAACTAAAACTGGAGATAAAATTGACAATTCCTTTACTATTGTAAAATCAGAGAACAGTGAAGCAACTTTTGATGAATTACAGAATTTGATTTCAGAAGGAGAGAAAAAGGCTGCTGATGGTGACAAATATACCAAGGAAAGCCTTGAGAAATTAAATACTGCACTTGAGGATGCAAAATCTGTTTCAAAAGAAGCCAGTGAAGAGGAAATTGCCAAAGCCTATGCCGATTTAAAAGATGCTATCAATGGTATTCAGACTAAGGGAGATACGACAAAGCTTGAAACTGCAGTAAAAGATGCACAGACTTTATCGGATGGCACAAAAGTAGGTACTGAGAATGGTCAGTGTCCACAGGAAGCAAAGGACACACTTAATGCTGCAATAAAAGCGGCTCAAGCTGTTCTTAACTCGGCAGACAGTTCCCAGGAAGAACTTGACAAAGCAGCTGATACTTTAAATTCAGCAGTGGAAAGCTTCAAGGACAGCATTATAGGAGATAGTTCTCTTAAAGCTGCAGTAAGTGATGCAAATACTCTGTTGAAAGATACCAAGGACGAGATAGGTACTGGAGACAAACAGTATAAGCAGGAGAAAGCAGATGCAGTTAAAGCTGCAATTGAAAAGGCAAATGCTGTTCTTGGTTCAAGTGACAGTTCACAGGAAGATATAAACAAGGCACGTCAAGAGCTGGATGAGGCAGTGACAAACTTCAAGGCAGGAGATGATTTTAAATTCTATCCTCTTGCTGCTCTGGCAGGACTTTCTGCTGCAGCACTGCTTTTCATAAACAAGAAAAGAAAATTATTGGGAAGATTAAAATAACTTCCGAACAAGAATTTTAAAATTATGTAATTTACACTAACTCAGATTACAGGAGCATGTATGTGCTCCTGTGATTTTAATATGAACTGGAGGATGCGGACTATGATTTCAAAATTGTTTGGCCACAGAGCTGCCAATATAAGAAGGGCAGTTGTAATAATACTGGCATTGGGATTTTTTGCTTTTTTGTATTCTTTTAACCAGATAGACAAGGTACAGTTTTCCAACAAGGAAGGTGTGTCCTTTGACAAGGCTGTGGTTGTGGATATCGTAAAGGACAATATACAGAAGGATGGTTCCCGGGTAGGAAGACAGACGGTAAAAATCAAAATGCTGGGCGGCAGGTATAAGGGAAGGGTGCTAAATGCCACCAGCACTTCAGGATATCTTTACGGTGCCGATTGTAAAGTGGGAATGAAGGTTGTTGTTTCGCTGAGCGTATCAGGAAACAATTATGTGGCTACTGTGTACAGCTATAACAGAGGGCCTATTGTATATGCTTTTGTAGGGATTTTTGTCTTGATACTCTGGGCAATTGGAGGTAAAAAAGGCTTCAAGTCCGTTGTTGGACTTGCATTTACATTCATATGTATTGTATTTTTATTTATACCTATGCTCTATAAGGGATACTCCCCGTTTTTATCTGCAGTTGTGGTAGGAATTCTGGTTACTATAGTTACAATGTATCTTATAGATGGTTTGACTGTAAAATCAATATCGGCGATATTGGGAACTATTGCAGGAGTCATCATTGCAGGGGGAGCGGCCGCAGCATTTGGGTATTTTGCAAAAATATCAGGATACAATGTGTCGGAAATAGAGGATCTAGTGGTCATATCAAGCAAGACCCATTTGAACATAGGCGGGATTTTATTTGCGGGAATACTCATAGCATCCCTGGGTGCAGTGATAGATGTCAGCATGTCTGTGGCATCTACGATAAACGAAATACATGAAAAAAATCCTGAACTGGGCTTCAAGGAACTGTTTGTCTCCGGAATAAATGTTGGGAAGGACATGATGGGCACCATGTCGAATACGCTTATACTGGCATTTACAGGTGGCTCCATAAACACCCTTATTTTAATATATGCCTACAACATGAAATACAATCAGATTATCAACATGTATTCCGTTGGAATAGAGATCATGCAGGGTATATCGGGGAGTATTGGGGTTATTTTAACAGTACCTATAGTATCTTTTATAACCTGCAAGCTGCTTACGGGAAAATTGATAAAAAAGTTTATATAAAGGTGAATTATGAAAAGACATATAAAAATTGCAGTAAATATAATTTTAGCTGCGGTAATTGTGTCCTGTGTGGCCGCAATAGGCTACAGATGCCTTGGCTACTACAGGGATATTAAAAATTACTTTGAAATTCAAAAGTTGAAGCCCAAAGTTGAATATAATACAAAAGTAAATTCAGCAGAAGAAAAGCTGAGAAAGATTAATCCGGATTATAAATTCTGGATAAGCATTCCCGACACTGATATAGGATATTTTGGTATCAATATCCCCAACACTGATATAAGTTATCCGGTTGTCCAGAGAAAGGACAATGAATTTTATCTTCACAATAATTTTTACGGAGAAAAAAGTGTATCGGGAAGTATATTCGTCGAAAATAATGATAAACATGATTCGGACAGGGACATGATCATTTATGGGCATAATATGAAAAGTGCCACCATGTTTAGTAAAATAAATAATTTTAAAGAAGAAGAAAACTTTAAAAAGGGGACTATAAAAATAATAAAGGACAACAAAGAATATACCTATGAAGTCTTTTCCGTTTTTGTGGTGGATGAAAAGAAAAATGAACTCAGGACCAATTTTGCTTCAGATGAAGAATATAAGAAATACATAAATTTTTTAAAGCAAAAATCCATGTATTACAAGGACATTAAAAATAATGATTTTAAAAAGATATTGACTCTGTATACCTGCAGTTATGAATTTGACGGGGCCAGGACCATAGTGTGCGCAGTTATGAAATAGCTGGTAAATGCAATATATTTGATGTAATTGTATTAATATTGTTATTGGGCTATAATTATAAAAAAAAGGAGGATTTTACATATGAGTGAAGTATTAGACGAGGCCATCAAATATGTAGAACAGTCCAAGACAGGACTGCTGATTACGGTAGGTGAGGATGGTGCACCATATGCCAGGGTTATGGGAGCATTTTCAAACCAGGGAGCCAATCTGTATTTTGAGACGGGGAGAAAATCGAATAAGGTAAAGCATATAAAGAAAAATCCAATAGTTACCTTTTACTTTCAAAATGAGAATCAATCCTATAATACTTTTAAAAGTGTTTCTGTAACTGGAGAGGCATCGGAAGTACTGCAGGGTGATGATGACTTTAAGAGCGCAGTGAACGGAATAAGTGTCAGATATCCGGTGCTGAAGGAAAATGTAGATAAAGGTGATATTGGAGATTCCGTCATATACAGGATAAAGGCAAAATTTGTGAAGCTTGCTGATTATACTAGAGATCCAAAAGAAGTAAAAGAATTAGTATAGGCAGAAGGTTCAGCATCAGACAAAAAATATTAAATTCAAAGTGGAGTACTGCAAAACTGTTATTTAAAATAATTTTACAGCACTCCATTTTTGGTTTATTTACATTGTGCATTGTGTAAATGATGGATAGGAGGAAATTATGTCCCACATGAAACAAAATTGGAAGAAAAATACCATCCTTTTTTTGACCAGTCAGAATATATCACTTTTGGGATCAATGCTGGTTCAGTATGCCATTACCTGGTATATTACATTGAAAACTCAGTCTGGAATTATGATGACTATATCCATTATCTGTGGTTTTCTGCCTACTTTTTTTATTTCTCCTTTTGCAGGAGTATGGGCTGACCGATATGACAGAAAATTGCTTATTATTTTATCGGACTCTCTCATAGCAGTCTCAACTTTTATAATGGCCATACTATTCATTATGGGATATGGTTCAATATGGATGCTGTTTGTGGTGTCTGCAGTACGTGCAATTGGAGAAGGTGTCCAGATGCCGTCGGTAGGAGCATTTCTTCCGGCTATTGTACCGATGGATAAATTGACACGTGTCAATGGAATAAACAGCAGCATACAGTCACTGGTGACACTTGTTTCTCCCATGCTCAGCGGAGTAATGCTTACTGTTGCTGCAATTGAAGCTGTATTTTTTGTTGATGTTGTTACAGCAGCTGTGGCAGTTTCTATTATGATTTTGTTTTTACATGTGCCTGCTCATGGAAAAGCACTTCAGGATCAAAAGTTAAACTATCTGGGAGACATGTATGAAGGTATCAAATATATTAAAAACCATAATTTTATTAAAACGCTCTTTATATTCTGTGCAGTCTATTTTATTCTGATAGCTCCCCTGGCATTTTTAACACCGCTGCAGGTGGCACGCAGTTTTGGAAATGATGTCTGGCGTCTTACAATAATCGAGGTTGTCTATGCTCTGGGTATGATGCTGGGAGGACTTATCATGGCATCCTGGGGTGGTCTCAAAAACAAACTCCATACCATGGTGCTGTCCACCTTTGTCATAGCAGTTTCTACTTTTGTCCTTGGGCTTATTCATGTATTCTGGATTTATACATTTATGATGGGGATTATTGGGCTTGTACTGCCTGTGTTTAATACGCCATTTACCGTTTTACTGCAGCAAAAGGTTGAAGCTGATTTTTTAGGGAGAGTATTCGGTGTCTTGACCATGATATCTAGTTCAATAATGCCTCTGGCCATGATTGGTTATGGACCTGCTGCTGATTTTATTAAAATAGAGTGGCTTCTCCTTGTGACAGGACTGCTGATGCTGGTGCAAAGCTTTGTCATGCTGAAGAACAAAGTGCTGTTCGAGGCTGGAAAACCAATGGAGGAATAAATAGAATATGCAGAAATAAGCATCCGTCATTCAAAATGCTTATTTTAAATGTATGGGTACATTTGAATTATAAAATCTATATATTATAATTATTCTAAAAAATAAGTGAGGAGTTGTGTTGTTGATGGCAAGGTATGAACTAAATAAAAATTTGGCCCAGATGCTTAAAGGCGGAGTAATTATGGATGTGGTAAATGCTGAACAAGCCATAATTGCCGAGCAATCAGGAGCATGTGCAGTTATGGCACTTGAAAAAGTACCTGCAGATATAAGAAGTCAAGGCGGAGTTGCAAGAATGTCCGATCCTAAAATGATAAAAGAAATAAAGGCATCGGTATCCATACCGGTTATGGCCAAGGTTAGAATAGGACATTTTGTGGAGGCTGAAATACTGGAGGCCATAGGAATTGACTTTATAGATGAAAGTGAAGTTCTGACCCCGGCAGATAATAAATATCATATAGATAAAACAAGATTTAATGTTCCTTTTGTATGTGGTGCAAGAAATTTAGGTGAAGCTTTAAGAAGAATTGGAGAGGGAGCAGCCATGATAAGAACTAAGGGGGAAGCTGGTACCGGAGATGTAGTTCAAGCTGTTACCCACATGAGATGCATAATGGATGATATAAGAAGAGTCAAGAATTCACCAAAAGAAGAACTGATGACTTTATCCAAGGAATTTGGAGCTCCTTTTAATTTAATAGAATTTATCTGGGAAAACGGCAGGCTTCCAGTAGTCAATTTTGCTGCAGGGGGAATAGCTACACCGGCTGATGCAGCACTCATGATGAAACTGGGGGCTGAAGGAGTGTTCGTGGGCTCGGGAATATTTAAATCGGGAAATCCGGAAAAGAGAGCTAAAGCGATAGTTATGGCAGCGACAAACTATAATGATCCTAAATCTATTGCTGAAGTATCAGAAGATCTGGGAGAAGCAATGGTAGGTATAAACTGCAGTGAATTGGACAGTAAATTTGAAGAAAGAGGATGGTAAAATTAAGATGAATATAGGAGTGCTTGCGCTTCAAGGCGGAGTAATAGAACATATTAATCACTTGAAAGCCCTTGGCTGTGAAACAGTTGAAGTGAAAAAGCCTGAAGAATTAGACAATCTGCAGGGAATTATCCTTCCAGGAGGAGAAAGTACGACTATGGGGAGACTGCTGAAGCAAACAGGCATTTTTGATAAACTCAAAGAAAAAATAACAGACGGTTTTCCGGTGTGGGGAACCTGTGCGGGGATGATACTTCTTGCAGGAAACATTGAAAATAACGTTGAAAATTATATGCAGGTTATGGATATAACTGTTAGAAGAAATGCCTATGGGAGTCAGATTGACAGCTTTTTAACATATAAAAAAATAGATGAGATCTGTGACGAGGAAATACCCTTGGTTTTTATTAGAGCTCCTTATATAACCAAGGTGGGCAGTGATGTGGATGTGCTGTGCAGAGTTGATGAAAACATTGTAGCGGTAAGACAGGGCAATATGCTGGCCACTTCATTTCACCCCGAACTAACTGATGATTTTCAGTTCCATAAATATTTTGTTGATATGTGTTATAATATTTTTAATGAAAAAGTGAGCTGGTAAAAACAGCTAAATAAATAATCAGGTAAGAGAGGTGGCAGTTATGGAAGCTGAAAATTTCAATATTGTGGTATCCGGTGATGTGTGTGTGAATTTGCTGCTCTGGCAGATAACAAATGAATATATCAATGATCTGAGCTGGCAGCATTATCCACATTTATATGATAGATTAATTGAGGGAGAAGCACTGCTTTTAGCTGAATTTGTATCTCTCTCTACCGGGGCCAATGTGATTTCACCTAAAATAGATTATAATGATGAACATCTGCCGGAAGGACTTTTGACCTCTGTTATGCAGCTGGGGCTTTTTTCCCCAGCTTCGGATGAAAAATATAAGAACAGAGTGTACAGGGTGAAGGAGTTTTTAGGGTTTAAAGAATTGTTTCCCTGCGGACCTGGACTGTTTCCCATTGAACATGATGATAAAAATGCAGATATGGTTGTATTGGATGATGAAAATAATGGATTCAACAATGACGAAAAATTCTGGCCTTTAGCTCTAAAAGAACAGGATAGACATCCCATAATTATATATAAGATGGATAATCCTTCTGATTCTACCAGACTGTGGAAACATTTGACACAATTTCATATGGAAAATACCATAGTAGTTATAAATGGAGCTGATCTGCGTTCAGAGGAAGTCAATATAAGTGAAAATCTTTCCTGGGAAAGGACGGCATTGGATTTTGTATGGCAGATAAAAAATAATCCACGGATTGCTTTTCTGTCAAAATGCAGCCACCTGATTGTTCCTCTGGGTCTGGAGGGTGCCATATACTATAGAAATGATGGAAAAGCCAGATCCCAGCTGTATTTTTTGACATATGCATTTGAGGGTGATTTTATAAAAGAAAATCAGGGGAAGATGTATGGAATTACTTCTTGTTTTGTAGCCGGACTGGCAAAATCCATTGTTTCGGGAAAACTTAAAAATATCTCTCTCAGCAAGTCAATTGATGATGGCATACGTGAAGGAATTGCAGATGCACAGAAGTATTTTGCCCATGGTTTTGGTAAAAACATTGTGGAAAGTGTATTTCCCAATCCCTCAATTTTTATTGAAGGAGAAAATGATTTTATATATAAAGAATACATACAGGATATTAGGGTGCCTGATTTAGGGGATACCAGCTGTCAATCCTGCTGGTATATCATCAAGGATAAAAGCTCTGCCAACCTGGCTGAAATAGCCTATGATATTGTTAAAAACGGTGAAGAAAGTGCTCTTAAATACATACCCATAGCGCAGTTCGGCAAATTGAAAACTGTTGACAGGGATGAATTTGAAGCTTATAAGAGTATTAAAAATCTTATGTCTGAATACATTTCTTCTAAAAATGTGGTACGTCCTCTTTCTATTGCTGTATTTGGAACGCCGGGTTCCGGGAAATCCTTTGGTGTAACCGAAGTTGCTTCCTGTGTAGCTCCAGATTTAATTGAAAGCCTGAATTTCAATTTATCACAATTTGAAAAAGTATCAGATTTGATTATAAGCTTTCATAAAATAAGAGATATTTCACTTAAAGGTAAAATTCCTCTGGTGTTTTTTGATGAATTTGATTCTAATTTTGAAAGAAAACTGGGATGGCTGAAATATTTTCTGGCACCTATGCAGGATGGTGTATTCAGAGAGGATAATTCCATCCATCCTATCGGAAAGGCCATATTTGTATTTGCAGGGGGCACAAGCAGTACATTTGAGGAATTTTGTGGAGAAGATATTAAAGACAGGACTGAGTACAAAGAATTTTTCAAAGAATTTCAAAGTGCAAAGGGACCGGATTTCATGAGCAGGCTGAGAGGATATGTAAATATTTTAGGGCCAAATCAAACTGATGAAGGGGATCAGCTTTTTATTATCCGCAGGGCCATGCTGCTGAGATCCCTTTTGGAGCGCAAGGCTCCGCATCTCATAAATGAAAGACAGCAGGTCCAGATAGACAAAGGTGTGCTGAGGGCACTTTTAAAAGTGAGCATGTACAAACACGAATCAAGATCCATGGAAGCTATACTTGAGATGAGCAGGTTGAGCAATGCAAAAAAGTGGGAACAATCCTATCTGCCTTCCAGAGATCAGTTGAAACTTCATGTGGATGAGGATGAATTTTTCCGCTATTTAATGAAAGATGAATTTTTCAATGAGAAAATTGATCAGCTTTCCAGAGCACTTAACTACAGTCGTATAATGATTTACAATGACAGAGATCAAATTGTCATGAAACCTGATGAGTATTGGAAAAATCTAAGTGAAGAACAAAAAGATTCTACTAGAGATTATGTAAGGCACATACCTGATATGCTCTATAAAGTTTATTATGATCTGATTTCAATGTCTGAAAGTGAAAAACCTAAAATTATTGGTTTTACGGAAAAAGAGTTGAATATTTTGGGAAAATGTGAATATGAATATAGACTCTCTGAAAAAAGAAATGCCAATTCTTCAATGGTGTCCTGGGATGAGTTGGAAAAAGATAAAAAAGATAAAATAATAGAATATATTAAATGCTGGCCCAGGATATTTGCAGATGCAAATTTTAAAATAGAAAGGCTTAAATTTGCCTGTTATTGTGAAGCTCAACTTAAATTCATAGATCAGTAGCAGCAGAATATAAAACAACATGCAGAAAATATTTTTTGAGATGTTACCTGCATGTTGTTTTTTTAATTAAGCCATTGACATGGATTTGTTTGTCCTTGCTATGCTGGTATTGTCCTGTTTCCTGTCTGACAGATCCGGCACTGGATTGGGTTGGGATTCGTCACGGTAGTCCTCGCCTTTTTGTCTCTGATGCTGTTCAATTACCATATGGCTTGCCACTGAGTTGATGTCATGGTTTACTTTGTTCTGGTAACAGAAGAATTTATGATCTGCCGGAAGCTGACGGATATTTTTGAAATCTTCATTGTCTGCAGTCAGCTCAATCTGACTGGCAAGAATATTTCGTACATAGTCCCTTGTGTCATGAAACTGAAGCAGTTTTGGGAAAGCTCCCGGTACAACCTGCTGCCACTGTTTATTTTCATATTTGTAAAGAAGTTCGGCTGCCTTGTGCAAATGGGATATTTCCTGCTGAAGATGCATCTCCCAGATTGATTTCACATTGGCATCTATTTCATCCTCATAAAAAGAATAGTAGAGATAACATTCCATGTATTCATGCAGCAAAAGACTTTCCAGCCACGTGCAGTTGGGGTCTATAAGTCCTCCGTATTGACTTACATGCTGTTCTTCTATCATGGCAATTTCCAGATAGAGCTGACGTCCCAGATCATTGTAGTATGTGTTGCCTAAGTTCATATAGAAATTCATGGTCTGCTGTTCCCCGGCAGTTATGATCATGGTATTCAGCTTTGTACGGATGTCTGCTTTTTTAAAGTCTACAAATCTTTTGACTTCCTCTTTAGGACAGCGGTGCTCCGCTATGGTCGGCCGTCCAGGGGTTATGTCTACATATTTTTTCACCAACTGCTGGGAGGGAATATTTTCATCAAGATCCAGCAAATTGGAATAACGGTATAGGTGATCGAAATCCTCCAGCAGTGCGAAATCAAGGCACTGTTTTACATTGGAATCCGGTTCGTTTTGTGCAAGCCAGGCTGTCAGATCCACGGCAACATGTTCGTAGCCAATGGTGGTTTCCAGCTGTGTCTCGTCAATTGGCTTGAGCCAGTTGATGTGTTTTTGCTGCTGCTGCTCCACCCGGCGCAGCATTGCCAGTTCACGGCGCAGATCGTTGTTATTGCAGTGACGATGAAATTGATGGGAGAAAAGAGCTGCCTCCACCTCGATTCCATTCATTAAAATAATACGGATCCTTGTGTATGGATCAACAGTCTGCTTTGAGTATGATTTTGGGTACATGGTTTTCCAGTCCATGATGCCATCTTCCAGGGGCATGGGCTTTTGGTCAAATGGATTAAACATCAATATCACTCCTCTTTTTTATTTAGTGTGCTCATCAAATTATCTAAATATGTATGGATTTTATGATTTTAAAAAAGTTTGGCAAGTGATATTATTATGCTTGTGCCTTCATTTATATTGGAATTAGCCCAGATATTTCCATTATGACCTTCTACAATCTGCTTTGCTATGGCAAGTCCCAATCCACTTCCCCTGGCATTGCTCCTTGCAGAGTCAGCTCTATAGAATCTGTTGAATATTTTGTTTATATCATCTTTTCCGATTCCGGATCCGTTGTCTTTTATTTCAATTATGATGCTGGTCTTTGTTTCTCTTAAAATTATGCTTATTCTGCCGGATTTTTTATTCATGTATTTTCTGGAATTGTCTATGATGTTCAATATCACCCTCATAAATCTGATTCTGTCGACCCTGAAAAATTGCGAATTATCCAGGTTGTTCTGAAGATCTATTTTTATGTTTGATTTGGCAAGTTCCATTCTGCTTTCTTCAATACAGCACCTGAAGTACTCCAGAATATCCGTTTTTTCATATGTAAATGGAATTTGTTTTAAATCCAGCCTGGAATAGAGCAGCAGGTCGTCAATCATGGAGTCAACCTGCTGTGTCTTTATGTTTATGGTATTTAAGTAATGTTCTAATTTTTCAGGAGTATTTGCAACACCGTCCAAAATTCCCTGAACATAACCTTTTATGGAGGTTATGGGAGTTTTTAGGTCATGGGATATACTGGACACCAGCATTTTCCTGTTTTCATCATATTTCATCCTCATTCTCACAGAATCCTTCAGCTGTATTCTCATCTTTTCAAAATCGGAACACAATTCCCTTATTTCCATATCTCCGCTTTCTGCAATTTCAAAATCCAGATCACCCCGGCTTATTTCTGCCGTAGCTTTTTTTAAAAGGGCGATGGGTTCTAGTATCTTTTTGGAAAATACATAAGATATAATTATGCTCATCAGGGCAAAACAGATAAAGAAGGTAAGCAGTACGGTGATGATGAAATTTTTAAAAATATCCGGTTTCACTGCAGCTGGAACCAGGAATATGACTTTACCGGAGGATCCATCCTTAAATGCCAGTGGAAAGCTGTCGATTGAATAATGGGTGTCTTTTATCTGCAGGGATTTTCTTAAAGCATTGCCTGACTCCATTAAAGATTTTGCAGTATCAATTTTTCCCAGATCCGGTGAAGAAAATTCTATATTTCCATCTTTGACTATTACAATTTTTCCATTTACAGCCGAAAGCTTCTCTCCCAGATATTCCTGAAATTCATCGTCGTCTTTAATACTTTTACTGCTTGATTTTGCTATGTCCTTGGACACATTCAACAGTTCCGATTTTGTGAGAGAAGCCTTTTTGAAGTCACTGTAGGTTATACTTGTATTGAAGAATTTTGAGGAAACAAATACAAATATGAAGGCAACTATGCCGGTGATTATAAATGGAATTATTATGGTTAAATTATTGTAGATGATAAGTCGTTTTTTTATATCCATTTCTATCCCTTCTATTTGCTAGAAATCTTTATTATCGAATACGTAGTACCCGGCTGTAAATAATATTATAGCATAGCTGAGCATCATCATAAATTCCCTGAAAATTTTAAAGACAGGAATGTTGTCCATAATCCACAGGTTGTACCATCCAAATATGGATGTAAAGAAAATGCCCGAATATGAAGGAATGAAAATTTCAAAGGCTTTAAAGGCTATAAATACAAGTATGGACAGAAAAAATACGGCTATTCCACCTTTAAATATGTTTGCAAATAGAACAATTACAAGACACAGAATTACCATGGGCAGTAGGGTTACTGTGTAGGAAATTATTATTTTGAATATATCTAAAAAATTGAAGGAGTTTGAATTAAATATAAGACCTGATATTATGGAAAACACCATGGACAGCATCAGGAGCGAAAATATAAATACACATATAGATGCTATTTTTGCCGAATACAGTTTTAATCTGGTAATGGGCCTGGTCAAGGTTATTTTCATGGTGTTCTGGGAAAATTCGCCGCAAAAGCTGTCTATGGTTACAAGTGCCACAAACAGCGGGAGCAGTGTATTTATAATTATGGAGAGGATAAGCAGAGGAAATTCGCTGCTGGAAACCCCCTGAACACCGAAATTATTTCTCACTATGGATATGAAAATCTGTCCAAATACAATAAAGATCAGGGAGAGTACAACTGCTGCCAGGGCTTTTTTCTTTTTATACAATTTTTCCATTTCATTTATTAGAGCTTTTTTAAATTCTACCATTTCTCTCTACCTCGCTGACAAAATAATTTTCAAGGGAAGCATAACTGTTTAATATGTTTTCTGTACTGTCTACGTTGATAATCCTGCCGTTGTATAGGATTCCAACATGTTTGCAGGTCAATTCAATATCGTGAATGAGATGGCTTGAAATAAAGAAAGTGGTTGATTCCTTTTCTGCCAGGCTCTTGATGATATTTCGAACATTTATCATTCCCTCCACGTCCATGCCGTTTAATGGCTCATCCAGAATTATGACTTTTGGTCTGGACAGAAGTGCAGCTGCAATTCCAAGTCTCTGTTTCATTCCCAGGGAAAATCTCACGGGCTTTTCATCCTTGTGCTTTAAGAGTCCCACCATATCCAGGATTTCTTCGATCCTGCCGACATCCACATCTTTGTAATATCTGGAAAACTGCTTCAGATTTTCAAAAGCCGTCAGATATGGATAGGCCTCTGCAGTCTCAATGATACATCCCACATTGTAGATTGCCTTTTCAAATTCCGTTAGAATACTGTGACCGAGTATTTTTACGTCACCGCGGTCCGGTTTCATTAAACCTGTCATTATCTTCATGGCGGTGGTTTTTCCGGCACCATTGGGTCCAAGAAATCCGAATATATCTCCCTTTTGAATATCCAGGTCTATATTGTCTATGCCCCTCCCGTTTTTATATGTCTTGCACAAATTCTTGATTTCAATAGCTTTTTCCATTCATACACCTTCCTTTTTTAAAGCTCGATTGTCGAAGTTTAAATATCAAATGTTGGAAGATTTCCGGTATTCACCGAAAATCTTCACCTTTCATATTTATTCTTTGAACTTTGATATTTTGTATTAGTCGAATACCTTATCGTACTGTGGATTAAAAACAGGATCATTTGTCTCCAGGTTAAAGTCTATATTTGCATAATTTGGGTTCAGATACAGATGGCCCTTTTCAGTTTCCTTTGAATCCCCGGTTGCAGTAACAGTTGCATTGAAGGCATCACCACCATTTTTTTGTTTGTCAAAATTACCGCTGAAATTCAATTTCTGATTTCCATCTTCATAGCCGCTTGTATATTTTGCTTCATAGGTTCCGCTTATAGTACTGTTATCTATTTTTTCAATAGTTACTGTGGCTTCACCTATTTTTATGAATTTTCCATCTTTTTCAATTGTGATATTTTGGGTATACTTTCCAAGATATTTTTCAGGGTTGGACAATTTACCAGGGTTTGAGGAGTTGGCGGTCTGTACTATTGTCTTTTTACCTGAAAGATCAGGCTTTTTTACTGTAGTTGAATTTATATTATCTATTTTCAGCAGCAGTTCGAAGGTCAAATTGTGATTTTGGCCGCTTTTATCGGTACCTGAAAGAACCCCTGATCCAAGTACAGTTTTGATCAACCCATTCTTATCTGTAGTAACAGTTCCCTTGATATTTTTTACAAATATATTGTCCGCGAGTCTGGGAACGTTCAATCTTCCATCAGTTCCTTCTTCTCCGGAGGAACTGGCAGCAGTATTTCCTCCAAATGAGTTTTTGAATTGAAAGGATACCAGTGCATTTATAAGTGATGGTATCTGGGTATTGTTCAAGGACCCTGAAAGCTCTCTGGATCCATCCTGCTTTGTATTGACTGCAACGGAATCTTTTAAATTCCCCACAATGGCATCTGCTATTTTTTCAAGATCGGAAGCTCTGTCTTCATCAAAAGGATTTGTTATATTCCAGCTTGTACCATCTGTAAAATTGGTCACAGAATAAGAGGAAGAATTCTCGGGTTTATTTATTTTAGTATTTTTGTCTACATAGTAGTAGCTTTCAGCTTTCTTTGAGCCGTTGTAAGTTGAATTTACAGCTTCCTTTGATTTATTAGATATATCGTATTTGGACAGATCACTGCTGGAATATACCACATTGGTGCCGTCCTTTATGACAAAGGATGTGTCTACAGTGTAGTTTGAAAGTTCACCGGTGCAGGCTTTTGCCGTATACTTCAATGAATCCTTGAGCTGGTCATAGCCGCTTTTGGATGTGACTTCAGCAAAAGCTGTAGTGGCAAACATTGCTATTCCTACAGTAAAACTTATTGCCATAGCCGTTTTTTTCCCTACTTTCATTTTTGCATCTCCTTACATTTTATTTGGAAGTACCTCCTAATTATATTTTAAAATACATGTCTCTACTTTATATAAACTAATTCTAAACAAAATATAAACTTTTAAAGGGCCATGTCAGTGATATTTTGTATTGTGAAAAAATAAGCAGGGAAAATTTTTTGCTTTTCTCTGCTTATTAAAAATATTCAGTATCTATATGCTGTCCTGTAAATTTCAGGCCTTGGTGATATTTTTCACCCAAATATTCATGTTCTCGAAACCACCGCATATATTGCAATTATTTATAAGCTTTCCTCTGAATGTATAGCCCTGTTTGCTGAGTACAAAATTAATACCCGGATGTATAGCCCTGGACAGACTATATAGGGTTATAAATCCCATTTTCTTAAGCTCCAATTCCAGGGAATAGATTATATTAGATAGTATGCCTTTATTCCTATAATGTGGATGAGTGACACAGTCGGTTATTTCTGCATTCAAATTTTCTCTATCCAGATCCGCTGAAGCTATGCCGATTATTCTGCTGTCATTGTCCACAGCCACCTTATATAGGACTTTTTTATTCAAAGTGTTTCTCAGATAATCTTCACTGAAAATTTCAGAGGGATAAGTGGAAAATATCTGGGAAAATAATTTTATCATATTCTTTATATCACTTTCCGCTGCATTTCTTATGTGGTAGTTGAAATTGCTGCTGTTATAGATAAAAGTGTCCTTCTTATTCAAGCTCTGTCTTAAAATCAGGTCCTCTTTAGAATGTTCACTATAGAGTCTTCTGTTTTTGTTGATGAAATAGGACATACAAAATGCATCCTTACCTTTAAAATAGCCATCTATTTTACCTTCCAATTCAAAACCTGCTTTAATAAAATTATCCAGATATTCAATATCACAGTTGCATATGATTTTTCCAAGACGCTGTCTTGAAACAAAATGAATAAGTCTTTTTATATTTTGAACTGACATAGTGTGAAATTTGATTATTTTCACACGACTGTTGATGTAGTCCACACATATTTTATCCTTACCTATTTTCATATAATAATTATTTAGCTGACAACTGCTTGCACTCATTATATTGTCTTCTCCTTTCCATTCTTGCATTATTGCTGGGAGTCAAACATACTCTCTCATTTCTAAACAATTTTTCCAGACCTTCACGTTTAGTCTTCTTAAATTTTTCACATAGTCCACAATGTTTGCAGTGGTGGCTTTTATCTGATGGCTCAGTATAAGTACACAATACACCCTCATAGTTTCTGAGTATTAATTTTTCAGGTGTCTGTGAGATCAAATACTGGGGACCTACAGGTATTTTTCCGCCGCCGCCTGGAGCGTCAATTACAAAAGTGGGTACTGCAAATCCAGAGGTATGACCGCGTAAAAGCTCCATGATTTCTATGCCAGTTGAAACTGGTGTTCTAAAATGTTCAATACCCTGGGATAGATCACATTGGTATATATAATAAGGTCGTATTCTGTTTTTTACTAATTTCTGTACAAGATTTCTCATAATATAAGGACAGTCATTGACATTTTTTAAAAGTACTGATTGATTTCCAAGGGGAATTCCTGAATCAACAAGCATCTTGCAGGCCAGCATTGATTCTTCGGTTACCTCGTTTGGATGGTTAAAATGTGTGTTAATCCAAACCGGATGATATTTTTTTATCATTCTGCACAGACTGCTGGTTATTCTCTGAGGCATGACAACTGGTACCCTGGTTCCAATTCTTATGACTTCAACGTGATCTATCTTTTTTATCTCCTTTAATATAAATTCAAGCTTCTCATCTGAAATACACAGTGCATCACCGCCGGATATCAATACATCTCTAACTTCGCTGTGAGCTTTTACATATTCTATAGCTTTTAATATATCATTGTTTGATAGGGAATTATCATCGTGCCCTGCAAACCGCCTTCTTGTGCAGTGTCTGCAGTACATAGAACATTTTTCAGTAACAAGGATGAGTACTCTGTCAGGATATCTGTGGGTTAATCCGGGAACGGGGGAATCTAGAGTTTCATGCAGTGGGTCATTTATATCACATTCTGATATTTTGGTCTCTTCTATGGTGGGAATTGCTTGTCTTCTAATAGGACAATTATAGTCATCCGGATCAATCAATGTTGCATAATAAGGTGTTATTGCCATCCTTAGTTTTTTGAGACTAGCTTTTACTCCGTTTCTTTCGTCTTCAGTAAGATTCACTACCTGTTCCAATTCCTCCAATGTGGTAAGTCTGTTAGAAATCTGCCATTTCCAACTGTTCCACTCATCTTCTGTGACGTCTTTCCATAGTGGTATATTCCAGTATTTCCTTCTCAAACCAAACACTCCTTTTAAAAGTTAACAATATAATATAAAGAATTATTTGTGCTACATGGAAGCTGCTGGATAATCAAAAAACAATAAGCTGCAGAGAAGTCTCCGCAGCTTATAAAGCCATAATTCAAAGGTATATCAAAAAATACAAATTCGTGTATACCAAAAACTTCCCTTCAACGCTTACGAGATTAGCTGACGGATTCGGATCGAAGAAATTAACCCTACCTGCCTACAGCAGGATTCACCCCAAAATTGGTTTTCCCGTTCAAATTGATTAAGCGCTAGTAACATTGTAACATTTTTCATATTTATTGTTATACATATAACCATAACACTTTAACATATACATGTCAAATGCACAAATATCCAAAGGTACCCAAATACCCACTGCAAATCAGTGGGTATTTTATGATGGATGTTTTTTAACTGGATTTTTCAGATTTGACGAATATGAGCCTGTAGGTCTGTATCAGTGCAAATGGCATGAAAGACAATAAACATATAGTTCCAATTTGATTTAAGGAAAGCTGCCTTATTTCAAAAAGGGTTCTCAACGGGGACAGGAATAATACTGAACTTAAAAGTGCCAGTCCCAGTCCAAAAGCAATCCATACATATTTGTTTGAAAATAATCCGATTCTGAAAATAGATTCTCTGGATCTGCAGTTGAAGCCGTGAAATAATCTTGACATGCACAAGGTGGAAAATGCCATGGTACTTGCCAGCATATTATCTCCTGTTTTCAGGCCAGTATGGAAGGCAAAGAGGGTACATACAGCTATAATAAATCCTTCAATCAATATTCCCCTGCCAAAAGCTTTTGTTAAAATAGGAGTATTTATATTTCTCGGCTTTTCCTTCATCACATTGTGCTTATAGGGTTCCAGCCCCAGGGCAATTGCCGGAAGACTGTCCGTAATAAGGTTTATAAACAGCAGATGGACTGCAGTAAACGGTATGGGCAGTGCAGCCAGAGAAGTATATAGCACAGCCAGTATACCTGCTGTATTTCCGGATAGTAAAAATCTGATGGAGTTTTTTATATTGTTGTATATATTTCTTCCGTTGGAAACTGATTTTACTATGGTGGCGAAGTTATCATCCATGAGCACCATTGAAGCTGCGTCCTTGGAGACCTCTGTACCTGTAATGCCCATTGCTATTCCGATATTTGCCTGTTTTAGGGCGGGAGCATCATTTACGCCGTCTCCGGTCATGGCCACAATGTTGTCTTTTTGCTGCCAGGCTTTTACTATCCTGATTTTGTGTTCCGGAGATACCCGGGCGTAGACAGATATTTTGTCCACTTTTTCCCTGAGTTCCTCATCACTTAGATGATCCAGCTCACGGCCTTCCATAGCTTCTTTTTCATCTTTTAGAATACCGATTTCCCTGGCAATGGCAGAAGCCGTAATTTTATGATCTCCGGTTATCATTACAGGTTTGATTCCTGCTTTTATACAGCTTGAAATAGCCTGGGCGGATTCTTCTCTCGGTGGATCCATCATGGCCGTCAATGCCACAAATGTAAGCCCGTTTTCCTGTTTTGGATCTAAGGCAGTTTTATCAATATCTATTTCCTTGTAGGTTACAGCCAGTACTCTCAGTCCTGTTTTTGAGAAATTTTCATTTGCTCTTTCTATTTTTTTCTTGTCTTCTTCCGTTATAGGAGATATTCCCCGGCAGGTCTGTATTTTTGAAATCCTATTTATCAGTACATCACAGGCACCTTTTGTTACCATCAGGGTTTTATCATTTACCTTGTGGACAGTGCTCATGATTTTTCTTTCTGAATCAAAGGGAATTTCACCTATTCTAGGATATTTTTCTCTAAGTGACAGTTCATTGAGATTGTAGATTTTACCTAAATCCACCAGGGCTATTTCAGTTGGATCACCTATTTTTTCTTCATTGGAGGAGGAGGCGTCGTTGCATAATATGCCCATGAGTACAGCCATTTTATCTACCTGATTATCAAGATTCAAATCTCCGGCGTTCAAGGTTCTATTGTCCGTATAAAGCTTTTTTACAGTCATTTTATTTTGTGTAAGAGTTCCCGTTTTGTCTGAGCATATTACAGAGACACTTCCAAGTCCCTCCACAGCTTTGAGTTTTTTTATGATGGCATTTTCCTTGGCCATTTTTTGAGTTCCCAGGGCAAGCACTATGGTGACAATGGAACTTAGAGCTTCTGGAATGGCTGCTACTGCCAGTGCCACTGAGAACATTATGGAATCCATGATTGGATATCCTCTAAATACGTCCAGTATGAAAATTATAATACATATGATCAATATGGCAGTTGAGAGTTTCTTGCTGAAATTATCCAGATTTACTTGAAGTGGTGTTTTCTTTTCTTCAGTGTTTTTTAAGAGGGAAGCTACGTTTCCAAGCTGTGTGTCCATTCCTATATTGGTTACCACCATAACTGCCCTGCCGTAGGTTACAAGACTGCCGGAGAAAAGCATATTTTTTCTGTCTCCTATAGGCACGTTCTCACCTTCTATTATGTCTTCGGTTTTTGACACATTTTCGGATTCGCCGGTGAGAGAACTCTCGTTTACCTGGATGCTGTAATTTTCTATAATCCTGCCATCGGCACTTATATAGTCTCCGGCTTCCAGATATAAGATATCACCTACGGTAACTTCCCTGGATGGTATTTCTACCTGTATTCCGTTTCTCAATACTTTTGCAGTGGGTGCAGAAAGAGCTTTTAAACTTTTCAATGATTTTTCAGCTTTAACCTGCTGCAGGGTTCCTAAAATTGAATTGAGAACTACAACTGCGAATATGACCAGGGCACTTCCGCTGTTGTCTAAAAATATTGAGACCAGGGCAGCTGCTATCAATATCATTATGAGCAAGTCCTTGAACTGTTCCAGAAAAATCTGGAATATATTTTTTTTGTGACCTTCCTGCAGTTCGTTGTATCCGTATTTTTGCCGTCTTCTTTCTACTTCGGAATCATTTAATCCTTTAGGTGAAGTTTTTAAGATGTTCAAAACTTCCGAAGTAGATTTTTCATAAAAATTTTCCAATAAAATCACCGCCTCATTAAATAAATAAAGACTTTTAAATAATTCCAGATAAAATCAGAAATTATATTAAAAGTCTTATAACCAATTGACTGGTATACAATGCCAGATCAGAATTCCAATCGTAGTGTTGGCATTGTATTTACAATTACTCCCTTTTAATATACTATGTTATATATTAGGTACAACACTATAATATAGTAATTTTAACTGTTTGTCAATATATATATTATTATTTTGTCGTAAACTTGTAAAACATTAACATCTATGATATTATAAAGGTGATCTTAAATTTGAGGAGGGTTGCTTGAAAATGCGTATCAGATTCCGATTTTTTGCTTTATTTAACTAATTTTATAGTGATTAAAGGCTCTACTTTGTGTCTGTAGGGTAATCGGGATTGATCTGGCTATTTTTAAGAAACCTTGTTGATATATGGATATAGGATAGTATGTATATGTATGGAAAAGTGTATTGAGAAGAGCAGTAGTGGAATCTACTCCTTTTTGCATGCATCTGAATAGTACGTATGTTCCGTTTACTCAGCGCGCAGGTAGCAGGCCTGTGTTTTTTATTTCAATAAAATGGAGGAATGTATATGGAACAGAGAAAAAAGGCCGTAATAGCAGGGGTGAATCTCAATAATGACAGGAATTTTGCCAATCTTATGGAAGAATTGTTCAACCTTGCAGAGGCATGTGATATAGAAGTAGTCGGGAAAATAACACAAAAATTGAATAAAGTGAATTCGTCTCATTATCTGGGCAAGGGTAAGATTGAAGAGATGTGCAGGTTTATTGAGGAGAAAGATGCAGACATGGTGATTTTTGACGATGAGCTGTCTCCTTCTCAAATTCGCAATTTGGAGAAGAGATTGAACTGCACAATAATAGACAGAACCTCTTTGATTCTTGATATCTTTGCCCAGAGGGCCGGGACCAGAGAAGCCCAGCTTCAAGTGGAGATAGCAAAGCTCCAGTATATGCTTCCCAGATTAACCGGATTTGGAGAATCCATGGATCGTCAGGGAGGTGGTTCGTCTCTTAAAAACAGAGGAGCCGGTGAGACAAAGCTGGAACTTGACCGCAGAAAAATTGAAGACAGGATCAGCGGGCTGAATAGAGAATTGGAGGTGCTTGTATCCCAGCGTCAGAATCAGCGAAAAAGGCGTAAAAGGGGGGATATGCCTGTAATTGCCCTGGTGGGATATACCAATGCAGGCAAATCCACGGTGATGAATGCCATGATGGATTTGTTCAATCCGTCGATTGACAAGCAGGTTTTCGAAAAGGATATGCTGTTTGCAACGCTGCAGACTTCTGTCAGGAGAATTGATCTGCCGGATAATAAATCTTTTCTGCTGACGGATACAGTGGGATTTATAAGCAAGCTGCCCCATTACTTGATAAAGGCATTTCGCTCAACCCTGGAAGAAGTTTCAGAAGCCGATGTACTCATTCATGTGGTGGATTATTCAAATGCCAATTATGAAAAGCAGATGGACGTTACCAGGGACACATTGAAGGAACTGGGGGCGGATAATATTCCCGTAATCTACTGTTATAACAAGATAGATTTGGTGGAAGATAAAATTCCTGAGGATAAAGAGGATTGTATATATATTTCTGCCAGAGAAAAATCAGGAATGGATAAATTGGTGGAAACAATCCGCAGAAAAATTTTTGAGGACTATGTCTGCTGTAAATTACTGATTCCCTATAGCAGGGGAGATATAGTATCCTATTTCAATGATAATGCAGTTGTAAAGTCAAGCAGTTATGAAAATAACGGCATACTTTTGTCTCTGGAGTGTAAAAAATCAGATTATGAGAAATATAAGAAGTATTTAATCTAGAGTGGATTTTTATCATCTATTTTCATTAATTTATAATTGAACTTAAAGCACTAATTTGTATAAGAGAGGCATGATAGATTTGAAAAGTAAAACTGCAATTTTAATCTTAATTATCCTAAATATTATGGGCATAGTGATAAATCTTCCCATTGAAACAGGAACCCCATCATCATATTTCAATTTTATTTTTTCGCTTTTTTATTTATTGGTATGGATTGGTTTGGGTATATACTTTTATACTAAAAAAGAATTAATTATTTATATATATGTTGGGATATTGGGTAATGGTGATGGGTGTATCTATAGAAGATTTAATAATTACCAGGTTAAATGCCCAAGTTGCAGTTGCACTTTCTAAATTTTCCATAATAAGTATATTGTTTGATGTTATATTTGTAACACCATTATATGGGTTAAATGTAGTTTTTAAATTACCATTTAAAGAGTGGTTCTTTTCTGTTATTTTAATTTCTGTGATATTCATAATTTTATGGATTTTAGCAATTTCGGCAATTAACAGCACTAGAAAAAAGAAAAAATTATAATAAAAATTTTACACCGGAGATTCACTATCCCCGGTGTAAAATGGGTATTAAATTTTTTTACTTGAATTGAGTATTATATTTATGATCTTTTTCTCCTGCAAAACCATATGGTGATCTTTTTTAAATGCCAGGGATATATAAAAATATATGGGCTCCTTGAGAGATAATGTCTTTATGGCATTTATATCCTTAACGGATTTACGCACCATTAATCCAACTCCGAAGCCTGATGCTATAAGAGATTTTGCAGTTTGAATTTCATCTGTATTGTAAAAATAACTTGTGGATATATTATTTTTGCGGCACAATTCCTTCAACACCTGATTGTGTACGTAATCTCCGCCTAGAGAAATAAATTTTTCTCCTGAAAGTTCCTTGAAGTCCAAAGTGTCTTTTTTTGCCAAAGGATGATTTCTGTTTATACATATGGCAAATTCATCTGTTGTCAGGACATGGGATCTAATTGCGTCTTCTTTTATAGGGACTACAGATCCTATAAAACATATATCCACCTCGCCTTTTAACAACAGCTTCTTCATTTTCACAGATCCTGTCTCTACTAAAGTGAAACATTTATCCAGGCCGTGTTCAACCAGGTCTTTCAAAATTAGTGGAAAGTAGTATGCTCCTATTATAGGAGGAACTCCCAATTTTATCTTGTCACCATTTATACGAGATATTTCTGATTTAGCTTCTTTTATTTCAGACAGTATATTTTTGATATGTTTTTCTAAAACCTCTCCTGGTTTTGTAAGTGATATCTGATTTTGGGAATGATCCCTTATTATGAGTTTTGTATTCAACTCTTTTTCAAGTCTGTGAAGTGCCATAGTTATAGAAGGCTGGGATATATAAAATTGTCTGGAGGTTTTGGTGAAACTTTTAGTTATGCAGAGAGAATTGAAATATTCCAGATCTCTAATATTCATATTACAACACCTAACTTTATTAAAATTATATTCTATGTTGTTTTAGATGAGGACATTAATTTTTTATTTTCTTTTTTACCTGAGCTCATTTTAACATAAGAACCGGCAATTATGCATATTATACCTATGATCATATTAATCTTTATACTCTCGCCCAATATAATTATGGCAAAAATAGTGGCCAGTGCAGGTTTTATCAAAAATACCATTGATGCAGTTATTGCAGAAGTTTCCTTTATAGCACCCATGTAGCATATATATCCGATTGCCTTTATGAAAATGCCCATGTATAATAATACCAGTATGTTTTGTAAAGTTATTCCTGAAAAGATCGGTCTCCCGGTTGCCACGAGAATAATCAGCAGAGCCAGTACTCCGAAACAGAATCCAAAGAAATTGGAAACGTATCCTCCGTATATATCAACTCTCTTCTTGCTGTACACTGTATAAAAAGACCAGCTCACTGCAGAACCAAGTGCAAAGATCATTCCTATAATATCCCTGGGATTTCCAAGCCCTCCTACAATTTCTGAAGGGTTGAGTATTATTACGGCACCAATTAAAGAAACCACCATGGATATAAGTGTTCCCTTTGTAATTTTTTCCTTCAGCATGAAATATGCAAAAGGTATTGAAAATACTGCATTTAAGCAGTACAGAACTGCTGCAGTGGATGCCTTGGTGTAGGTAACTGCAAACTGGAGCAGTACCATTGATATAGTAACTGCCGATATACCGCAGATGGCAAAATATCTTAAGTCATCAGCTTTTATTTTCAGTTTTCTGGCTTTGATATCCTTGGTGGCCAGAGGGCATAATATTATGGCCCCTATCAAGAATGCAATGAACATGACCTGAAATGGATCCATACTGCCTGTCTGTGCCAGAATTCTTCCTGCAACTTCAGCTGTACTGTAAAAAATGGCAGTTAAAATTATAAATATATATCCCTTTTTCATTTTCTAATCCCTCCCCAAAATATAAATATACAGAATTATCTTGAAATTTTATCTGTAACGATTCTCTCCATTTATAGACAGAAATATCAAATTTGTATCATAGTGAAAATATAGGAACTGAATCCGTACCGTGTATAAATAATACACAGTACGGTTATTTCTGAAATATTTTCAACCTACATGTAGCGAGGTTCCCAGATCTCATTTTCCACTGCTTTTGCAGCGTCGGATATAGGTATCCTGTTCAACCCTTCCTTTATGGCTTCTTCTACTACGGCAGTTGCCACCAGCTTTGAAGCTTCCCTTAATTTGGCCACCGGTGGAAGTATAGGAGCTCCCGGTTTGGAGAGATCCTGAAGGGATGCAATACCGTGTGCTGCAGCAGACAACATGCCGTCTGTTACTATTTTTGATTTTGCAACTATTATGCCAAGACCCAGTCCGGGATAAAGCAGTGCATTGTTGGCCTGCCCTATAGTATAAGTTACTCCCTTGTAATTCACCGGATCTGACGGGCTTCCTGTAACTACGAGTGCTCTGCCGTTACTCCATTTTATCATGTCCTCTGCAGTTGCCTCGCAAAGCTTGGTAGGGTTTGAAATGGGCATAATGGCAGGTCTTTCATTTATTTGGGACATGGCTTTTATTACATCTTCTGTAAAAGCACCGTGCACGCCGGAGGTTCCGATTAGAACAGAAGGTTTAACCTCCCGTATTATTTCAGCCAGATCCTTTAAAGGATTTTTAAACTCATTTTTTGATCTTGCATATTTTTTCTGTCCCTCTGTAAGATCGACAATGTCATCGGTGAGCAGTCCCTGGCGATCTACAAGATAAAACTGTTTTCTGGCTTCTTCCTCGGACAGACCATTTCGTACCTTTTCCAGGAATATCTGATCAGTTACACCTATTCCCGCAGTTCCTGCACCAAAAATTACCACTCTATGTTCTTTGACAGGTATATTCGTAGCCCTGGCTACAGCATTTATAGCGGAGTTCATCATTACCCCGGTACCCTGAATATCATCATTGAAGGTACAGATTTTTTCCCTATATTTTTCCAGAATAGTTCTGGCATTTCCACGTCCAAAATCCTCCCAGTGAAGAAGTACTTCAGGAAACAGTTCCAAACTTATCTTGACGAATTTATCTATAAAATCGTAATATTTTTTGCCCGTAACTCTCTTGTGCTTGTTTCCCAGATAAAGCGGATCATTTAAAAGTTTTTCATTGTTGGTTCCTGCATCTATTACCACAGGAAGGACATTTCTGGGATTTACCCCTGCAGCTACGGTATATACCGCAAGTTTGCCTATGGAAATGTCAACGCCCTGCACTCCCCAGTCTCCTATGCCAAGTACACCTTCACCGTCAGTTACAACTATAAGCTTTATTTCATCCAGATCCTTGAGGGATTCCTGAATGGATTTTTTTATGTCTTCAGGGTGATCTACTGACAAGAAAACAGCATCTTTTGGTGTATCGTAATTTTTGGAATAATTTATGACAGCGTCTCCTATAGTCGGAGTGTAGATTATAGGCAGGAATTCAACGACATGCTTTCCCACCAGATAATAGAACAGAGTTCTGTTGGTGTCATATATATTCATGAGATAAAGATGTTTTTCAAGATTGGTTTCAAAGTCTTTAGATCTACTGTAGGCCAGCTTCTCCTGTTCTTCTATTGTTCTCACGGTATCCGGAAGGAAACCTGTCAGATCGTATTTTTCTCTTTCATTCTTTGTAAAAGCAGTTCCTTTGTTTAAAAATGGATTTCTCAATAAATCCTGTCCTTTCAAATTACTCATCTTGTAAACACTCCTTTTTATTAATTGATATTTTTAATCTTCTACATAGGGCAGTACTGAATTTGCATAGGGAATAACAAGTACGCTGGAATTTTCCCCATATTCCTTCAAGGCAATATCCAATCCTTCCTGAGGGGATTTTACTGGATGCATGAAAATATTTTTTACAATTTCATCACTCATAGATGAAACCAGATATACTTTGATTCTTTCTAAAACTGTACAGATAACGGCGGCTTTATGAGCACCCAGCATAAAATTTTCCTGTATCCATTTTACAGGTTCGTGTGTGTTTTTAGCCTTTATCATCCACTCTTCGAATAGTTTTTCCCCAAGACCATCTTTACATTCTGCAAGAAGGATTATGCTGCCGCCGTCTTTTACGGCATAACTGGCATTTTCCAGGCCTTTTTGAGATTGATATAAATTTATATCTTTGGGATAGCCTCCGCAGGAGGCAACTACAATATCAACTTTCTTTTTCAATTTAATCTTATACATTTTATCTATATATTGGGTTCCTTCCCTGTGAGCCTTTATAGGATGGCCTGCTACTACTTTTACTATTTTTTTATGGCTGTTTAGTATGGCATTTACCATAAAATCTACTCCTGCAAGAGTGCCTGCCTCGTCAATATCTTCTCTCATGGGATTTTTTTCACATTTTCCAGGCATGGTTCCAGGCTTTATCATCATTATGTGATTGCTTTCAATGGTTCTCTTGCTGCATACCCCCGGCAGTACAGCCTTATTGCCGCCGCTGTAACCAGCTTTATAGTGAAATTCCAGGTTCCCCGTAGCAATTATAAAATCAGCTTCTGCTACAGGCCGAAATACATCTACGGGAGTACCCCGGGAAGTGGTCCCTATGTTGATACAATCATCTATATCATGATTAATACATTTTACTTTATTGTATATAGAATGTCCAACTAATTTTTCCATTTCTTCTTTAGTTTGTTTTCTGTGATAGCCGAGTCCGAAAACTATAGTTATGTTATCATAGTCTGCTCCTGATCTTATAAGCTCTTCTATTATAGGCGGGAGCAGTATATATGATGGCACGGGACGGGTTATGTCGCTTACAAGTATTACAATATTGTGTTTACCTCTGGCCAGTTCGCACAGGGGTTTTGATTCTATAGGATTCTCAAGTGCATGTATTATTTCTTCATCAGCATTTTTCACTTCAGGAAGATCATTTGAATTTAGAATACCAGCTAGATTTTTATCTGGAATCTCTATCATGCACTCTGAATCTTTGTATTTGAGTTCAATTTTTTTCATGACTTTACTCCTTATTTAAATTATTTCACATGGTATTTAGTATACACCTATGATGTGGCACCATATAGGTCCAATTCCAAGCCAAACCACTATATAGAATATTCCCAGTATGAAATTCAAACTCCACCACTTGTTCTGGCTTACGTAACCTGATCCGAATAGAAGAGGTGCAGGTCCATTGCTGTAGTGGGTTGTGGATGCAAATAGATTGCCGAAGAAACCTAAAGTCAGTGCTGCCAGCATGGGTGGTATTCCACCGGCTATTGCCACCGCAAGAAATGCGGAGTACATGGCACTTACATGGGCAGTAGCACTTGCAAATATATAGTGGCTGTAGAAATAAGCCAGAATCAAGACCAATAGAATAACCTGCCAGCTGAGGCCTGCTACACTCCCGGCGATTAATTTGCTGAACCAGGGGATAAATCCCAATTCGTTCAATTCATTTGCCATCATCACCAGAACTGAAAACCATACTAAAGTATCCCAGGCTCCTTTTTCACTTTTTATATCATTCCAATTGAGCACATTGAGCAGCAAGAGCAGGGACAATCCTATGAAAGCAGTTAAAGTGGCATCTATCTTGGTTATGGTTCCGGTTACCCATAAAAGCAGTGTTATTATGAAGATAAGAGCCATATATTTTTCCTCTTTGGTGAGGGGTCCCATTTTTTTCAGCTGTTCTTTAGCTATTTCAGGTGCATTAGGTGTGGCCTTTATCTCAGGTGGATATATTTTGTATATTATAAGTGGAACAAGTATAAAGCATATAATACCAGGTAAAAGTGCCGCTAAAAACCAGCCAAACCAGGTTATATGTACATTCAGGCTTTCTGCCAGGGTTTGAGCCAGTGGATTTGCAGCCATGGCGGTCATAAACATTGCGGAAGTTATTATGTCTCCGTGAAACTCGGAAAATATAAGAAAAGATCCTATTTTTCTCTCCGTACCATCTTCCGGCCTTGAATTGAAAGATTCTGAAAGAGACTTGACTATAGGATATACTATACCGCCGGCTCTTGCCGTATTGCTTGGCGTTGCCGGAGCTATGGCAAGATCACAGAATAAAACTGAATAACATAATCCCAGAGTTTTTTTACCGAATAATCGTACAAATTCATAAGCTATTCTGGAACCCAGACCGGTTTTTATAAAACCTCTTGAAATAAAGAAAGCCATAACTATAAGCCATATACTGCTCTGGCTGAATCCGGAAAGAGCCACTTTTATAGTTGCTGTATTGGTAGCAGCTGTTATAGTTAGCCCTATCATGGATACTGCGCCAATAGGGAGCGGCTTCAATATACATCCGATTATAGTGGCAACAAAAATAGCAAACATATGCCATGCATTGGTTTTTACTCCGGCAGGAGTTGGTATAAACCAGATTATTATTCCCACAGCAACGGCCATGAGAAGCTTTACATACATACTTTTAGAATTAGAGACAGATATTTTTCCTTGTTGAATAACTTTTCCCATGATAAATTTCATCCCCCTTTTACAATTTGTTTTAAAATCTATCTATAATTATATATTCAAAAGGTTTACATGTTAAATATTGTTTGCTTATTCACTTATAAATGTTATTTATGAGCTTTTGATTACTGCTGTGTTGTATACTGTAGGTATACAACAACTATATTGGAGAAGTTTTTATTCGTCACAAATTGACTGATGAACTGTTAAGACGTGGCGGACATATTGGATATGGAGTTAGATATTCAAAGTGGAATAAAGGTTTAAGGACACAATTTTCTTCAAGAGTAAATTTAGGGAAGTTCAAAATGGCTTCCCTAAAAATTCATATGTGTTTTAACATTATTTTAAAACACAGCTAATTTTTTCAAGACAAATTTACGTTTACATTGAGCTTCATATTAAACTGGGGACTTTCTATTTTAACAGTAGATTTTTTTACTTCATATTTGTCATTTACAGATACCTCTATTTGGAATTTAAAATTTTTTGATTTGTGAAGTTGTTTCATGAAATTATGAAATTCATCCGGCCTTTTTTCAAAACTCAAATCTTTATGAAAATTATCGTGCTTGAGATGTGTTGAATAATTGTTGTGGATATAATTATTTTCCACTTTTATATTTTTTATATTATTGTCTATTACTTCAAATAACAACTCTTGAAGATCTTCAGAAATTTTATCTGAAATTAAAGAAAGGGTGTAGCCGCTTTCCGGGTTTTTTTCAATCTTTATGTGATTTAGCATACCAAATAAGAATTTGATTTTATTTAATTTGTTTTCATGATTTGGTGTAGAATCATTGTGAAAGTGTAAATCATTGCTATAGTGGATGTGAAATCCATTATTGTTGTTCATCTCGAATACTTTAGTGTTTCCCTTTACTCCTGTCATGTTGAGACTGCCTTTAATATTCTCTTTTTGTTTAATTGTTCCCAGTAAATCGTAGACAAATTTTATTTTATTCATGCATTTCCTCCTGAATTTTATTTACAATGCAATTTTGAATGGGTAAATTCCACCTGAACTTTACAAATGCTTGATATGATATTATATAATTATTTATAAAATGAGAAATATATGAGTATATGGAGGAGGAATTTTCGGTGAAAAGGATACTGGTGGTTGTGGATTATCAAAAAGATTTTGTAGATGGCAGTTTGGGATTTGACAAGGCAGTTGCCCTGGAAGACAAAATTGAGCAGAAAATTAAAGAATACAGGGGAAATGGTTGTGAAGTGGTATATACCTTTGATACTCATGAGGATAATTATCTATATACCCAGGAAGGGAGAAATCTTCCAGTTCAGCATTGTATTGTAAATACGGAAGGATGGAATTTGTACGGCAAGATTGCCAAGCTCTGTGATGAGAGTAGCAGATGTTTTGAAAAGCCTACTTTTGGTTCAATAGAGCTTGCAGAATTTCTCAAGAAAAATGGATATGACAGTGTTGAACTGGTCGGCGTTGTGTCCAATATCTGTGTCATATCCAATGCTGTTTTAGCCAAAGCGGCACTTCCAGAAGCCGAGATCATAGTTGATGCATCCTGCACTGCCAGCAATGATGACAGTTTAAATGAAAAGGCTTTTGATGTCATGGAGGGAATGCAGATAAAAGTTATAAACAGGTAATTAATTTTGGTGGTATTGTGTAGGTTGGCTGTTTTTAAGGAAATATTAAGAAAGTTGTTTTAAAATATTCCATATAGTTTAATTTGAAAAGGAGGTGTAAAAATGTCAATCTCATCCATTTCATCCGTATCAAATTCGAATATATCAATGAGCACCAGTGATGATGCAAGTCAACTTGAAAAACAGATAGCAATTATTCAGCAGCAGATACAACAGGAAAATTCAAGTAAAGATGATGATCAGACAAAGGAAGCTAAAATTCAGCAATTGCAGGCTAAATTGGAACAGCTTCAGGCTCAAATTCAACAGAAGCAGTCACAAAAAATAGAACAGACTTCTGGCAATCAGGTTGAAAATTCGAAAAATAGCTCTCAGGATAAAACAGATTCAAAAAATTCCAACAACATAATTGATGTATTTGCTTAGGCATAAATATATTTTAAAAAACATTAAAAAAAGAACTCCAACTTCATCAGTTGGAGTTTTATTATTCAAATAGACATTGACAAGATAAGAGCTATATGATAAATTAAAAATATAAATCATATATGAGATTATTAATCTCATATATGATTATACATCTTATATAAATTTATGGTTTTAGTTAAATTACTAAATAATATATATTGGGAGGACAAAGTATGGATGTAGTAGGTATAGGAGAAACCATGGTTCTATTTAGTCCAAAAGCAAATGGCTCAATACGATATGCTAGAGATTTTTCTTCTAGATGTGCTGGGGCTGAAACAAATACATTAATAGGACTGTCTCGTTTGGGACATAAAACAGGATGGATTAGTAAAATTGGAAAAGATGAATTGGGGGAATTTATAATTTCAACTGTTAGGGGCGAGGGTGTAGATACCAGTAAGGTCTTATGTGATTCATCTGCTCCTACAGGAATATTTTTTAAAGGGGTGGTAAATGAAAAGGATACAAGAATGTATTATTATAGGAAAGGTTCTGCTGCAAGCAAGATTACTCCCAAAGATATTGATAAACAATATATTTTAAAAGCTAAATATTTGTATATAACGGGAATTACTCCTGCATTGAGTCAATCTTGCTATGATAGCATTTTTTATGCTGCTGAAGTTGCCAGAGAAAACGGTGTAAAGGTTGTTTTTGATCCTAATATCAGATATAAACTCTGGAGCGGTGCTTATGCCAGGGAGACTATTTTAAAGCTGGCGGGAATGTCCGATATAGTATTGCCTGGATTAAGTGAGGGTAAATTTGTTTTTGAAGATAAAAATTATGAATCAATAGCACAGGATTTTGCAGACAATGGAGCATCTAAGGTAATTATTAAGCTTGGAGAAAAAGGAGCATATTATTTGAGTGGTGATGATAGGGGAGTTGTTCCAAGCGTAAAGATAAGTCATGTAGTAGATCCTGTTGGTGCAGGAGACGGTTTTGCTGCCGGAGTTTTATCAGGGTTATTGGATGGATTGAGTTTAAAAGAATCTGTATCTAGAGGATGCGCTGTTGGATCTATTGTAACTACTGTAAATGGTGATATTGAAGGTTTACCAGACAGAGAAACATTAAAGTATTTTGTTGAAAGTTCCAATTATAATGAAATTAACCGCTAAAAGAGGAGAGATAAATATGAATGTTTTATCACAAATTATGAATTATAAGATTATAGCTATTATTCGAGGCTCTAAGGCCAAGGATGTTGTTGAAATAGCCAAAGCTCTAAATAAAGGTGGAATCAGGTTGATAGAGGTGGCTATGAATTCACCTAAAGCACTTAATGTTATTGAACAATTGTCATGTGAACTAGGGGACGAAATGATTGTTGGAGCGGGAACAGTTCTAGATCCTCAGACTGCTCGAAATGCGTTGATTGCTGGTGCAAAATTTATTTTATCACCTACTGTTGATAAAGAAACCATTAAAATGACAAAGCGATATGGCGCTGTAAGTATTCCAGGAGCCTTTACACCTACTGAAATTTTAAATGCATTTGTCAATGGAGGGGATATCATAAAAGTTTTTCCCGCATCTTCTGTTGGACCTTCTTATATAAAAGATATTAAAGGACCTCTTAATCAAATACCACTGTTACCTACAGGAGGTATAAATTTAGATAACATAGATTCTTATATAAAAAATGGGGCAGCGGGTGCAGGTGTTGGAGGTTCTCTTGTAAATTCAAAAATTACTGTTAATGAGGCATATTTAAAAGAACTTACAGTGAAGGCTTCCGAATTTGTGAATAAAGTAAATAAATGTAATTTAAATCAAACAAATTCCATATGATGGGGAGGATAGAATTATGTCAACTTTTAATGTAAACGAGAACATTGAAAAAAGAAAAATAAATTATGGCTGGATTCTTGTAGGGATTATGTTGTTTGGAGCAGTTGTTAACTATTTGGATCGTGTTAATTTAAGTATAGCAGGTACTACCATTTCAGGAGAATTTCACATAAATCCAATAAAAATGGGATTATTATTTTCAGCAATGTTACTTCCTTATTCCATATCTAATCTACCGGCAGGGTGGCTTGCAGATAAATATGGTGAAAAAAAAATATTTACTATAGCAACTATAGTATGGTCAATAGCCACTCTGGCAGCAGGATTTTCCAAGACTTACTCATCTCTATATACATCCAGGGTATTGTTAGGTATTGCAGAAGCACCTTTTTTTATCTGTGGTGCCAAGATAACTAAAAAATGGTTTGATGACAGGAACAGAGGATTGGCCACTTCTGTAATCAATATGGGACCGCCTATTGCAAATGCAATTGCACCTCCATTGTTGACAGTTATATTGATATCATTTGGGTGGAGATCAATGTTTGTGGGTCTTGGCCTAGTTGGTTTTGTAGTTACATTTCTTTGGCTTACATTTTATAGAGAAAAATCCAATCCTAAAGTGAAGAGGGTAGATATTAAATCATCCGAGAATAAAAATAATGGAAAGGTTTCCTGGGCTGTGCTGCTAAAGCATCCTTCAACCTGGGCGATGATGATAGGTAACTTTGGACTAATATATGTATTTTGGGTTTATCTTACATGGCTTCCTACCTATTTAAAAACTGCTCGTGGATTTAGCCTGATGAAAACTGGATGGCTTGCGGCAATTCCGTTTTTTGCAGGAATTATTGGTGTGCCTCTGGGAGGATATTTATCTGATTATTTAATAGATAAAAAAGGTTTTAAACCTATTAAAGCACGTAAAACAGTGTTGGTAATAGCAGTTATTGCAGCTTCTATTGTTGTTGCACCAGTTGCATATGTCAAGAGTGGCTCCTTATCCGTAATATTATTGACTATTGGTTTTCTGTTTTCCAGTATGCCAAATGGAGTTGTATGGACATTGGCTACGGATGTGGCACCTGAAAAACTAGTGGGATCCTTGGGAGCCATTCAAAATTTTGCCGGCTATTTAGGAGGAACTATAGCACCTATAATAACTGGAGTAATTATTTCTAAGACAGGATCATATAATCTTGTATTTGTTGTAGCTTCCATGATGTTAATTATAAGTGCTATTACTTATGGAGTATTTTTAAAGAAAAAAATTGAAATAAAAGACGAACCCGGAACAATATAATTAAAATAAGTATTGGAGGAATAATTATGATAGTAGATAAGGTGGTTAATGCTGAACAGTATTACAAACTTTCACCTAGAATTGAAAAAGCCTTTAAATATATTCGAAATACGGATTTAACAGATATAAAACCTGGAAAATATGCAATTGAAGATGATAAAGTTTTTGCTGTTGTCTCTGAGTATAAAACAAAATCTCTCAAAGAAGGATTATGGGAAGCTCATAGAAAGTATATTGATATACAATGTATTGTTTCTGGAAAGGAAAAAATGGGTTATTGCTGCAGCGACTATATGAAAACTACAATTGAATATGATGAAAAAAAAGATATCCTATTTATGGATGGACAAGGTGATTTCTTAACTATATATGAGGGCGAATTTGCATTATTTACACCAAAGGATGCACATATGCCGGGTATTGAAGTTGATGATTCACAAGTAGTAAAAAAAATACTGGTGAAAATCTTAGTAGATTAGAATAGGGAGAAAATATAATTTTTTTATATACCTGGATTTGTTTAAATGAAATCCAGGTATATTGTTTATGCATTTTATTGATAATAATTATAGAATATTTAGTTAATTTGCCAATTTTAAATTTAATCATGTATAATAATAAAATAGAGTTATCTTATTGCCTTGCTAGGTTTAAATACGAAAAATTTATTTTACTTTGAGTAGAATTATTAAAATATATTAAATTTAGGAGAAAAAAATGGCAGTTAAATCAGCGCATAGAGTATTAGAAATTTTTGAATTATTATCAAAAAATAAGAGTGGATTGTCTATAGCAGATATAAGTAAGAAATTGGATATTCCACAAAGCAGCACTTCCAATTTGATTAAAACGTTATATAATTCAGGATATGTTGCACGAGATGAAGCAAAGAAATATGTTCTTGGAGTAAGGTTAATTCAATTGGGATCAGTGGCTATGGAATCCTTTGATATAAGTGCTGTGGCAAAGCCAATATTGCAAGAGTTAGTGAAAGAGGTTCAGGAAACAGCTTTTTTGGCTATCCGTGCCCAGAATGAGGTTGTATATATATTAAAGATTGATTCAAATCGATCTGTTAATACAACTGCTCAGCCTGGATATCATAGACCTTTATATGATACTGGGTTAGGAAAAGCTTTTTTAGCATCTATGAATAAAAGGGAGCAGCATGAAATCCTATCCAATATTAAATTGACTCCAGTTACCGAACATACTATTACAGATAGGAATGTGCTCATTAGACAGCTAGAACAATTCAAACGCCAGGGTTATGCTGTTGATGATGAAGAAAGTGAATACGGGTTATATTGTATTGCCACGACAATTTCTACTGTGGATAAGAACATAGAAGCAGCTATTAGTATATCCGGATTAAAAGCAAGGATAGTTTCAAATAAGGAAACCATTGTTGGGCATCTGTTTGATGCAGCAAATGAGATTTCTAGAAAACTTGGAGGAAAATAGAAGTATTTATAAGTATACGGTTTCTATTTTTAAAAATTAATATATGGGAAGAAGGATTAAGATGTCAAGTGATCAATTAAAGACAAAACAATTTCTAATTACAGTCCCTGCAGGCAAGAGATTGATTGCCAAGGCAGTGGTTTCTCTTGAAGAAATACAAAAAGCATTGGAAAGCAATACTATTGTTATTGTCGGAGGAACTACAAATGGTTATGTTGCCGAGGAATTATTATCATTAATGGGACAAAGGGGAGATTTTTCCAAAGAATTCTTTTTCCGTGGAGTTAACCTGGGGACGGGTAAAAAAATAAATACCCAAGGTGAGTTTTATTTCAATATGGATATAGTTATTGAAAAAGGAAAATGGATTAGGGGAAAGACCATATTTGATGTTGTGCAAGATCTTGGACTTGGAGATATTATACTTAAAGGTGCTAATGCCATTGATGCTGAAAGAAAATTGGCTGGTATCCAGGTTGCGAACCCAACTTTTGGGACAAGCGGACCTATTCTGCAAACCGTTATGGGAAAGCGTACAGAACTTATAATTCCTGTTGGATTGGAAAAACGAGTTTTCGGAAATATAGGAGAAATTGCAGCCAAGGTGAATTCACCATCTACTACTGGATTGAGGCTGCTTCCTATAAGCGGCAACATCATAACGGAGCTTGAAGCCATTGAAATTCTTACAGGAGCTTCCGGACAACTTGTTGCTGCAGGAGGGGTTTATGGTGCAGAAGGTAGTTATTGGATTGCGGTTACCGGTACAGATGCACAACTTTTAACTGCGTCTGATATAATAGGTTCTGTTGCAAAGGAACCACCTTTCCCTATTAGCAATAAATAACAAATTAAACTGTTGACTTTAAATTAAAATTATGCTATCCTAGGCTACAGTGAAATTAAATACTTTAAAGTCCTTTAAAACTAGTTCTGAGAAGCTGGGAAGGCCTGTAGTGGTTTGAAATATTATTGTAGTATGGTATCAAAGTGCCTCCCGATGCGGAGACACTTTTTTTGAGCCTTTAAATTTTAGTACAGAGATACTGAGAAGGAGGAATAAAAATGTTAAAAGGAAGACATTTGATTGACATAATGGATTTTTCAACAGAGGAACTTGATGAGATACTTGGATTGGCCAATGAGATAATTTCGGATGAGGAAAAATTTTCTCAGGTGTGCCGGGGAAAGCTTTTGGCTACGTTATTTTATGAACCCAGTACCAGAACCAGATTGAGTTTTGAGTCGGCCATGATGAGGCTGGGCGGAAAAGTGATAGGATTTTCAGATGCAGGTTCAAGCTCCGTTTCAAAAGGTGAGAGCATAGTGGACACCATAAGGGTAATTAGCTGCTATGCGGACATAGCTGCCATGAGACATCCCAAAGAAGGGGCACCTAAAATTGCCTCCATGTATTCCAGCATACCGGTTATAAATGCAGGAGATGGTGGACACCAACACCCTACTCAGACGCTTGCAGATCTTTTAACCATCAAATCCATGAAAGGAACCATGTCCAATCTAAAAATAGGATGCTGTGGAGATTTAAAGTTTGGAAGAACAGTACATTCTCTTATCAAAGCCATGTCCAGATATGAAAATAATAATTTTACATTGATATCTCCCAGAGAACTGAAGATTCCCGATTATGTGAAAAAAGAATTGGATAATAAAAATATTGAATACATTGAAACCAGCAGCCTGGAAGCTGCCATAGGCTCTTTAGACGTACTCTACATGACCAGAGTTCAAAAGGAAAGATTTTTCAATGAAGAGGATTATGTAAGATTGCGAGACAGCTATATACTGGATAAAGAAAAGATGACCGGGGCAAAAGACAATATGATAGTTCTTCATCCTCTGCCCAGGGTGAATGAGATTTCTCATGAAATTGACCAGGATCCAAGAGCCTGTTATTTTAAACAGGTGAAATACGGGATGTACGTGAGAATGGCACTTATAATGGAATTACTGGGAATTAAATAGGAGGGAAAAGAATGCTTACTATAAACAGTATAAAAAATGGAATTGTAATTGATCATATAAAAGCTGGATTCGGTATGAAAATATATAAATATCTTGAACTTGATAAGGCTGATTATTCTGTGGCTCTCATAATGAATGCAGAAAGCAGCAAGCTGGGGAAAAAAGATATAATTAAGATAGAGAACAACCTGGAAATGGATTTTGCCGTACTGGGATTTATAGATCCAAATATAACTATTGACATTATAAAAGACGAAAAGATATATAAGAAGATAAAATTAAAATTGCCTACCAGGGTTGAAAACATAATAAAATGCAAAAATCCAAGATGCGTGACTTCAGTGGAAAAGAATATACCTCATATTTTCAATCTTGTGGATGAAAAGACTGGAGAATACAGGTGTGCATACTGTGATCAGATATATCAGGATTCATCTTTGTAAAGTGAAAACTGAAATCTTGACATGAAAGGGTGGTATATAATGAAACTTCTCATCAAACATGCAAGGATAGTGGATTCTTCCGGATGCTTTCAAGGGGATGTTTATATAGAAAATGGGACTATAAGCAGAATCGGGGAGAATTTGGAGGAAAATTGTGAAGTTATAGATGCGGATGGATTGACTCTCATGCCTTCCCTGATAGATCTGCATGTACATTTCAGAGATCCGGGATTTACATATAAAGAAGATATAGAAAGTGGATGCAGGGCTGCAGTTAAAGGAGGCTATACCATGGTAAATCTCATGGCAAATACCAATCCTCCCTGCAGCAGTATGAAAATTGTAGATTATGTACTGAAAAAGGTGAAAAAAGTAGGACTTATAGATGCACATCAGTGTGTTACCATAACCAATAATTTTGATGGAGAGGATATAAGCCATTTAGATAAGCTGGATGAAAAGGTAAAAATAATATCCGAAGACGGAAAAGATGTTATGAACGGAAAAATTATGCTGAAAGCCATGATTAAGGCTAAAAAGTTGGGAAAGATAGTAATGTGCCATTCAGAAGAACATTCACTTTCGGACATAGATATGAGACTTGCTGAAAATATGATGACCTGGAGGAATATAGAATTTTCCGATTATACGGGATGCCCTGTCCATATAGCTCATGTGAGCACAAGGGAGTCCATGGAATATATAATAAAGGCAAAGAGCATGGGAGTAAATGTAACCTGTGAGGTCACACCTCATCATATAATACTTTCAGGAGACAATTACAGGGTGAATCCACCCATCAGGGATAAAGGCGATGTGGATTATCTGGTGAACAGCATAAAAAGGGGATGGGTGGATGCTATAAGTACGGATCATGCCCCCCATACCAGAGAGGATAAGAATAAAGGTGCTGCAGGAATATCCGGCATAGAGACCGCCTTTAGCCTGTGTTATACAAAACTTGTAAAAGAAGGGCACATAACATTAAATAGACTTTCTGAATTGATGTCTAAAAACCCCGCTGAAATATTACAGGTGAAAAAAGGACTTGTAGCTCCGGGATATGATGGAGATTTGATACTGGTGGATTTAGATGACAGTTATACAATACATGGAAGTGAATTTGAATCCAGAGGCAAGAATACTGCTTTTGAAGGCTTCAAAGTATTTGGAAGGGTGCTTAAGACCATAAAAGCAGGAAAGATTGTGTTTGAACGGAAAAATTGATGTTTTAGGAGGGATTGCTTGTGATCATAGATAAATTATATGATAGAGTAGAGGAAAAGGGAAATGTATGCGTAGGTCTGGATACGGCTCTGGAATATATACCTGACAATGTGGTTAAATCCTGTGGAAGCACGGGGGATGCAGTATTTGAGTTCAACAGAAGTATAATAGACAGCACCTGCGATGTGGCAGCCTGCTACAAGGTGCAGATTGCATATTATGAAGCTCTGGGCATGGAGGGTATTAGAGCCTACAGCAGAACTTTAAAATATATAAAAAGCAGAGATTCTATAGCCATTGCAGATATTAAAAGGGGCGATATCGCAAAAACAGCCGAAATGTATGCAAAAGCTCATTTTGAAGGTGATTTTGAAAGTGATTTCATAACGGTAAATCCATACATGGGTTTTGATACCATAGAGCCTTATATACCCTACGTGACAAATAGAAATAAAGGGTTATTTGTACTTATACGAACTTCCAACAGAGGTGCCAGGGATCTTCAATTCTTAAATACGGAAAAAAACAAAAAATTATACCATGTAGTGGGAGAAAAGATAAATGAGATGGGGAAAAAATATATGGGAAACTGTGGCTATAGTGCCATTGGAGGAGTAATAGGCTGTACTCACCAGGAGGAGGGCAGCAGACTTAGAAGCAGTTTGAATACCACATTTTTTTTGATACCCGGATATGGAGCTCAAGGTGGAACTGCAGAGGATATTTCAATTTATCTTAAAGATGGAAATGGCGGTGTGGTAAATTCTTCAAGAGGAATACTCCTTGCTTATAGGAATGAAGAAAATGGCGAAGAAAATTATGGGGAATGTGCGAGAAAACAGTGTATTAAAATGAGAGATGACATATGGAAATTGAGATAATTAACAGGAATGGAGAAGAAATATATTGGAAAATAATTTAAAGTATGTGACAAAAGAGGTATATGAAAATAAAAAAATATCCCACAATATATACTCTCTTGAGATTGAGGGAAATTTTGAAGGAATCCCGGGTCAATTTTACATGCTGAGATGCTGGGATATGGAACTTGTGCTGGGAAGGCCTATAAGCATACATGATCTGGAAGAAGGCAGAATAACTTTTTTATACCAGGTGGTAGGAAAAGGGACAGAAAAACTTCGCAGGTTAAAAAAAGGCGATAAAATCAATCTGCTGGGTCCTCTTGGAAACGGATTTAAAAGAGAAGTTCCAAAAGGTAAAATTGCTGTAGTAACCGGTGGAATAGGAATTGCCCCAATGTTTTACCTTGCGGCGGATATGAAGAATCAAAATTTTAATGCCGGCGGAAACAGGGAGGATTATGAACTGGATTTGTATTCAGGATTTAGAGATGATGTGTATTCTGTAGGAAAATTTAAGCCTTATGTTGACAATGTATATATTTCAACAGAAACTGGAAGTCAGGGCAGCAGAGGATATGTTACAGATAAATTCCAGCCTGAAACCTACGATGTTGTATTTTGCTGCGGACCAAGACCCATGATAAAAAAAGTTGTGGAAGAATGCGCAAAAAAGAATGTAAAAGTATATGTATCCATGGAAGAGCATATGGCCTGTGGAATTGGAGCCTGCTTGGGGTGTACCTGCAGTACGGTAAAGGGAAATAAAAGAGTATGCAAAGATGGACCGGTTTTCCCCGGCAGGGAAATAATATGGTGAAGTTGAAAGGAGCTTGATCAGTTGCTTAATATATGCGGTGTGAATTTAAAAAATCCTGTAATTGCGGCATCGGGAACTTTTGGATTTGGAGAAGAGTATAACGAAATCTATGATGTATCCAAATTGGGAGCAATATGCTCCAAGGGTATCACGTTACATAAAAAAGAGGGAAATAACGGCACTAGAGTTTTTGAGACTACGGGCGGTATATTAAACAGTGTGGGACTTCAGAATCCGGGAGTGGATCATTTCATAGAAGTTGAACTGCCCAAAATGAAGAAACTTGATACGGTTGTCATAGCCAATCTTGGAGGAAGTACTTTAGAAGAATATATTGAGGCCGTGGAAAAGTTGAATGCTTCAGAGGTGGATATTGTAGAACTCAACATATCCTGTCCCAATGTAAAGAGCGGAGGCATGGCCTTTGGAATAAAATCTGAAGTAGCCTATAAGACGGTGGAAGCCGTTAAAAAAAGCTGTAGGAAACCTCTCATGGTAAAATTGTCTCCCAATGCGGAAGATATTGTGGATATGGCCTGCAGCTGCTGTCAGGCAGGTGCAGACAGCATATCTCTTGTAAATACATTCAAGGCTATGGCGGTGGATATAAAAAATAAAAAGGCGGTATTTAACAATATAACTGCGGGACTTTCAGGTGCCGCAATAAAGCCCATAGCGCTTAGAATGGTATATGAAGTCTCGAGGGCTGTAAAAGTTCCCGTAATTGGAATGGGAGGGATATGCAGCTGGCAGGATGCTGTGGAATTCATTATGGCAGGGGCTACTGCAGTGCAGATTGGAACTGCAAATTTTATTAAACCCGACATATGTCTGGACATAATAAATGGCATAGAAGGATATATGGAGAAGGAAAATATAGAGGACTTGAATGAAATAAGAGGAATAATTTAGGAGGAAAGTTATGGATAATTTAGTTATAGATACTTTAAAAGCTGCGGGAGCACTTCTGGAGGGACATTTTTTGCTCTCTTCAGGTAAGCACAGCAATAAATACTGTCAATGTGCCAAACTTCTGCAGTATCCGGACAAAGCTGAAAAAGTACTTGCTGTCATCTCGGATAAACTGAAGGATGTGGACTTTGATAAAATAGTGGGACCTGCAATGGGCGGTGTGATAGTTTCCTATGAACTTGCAAGACAAACTGGAAAACCCGGAATATTTGCAGAGAGACAGAATGGAGACATGACTATAAGGAGAGGATTTGAAATAAATCCGGGAGAAAGAATTCTGATTTCAGAAGATGTGGTAACTACAGGGAAGTCATCTTTGGAAGTTGCCCGGGTAATAGAAAAACTTGGAGGCAAGGTTATAGGAATATGCTGCATAGTTGACAGAAGGACGAAGGATGTAAAGATACCATATCCCGTATACAGTGCGGTGAAGCTGGATATAAGCACTTATGATGCGGAGGAGTGTCCTATGTGCAAAGCCGGGCTTGATTATGTAAAACCCGGAAGCAGGGTGTTCAAGTAGGTTTTTAAATGTATCTTTTTATGTGGAAGATATCTGGAAAGGTTCACAAAAAATTAGTACTATTTCTTAGAAATTTGAGTTATAATAAATGATGAATGCCTGTGTTATTATAAATAATCATTTGAATTTATAATTTCAATACTGAGTATAGGAGGAATTTTTGAGTGGTTAAGCCAAGTATTTTTAGCAAAGAATATGAGAGAAAAATGCGACGACGCAAGAGAAATTTGATTATACTTGTTATAGCATGCTTATTGGCTATAGCTTTGGCTGCAATTTATGTAAGAGGAGCATTTAAAGATGTAGTAAATGGAACTGACAAAATAAAAAGCAGCATTTCTACTGAAAATAAAAATGTGAAAAATAATGATGAGAATAAAAAAACATCTTCAATAGATAAATCCAAATCAGCAGATAAAAATACACAGAAAGGGAAAAACTATAAAATAGAATTAAGTGATGGAAAAAGTGTGAATTTGGTATATCAGGGTGACGGTAATGACAAGAAATATAAAAGTGTTACTCCTGGAGATGGAAGTGTAGCCTATGACATAAGCCCATCTGCTAAAAATGTAGTACTGTTTGACAGCAAATCTCAAAGCATGCTTTTAGTGGATATAAATGGGAACAAACAGGATGTAACAAATACACAGTATGTATCCACTAGTGGTTCTGTAATAACAAAAGATGCTCAGATAGCTGCCAATCCTTCTTATATATGGTGTTCTTCACCGAAATTTTTGGATGACAATAACATTGCCTATATAAGTCAGCTGCCGTGGATAGGTAAGACCTCAAAGTATGTATGGATAGAAAATATACAGAGTAAAAATCATATTATGGTTCAGAATATACAGGGAGAGGATATAAAATTTCAAGGATTAACTGAGAAAGGGCTTACGGTAATTGAGGATGGTGTAGCTGTTTATGTAAATGCATCAGGTTCTGTCACCCAGTAGAGGCATAGGTCTTCTGCTGGGTATTTTAGCAACTGCTTATCAAGTAATTCTATGGTAGAGCATATATCAGCAATATAAATGTGGAGGTATTATGGATATAGGATTGTCTTCTGCCAGTTTTTATCCCTATGTGAATACGGAAAACAGCATAGCTTTAATGAAAAGCCTGGGTTTTAAATTGGGAGAGATATTTTTAAACAGCGACAGTGAATATGAAGTGGATTTTGGAAAAATGCTCTTGGAACAAAAGTTGAAAAATGATTTTGTTGTAAATTCAATTCATGCTTTTTCTTCTTCTTTTGAACCCTATCTATTTGATAGATACAAGAGGAGAAGGGAAGATGCTTTTATAAGATTTAAAAAAGTATGTAAAATAGCTGGATTGCTGGGAGCCAGGTGTTATACTTTTCATGGTATGAGAAGTACAAAATTTCATGAAATCAATAGGAGTTTTGTCTTTGATATATATGATAAGCTTATAGATACAGCAGGAGAACAGGGAGTAAAATTATGCCAGGAAAATGTATTCTGGTGTTTGTCCAGCGATACTGATTTTTTGTATGAGCTTAGGGAAAAGTGTACTAATCCAATATATTTTACTCTGGATATAAAACAGGCCTATAGGTCAGGTAGAACACCTGAGGAGTATATAGATATTATGGGAAATGATGTGGAAAATCTGCATTTGAATGATAAGAATGATGAAAATTCCTGCCTTCTTCCGGGAAAGGGCGAGGTGGATTACAAAAAAATACTTTGTAAATTAAAGGAAATAGGATATAATAAAGTGGGTATAATTGAAGTATATAGTGATAATTATAAAAATTACCGCCAGCTTAGAGAAGCTGGGGATTATATTTATAATATCTGTAATAGTTGAGAACTATATAATTTTAGTGATAAACTATATAATATGAGTCTATAATCAATAATTCATTTTCAGTATTGTAATTAAATTATTATCAAGGAATAAAAGTGCAGGGTATCATATATGAATGTGTATGGATATATGGTATAATAGCATAGTTGATATAAGCATATAGAGTAATTAGTGGGAGGAATTTTGTAATGAATGTTAAGAAGGAAAAGATAGAAGAAAATGTTGTAAAACTAGAAATAACCGTGGAATCATCAAAATTTAATGAATCTATGAAAAAGGCATTTGCCAAGAATGCTAAGAAGTTTAATATACCGGGCTTTAGAAAGGGCAAGGCCCCTATGAATATAATAAAGAAATACTATGGTGAAGGAGTCTTTTATGAAGATGCCATAAATTTCTGTTGTGATGATACATATCCCGAGGCACTGGAAGAAAACAATGTAAAGCCTGTAGATTATCCTAAAATTGATATAGTTCAGATAGGAAATGATAAAGATTTTGTGTATACAGCAACTGTGACCGTACTTCCAGAGATAAAACTTGGAGAATACAAGGGCCTGCAGGTGAAAAAAAATACATATGATGTAACAGATGAAGAAGTTGAAAAAGAATTAGAGACAATGCAGCAGAAAAATGCTAGAATAGAGACAAAAGAGGATGGAAATGTAGAAAGTGGAAATATTGCCATAATAGATTTCAAAGGATTTGTTGATGGAAAAGAATTTGAAGGCGGAGAGGGAAAGGATTATCAATTGGAGATTGGTTCCGGTACCTTCATAGACAATTTTGAGGATCAATTGATTGGACTCAAAACAGGAGATTCAAAGGATGTTCATGTAACATTTCCACAGGAATATGGAAGAGAAGATTTAAATGGGAAGGAAGCTGTATTTAAAGTTACAGTCAAGGAAATAAAGATTAAAGAACTGCCGGCTCTTGATGACGAATTTGCAAAAGAAATATCTGAATTTGATACTTTAGAGGAAGTTAAAAAAGATATAAAGAGCAAGAAACAGGAGGCAAATCAATTAAAAGCAGAAAGAGAATATGAGGAAGCAGTTTTAGACGCAGTTTGTTCAAACGCAGAGGTAAATATACCGGAAGTCATGATCAAAAAAGAAGTAGACAATATGTTGAAGGATTTGGAGATGAAATTAAAATATCAGGGACTGGATCTGGATACTTATTATAAATATACAAATAATACAGAAGAAAAAGTCAGGGATTATATGAGAGAAACAGCGGAAAAAAGAGTTAAAACGGATTTAGTTGTTGCCCAAATAGCTAAAGCAGAGGATATAAAGGCAGAAGATGAGGAACTTTTAGAAAGAGCAAAAGACATGGCTAAGCAATATAATAGTAAAGAAAACGAGAAGATGTCAAAATTGATTTTTGACAGCCAGAAGGAATATTTGAGGACAGACGTAATAAATGGAAAAGTAATAAAAATGCTGGTAGACAGCAGTGAGGCATTGACAGACAGCGGTAAGGCAGAAGATTGATTATATTTTGAAATGAGCAGGAGAAAATTTTTCAGCAGTTGATTTTCAATGTACAAATGGTTTAAAATGTTTTGTATCCTTATATGGGATGATATAAATTATTTTAATATATATTAATCATAAAAGATGGTATAAAGGAGGAGAGATTTATGAGTTTAGTGCCAGTAGTTGTAGAACAGACAAATAGAGGGGAAAGGTCTTACGATATTTATTCTAGGCTTTTAAAAGATAGGATAGTAATGTTAAGTGAAGAAGTGAATGATGTAACGGCCAGTCTTGTAGTAGCACAATTGTTGTTTTTAGAAGCTGAGGATCCTGACAAAGACATATATCTTTACATAAATAGCCCAGGAGGATCCATAACCTCCGGAATGGCAATTTATGATACAATGCAGTATATAAAGTCAGATGTGTCCACCATATGCATAGGCATGGCGGCTTCCATGGGTGCATTTTTGCTTACAGCTGGTGCAAAGGGAAAGAGATTTGCACTTCCAAATGCGGAGATAATGATACATCAACCTCTGGGTGGATTTCAGGGGCAGGCTACCGATATAGGAATTCATGCAAATAGAATACTGAAGATAAAGAAAAAGTTAAATACCATAATAAGTGAAAGAACAGGCCAGCCACTTGAAAAAGTTGAAAATGATACAGAGAGAGACAATTTTATGTCAGCAGAAGAAGCTAAAAATTATGGCTTGATAGATGAAGTTATTACAAAAAAGAAATAACCTTTGGTGAGGTGTAGAAATGGCAAAAAATGATGAAAAAAAGCAGCTTAAATGCTCATTCTGCGGTAAGACACAAGATCAGGTTAGAAGGCTGATTGCGGGACCGGGCGTGTATATCTGTGATGAATGTATAGAACTTTGTTCCGAAATAATAAGTGATGAATTTGAGGAAGATGTACAAATAGACATGACTTCAATTCCAAAACCTATAGAAATAAAGAATTATCTGGATCAATATGTTATAGGACAGGAGGATGCAAAGAAATCACTGTCAGTAGCAGTTTATAACCATTACAAAAGGATAAATTCCAATAAGGATAATGATGATATAGAGTTGCAGAAAAGCAATATACTTTTACTTGGTCCTACAGGTTCCGGTAAAACGCTGTTGGCTCAGACTTTGGCAAAATTTTTAAATGTGCCTTTTGCCATTGCAGATGCCACTACGCTTACAGAGGCTGGTTATGTGGGAGAAGATGTAGAAAATATATTGCTGAAGCTCATACAAAATGCGGACTATGATATAGAGAGGGCCGAACATGGAATAGTTTATATAGATGAAATAGATAAAATAGCCAGAAAGTCAGAGAATCCATCTATAACTAGAGATGTATCAGGAGAAGGTGTCCAGCAGGCTCTTTTAAAAATATTGGAAGGTACGGTAGCTTCGGTACCTCCTCAAGGTGGTAGAAAACATCCACATCAGGAATTTATTCAAATAAATACCACTAATATATTGTTTATATGCGGGGGTGCTTTTGATGGCATAGACAGTATAATAGAGCGAAGGACTAGAATAAGTACTCTTGGATTTGGTGCAAATATACAGTCTAAAAAGGAAAAGGACATAGGAAAGCTTTTAAAGAATATAATGCCGGGAGATCTCCTGAAATATGGTCTTATACCTGAATTTGTAGGTAGAATTCCTATCATAGTGACTCTTGATGCCCTTGATAAGAACGCGCTTATAAGTATTTTAAAGGAACCTAAAAATGCCCTTGTTAAGCAGTATAAAAAACTTTTTGAATTTGACGATGTGGAACTTGAATTTAAAGATGATGCACTGGAAGCAATTGCACAGGAGGCATTAGAGAGAAATACGGGCGCGAGAGGTCTCAGGGCTATCATAGAGGAGACTATGAAGGATATAATGTTTGATATTCCTTCAAAGGAAGAAATATCAAAGGTGATAATAGATAAAGATGCAGTGGGAAAAGGGTCTCCTAAGATTATAAATGCAGAGAATGGAAAAAGGACTCCCATTAAGCTAAAGAAATCAAGAACGCGAAAGGGTCCTGAAACTGCATAGGTTCATGTAAAAAAAGAGTACTGATTTCGGTACTCTTTTTTGAGTAAGTTTTAGATTGCTTATATTTAATGATATAAAATTATTATTTAGTAAAGGAATGGCAATTGAAAAAAATATATTTTACAGTTATAATAGATTAATCTGTTTATTGGTAAAGATTATTGTTGTACTATAAAATCCTTTAAAAGGAGGAGAGGTATATGGACAAAAATTTAAAAATTCTTCCTCTAATTCCGTTGAGAGGTATTACTATATTTCCATATATGGTCTTGCATTTTGATGTAGGCAGAGAAAAATCAATACTTGCGCTGGAAGATGCTATGCTTGCAGATCAGAGGATATTTTTAACTGCACAAAAAGAAGCAAAGATCGAAGAACCCGGTGAAGAAGATATATTGAAAACAGGGACAATTTGTAATATAAAACAGATATTAAAATTGCCGGGAAATACAGTGAGAGTGCTTGTAGAGGGCGAATCCAGAGCGGAACTTAAAGAATATGTCAGCAAAGATCCTTTTTTCAAAGCTCAAATTCAAATAATAGAAGATAAGGATTATGGTGAAAATAAAAATTGTGAAGCACTTGTGAGGGCTATAGAAAAAAATTTTGATGAGTATATGAAATTATCTGGCAGTATACCGGTTGAAACTATAATCAGCATGGATGAACTGAACAGCCCGGGAAGGTTAGCCGATACTATAAGCTCATATTTGATGCTTAAACAGGAAAAAAAGCAGGAACTTCTGGAATGTTATGATGTAGTGAAAAGGCTTGAAAAACTGCTTTCTATACTGGCAAATGAAATAGAGATTTTGAAATTGGAAAGAAAAATAGGAACTAAAGTAAAAAATAAAATAGATAAAGTTCAAAAGGAATACTACCTTAAAGAACAGCTGAAAGCTATACAGGAAGAATTGGGAGAAGAGGACGAGGATAAAAGGGAGATAAAGAGGTATAAAAATAAAATAACCAGGGCTAAAATGCCTAAAAGTGTAAAAGACAAAGCATTATATGAACTGGATAGGCTGAAAAATACAGGCCCCTATTCTTCAGAAGGAGGAGTAATAAGAACTTACCTGGATTGGATATTGAGTTTACCGTGGAATACTGAAACAAAGGATAATTTAGACATAAAGCTGGCAAGAGAAATACTGGAAAAGGATCACTATGGACTGAAGGATGTCAAAAACAGGATAATTGAATATTTAGCAGTTAAGAAAATGAGCAAATCACTTAAAGGTCCCATACTTTGTCTTGTAGGACCTCCTGGAGTGGGTAAAACTTCTATTGCCAAATCCATAGCCCATGCTCTAAATAGGAATTTTGTGAGAATGTCACTGGGTGGAGTGAGGGATGAAGCTGAGATTAGGGGACATAGAAAGACTTATGTAGGAGCTATTCCGGGAAGGATTATATATGGAATAAGGCAGGCAAAGTCAAAGAATCCATTGTTTCTACTGGATGAAATAGATAAAATGAGCAATGATTTCAGAGGAGATCCTGCAGATGCGCTTTTAGAGGTTTTAGACAGCGAGCAGAATAGTACTTTTAGGGATCATTATCTTGAATTGGATTTTGATTTGTCCAATGTGATGTTTATAACTACTGCAAATACTTTGGAAACTATTCCAAGGCCTCTTTTTGACAGAATGGAGGTAATAGAGGTATCTGGATATACTTCTGAAGAAAAATTCAACATATGTAAGAAGTATCTGATACCTAAAGAATTGGAGGAAAATGGGGTTAAAAATAATGAGATTACCTTCTCGGATTCCTCCATATATAAATTAATAGATAATTACACTAGAGAGTCTGGAGTCAGAAGCCTGGAGAGAAGAGTTGCATCTCTCATAAGAAAGGCTATATCGGAAATGATGGAGAAGGATAAAAGTTCCATAAATATAACTGTTACCAAGGTCAAGTATTATCTGGGATCCGAAATATTTACCTATGATAAGGCAAATGAGGAAGACAAAGTTGGAGTGGTTATGGGAATGGCATGGACAGGATATGGAGGAGATACCCTGCCTATAGAGGCAACTATTATGCCTGGAAATGGTAAACTGCAATTGACAGGCCAGCTGGGAGATGTGATGCAGGAATCTGCTAGAGCCGGGTACAGTTATATCAGAGCCAATTCACACAAGTACGGTATTGAAAGCAGTTTTTATAAAGATTATGATATGCATATACATGTTCCGGAAGGTGCAGTACCCAAGGATGGACCTTCGGCGGGAGTGACCATGGTAACAGCCATGATATCTGCTCTGAGTAAGAGAAAGATAAAGCACAATGTGGCTATGACAGGTGAGATAACTTTGACGGGAAGAGTACTTCCTATAGGAGGGCTGAAAGAAAAGAGCCTGGCAGCTTATAGGGCTGGTATAGATACGGTTATAATTCCTGAAAAAAATAAAAAGGATCTGTTGAAAATTCCGAATACAGTTAAAAATAAAATGAAATATATATTGGCGGACAATATAGATGTGGTATTAAAAAATTCGCTTTTAAACAGAGATTAGGTGATATTATTTATGGAAATAAAACAATCAGAATTTATAACTTCAGCAGTTCATGCAAGTCAGTACCCCAGAGACAACAGGGAGGAAATAGCTTTTGTTGGAAGATCCAATGTGGGAAAATCCTCCCTTATAAATTCACTTGTAAATAGAAAGAACTTAGTTAAAGTCAGCAGTACTCCAGGCAAGACTAGATTAATCAACTTTTTTTTGATAAACAGGCAATTCTATTTTGTAGATTTACCCGGTTACGGCTATGCTAAAGTTTCTAAAAGAGAAATAGAAAGCTGGGGAAACATAGTAGAAGAATATCTTCATGATAGAGAACAGCTTAAGGTAATAGTCCTTATTTTAGATTGCAGACATAAACCAACCGCTGATGACATAACTATGTATAAGTGGATAAAGCACTATGATTATAAAATCATTATAGTGGCAACTAAAATTGATAAAGTTTCTAAAAATAAATTGTACGGTAATTTAAAAATCATAAGGGATACTTTGAAATTGGAAAAGGATGATAGAATATTGACTTTTTCTGCTTTAAATAAACAGGGTAAAGAAGAAATCTGGAATACTCTGGATTCCATGCTTGATTTTATTTCCTAGAGTTGAGTTTTACTGTATTTATGGAGGTCGGTTTGACAGGGATAGCAGCAGCTGTGGGATCAAAAGTGACAAGGAGAGAATTGATAATGTTTGGATTTGATATTATAAAAAATATTCTGGTCTTTGTAATTGTTTATCTACCGCCACTTTTGGTGTTTGCCAGGTTCTGGAGGCAGAGTAAGCGAAATAGTGCAGTCTTGATTCTTATCAGTGTATTTTACATAGCACTTTCCATATTTACAGAAAATTTTATACCGTTTATTTTTGTGATTATTAATTTATGGTATATAAAACACACAGATGAATCTTACAGATTCAGTTTTGAAAATTTTAAAATTCCTGAAGCTCTGAAAATGGTATTTATATTCTATCTGGCATCCTTTTTCATATCTGCAGTTGAGAATGTAATACTTTCCAATTTTAGAGTGGAATTAAAACAACAGGAGATAGTCACACATATGGCGAATATGCCTCTGGAAAAGTTTTTGATAATGATCCCTATAGTGATAATATTTGCACCTGTGCTGGAGGAGTTTGTATTTAGGTGGCTTATATTTGAAAAGATATTTGCAAAAAAAGTGGGAATTTATTTAGCAGCCTTTCTTAGCAGTCTTTTATTTGCTATAATTCATTTTAGCCTTGATGCATTTCCAATAATACTGTGGATTGGCTTGTATAATTGCTATTTGATGAATAAAAAGGGGTATTGGTATGCAGTATTCAACCACTGTGTATTTAATTCTATAACCATAGCGGCACTGCTGTTACAAAAATTAAGTTAAGCTTCATAAGTTAAAAAACACTATCAGAATTAAAATGAAACTACAATTTTGATAGTGTTTTTTAAATGTAATTTTATTTATCACCTATGTGTGTTTTTACGGGAATCGTTAGAGTTTATATATTCATTTAATATCTTAGCCGCATCAGGTGAATTTTTCAGTTCTTTTATTGCCTGAAGCAGATCTTCTTTTATAGTCCCCCCACTTTCTATTTTTGATAACCTATCCTCTAATGCTGCTAGTTGTGATTTTATATTGGAATCGTTGAATGCAGAAGTATTCTGGGATCCTTTGGAGGAATTCAGATTATCCATGAGAGATCCAAGCTGATCATTGGAAAAATTTCTGTTACCGCCCAATGAAGATATTATTGATAGAAGCTGGGGTATATCTATATTATTTAAAATATCAGCTATATTGAAACCATTGTTATAATTTCGATGGTGTTTTGACATTTATATTCACCTCATTTTTTAATGTTTCCTGTTTTTTAAATAGAATTTGTAAATTATATTTATATACATGTCATAAATGGATTTATACTATATATTATTCAGAAGGTATAAATTTGATACAAAAATGAGTGTGTATATATGCAAAAGCATTATGGGTTAGTATGATGATTTAATTTCATATAAAATTGTACTAAAAAAGTCATGAAAAATAACGATATAAGTGAATATCACTATAAATTTGTACTGGGGGTAAAAAGTATGTCCAAAATTTCTAATTTATTAGAAATGATAATGATAATACAGTATAAAGGATTGACTACTGCATCGGAATTGGCTCAGACCTTAGGAGTTGATAAGAAAACCGTATATAGATATATAAGTAGCTTGAATAAGGCTAATATACCCGTTTATACTAAAAAGGGAAGATATGGCGGGTTCTATATAGATAAAAATTTTTATATGAAACCTGTTGATTTAACTAAAGAAGAACTTACAGCGCTTCTTATGGCCTCGGAAATGCTTACAACACAAAATGAATTTGTATATGAAAGAGAGCTTAAAAGTGCAGTTTATAAAATAAAAAATGTCTGTGTAAATTCAAAAATGGACTTAAATGATATTGATGATACAGGAAATTTTTCGATGGATTACATAGGTAATACGGAAAATTTAGAAAATAAAATATCCAAGGTGAATTATTCTATGAATAAAGGCCGAAGTTTGAATATAAATTATTTTTCAATAAATAAGAGCAACCTGACTATGAGAAAAGTAGATCCATATAACTTGATATTCAAACAGGGAGACTGGTACATAATAGGATATTGTCATATGAAAGATGACGTGGAAAGTTTTAAATTGAATAGAATAAAAAGTTTAGAGGTGAGCAGTGATATCTATATCAGACCTCACAACTTTTCACTGAAAGATTACCTGCGGGATCATTGGGAATTATTTATGGAGGGCAATATAAAGGTAGTAGTAAAATTTAATAGAAATATATCCAGCTTTATAAAGGAGGTACAATGGACTGTAAATCAGAATGTAGCTGAATTGGAAAATGGAAATGTACTTCTCAGTTTTTATGTGGATGATGTTGAAGATGTAAAAGAGTGGGTAATGGGTTTTGGAAGAAATGCGGAGGTAATTGAACCTGAAAAATTGAGAAAAAATATAAAATTGGAATTAGAGGAATTGTATAAAAAATATTAAAAATTTCAATTTATATGAATAATTTATCTTTATTAGGATAATATAATAAATGTAATTGGGAGATATAAAGTGATTCTAGGATGCACGGGAGTCTGTCGGAAGGCAGTATTTTTCTCCGTTATATCTTGGAAAAGCGTATCCAGAGGCTTACGATTGTATATCCCAACTGTAAGTGTTGGAAATAGTATGCCGCCGGATAAAATTCTCCCTAGCATCAAATAACATAAAATATTGTTTGATGTGATAACCCCCCATCCCCCTTGGGACCGCTTATACGGTCCCTTTTTTATCTGCTTCTATACATTGAGGTGATTTTGAAAAGATAATTTTTAGTGCTGCTGTTATCCCGTGTTAGAATCAGATTCAATGTATAATTTTTTATCATATTTTTATCCGCTCTGGAAATGCCTTTAAAATTCAAGAACCAGGATATCTCGGAAACATTACCATCTTTATCATAATTATTTTCCATGAAAAAGCCGTCCTGAAATAGATAGGAATTATTTTCCCCTGTCAAGTTACCTATCAGAGCTAGATTTTCCTTGGATATGTTAGGTGAAAATATATCCTTAGGCTTGTAGGGTTCGCTCTCAGGGAGTCCTTCTACAAGCTTTACAAATGAATAAATGGTATCCTGACCCATAAATGTACTGTTGTATTCATAATTATAATTTTTAAGCTTGTTGTTTAAAAATATGTAATTGGAGAGATATATAGAATTTTTTCCCAGATTGCCTGAGATGATCTTCGGAGTTTTGTTGTTCTTGCAGTCCATAAATCCAAGTATGTTGCTGGAATTTGACATAATGTTTTTAAAATCAGTACCATTGTACATAAAAATACGCTGAACAGATTTATTCTCCACTGAACCCTGTATGAATATTTCAGGAACTTTATTTCTGGATATGTCCATAAGAGTTATTCTCAGAGGCCAATAGGGCGAATAGCTCTGTATTACAGGAGAATTTTTACTGGTGCTTAAATTGAAAGTTTTGCTGTCTATGGTAGCTTTTATCAAATAGTTATTTCCGTTTCGAACAATATACAATATATCATTATTTCCGTCTCCATTGAGATCTGCTTTTATTTTTCTGCTGCTGGAAATAGTGTTAAATGAAGGAGAAGAACTTCTGGACGATATGAAAATTATAGATAGAAATATAATTAACAATAACAACAATAAAAAGTAAATATGTCTTTTACTTAGGAATATTACCCTAAATTTCATAAATTTCACCCCCACTTAATTATATGAACTTATTA
>NZ_PVXP01000007.1 GCF_002995845.1 Clostridium luticellarii | reverse complement strand
ATGCTTTTTTCAAATAATTTATTTAAAAAATATACAATTCAGATTTTACCAGGATAAAAAACAGGGGGTGACACTGCTTTTAAAAGCAGGAATTTATGAATACAAAATATATATTTGTAACTGGAGGAGTAGTATCTTCATTGGGAAAAGGGATAACAGCAGCTTCATTAGGACGACTTTTGAAAAATAGAGGACTTAAAGTTTCAATTCAAAAATTTGATCCATACATAAATGTGGATCCAGGGACTATGAGTCCTTATCAGCATGGAGAAGTTTTTGTTACAGACGATGGAGCAGAAACAGACCTGGATTTAGGACATTATGAGAGATTTATAGATGAAAATTTAAGTAAAAACAATAATGTAACTACCGGGAAAATATATTGGTCGGTTATATCAAAGGAAAGAAAAGGAGAATATCTGGGAAGTACAGTTCAAGTAATTCCACATATAACAAATGAGATAAAATCCAGGGTGTACAGAGTGGCGGAAGAAAAAGACATTGATGTAATTATAACTGAAATCGGAGGAACCGTGGGAGATATAGAGTCACTTCCTTTTTTAGAAGCGATAAGACAGATAAAATATGATGTAGGTATAGAAAATGTATGCTTTATACATGTTACTTTGCTTCCCTATCTAAAGAAATCAGGAGAATTGAAAACTAAACCTACCCAACATTCAGTTAAGGAATTGAGAAGTATTGGAATACAGCCGGATATAATAGTGTGCCGTTCGGAAAAATTGATTTCTAATGAACTAAAAGAAAAAATAGGATTATTCTGTAATGTTGAAAGAGATTATGTGATCCAAAATCTAGATGCAGAAAATTTGTATGAGGTACCATTAATGCTGCATAAAGAGGGATTGGATGAACTGGTATGTAAAAAATTAAAACTGAAAAGCAATGAGATAGACAATAGTGAGTGGATTGAGATGGTGGGAAGGATAAAAAAATTATCAAAGAGCGTAACCATAGCTTTGGTTGGAAAATATGTAGAACTTCATGATGCATATATATCCGTAGTTGAGGCATTAAGCCATGGGGGATATGCAAATGGAGCAAAAGTTAATATAAAGTGGATAAATTCTGAAGATGTTAATGAAGAAAATATAGAAGGTTACTTGAAGGATGCAGATGGTATCCTGATTCCAGGAGGGTTTGGAGACAGGGGAATAGAAGGGAAAATATTGTCTGCCGGGTGGGCTAGAAAAAATAAAGTGCCTTTTTTTGGAATATGCTTGGGAATGCAGTGTGCTGTAATAGAATTTGCAAGAGATGTACTTGGATATAAAGGAGCTCACAGTTCAGAGATAGATCCTGATACTAAATATCCTGTTATAGATTTAATGCCCGATCAGAAAAATATAGATGAAAAAGGTGGTACCATGAGGTTGGGTAAATATCCATGCAAGCTTTTAAATGAAAGCAAATCTTTTGAAGCTTATGGACAAGAAGTTATATATGAGAGACACAGACATAGATATGAGTTTAATAATTTTTATAGAAGTAAATTGGAGGAATCAGGGTTGGTGCTTTCAGGAATGAGTCCAGATTCCAGATTAGTGGAAATTGTCGAAATAAAAGATCATCCTTGGTTTGTGGGTGTGCAATTTCACCCGGAATTAAAATCAAGACCTAATAGACCTCATCCTCTTTTTAGAGATTTCATAAAAGCATCTTTGAATTTCAGTTCAAGTGATTCTTAGTCTAAATTAGAAGTATATTCAAATATCAAAGTTTAGATCCCAAACCACATTTAAAATTCAAGGTGTGAATATCAAATAATGAAGATTTGATATTTACACCTTGCTCTTTAAATAATCTGTTTTTTATGTATTGTGGCCGTGAATTGAATGGCAATGGATAGAGAAAAAATAAAATAATATTGTGAAGGATTTTGGGGATATTTATAGAAATATAATATGTGGATTTTAATTGATTGTGAAATTTAAGATGAATATTTATGGGAGTTGAGCCTTGTGATATTTGAAACAAATATAAGTATTGCTGTTAAAAATTCGAGAGAAAAATATGATATCAAAAATTTCTCCATATTTGATATAAATGATATAAATGAAAGTTTTCCATCTCTGAAAATAAGTTTTGTAAACAGTAAAATACTTCTTGTGGGAGTTAAATGTGGACTCTGCGGGGATATCCATTATTATAGATACAGCATCAATGAGCTTATTAAAAAAGCTGTTGTAATTGGAGGCTGTGAGATGTTGGGATTTCCAATATTATACATAGGAAATTATGATGTGATAAAAAGTAGAATTTCAAGACATAATGAAATACAGGAAAAAATGCATGCACTTGTGTGAATTTTTATGATGTTTTGTAATTGTTATAAAATAAAATAATGTAGATTGAAATATAAAAAAGGGGTATAATGTATTGTAGAGTGTAACCTTTCTATATTACGAATTCTTTATTCATAAATATGTATTTTCATTTGTATTTTCAATTTTATTTTAATAAATTTCCCGGAATCATGTTGTAATGTAAAATTAAATAATTGTGAGGTGTTACTTTTTGAACAATAAAGATATAGACAATATGACAGTTGCAAAATTAAAGGATATTGCAAAGACTTTGGAAATAAAGAATATATATAAATATAAAAAAGCAGAATTAATTGAACAGATAAAAAAAGTTTCTCCAGCTTGTATAAAAAAAGATGGTGTTATAATTAGGGAAAAGATAAGTCCTAAAAAAGAAGAACAAAACAAGCATGGAGAATTGGAGCACAGGGTGAAGACACTGGATAATAGAGAACATGAATCCAAATTACAGGATCATAAAACAAGTAGTGACGAAAAAAGAGAAAAGCTAAAGGAAATGATAAATGAATCGGATAGTGCAAGGGGAGTACTTGAGATAATTGAAAATAATAATTATGGTTTTTTAAGAGGTAAAAATTATTTGACGGGTCCCGATGATATATATGTATCCCCATCCCAAATAAGAAGGTTTAATTTGAAAACTGGGGATGAGGTATGCGGTAAAGTTAGAATCCCCAAAGAGGGAGAAAAGTTTAAAGCGTTACTATATGTTCAAAAGGTGAACGGGGAGAATCCAGAAAGAGCAGTTGGAAGAAAACCTTTTGAAACACTCACCCCTATATATCCCAATCAGAGATTAAGGTTGGAAACTCAAAGTTCAAATTTATCTACCAGGCTTATGGATATAATATCACCTATAGGGAAAGGACAGAGAGGAATTATAGTTGCCCCACCTAAAGCAGGTAAAACTACTCTTCTAAAAAAAATAGCCCAGAGTATTTCAAAAAATCACCCGGAAATAAAACTTATAGTTTTGCTCATAGATGAAAGACCAGAAGAAGTTACTGACATGCAAAGATCTATAAATGGAGAAGTGATTTATTCTACTTTTGACGAGGAACCAGAGCATCACACTAAGGTTGCCTATATGGTACTTGAGAGAACCAAAAGAATGGTGGAGCAAGGCCAGGACGTAGTAATACTTCTAGATAGTATAACCAGGCTTTCCAGAGCATATAATCTGACCATAACGCCAACAGGCAGAACTCTTTCAGGTGGGTTGGATCCAGGAGCGCTTATAATGCCGAAGAAGTTTTTTGGCGCAGCTAGAAATATAGAAGAGGGAGGAAGTTTAACTATACTTGCTACTGCCTTAATTGAAACTGGAAGCAGGATGGATGATATGATATTTGAAGAATTTAAAGGTACTGGAAATATGGAAGTGCATTTGAATAGAAAACTTCAAGAGAGAAGGATATTCCCTGCCATAGATGTATATAGATCTGGTACAAGGAGAGAGGATTTGCTTTTTGAAAGCCAGTTGGAAAAAGAAACTGCATTTAATATAAGAAAAGTGTTATATGATGATAATAATAGTCAGAATATTACTGAGCAATTGATAAATTTACTGGCAAAGACTAAGAACAATATAGAATTTATGAATATTGCAAGTAAAATGGAATTGAATAAATCAGTGGATAAACATTAAAACAAGAACCTGCCTTTTGAATTAAAAAGACAGGTTCTATGATAAAATGAGAAAAATTTTACATCTTATTATTCTTCATTTTTCAAATTAAATTTCTTTAAGAATCTATCAACTCTTCCACCAGCATCAAGAATTTTCTGCTTACCAGTGAAGAAAGGATGGCATTTAGAACATATTTCCACTTTTAACTCTTTCTTTGTTGAACCAGTTGTAAAAGTGTTTCCACATGCACACTTGACTACCGCATCATGATAGTATTCTGGATGTATGCCTTTTTTCATATTGTTCACCTCTTTCAAGTTTAAATGACAAAACTCTAATTTTAACTTCTGTATTATAGCACAGCCATACTGCTAAGTCAATTAAAGAATGAATTAAAAAATGTCAGATAATATTGTAAAAATCAAATCTATACTTTAATATATACAGTACCTCTGTTAGAATATATTTGATTGTATAAAAATTTAGATTGGAAGTTGAAAAGTAAATGCGGTTAAATTACATTTTGAATGTAAAATAGATTGTGGTGAGAGGTGAATACAATGTCAAGGAAAACATCTGTTGGAGGCCAGGCTGTAATAGAAGGGGTTATGATGAGAGGAATGCACGGCATAGCTACTGCAGTTAGAAAGTCCGGTGGTGAAATTGCAGTTAACAGAGAGCAAAATGTGCCTTACAGCAAAAGAATAAAGTTTTTAGGTCTGCCTATTATAAGGGGATTTGTATCTCTAATAGAATCATTGATTATAGGTATAAATACTTTGAATTATTCGGCATCTTTTTTTCAAGAGGATGAAGAACCCACTAAATTTGATAATTGGTTCAAAAATGTATTCAAGGAAAAAAGTGACGCTGTGCTTATGGGCATAACTTTTACAGTATCTTTAGGTATAGCGGTTTTGTTGTTTTTCATATTTCCAACTTTTGCAGCAAATGTATTTAAAAAATTAGGAATATATGGTTCTATAGCACTTAATATAATCGAAGGTGTAATAAGAGTAACTATATTTTTGCTGTATATATTTTTAATAGGAAAAATGGCTGATATAAACAGGGTATTTCAATATCACGGTGCCGAGCACAAAACTATATTTTGTTATGAAAATGAGTGTGAGCTGACCCCGGAAAATGCTGAGAAATTCAGCAGATTTCATCCAAGGTGCGGTACGAATTTTTTGTTTTTGGTGATGATAGTTAGTATAATACTCTTTTCACTGACCGGCTGGGGAAATATTTGGCAGAGAATTTTGTGCAGAATAATTTTACTGCCCTTAGTATCTGGAATCACATATGAACTCATAAAATGGATGGGTAAGAGCAGTGGATTTTTATCAAGGGCTTTATCGTATCCTGGCCTCATGCTCCAAAAGCTGACTACTAGAGAGCCTGATTACAGTCAGCTGGAAGTGGCTATTGTAGCATTGAAGTATGCGGAAGGAATAGAAGGTGAAAATGAAAAAAGCCAGTACAGCGAAGATGGGCAGATAAAAGGTATAGTAAATGTGGATAAAGAAGGAGTACAGCTGGAAGCATGCAAGAGTACAATGAGTCAAATTCAATGAAAGTAGAGAGTCTTTTATGGGAAATAAGATAAATGAACTTTTAAAATATGGATATGAACTTTTAAAGAAGCAAAAAATAAACAGCTATATTCTAGATGTACAGCTTCTTTTAGGAAAAGCTATAAATAAAGACAGATTATTTCTTTTTATAAACGGTGACTATGAGATCACTGAAGAAGAGGCAGAAAATTATTATGGATATTTGAAATTGAGAGAGAAAAAAATGCCTGTAAAATACATATTGGGAGAATGTGAATTTATGGGATTGAATTTCAAGGTAAGACCAGGTGTGTTAATACCCAGGCCGGATACTGAGATACTGGTTGAATGTGCCTTGAAGGAAATAGAACGCAGTAATTTTTCTGATATATGTGATCTGTGCTGCGGCACAGGAGCAATTGGATTGTCTATAGCCAAATTTATAGATTATGTAGATGTAAAATGTTCTGATATATCTCCTACAGCTCTTCAGGTTACAGCTGAAAATATGAGGAGATTTTTACTGCAGGAAAGAGTTCAGGTGATAAAAAGTGACCTGCTTCAGTATTTTATTGAAAATGAGATGAAATTTAATATGGTTGTATCAAATCCTCCATATATAAAAATAAGTATGATAGATACATTGATGGATGATGTGAAGAACTATGAGCCCTATGAAGCTCTCTGTGGAGGAGAAGACGGACTTGAGTTTTACAGAAGGATTGCAGTGGAGAGTTTGAAGGTCTTGGAGGATGATGGAGTAATTATGCTTGAAATAGGAGATGATGAAAGAGACAGCGTAAGCAGTATATTAAGAGAAAGTGGATTTGAAAATATATGTTGTATAAAAGATCTATCAGGAAAAGACAGGGTGATTAGTGCAGTGGTTGGAACCCATTCCTTAATATGAAATTTTACAAGTAATTTATACTGTTTTTCAGTTTTGTTGTTATAAGTAAAAATTTTATGATATAATGATATATTGTGAAAATATTTATACGGAGTGATAAAAATTATGTTAGAAAGACTTAATTTCATAGAAAATAAATATGAGGAATTATCCATTAAGATAAGCGATCCAGCAGTTATGGAAAATCAAAAAGAGTGGCAAAAGCTGTGCAAGGAACATGCTGAGATGGAAGAAATAGTTACAAAATATAGAGAATACAAAAAAGATGTACAGGATTTAGAAGATAATAGAGAAATGCTTAAAACAGAAACAGATAGAGAAATGAAGGATATGGAGCAGGAGGAAATAAAAAATCTTACAGAATGTATAAATAGAATTGAGAATGAATTGAAAATACTTCTTATTCCCAGGGATCCAAATGATGATAAAAATGTTTTTGTAGAAATTAGAGGAGGAGCAGGAGGAGAAGAGGCGGCTCTATTTGCAGCAAATCTAACGAGAATGTATACCAGATATGCGGAACGTAAAGGATGGAAAATAGAAACCATAAGTTTAAATGCCACAGATATAGGTGGATTTAAGGAAATTGTATTTATGGTGAAAGGGAAGGGAGCTTACAGCAGATTGAAATATGAAAGTGGTACTCACAGGGTTCAAAGAGTACCGGATACGGAATCCAGCGGAAGGATTCATACTTCTACTGCCACAGTGGCTGTACTTCCGGAAGTAGACGATGTAGATATAGTGGTAAACCCAAATGATATAAGAATAGATGTATTTAGAGCATCAGGTCATGGCGGACAATGTGTCAATACTACGGATTCTGCGGTAAGAATTACCCACCTTCCCACAGGCCTTGTAGTATCCTGTCAGGATGAAAAATCTCAGCTTAAAAATAAGGAAAAGGCTATGAAAGTTCTAAAGTCAAGGCTTTATGAGAGGGCAGAGGCTGAGAGAAATGCAACCATAGCGGAAGACAGAAAAAGTCAGGTTGGAACAGGTGATAGAAGCGAAAGAATAAGAACTTATAACTATCCTCAGGGGAGAGTTACGGATCATAGAATAGGTATGACATTGTATAAGCTGGACGCATTTTTAGATGGAGATATAGATGAGATAATCGATGCTCTTATAACTTCGGAACAGGCGAAAAAAATGCAGGCTCTTGGAGCAGCTAATGCGTGAGATGTTTATAATAATATTGTCATAGTATAAACTTTGATAGGAAAGGAGTTGAAATAACCGTTAAACTCCGTCTAACGGGAAGGTATGAATATAGATAAAGCTATTAGAAAGCAGAAGAGATATTATAAGATATTTATGCTTTCTATAGGCCTTATTTTTTTTATGCTTCCGGGATATCTTTTTTTAACAAGTAAATTTTATACATTTTATATAACTTATCTCATAGTATTGGAAGCACTCATTTTTTTAGCTGCTATCATAAGAGTTGACAATGCATCCCTGAACTTCAAACATGATGGATATAAATTAAAGGTAAATGTGGGAATAAAAGGTGGCAGCATAAATATAATATGTGATAAGATTGTACTGGTACATGTAGAAAACTATGAGCAGAAAAATGCAGATGAGGGTGAGTTTAGAATTATTATTCTTTCAACATCTAAATTCAGAAGTGACAGAATGATACTTGTACACAAGGGATTTCTAAAAAGACATGCCTATGTTGCGCGTGAATATAATAAATTGAAAATTCTGCGGCCTGAGGAGAATTTTTATTATACCATAATAAGACGGGGTGAGCTGAACAAATATCCATTTCTGGATACGGTATATAAAAGCTGTGTATATGCTTATTTCACCGAGACTTCTATAGAAAAAATAAAATATTATAGACAGAACTCAGAAAATTACACCTTAAAAAATAAAAATAGAAATATAATTCATATATTATAAAATTTCAAAATAAATATGGAGTATAAATAATAAATACAAGGTGGTTTTTTGAGTACAAATTTGATCTACATAGTGACAATAGGAAGTTTGGTATCTCTTACAGGGACTATGATAGGAGCATCCCTGGGAGTGGCAGTTAAAGATCCTTCCAATAAATTACTGGGATTCATAATAGGATTTGCAGGGGGAATAATGCTTTCTGTAGTGGTATTTGATTTAATTCCCCAGTCCATTGAAAAGTGGAGTTTTGCTCTTACTATAATGTTTGCAGTTTTGGGCATTATAATTATTGCTATAATTGATACAAAGGTGGACATAAACAGCAATAATAAACATTTGAAAATGGCGTTTATGGCGTCATTGGGGCTTATGATTCATAATTTTCCCGAAGGGATAATTATGGGATGTGGATTTGCGGCAGGCAGTACCCTTGGGATGAAAATGAGTATTATAATTGCAATTCACGATATACCAGAGGGAATTGCCGTATCGGCACCTCTTGTGGCATCTAAAGTGAAAGTGCCCAAAATACTATTTTATGCATTTATTACAGCTTTCCCCACTGCTTTGGGAACTTTTGCAGGTACCTATATAGCTAATATTTCTCAAAATGTATTGGGGGCATGCCTTGCTGTAGCGTCAGGTATAATGCTGTATGTAGTGTGCGGAGAGATGATACCGGAATCTTCAAAACTATGGGAAGGTGTAACGAGTACCATGGGTACCCTCTGCGGCATTATTTTGGGACTTATAATAGTACAAGTATTGTAAATTTTTATAACCTATAGCATACAAATTCGGGATTTAAATACAAAAGGTGGTTTGTTGTTAAATGAATACAAAAATAGAGATGGTTGATGAAAAAAATTTGAATGAAGACACCATAGAGGAAGCTGCAAAGATAATAAGAGAAGGTGGACTTGTAGCTTTTCCCACGGAAACTGTTTATGGACTTGGAGCCAATGCTCTTGATCCGGGGGCAGTAAAAAAAATATTTCAAGCTAAAGGACGACCTCAAGATAATCCTTTAATTGTACATATATGGGATATAAAGCAGATAGAAACTTTGGCACATGATGTACCTGATATAGCCTATAAATTTATGGAAAGGTTCTGGCCTGGCCCCATGACTGTAATTCTTCCTAAATCATCTATCATACCGGATATTACAAGTGCATCTCTCCCCAGTGTTGGAATCAGAATGCCGTCCAATGTAATAGCTAGAGAACTTATTAAAAAATCAGGAGTACCCATTGCGGCACCTTCCGCAAATATATCCGGACGTCCAAGCCCTACGGATGTGGAAAGATGTATAGAGGATCTGGATGGAAAAGTTGATTTTATACTTGGAGGGGAGATGTGCCAGGTAGGAGTGGAATCTACGGTAATAGATTGTACTGTAACACCTACTTGTGTATTGAGACCTGGAGGTATAACTCTTGAGATGCTGAGAGAGATAGACGGAGAAGTATATATTGATCCTGCAGTTATGAAAAAACCGGATAAAAATATAAAGCCCAAAGCACCTGGAATGAAGTACAGACATTATGCACCAAAGGCACCGGTAAAAATAGTATGTGGAGATTTAAAAAAAACTATTGAAAAAATCAATGAAATGGTGCAAAATTATATAGACGAAAACAAATTAGTAGGAATAATTGCTACAGATGAAACAAAGAATTTTTATAACAAAGGATTGGTAATGTCTCTTGGAAGCAGAAATAACATGCCTAGCATATCTAAAAATTTATTTGAGACACTCAGGAGTTTTGATGATAAAAATGTAGATATTATATTATCTGAAGCCTTTGAAGAAAAGGGCATAGGGGTGGCTATAATGAATAGGCTGAGTAAATCTGCTGGTTTTGATATTACGAGGGTGTAAGGTGTATTCCGTTTTCTATATGGCTGCTTTTGGCTTTGGAGGGATTTATTTATGAAAAGTATACTGTTCGTTTGTACAGGTAATACCTGTAGAAGCTGCATGGCAGAAGCTATATTTAATTCCATGAGCGGTGGATCAGATATAAGAGCTTTTTCTGCAGGTATAATGGTATCTTATAACAGTATAGCTTCCAGAAACTCTTCGCTGGTTGTAAAAAAGAATATAAATGTGGATATAAGTAATAGGAAAGCCGTTCAGGTAGAAAGATATATGGTTCAAAATTCCATAGTTGTTCTGGCTATGACTTCTTATATAAGAAATGTGCTGAAGAATAAATTTCCTGAATTTAGGGACAGAATATACACTTTAAATGAATTTGTGTCTTTGATGGAAGATATAGAGGATCCTTTTGGAAAAAGTGTAGAGGAATATGAACATACCTACGGCCAGCTGGAAAACAGTATTTCATTGCTGTTGAATAAATTAAAGGAAGATATGGGCATTAATTAGATGTTGTTATCTTCTTTTTTTGCGGGCGTATGCTCCGGAAGAGTCCATCTGAATAAGCCTTGTATATATGGGGTATATGACATTAATACAAAATAATGATATGTTTTGGAGGTATTTTTATGAAAATTGCTTTAGGTAGTGATCATGCAGGATTTCCATTGAAAAAGGTAGTGATAGAATATTTACAGGATGAAGGAATAGAGTTCGAGGATTTTGGAACTTTTTCTGAAGATTCCTGTGATTACCCTGATTATGCATTAAAGGTTGCAGAAAAAGTTGCGGATAAAAGTTATGAACTCGGTATACTCATATGTGGCACTGGTATTGGAATAGGCATTGCTGCCAACAAAGTACCTGGAATAAGAGCGGCACTTTGCGGAGATACTTTCAGTGCTCGTGCAAGTAGAGAGCACAACAATGCAAATATACTTACAATGGGACAGAGAGTAATAGGTCCAGGACTTGCAATTGACATAGTGAAAACATTTTTATCTGCTGAATTTCAGGGAGACAGACACCAAAGAAGAATAGATAAAATTACTGAGATAGAAAAAAAATATAATGCATAGCATAACTGTAGATTTTTAGTTGTCTACTGATAAATTGGAGGAATTTAAATGGATAACGTAACACAAATAACTCATCCACTTGTACTGCACAAATTGGCTCTGATAAGGGACAAAAATACAGGTTCTAAGGATTTTAGGGAACTGGTAGAGGAAGTAGCCATGCTTATGGCTTATGAAGTGACTAGAAGTTTTCAGACCGAAGATATAGAAATAGAAACACCTATAGCAAAGACTACGTGCAGGATGCTTTCCGGTAAAAAGGTGGCAGTAATACCTATATTGAGAGCAGGACTTGGAATGGTAAGCGGAGTATTGAAAATTATACCTACGGCCAGAGTAGGTCATATAGGACTTTACAGGGATGAAACCACATTGAAGCCTGTAGAATATTTTTGCAAATTGCCTCAGGATATAGGAGAAAGAGAAATAATTGTAACTGATCCTATGCTTGCCACAGGCGGGTCAGCTATAGATGCAATAGCTATGTTGAAGAGAAAAGGTGCCAAGAATATAAAGCTTATGTGTTTGATAGCTGCAAGAGAAGGAATTAAAGCGGTTATGAAGGCTCATCCTGATATACATATGTATACTGCAGCTGTAGATGAAAAATTGAATGAAAATGGATATATAGTGCCAGGTCTTGGCGATGCTGGAGATAGACTGTATGGAACAAAATAATAATAGACTTTTTAGTTTACTGGACAAATATCGTAATACGGCCCACTGTAAATAAGTGGGCTTTTGCATATTGAGGAAGATTCCGTCTAAAAAGCAGCAGCAATTGTTTTAAAATATTATTCAATAGTTTATAATATATAATATATTCTTATGAAACAAGGAGATATTTGTCGATGAGAAAAGATTGGGATACTTATTTTATGGATATAGCATTTAAAGTTGCAGAAAGAAGTACATGCCCTAGACTACATGTAGGAGCAGTTCTTGTTAAAAATAGAAGAATAAAAGGAACTGGCTACAATGGAAGTCCTAAAGGATTAGAACATTGTGATGATGTAGGATGTTATCTTAAAAATAATCACTGTATAAGAACAATTCATGCAGAAGTAAATTGTCTGCTTGAAGTAGCACCGGAGGAGAGAGAAAATTCCACACTGTATGTCACCCACATGCCTTGTCCGGAATGTCAGAAGCTGATAATTACCTGTGGAATTAAAAGAGTTGTATATTCGGAAGATTATAAACCGGAAATAAATTGGTTCCAAAAAGCACAGCAAATTGAATTAATATGTTTAAAAAGAGCAGAATAATATAATATCCGATAGAACAAAAGACACGGTTAAGGAAGGTTGTCATGAATAAATTATATCTATTTTTATTAGTTTCAGCAGTACTTTCGGCTGTTATTACACCAGTTGTTAGAAAATGGGCTGTAAAGCTGCAGATTATGGATGTTCCTAAGGATAATAGAAGAGTACATACTAAGCCTATACCACTTTTAGGCGGAATGGCCATATATATTTCTTTTGTAGTCACTTTACTTTTAAAAGCAGGTAAACTTACAAATTCCGAAATTGGACTTATATTGGGTTCTACTATAATAGTGATAGGTGGATTTTTAGATGATAAATTAAATATAAAGCCCTGGTGTAAATTATTGTTTCAATTGGCAGCTGCTTTAATTCTCATAATTTATGGAGTCAAGATAGTATTGATTACCAATCCATTTAGCGGATTATATCAATTTGTGAATTTAGGCATAATGTCAATTCCACTGACGCTGATCTGGGTAATTGGAATTACCAATGCACTAAACTTAATAGATGGGTTGGATGGATTGGCCGCAGGAATTGCCTTTATATCCTCCGTAACTATTTTCATCATAGCTCTGTTGAATGGGAGAAATGAAGCTGCCATACTCACAATTATATTGTCAGGAGCCATAGCTGGATTTCTTCCCTATAATTTTAATCCGGCATCTATATTCATGGGTGATACAGGAGCACAATTATTGGGGTTTTTACTTGCAGCTATATCCATTGAGGGAGCTGTAAAATCAGCAGCAGCTTTTTCTATAGCAGTTCCAATTCTCGCGCTGGGTATACCGATATATGATACCTTATTTGCCATGATAAGAAGGAAGATAAACGGGAAACCTATTATGCAGGCTGACAGGGGACATTTACATCATAGACTTCTTGATATGGGACTCACTCAGAAACAGGCTGTTTTAATAATGTATATTATAAGTGCAGTGCTGGGGAGTTTTTCCATAATAGCTATGGAGATAAATGTACAGAGTTCTTATTCGCTGTTGATTATAGTTATGGTTATTTTAGTTTTAACAGCCTGGAAAGCTGGCTTTTTTAAACATAGAGATTAAAATGGAGGATTTTGTATGAAAAAAATCAAAAGTATTACAATATTTGGTACAAGGCCTGAAGCAATAAAAATGGCCCCATTAATTAAAGAACTTGAGAAAATAGAAAATATAGAGAATAAAGTTTGTGTTACAGCCCAGCACAGACAAATGCTCGATCAGGTTCTGGAGCTTTTTAAAATTAAACCTGATTTTGATCTTAACATAATGAAAAGTAAGCAGACATTAACAGGAATAACCACCAGGGTTCTCCATGGACTGGAAGATATATTTGAGGAGGAAAAACCAGATCTGGTAATTGTTCATGGCGATACCACTACTACTTTTGCAGGAGCATTGGCTGCTTTTTATAAGAAAATAACAGTAGGACATGTGGAAGCGGGTCTCAGAACCTATGACAAATACTTTCCCTTTCCCGAGGAAATGAACAGGAAACTTACTGGAGCTATAGCAGACCTGCATTTTGCACCTACTTCAGGCTCTAAAAATAATCTCCTCAGAGAGGGAGTTCCTGAAGATAGGATATTTGTTACAGGCAATACGGTTATAGATGCTATGAATTTTACAGTGGAGAAAGGTTATGTATTTAACAATAATGAGTTAAATAAAATAGACTATGACCACAAAAAGGTCATAATGGTAACTGCTCATAGAAGAGAAAACTGGGGCAGTGGAATTGAAAATATCTGCAAAGCTCTTAAAAAAATTGTTCAGGACAATGCTGAAGTAGAACTTATTTATCTTGTACATTTAAATCCAATAGTAAAGGATATGGTATATAAAATACTTGGAGGAGTTTCCAGGGTACATCTGCTTCCTCCTCTAGATACAAAGGAGACCCATAATTTGATGAATAGGTGTTATATGGTTATGACTGATTCGGGAGGACTTCAGGAAGAAGCACCTCATCTCGGGAAACCAGTACTGGTACTTAGAAGTGTGACTGAAAGACCGGAAGCCATAAAAGCCGGGACGGTGAAGCTTGCAGGTACGGATAAAGACAATATAGTTAAAATGGCAAATGAACTCATATTGAATTCAGATGAGTACAATATGATGAGCAGATCTATAAATCCATATGGAGACGGCAGGGCATCTAAAAGAATAACGGCAGCTATTTTACAGTATTTTGACATATTAATTTAGAAATTAATTACAGCATTTCTCATCCAAATTAGAATGTTTGTGTTTTTTTTAACAAAAAATATTGATAAAATTTTAATTTACTAGTATAATAAAGATGATGACTGAATACTTTGTAAATTAAAAAGAGATGATTTAATTAGGAGGATGGGTTATGAGGGATGTAGTTATTGTAAGTGCTGTAAGAACTGCTATAGGAAAATTTGGAGGGACACTGAAAAATGTTTCTGCGGTTGAATTAGGTACTGCAGTTATAAAAGAAGCAGTAAAAAGGGCAAATATCAAACCTGAGCTTGTGGATGAAGTCATAATGGGAAATGTATTACAAGCAGGTCTTGGTCAGAGCCCAGCAAGACAAGCTGCTGTATATGCAGGTATTCCTGTAGAGGTTCCATCATTTACTCTGAATAAACTCTGCGGTTCAGGACTTAGGGCAGTTAGTATGGCAGCTCAGTTTATAAAACTTGGAGACGATGATGTAGTTGTGGCTGGAGGAATGGAAAATATGTCGGCCGCTCCTTATTTGCTGCCAAATGTCAGATGGGGAGAGAGAATGGGCGATGGAAAACTAGTGGATTCTATGCTGAGAGATGGATTGTTTGACGCATTTAACAATTATCATATGGGAATTACTGCAGAGAACATAGCTGACCAATGGCACATAACAAGGGAAGAGCAGGATGAATTTTCAGCATCATCTCAGCAAAAGGCAGAAGCAGCTATAAAATCAGGAAAATTCAAAGATGAAATAGTGCCAATAGTCATAAAAGACAGAAAAAAAAGAGAAATAGTTTTTGATACAGATGAATTCCCTAGGTTTGGAACTACAGTTCAATCCCTGTCAAAATTGAAACCGGCATTTAAAAAAGATGGAACGGTTACGGCAGGAAATGCTTCGGGAATAAATGATGCAGCATCAGCGCTGGTTATAATGAGTGCAGATAAAGCAAAAGAGCTGGGAATAGAGCCTCTTGCTAAAATCGTTTCCTATGGTACAAGGGGATTGGCTCCTGAGATAATGGGGTATGGTCCGTTCTATGCAACTAAAATAGCCTTGGAAAAAGCTAATTTAAAAGTAGAGGATTTAGATTTGATAGAAGCAAATGAAGCATTTGCAGCTCAAAGTATAGCTGTAGCCAAAGATCTAAAATTTGATATGAGCAAGGTCAATGTAAACGGTGGAGCAATAGCTCTTGGTCATCCAGTAGGATGTTCAGGTGCAAGGATACTCACTACTCTCCTTTATGAAATGAAGAGAAGAGATGTGAAAAGAGGTCTTGCTACATTGTGCATAGGCGGTGGAATGGGAACTGCCATAATAGTGGAAAGATAATTTCATATCTTCCAATAATACAGTTAATACAATATGAGGAAATATATTATTGAAAATAATTTTTTAAAATATATTTCCTCATATTTTTTATAATAATATTATATGTCTTTGAAAATAAACGTTAATTTAATTAAAAATATATTATAAATTAAAAGAATTGTAGATTTAATAAGTAAATATAAGATAAAATTATATAAAATGATGGAAAATAACTAAAAATCGTTAATTAGGCGGGAAAATAAAACTTTTAGATTATATTTTTAAGGTATATAATTTTAGTAATCTAGTTCTATGTGAGGGAGCTCAATGGATAAACATATTTTGGATATGGTAAAGAAAGTATCTGCCGTTAATTTAGCATTTGCTGTTGCAGTAGCTTCTATAGTTCAGTTATCCTTTAAGAACTATGGATTGTTTATATTAATTGGCATGTTTATAGCAATCTTTAATTTTATTTTAAATAGTCTGATAGGTGGAATGATATTTAAGAAGCTTCCCAATTCATCTGGATCGCTGTATATTATATGTTTTATTGTAAGGATTGTTGTTGCAGCAGGTATAGGATATTCTATTTTTATTTACAATAAGAATAATGTTATTGCATATTTATTTGGTTATACATCTCATTTATTGGGAGTATATATATATTCAGTTATAGAAAATAATCGTGATAATGTAACATGAGAAGGGATGTGATGAAGTGGAAGGTTTTTCGCCATTGTTCCTAATACATCTGGGTTCGCTTAAAATTCCGATAACTTCCAGTGTTTTAGTTCAGTGGGTTATTATCGTAATTCTAGCTGTTCTTGCAAAAATTTTCACTAGTGGTATGAAAAAAATACCAGATAAAAAGCAAACTGTAATTGAAATTATTGTAGGATCAATACAAAATTTGGTAGACGATAACATGGGAAAAGAATATTCGTCATATATACCTTATGTAGGAACTCTTGCAATATACATTTTAGTTATGAATATTGCACCTGTTGTAGTAGGAATGAGAGCTCCCACGGAAGATTTAAGCGTGACAACAGGACTCGCACTTATAACTTTTTTCTTGGTTCAATACAATGCTATTAAGAAAAATGGAGTTGGACGTTATTTGGGTGCCTATGCTAAACCTGCAGTTCCATTATTGCCACTTAATATTGTGGAAAGAGTAGTTCTGCCGGTTTCACTTAGTCTACGACTGTTTGGTAATTTAACAGCAGGTGCCGTAATTATTGGGATGTTGTACAAGGGCTCATGGTTTTCACGGGTACTGGTACCGGTTCCTTTCCATGCTTTTTTTGATCTGTTTGATGGTTCAATACAGATGATTGTGTTTGTTATGCTCACCATAATGAACATAAAGGTTATAGCTGAAGAATAATTATTTTAGGTTTAATATTTATTTTAAGGAGGATTTTTTATTATGAATTTAGATGCAAATACATTCATATCAGGTATGGCAGCAATAGGTGCAGGTTTAGCTGCTATAGGGTGTCTAGGAGGAGGTATTGGTGTTGGTAATGCTGCAGCAAAGGCTGTTGAAGGTGTATCAAGGCAGCCGGAGGCAAGTGGTAAGATACTCAGTACTTTCTTTGTAAGTGCTGCTTTATCAGAGGTAACAGCTATCTATTCATTATTGATAGCCCTTATTTTAGTGTTTAGAGTCTGATCATATATATACCTCACCAGTTTACATATAATTCTAGAGGGGAGGAGTGAAGCGTAGTATGGAAATTAATTTGACTACAGTTATTATAACAATAATCAATTTTATTGTTTTGTATTTAATTTTGAAACATTTCTTCTTTGCACCTGTAAACTCTACAATTACTACCAGGCAGGAGGAAATCAACTCCAAAATTAGAAATGCTAATGAGAACGAAAAGAAATCACAGCAATTAGTGGCTCAACATGATGAATTGTTGAGAAATTCTAAAAAACAGGGCAGGAATATTGTTGAAGATTATAAAAATAAGGCTGAAAGAGTTTCAGAAGATATACTAGGTGATGCTCACAAAGAAGCGCAGCTTATATTAGATAGAGCAAAAGTTGAAGCGGAAAGGCAGAAGGAGAAAGTCCAGGCAGATATAAAAAATCAAGTGGTTGATTTAGCAATGCTGGTGTCTGCAAAAGCTTTAGAAGGTTCCATTGATGAAAAACAGCATAGGAAACTTATTGAGGACTTTATAGCTAAGGTAGGTATCTAATTATGTATGAATATTTAGATAGAAGATATGCCCTTGCACTTTACAAAATAGCAGAGGAAAAGGGAAAAGTAAAAGAATACCTGAAAGAATTGAAACAGATTGTAGATGTGATAAACAGTGATGCTGAATTTGTGGAGATTGTAAAGCATCCTGAGGTAAGTACATCTGAAAAGAAAAAGATGTTTACAGAGATATTTAAGGATAAAGTGGATGAAGATATTCTTTCATTTCTTTTAGTACTTATAGAAAAAGGAAGAATTAATCAACTTGGTTCAAAACTTAAGGAAATGCAAGACATATATCTGAAAAAACATAATACTGTTATTGCAAAGGTAAAAACAGTTATTCCTTTAGAAGACAATGAGAGAAAAGATCTAACTCAGAAATTAGAAAGAAAATTTAATAAAAAAGTTTTGATTGAGGAGGAAATAGATCCGAGCATAATTGGCGGAGTTTACGTGGATGTGGATAATGAAGTTATTGATGGTACTATAAAATCAAAACTTTCTGAGATGAAAAAAATAATGCTTAAGGGAGAACAGAGGTGAGCCTATGAATGTAAAACCTGAAGAGATAACTTCAATTATAAAAAATGAAATACAGAAATATGAAAAGAAAATAGAGACGGTTGATTCAGGTACGATAATTCAGATTGGCGATGGTATCGCCAGAGTTTATGGCCTTAATCAATGTATGTCCGGTGAACTTTTAGAGTTCCCCAAGGATGTCTATGGTATGGCTCTAAATCTTGAACAGGATAATGTAGGTTGTGTTCTTTTAGGTTCCGAAGAGGGAATAAAAGAAGGAGATACGGTTAAAAGGACAGGTAAGGTTGTGGAAGTTCCTGTGGGTGAAGAACTTATGGGAAGAGTAGTAAACTCGCTTGGTCAGCCTATTGACGGGAAAGGTCCTGTTAATACAAAGGAAACCAGACCGGTGGATTTAGTTGCACCGGGAGTTATAACCAGACAGTCTGTTAAGGAGCCGCTTCAGACTGGAATAAAGGCTATAGATTCCATAATACCAATTGGAAAAGGACAAAGAGAATTAATAATAGGAGACAGACAGACAGGAAAAACTGCTATCGTCATGGACACTATAATAAATCAAAAGGGAAAAGATGTAATATGCATATATGTAGCTATAGGTCAGAAGCAATCTACAGTGGCCCATATAGTAAATGATCTTATGGAAACTGGTGCAATGGATTATACAATAGTTGTATCTGCATCTGCATCGGAGTCAGCACCGCTTCAATATATAGCACCTTATGCCGGATGTTCTATGGGTGAGTATTTTATGAATAAGGGCAAAGATGTACTCATAGTTTATGATGATTTGTCTAAACATGCTGTTGCCTATAGAGAAATGTCATTATTACTTCGAAGACCGCCAGGAAGAGAAGCCTATCCGGGAGATGTATTCTATCTGCATTCAAGACTCCTGGAAAGGGCTGCTAAGCTTTCCGACAAGCTTGGAGGAGGTTCGCTTACAGCACTTCCTATAATAGAAACCATGGCAGGAGATGTTACTGCATATATACCGACTAATGTTATTTCAATAACAGATGGTCAGATATTCCTGGAGACGGAACTTTTTTATGCAGGTCAAAGACCGGCAATAAATGCAGGAATATCTGTATCCAGAGTTGGTGGTAATGCACAGATAAAGGCTATGAAGCAGGTAGCTGGTACATTGAGAATAGATTTGGCACAGTATAGAGAATTGGCTTCATTTGCACAATTTGGTTCTGATTTGGATAAAGAGTCGAAGAGAAGGCTCGAAAAGGGTAAAAGATTAACAGAAATATTAAAGCAGCCTCAGTACAGACCAATGCCTGTAGAAAAGCAGGTAATAATACTGTTTGCTGCTTCAAGAAATTATATAATGGATGTGCCTGTTGAGAAGATCTCCCAGTTTGAAGAAGAGTTCCTTGATTACATGGATACTCATCACAGTGAAATTGAGAAGGAAATTCTTGAAAAGAAGATTTTATCCGCTGAATTGAGCGACAAACTCGGAAATGCTATAGAAGAATTCAAAAAAATATTTTTAGCAGAGTAGTGTGTGTATTCTGCGGGAGGTGAAATATGGCAGGGGCAGGACTTGTTACAATTAAGAGAAGAATTAAATCAATAACCAGTACCCAAAAGATAACAAAAGCCATGGGACTTATTGCCACCTCTAAGCTTAGAAAAGTTAGAAAAAAACTTGAGGCAAATAATAAATATTGTGAATTTTTTAGTTCTATCGTAAATGAATTTGTTTTAGAAGCTGAGAGAAATAATATTTATATAAATGGTAATAAATCCAGCAAAAAACTCTATATAGCTTTGAATTCTGATACTGGATTGTGTGGAGGGTTCAATGCTAATGTTGTAAATGAGACAGATGCTGTTGTATCAAAAGAGAGGGATAATTGTCTTTTGATAGCTGTAGGTCAAAAGGGCAGGATGTATTTTAAAAGGTTTGGATATACTACGGAGTCGGAATATGTAGATATTCCGGATATACCTACCATAGAGGAGTCAGGTACCATAGCTTATAAGGCATTGGAACTTTATAAAAGTGGTAAGGTTGGAGAAGTTAATATAGTGTATACCAGATTTATTTCCACTGTAAAACAAAATGTAGTTATTGAAAAATTACTTCCACTGGAAGGTAAAAAAACTGAAAAAAGAAATTTCATTGTAAAATTTGAGCCATCTGCAGATGAGATGATGGATGATGTAGTGAACTTGCATTTAAAGCAGAAAATACTTAATTGTATGATAAATTCAAAGGTTAGCGAACAGGCTTCCAGAATGACAGCAATGGATGGGGCCACTAAAAATGCCAATGAACTGCTGAATGATTTGAATCTTAAATACAATAGAGCAAGGCAGAGTGCCATAACACAAGAAATAACTGAAATAGTTGGAGGAGCAGAAGCTCTGAAGTAAGGAGGGACATTAATGCCAAATATAGGCAAAGTTGTTCAGGTTATAGGGCCTGTAGTAGATATAAAATTTGATACAGAAAACCTCCCTAATATATATAATGCCATAGATATAAAATCGGGAAATAGAAAAGTTATTACGGAAGTTGCCCAGCATCTGGGAGACGATATAGTGAGAACCATATCTATGGAGAGTACAGATGGACTGACTAGGGGTATGGATGCCGTAGATACTGGTTCACCTATATCTGTACCAGTAGGAGATCAGGTGTTGGGAAGACTTTTTAACATGCTGGGTCAGCCTATTGATGAAAAGGGAGAAATAAAATCGGATAAGTATTATCCGATTCACAGAATAGCTCCAAGTTTTGAAGATCAATCTGTAAAACCTGAGATGTTTGAGACTGGTATTAAGGTTATAGATCTTATTGCACCATATCAGAGAGGCGGAAAGATAGGGTTATTTGGAGGAGCAGGTGTTGGTAAAACAGTTATTATTCAAGAACTTATAAACAATATAGCCAAGGAGCATGGTGGATTGTCTGTGTTTACTGGTGTTGGTGAAAGAACAAGAGAAGGAAATGATTTATATTATGAAATGCAGGACTCTGGAGTTATAAATAAGACTGCATTGGTATTTGGACAGATGAATGAGCCACCTGGAGCAAGAATGAGAGTCGCACTTACGGGCCTCACCATGGCGGAGTATTTCAGAGATCAGGGGCAGGATGTGCTCTTGTTTATAGATAATATATTCAGATTTACTCAGGCAGGTTCAGAAGTTTCTGCACTTCTTGGAAGAATACCTAGTGCCGTTGGATACCAGCCAACACTTGCCACAGAGATGGGTGCTCTTCAGGAAAGAATAACATCTACAAAGCAGGGTTCTATTACGTCCGTTCAGGCTGTATATGTTCCTGCAGATGATTTAACCGACCCGGCACCGGCAACTACTTTTACGCATCTTGATGCTACTACGGTTCTTTCAAGATCTATATCAGAACTTGGAATTTATCCAGCAGTTGATCCACTGGCATCTACATCTAGAATTTTAGATCCTAGAATTGTGGGAGAAGAACATTATAAAGTAGCTTCTGATGTTAAAAATATACTTGAAAGATACAGCGAACTTCAGGATATCATAGCTATACTTGGTGTGGACGAATTGTCAGAAGAGGACAGATTAGTGGTTGTAAGGGCCAGAAGAATACAGAGATTTTTGTCACAACCATTTACTGTAGCAGAACAATTTACAGGCTACAAGGGAGAGTATGTGCCTATAAAAGAAACAATAAGGGGATTTAAAGAGATACTTGAAGGTAAATATGACGATTTGCCGGAGGCAGCTTTTCTATTTAAAGGCACTATTGATTCAGTTGTTGAAGCTGCTAAGAATATGGCACAGGATTAAAGGAGATTAATATGTCAAAAGTGTTGAAATTAACTGTACTTACTCCTGACAGGGAATTTTATCAGGGAGAAGTGATAAAAGTTATAACGGAGAGTACTTTAGGTGGCATAACAATTCTTCCTGATCATATGCCTTTGATAACCACTTTAAAGCCTGCTGATACAGTAATTGTTCAAAAAGATAATAAAGAGTTAAAGGCATTTACATCTGTTGGAGTGCTAGAAGTTAAAGAAAATGAATTAAGAATTTTATGTGATGTTTGTGAATGGCCTGAAGAGATAGATATAAGGAGAGCAGAAGAGGCCAGGGATAGAGCTGAAAAGAGACTGACCAGCAATAAGGACGGAATTGATGTACAAAGAGCAGAACTGGCGTTGGCCAGAGCGTTGGCTAGAATTAATCTAAAGCAGCAAGGATAATACGTACAAATTAAAAAGCGCTGTCAAATTCATTGGGTGAATGAAATTTGACAGCGCTTTTTTATGTGGAAATATGCACCTTTTGTTATGTGAATTTATATATTAGTATCAAGTGATTCTTAGCTTCAAGTGTGGTTTATTCATTGGATAAGTTTGTCGGCATCCAGATAAAGTCCTCCCATGGAATTTTTATTTTTTTGAATATTAACAGGAAAGTTGTCCATAATGTTTAAGGAGAAAAGAAAGGGGGGAGGCACTGCAAGTATTTCGTAGTGCTGGCTTATATGAAAAAGATAAAAATATTTATTTGCTTGCTGCTGTGCATATTTTTTTTTCAGTATTATACAGAAGCTTATGGAAGTACTGTAGATCATTTAAATAAATCTAAGGAAACCATTTTAAGTGAGAAAAATGTTGATCTATTTGAATACATATTGAATGACACTTATGCTGCTGTTCAAGAATGTGGTGTCATGGTAGTTTTTAATAGCTATTCGCCGGGTGAAAAAGCGGTAAACGGTGTATTTCAAAAATTGCTTAAATATAAGAGAATAGTGGGAAAGATTTCAAAAAATAAAGATGGTTACTACCTGAAATTTAGCGGAAGCAACATAGATGGTTACATAGATAGTATTAAATATGAAAACAAAAATGTTATAACTGTGAATATTGTTGAGAAAAGTGATCATTATGATTTGCATAATTTAAAGTCTATGGTAAAAGGGTGTCTTCCACCTTCAGAAGAATTTAAATACTATCAATATGTTAAAGCTAAGATGGCAATGAGAAGTGTTGCAGATGTAAATAATAAAGTGAAATATATCTTAAATAGTATAGGTGCATCTGATATGAAAACTGTATCTTTAAACGGAGGATATAGTTCCACTGTAAATACTCATATGTTTGATCCAATTCAGAGTGATGGAAGCTTAGTGGATTTTAATTATTCCGTTGTAAAACATTCAAGCGGTACCTATATAATTATGGGAACACCAGAAATAATGACAACATACTAATATATCATTACAAAATGATTAACATATCAACAAGTATATAGAATGGAGGAACACTATGAGTAAAATAGTAGTTAGAGGAGGAAATAAACTGCATGGAGAGGTAAACATCAGTACTGCTAAGAATTCTGTACTGCCTATTATAGCAGCGTGCATTTTAAGTGGAGACAAGTGCATAATAGAAGAAGTTCCTATGCTTGAAGATGTTTTTGTAATAAGTGATATATTGAGAAGTATATTTGCAGATATAAGTATTGATAAAAGTACAAATAGAATTATAATAGATACTTCTAATGTAAAAGACTGTGATTCTTGTAGTGAATTGGTAAAAAAGATGAGGGCTTCATTTTTAATAATGGGTCCCATGATATCCAGATTTGGCAGATTTAAATTGTCCCTTCCGGGAGGCTGCAATATTGGAACGAGACCCATAGATCTGCATCTTAAAGGATTTAGTGCTCTTGGAGCAGAGGTGAATATAGGTCATGGATATGTGGAAGCTCGTGCTAAGAAGCTTGTAGGCAATAAGATATATTTGGATTTTCCGTCTGTCGGAGCCACAGAGAATATAATGATGGCAGCAGTTATGGCTGAAGGGGAAACCATAATAGAAAATGCAGCGGAAGAACCGGAAATAAAAGATTTAGCTAAATTTTTGAACAGTATGGGTGCCAGAATTACAGGGGCAGGTTCCGGTACCATTCATATAATAGGAGTTAAAGATCTAAAGGGGAGCATCCATAAACCCATATGTGACAGAATAGAAGCTGGAACTTTTATGGTTGCCGCTTCCATAACCAGGAGCAAAATAAAAATAAATGGTATAAATGAGGAACATTTGAAGCCTATAATTGCTAAACTCACTGAAGCAGGAGTGTATATAAAAGTTCAGGGAAACAGTTTAATTGTAGACGGAAATAGAGATCTAAATCCTATAGACATTAAAACTATGCCTTACCCAGGATTTCCTACGGATATGCAATCTCAAATGACTGGGTTATTATGTACAGTTAGAGGAACAAGTATAATAACTGAAACTATTTTTGAAAATAGATTTATGCACGTAGTTGAGATGAAAAGAATGGGAGCAAACATAAAAATAGATGGAAGAAGTGCTGTTATAGAAGGCGTTGATAAGCTCACGGGAGCAGAGGTGAAGGCAACGGATCTAAGGGCTGGTGCCGCCCTTATACTATGTGGCCTGGCTGCAGAAGGTGAAACAGAAGTCATGGATATATATCATGTAGACAGAGGATATGTAGATATCGAAAAAAAGCTTAAGGGGTTAGGTGCCGATATTGAGAGAATCCAGTGATTTTTAGGATTCATATGGAGCCTAAACGATTTGACCGTTTGAGGAGTATGCCCTGCAGTTTATAATATGTCTGAAGTTTGGAATATTTTATATATATTTATAATAAAAATATAGTATGTTATCAAATACCCAATAGGTGAAGAACAACAGGAGCGTATTATGAACTTTTTAAAAAAATTTATCATACTGGTGTTTATGGGCATGACTTTTATAATCATACTTTCATTGATCATGGTGGGAGGACAGAGTAGTGGGAACGGTCTGTCGGAATTTATAGTAAAATCAAAGAATATAATATTTAAAAACAGCAGTGAAAATTCGGCAAAAATAAAGATTTATATGACTAAAGAAAAGAAGATAAAAGAAATGGATCTGGATGAGTATGTACTTGGGGTAGTAGCGGGGGAAATGCCTGCAGAATTCCCAGAAGAAGCACTTAAAGCTCAAGCTGTGGCTGCAAGAACTTTTGGAGCTGCCCATATGGAAGCGTACGGAGGCAAAAAATATAAAAGCAATACAGGTGCTGACGTATGTGATACTGTTGAATGCCAGGTTTTTCAAAGCAAAGAGGATAGAATGAAGGCATGGCCCAAGGAAAAAGCTGAAGAATACTGGAACAAGATGGAGCAAGCTGTAAAAGCCACCTCAGGACAAGTACTATCCTATAAGGGCAAATTGGTTATGGAACCTTATTATTTTGCGGTAAGTGGAGGAAAAACAGAGAACAGTGAAGATGTATTCAAAAATGGAGAAGGTTATTTAAAGAGTGTAGAAAGCCCAGGGGAAGAAAGTGCAAAAAAATATAAGACATCTATTAAATTAACCTATGAAAATTTTGTGGACAGAGTTAATTCCTATTATCCTAATTCTGGACTCAGTGCAGCAAATCTTACTGCACAGGTGAATATTGGAGATAGGACAGAAGGAGGAGCTGTTAAAGAAATTAAACTTGGATCGGTTACTATATCCGGGACTAAGTTTAGATCCGTTATGGGATTGAATTCGGCAAATTTTACTATATATTTTAAGGATCAAGTTTATATTCAATGCCTGGGATATGGACATAGGGTGGGTATGAGTCAATGGGGAGCCAATGCCATGGCTGAAGATGGAAAAACTTATGTACAAATATTAAGTCACTATTATACAGGTATAAGTTTAAAGAAAGTAACTTCGTTTTTAAGATAAGGAATTTATAATATCGAAGTAAGATGAAAAAATTCATCTTATTTTTTTTTATGAAAATTTTAGAAAAAAATTGATAAAATATGTATTTTTTGTTAGCCTCTGGACAAACTACAAAAAGGAGGTGTTCATATGGACAAAAAATTTTCAAATAAAGCAGCTAACTTTTTTAAAAAGGAGGGTTTTTACGTAATATTATTTATTTGTTTATGTATAGTAGCAACAGTTGCGCTGCTGACTGCAAGAAATAACAAAAATCAAAGTGCCGAATTGCAGAAACAGAGGAATGAAGCTATAGAACAAAAGCAGGTTAAGCAAACTGCAAAAGCGGATAAAAATTCTTCTACAAGTTATGATAATGCCCTTCAAGTTAAAAAGGCAGGTCAAGCAAATGCAAATGCCCAAAAGGAAACTTCAAAAGAGGTATCTAATTCAATGAGTACTTCATTTCAGAAACCAGTAGAAGGAGTTATTGCCAGAGGGTTTTCAGAGGATCCTGTATATTGGGATTCGACAGGAACATACAGACCTAATTTAGGATATGATATACAAACAGATTTGGGAAAACCGGTATTTGCAGCAATGGACGGGAAAGTGGAAGCGGTAAATACTGCAACACAAGATGGAGTAGAGATTATTTTAGATCATCAGAATGGGTTGAAAACCGTTTATTCTAATTTAGATCCCAATGTGAAAGTAAGCGTGGGTAAAATTGTGAAAAAGGGTACGGTTATAGGAATAGTTGGTAAAACCACATTGAGATCAGCCTATGAAAAATATGGGAACCATTTGCATTTTGCTGTTATAAAGGGAAAAGAATTTGCTGATCCAGGCAAGTATATAAAATACTAATATTTAGCCATTTCTCCAAATTATATGGAGAGATGGCCCATATACAATGAATTTTAAGGTATAAAGGGGCATATTTATATATGGGGGGACAAGTAGATGTTAAATTTTTTAAATTAAAGAAAAAAGTATCTGTAGATATTTTATCATAGAGAGTTTTGATTACTAGCTGATATTTATATAAAGGAGTTGAATGAATTTGAAGGATTATATTGAAGAGAGAGTTTTGGAAGTTGCAAAATATATAATAGGTTCTAAGGCAACCATAAGAAAAACTGCTAAGGTTTTTGGAGTCAGCAAAAGTACCATACACAAAGATATGACTGAAAGATTACCTAAAATAAATCCACAGGTTGCACAAGAGGCCAAGAGTATATTGGATTATAATAAAGCAGAGAGACATATAAGAGGTGGAAAGGCTACCAAAATGAAATATAAAGCTATTGAAGGTTAAAAACATTCCCATTATAATTAGAAATATGATATGATAATTATAGTAAATGGATTTACATTTTATTATGAAAAGCAAGTCAGATTAGGAGTGAAAAAAGGGATGTTTTTTAATATAGGAACTGATATGGGAATAGACTTGGGTACAGCTACAGTGCTTGTTTATATCAAAGGCAAAGGGGTAATTTTAAAAGAGCCTTCAGTTGTTGCCATAGATAAAATTAAAAATAGAGTACTGGCTGTGGGAGAAGAAGCATGGCAGATGATAGGTAGAACGCCGGGTAATATTGTTGCCATTCGTCCATTAAAAGATGGAGTTATATCCGACTATGATGTAACAGAAAAGATGTTGAAGTATTTTATAGAAAAAGCTTGTGGAAAAAAGAGAATGTCAGCCCCGAGAATAGTAATTTGTATACCCTGCGAGGCCACTGAAGTTGAAAAGAGAGCTGTAATTGATGCAGCTAAAAATGCAGGTGCAAAGAAGGTGTTCTTGATTGAAGAACCTCTAGCAGCAGCTATAGGTGCTGGAATCGATATAACCAAGGCAAGTGGCAGTATGGTGATAGATATAGGAGGGGGAACTACTGATGTAGCCATAATTTCACTAGGTGGAATAGTGGTGAGAGCTTCTATTAAAGTGGCAGGAGATAGGTTTGATGAAGCCATAATGAAATATATTAGAAAAGAACATAAATTGATGATTGGTGAGAGAACTTCAGAAGATCTAAAGATAAACATAGGGTCTGCCTTTGAAAAGAGTGAATTGGTCACCATGGAAATAAGAGGAAGAGATCTAATTACAGGGCTCCCCAAAAATATGGAAGTATCATCTAAGGAAATGAGAATGGCCTTACAGGAAACTGTAAATTCTATAGCAGATACAGCCAAAGCAGTATTGGAAAAAACTCCTCCAGAGCTATCTGCCGATATAGCTGAAAAAGGTATTGTGATGACTGGGGGAGGAGCTTTACTAAATGGATTAAGTGATCTAATACAGGAAGTAACGCATGTACCTGTTTATGTAGCAGAAGATCCAATATCATGTGTGGCTTTAGGTACAGGAAAAGTTCTTGAGTATTTGGATAAAATGGAAGTTATTTTTACAGGTGATGATATAACTTTAATAGATTAAACAAAGAAGTAAAATTCATATATTACAACAAGATTTTATTATAGTAAAGGTAATATGAGTGAATTAGTGAATAAAGTATCACTTCTGCCATGTTTAAAATTAGATTTAAGCGTATATTACTGCTATTGCTAAATATACCTTCATTATTATTTGAATCGACTATGCCTATTATTGAAGAATCTCCTACGTTGGGTAGAGATTTACCCACTCCCTTTCCAGGATGAACGGGAAAATCTCTTGCCTGTATTTCTCCAATGGCTTCGAAATCACCTAGACACGCATCGATACCTATAATGTTATTGTGTGGATGAAGTAATTTTATTTCATTCAACTTACTTTCAATGTTTAGAGCGTGTATTGGTTCTGAGATGGTACCGTAGACTGGTAGAGGGAAATGCTTACACTTTAGCATAGTGCCTACCAAAGGGCCCAGGCAGTCTCCTATGTATCTGTCTGTTCCAATACATACGATAATAGTATTTTTGTCTATGTGATCTTTTAAAAAATGGGCTAGATCATAGTATGCCAGCGGATTTTTATAATTGGATCTTATTTTAGTCAATACATTCACCTTCTTTTATGCATGCAGTAGCAGTATATGTGGACAATATTCACAGAGAACACTATATATAATCTATATGACGGAGTTATGTAAAATATTAGGCCTAAATCATAGGTATATGATTTTAGAAGTAATAATGAGATAACTTGAGTAATGAGCATTTAATATTATATTTTGCTGGGATATGAAATTTGAAAATAATTGTACGAAAATGTATACTAAACTACGTTAAACGCCTTTGTTTTTTACTACAATGTAAATTTATACAGGCAGGTAAGCTGGCATAGCTCAGTTGGTAGAGCAACTGACTTGTAATCAGTAGGTCGTGAGTTCGAAGCTTACTGCCAGCACCAAATGTGGAGGAATTCCCGAGCGGCCAAAGGGGGCAGACTGTAAATCTGTTGTCAGTGACTTCGATGGTTCGAATCCATCTTCCTCCACCAAATATTGTGGGCGCATAGCTCAGCTGGGAGAGCATCTGCCTTACAAGCAGAGGGTCACAGGTTCGAGCCCTGTTGTGCCCACCATTATTTTATAACAAAATAAGCTGGCATAGCTCAGCAGGTAGAGCAACTGACTTGTAATCAGTAGGTCGTGAGTTCGAAGCTTACTGCCAGCACCAAATGTGGAGGAATTCCCGAGTGGCCAAAGGGGGCAGACTGTAAATCTGTTGTCAGTGACTTCGATGGTTCGAATCCATCTTCCTCCACCATAAAAGCACTGTATGGTGTTTTTTATTTTGTAAGGATTTTTACAAATATTACAAGCATATAGTGAAAGCTCTTATCCAGAGAGGTGGAGGGAAAAAGGCCCGATGAAACCCGGCAACCAGTAGAAGTTTTGCCAAGGTGCCAATTCCTGCAAGGTGATTTGCAAGATAAGAGAGCAGTTAATTATTTAACCTCTTCTTATTTGAAGAGGCTTTTTTATTTTTATACAGTATGGAGGTATTGAAAATGAGAAAATTATTTACATCTGAATCAGTTACAGAGGGACATCCAGATAAAATGTGTGATCAAATTTCAGATGCTATCCTGGATGCTATATTGAAACAGGATCCTTATGGAAGAGTAGCATGTGAAACTGCTACTACTACAGGTATGATATTGGTTATGGGAGAAATATCAACTAATTGCTATGTAGATATTCCTAAAATAGTTAGGAAAACTGTAAAGGAGATAGGATATACCAGAGCAAAATATGGATTTGATTGTGATACCTGTGCAGTAATGAGCTCAATCGATGAGCAGTCATCAGATATAGCAATGGGTGTGGATAAATCCTTGGAAGCCAAGAAGGGACAGATGCAGGAAATAGATGCAATAGGGGCAGGGGATCAGGGAATGATGTTTGGATTTGCGACTAATGAAACTTCTGAATACATGCCTATGCCCATAAGTCTAGCTCATAAATTGGCAAAAAGATTATCCCAGGTGAGAAAAGATAAGACATTAAGCTATTTGAGGCCGGACGGAAAAACTCAGGTGACTATAGAATATGATGACAATAAACCAGTTAGAGTTGATACTGTGGTAGTGTCTGCACAACATGACGAGCTGGCAACTAAAGAACAAATTGAAAGCGATATAATTGAGAATGTCATAAAGCCCATTGTTCCTTCCGAATTTTTAGATAAAAATACAAAATATTTCATAAATCCAACAGGAAGGTTTGTGGTTGGCGGACCACAGGGGGATTCAGGTCTTACTGGAAGAAAAATAATAGTTGATACTTATGGCGGATATGGAAGACACGGCGGTGGTGCATTTTCGGGGAAGGATCCAACCAAGGTTGACAGATCCGCTGCTTATGCTGCAAGGTGGGTGGCAAAGAATTTGGTTGCTGCAGGTGTTGCAGATAAATTGGAGATACAGCTTGCTTATGCCATAGGTGTAGCAGAACCTGTATCTATAACTATAGATACTTTGGGTACAGGGAAAATATCAGAGGGAAAAATAGTTGATATAGTGAAGAAGGTATTTGATTTGAGACCTGCAGCTATAATAAGAAATTTGAATTTAAGAAGACCTATATATAGACAAGTTGCAGCTTATGGGCATTTTGGAAGAACGGACATAGATTTGCCTTGGGAAAAATTAGATAAAGTTGAGGATATAAAAAAATACATTTAGACATTTAGAAGCTTTGTATATTCAAAAATTATACAGAGCTTTTTTAAAATTAAAATGATGTGTTATAATTATATTCAAAGATATAGATTGCAGGTTTTTTATATGTTATTAAAGTAGGAGAGATTCTATGCAGGATTTACAGGGAACTATAGAAGATATAATATTTCAAAATAAAGACAATGGATATGTAGTTGCTAAAATGAAGGAAAAGGAAAATACAGTGACTATAGTAGGCTGCATACCCTATATAGCTGAGGGAAAAAATTTAAAGGTTATGGGAGAATGGGTGCTGCATCCCCAGTTCGGGCGTCAGTTTAAAGTTAAAGCTTCTGAGGAAATAGTGCCTGATACTATTACTGGTATAGAGAGATATTTGTCTTCGGGAATTATATCGGGTATAGGACCTGTTACTGCCAGAAAAATAGTCAAAAAATTTGGAAAAGATACTCTTCATGTATTGGATGATGACATAAAAAGGCTAAGGGAAATAGAAGGTATAGGGGATAAAAAAATAGCGCTGATAGCGGAATCTTACTCCAGGCAGAATGAAATAAGGAATATAATGATATTTTTACAGACTTATGGAGTTACCCCAAATCAATGCGTAAAAATACATAAAAAATTTGGAGCTGATTCTATAGGCAAGGTGAAAGAAAATCCGTATATACTTACAGAGGAGATAGGAGGAATAGGATTTAAAACAGCTGACAGGATAGCCGGCAGTCTTGGAATAAAAAAGAATTCCTCTTTCAGGATACAAAGTGGGATAAGATATGTGGTAAATCAGTTTTGTAGTTTGGGGAACACTTATATGCCTATAGACAGACTTATAAAAGAGGGGGAGGATATACTTAAAGTTACCAGGGAGGAACTTGAGGTCAATATATATGAGGATTCTATAAATGGGAAAATAAAACTGGAAAAACAAGATGATAAACTCTGTGTTTTTCCCATAACCTATTATTATTGCGAATTGAGTGTGACAAAAAAAATTTTAACCTTGGCCTTTAGCAGTTACAAAGATATAGGTTTTGATGTAAATAAAGAAATTAAAAACTTTGAAGATAAAAATAATATTAAATTTGCACCTTCCCAGAAAGAGGCTATAGAAGGAGCGGTGAAAAATGGTGTGGAAATAATAACCGGAGGACCAGGTACGGGGAAAACAACTATAATCAATTGTATAATTCAATTATTTGAAAAAGCAAATTGTAAAGTTTTAATGGGAGCACCTACCGGCAGGGCAGCAAAAAGAATGTCGGAAGCTACTGAAAGAGAGGCTAAGACCATACACAGATTGCTTGAAATGGGAGTGGAAAGTGATGAAGAGGCCATGTTTTTCTCAAGAGGAGAAGAATCACCACTTAAATGTGATGTGGTGATTATAGACGAAGCTTCCATGATAGACATAATGCTTATGAATAATTTGTTAAAGGCTATTTCTGTTGGAACCAGACTCATAATAGTGGGAGATGCACAGCAGCTTCCTTCAGTGGGTCCAGGAAATGTACTCAGGGATTTTATAGACAGCGGCTGTATAAAAGTAGTTAGATTGAAGGAAATATTCAGACAGTCAAAAGAAAGTATGATCATAGTAAATGCACATAGGATAAATTCAGGAGAAATGCCTATTTTGAACAAGAAGCTCAAAGATTTTTATTTCATAAATTGCAGAGAACCTTCGGCTATAATGGATACACTGATAGGATTAATTGATAGAAGATTGCCCAATTTCAATAAAAACTGGAATAAAATGCAGCATATTCAGATATTGTCCCCAATGAGGAAAGGGATTCTGGGGATATCTAACTTAAATTCAAGACTTCAGGAGGTCTTGAATCCAAAATCTTCGGAAAAGAAAGAAAAGAAGAGTGGGAACACTGTGTTTAGGACAGGTGACAGGGTAATGCAGATTAAAAATGATTATACTTTAAAATGGACTGGAGTTTCAGAACAAAATCCAGAAGAAGGCATAGGAATTTTTAATGGAGATTTTGGATATATCCAAAGTATAGACGAGGAAAAAAATACATTGACGGTTGTATTTGACGAGGATAAAAAAGTTGTATATGATAATATGCATTTAGATGAATTGGAACTGTCCTACGCAATAACCATACATAAAAGCCAGGGAAGTGAATTTCCTGTAATCATTCTTCCCATATTCATGGGTCCACCTCTGCTCATGAATAGAAATCTATTGTATACTGCTATAACCAGGGCAAAGCAAATGGTAGTGTTGGTAGGAGATTTAAAGGCATTAAGCTTTATGATAAATAATAATAAAAGCTTTGAAAGGTATTCGTTATTAAAATACAGAATAATGGATATAATGGAGAGTGAAACAGATGCTACTGTGGAATAAGATGAATTTTATCACTAAAGTAAAGGAAATAGAGAGGGGAATAGTGAGATGGGATAGTTCTGGAGAGCAGTTTTTAAGTATTATTTCTGTTCCATACAATTCTTCCAGTTTTTTTATAGATATTATTATGAACTGTGTCAGACAAAATAGAAATGTAATCTATATTACGGATGAGGAGCCCAATAACATTGATATAATAAAAAATATAAAAAAATATACAGATTTCAGGGATTATGCTTATATAAAAAAGCCAGAAAACAATGTAAATTGTTTGTTTGAAATATCCAGTTTTCATAATGCACTCAAATTAAAGAAGAAATTCCAATTGGTGATATATGATGACATAAATAGTTTTTCGGTGTATGACAGATATGAGATAATTAATTTAATTGATAGGCTTATTTATAAAAATGGCAAGGTAATTGTGTACTCCATAGAAAATATATTTGGAAATGGCAGAGAATTATTTTTGCCTATCTCAAAGGAGGGTCCTATAGTAGAACCCAGGACTATACTTACTAGATTTGACATGAATAAAGACATACCATTTGTAGTATATGACTATTTAAAATGGTCTTTAAGTGAAGGGAGAAAAGCCATAATATATGTGCCGGATGAATTTAAAGTGGCAAATGTCTATTCATATATACATAATTATTGTAAAAATTTATGCAAAAATATTATATATTTTATTGAAGAAGAATCCGGTAGGAAATCTATGAATAAATTTTTTCAGGTGAAGGATTCGATATTGATAACTGACAGTTTCAGACAGATTATAGCCAATGCAAAAAATTCAGATATAATGGTGTATTTTGCTGATAATGCAGATCTCAGCTATAAAAAATTTGTTTACTTATGTGGAAGTATAAAAAGAGGTGAAATGAATGTAAAGGGAGAGGTTATAATGGTGGCCAATTTGGAAACGGAAGATATGGAACAGGCTAGAAATATAACCAGGAACTTTAATAGAGAAGCATGGGACATGGGTTTACTGAAAAGTTAGTTTTTTTGTGGGATTGTATATTGGGGCTGATATATTGTGGTGATGAAAAATGTGTAATCTGCAAAAGGGATGTATATGATGATGAAAATATATGTGAAGTCTGTAAAAAGGATATAAAAATTTGTAGGACTGGATTTAAAATTGAAAAAAATAATTGTCAATTTGATTGTTACAGCAGCTCATATTATTCGGGTGTCATGATGGAGCTTATAATAAAATTAAAGTATAAGAGTTCTTTTAGATCAGGAGATGTAATAGCATCTTATATGAAGGATACCATATGCAGTAACAATATATTCTTTGATGTGCTGACTTATGTTCCCATGACAGAGAAATCTTTTAAAAATAGAGGGTATAATCAAGGAGAGTATCTGGCAAAAATTTTGGGAAAATATTTTAAAAAGCCTGTTGTACATTGTTTAACAAAAACCACGGATACCATGGATCAAATAGGGCTGAGCAGAGAAGAACGATGGAATAATATGTACGGGAGTTTTAAAGTCTGTGATGTCCATCATATTAAAAATAAAAGTATTTTGTTGGTGGATGATGTTATAACCACTGGTGCTACTGTTTTTTGCTGTAGTTTTGAGCTCCTGAAAAATGGAGCAAAAAAAGTTAATGTATTGACTGGAGCAAAAAGTAAGGTATAATTTAATAGTTGGGCTAGGTTTGTGGTTGAAAGTCGATGCCAGTCGCAGGCGAAACGATCCACGTAAGTTAAATAAAATATTTAATGAGCACGGTGCGGCTTAGAGGTAAGTCCTGCCGCCATAAATGCGAGAGGATTAGTAATGAGAGGGTAAATCCGGGTAGTGAAAATTCCAGCAGGCGAGTGTGGGGTCAAAGACCAGGTCAGCTAGCTTGACAATGCACTGATAGTGCAGTATGGCAGTCTCTTATAAGGGGCTGCCATGTTAGTTGAAATATTTTCAATAGTGTTTATATTGCAGAGTAGGCGCCCTATACGGCGGATGTCTGCTCTGCATATTGTTTACAAATAATATTGCTATTATGATAATATACTATATTAATTAAAGTATGAAAGGAAGAATATTAAATATGGGAAATCTGAAACTTAATGCAGATAGATTTAAAGGGTTTGCTGATATTTATGATAGTGCGAGGCCTAAATGTCCAGAAAAAGTTATAGAATTGATATTGAAATATTTAAGTAAAAAACCTTCTGCTGTAGTAGATTTAGGGTGTGGTACAGGACTTTCTACAAGAATTTGGAGTGATGTAAGCGATAGGGTTATTGGTTTAGAGCCAAGTACCGACATGATCAGTGTAGCTAGAAAAAAGTCAAATTGTTTAAAGAACTTAGAATTTATTTCTGCGTTTTCAGATAATACTGGATTAGATAATAACTTTGCAGATGTTGTTACGTGTTCACAATCATTTCACTGGATGAATCCAGAAACTACGTTGAATGAGGTATCAAGAATATTGAAGAAGAATGGTATTTTTGCAACCTATGATTGTGATTGGCCGCCAGTATGTGATTTAAAAGCGGAAATTGAATACAATAAGCTTTTTGACAAAGTAAAGGAGATTGAATTAACAGATCCCAATATTAAAAATAGCCTTAAAAGATGGGATAAAAATAGTCATCTTATAAATATAAAAAATAGTGGTAAATTTCAATATGTAAGAGAAATAGTATTCTTGAATTCTGAAAATTGCAATGCGCAGAGATTTATTGCACTTGCTTTAAGTCAGGGGGGACTTCAAGCTATTCTTAAAGCTGAGAAGGATGAAATTAAGCCTTTTTTACTTTCTTTTAAAGAAAAAATTACTGATATATTTGGCAATAGTGAATTTGAAATAGGTTTTTGTTATCGTATGCGTATTGCAGTAAAATAGTTAATAAATAGTTAACATTTAATACTTATCTTGTTAATAATTTACAAGTATAATAATAACTATTCCAGAGGGCATTCTAAATAATTTCAAAAGTTGTTCTCCTTAAAAATTATACAATGAAGTGAGCACCTAAGTTACAGGTGCTTATTTCATAATGTTAACAAATAGTTTATTAATATGACATTAAGATGTAATAAATACTTTATATAATTATAAGTGTTCTAAGGAGATGAGATATACCCTTAGTTTATTATAGATTATTTTCAAATATTGTCTCCTTTAAAGATAATTATGAGTGTAATTGGTGCCTGTGGTTGCAGGGCATGATAAAATTAAATGCAACCACCAACAGATACTTAATTAATTAGATCTCCCTTAATTATATTTTAAAATAGGCATCCTTTAATAGGGTGTCTATTTTAATGGCCAAATTTTTATAATGTTTTAGCATGCTGATTTTAGCTTTAATTTGGAAATAAAAACATATGCAAAATATGGAATACAAGAAAAATAATAAAATATTCAACTGCAGGCCTGATATCAATTCAGGCTTTAATGAATGGAAAAAATAAATAAGTATAGGCATATTAAAAACCATTCAAAATAAAGTTAGAGATATACAAAAAATAAGTATATCTTATTAGAGGAGTGATAAATATGCTGCCGGATTGTTGCTATGACTATAGATATGAAGCTCCAATAGCTAAGATATTCACAACTTGTGATGTGTGTGGTGAGAGTATTTTTGTTGGAGATAGTTATTATAAAATTGAAAATTTGTCTATTTGTAATGATTGCATAAATAGCTTTAAAGAAATAGCAGAGGAGGTGTAATTATGGCAAAACTGTATGAGATATCCAAAAGATATAAAAATTTAGATGAATTATTGGATAATCCGGAATTAGAAGATGCGAAAAAAGCTATAGAGCAGTCTTTGAACAAAATAGATGAAGAGTTTGATATTAAAGCTGAAAATATTGCGAAAATTATAAAATCAAGGGAAATTGATTCTAAAGGGCTGGATGAAGAAATAAAAAGATTGCAGGCTAGAAGAAAAGCTGTGGGAAACCAGATAGCTAATTTAAAAGGTTATTTATTTGAGCATATGCAGATTTTAAGGAAGAACAAAATAAAAGGTAATCTGTTCACTCTTTCAATTAAAAAAAATGCACCTGCTGTCAATATAATAGATGAAGAAGCTGTCCCAGAAAAATATAAAATACCTCAGCCAGATAAATTGGACAAAGTAGCCATATTAGAAGATTTAAAAAAAGAAATAGAAATAAATGGAGCTGAAATTAAGCAGACTACGACTTTAAGTATTAGATAGGAGGTGCAGTAATTATGGAGAAACAAATAAGGCTTTTAAATGCAGATGAAATTGAAGTAAGGGTACAGAGTTTAAAGAAGACTATAAATGGTGCAGCGTGTATTTTGCTGTTGTATAAAGATGCAAGAGTTGATATGCGAATACTTGACGAAACTTTTGGCGTGACAGGCTGGAGAAGGACGCATGAACTTATAAATGGCAGATTGTTCTGTAATATAGATATATGGGATGGTGAAAAGAATCAATGGATCAGAAAACAGGATGTTGGAGTTGAAAGTCATACAGAAAAAGAAAAAGGGCAGGCTAGTGACAGTTTTAAAAGAGCGGGGTTTAACATTGGAATAGGAAGGGAACTTTATACGGCTCCTTTAATATGGATCAACTTACAACAGGGAGAATTTGATGAAAGAGATGGCAAAATAATTCTATCTCCAAGAGTACGCTTTAAAGTCAAGTCAATAGGATATAGTAAAAGCAGAGAAATTAATAAACTGGAGATTCAAGATAATCATTACAGAATAAGATATTCTTTAGGAAAATCAATAGGTGATCAGAGTAAGACAATTATTAAGGATAGTAAAAATGCTATTAACAATAATGAAAATGCACGGAGCAAATCAAATCAAAATGAATATCACTGTGAAAAGTGTGGAAATATTATATCTGAAAAAGTAGCAAGTTATAGTGCCAAAAGGTTTGGAAAAATGTTGTGCATGAATTGTCAAAAAGATGCTAAAAATGATGGAATGCTGAGTGTTACTAGATAAGAATGTCAGGTGATCAAAAAATAAATTCTATTGTTAAATAAGCGCCTGTTGTGTAAGGTGCTTATTTTATGACAAGTGAAAAGAATAATTTGCTTTATGCAATGATGTATGATATACTAAATCAGTAACTTAAATGAATCGTAATTAATTTAAATGAAAATATATTTCAATGAGTACTTATGTTTATAATATGTACGCTTATATGGAAATTTTATTTGATGGGTTTATTACAAAGAGTTTAAGAAATAAAATTTAGGAGGTACTTATTATGACAGGTACAGTTAAATGGTTTAATGGAAACAAAGGATTTGGATTTATTACAGGAGAAGATGGAAAAGATATTTTTGCACACTTTTCTCAAATCAATTCAGATGGTTATAAATCACTTGATGAAGGACAGAAGGTTTCTTATGATGTAGGAGAAGGACAAAAGGGACCACAGGCAGAAAATATTACTGTTCTTTAATTAATGAATGTTTTATTCCTTGGATAGGTGAACTATCTGAGGAATTTTTTAATGTAAATTGACGGGAACTGCCAATATTCTTTAAAATATGATACAATATGTATAAATAATATCATCTTAGCAGGGAGAGATTCTTATGATTAAGTGGATATTTTATACTGCAGGGATTATATTCTTGGTATTGTTTATAATATCTATGGTTAAACCGATACTTTTTAAAGAAAAATGGCAAGCAGGATTGGGATATGGAATAAGTGCTGCTCTATATCTAGGGTTATTTTTCCTGATATTTTTTGGAGAATATAATGCAACAACAAGTAATGCAAAAACAGTTAATGCAAAGACATCCAATACAACTGTGAATGGTTCGGTAACGGCACTTGAACCTAGAAGCGCAAAACAGTCGGTATTTCAAGATATTCCCGTTCAGGAAATTGATGTTACACCAATACAGGATGTTTCTACGTCCAATACAAGTACTACTACAAATAGTGGAAACCAATATGTAGATGCAAATGGTAATGGAACAATTGTAGGTGACACCGGCAAAAAAATATATTATCTTCCTGGAGAAGCGTATTATTCTGAGGAAGTGAAAAATGCCAATAATGCGGTGTATTTTAAAACCATTGCAGAGGCAGAAGCTGGAGGATACAAGGCAATAGACCATTGATTAGTGTATGATATGTAAAGATATAATTTAGATAATACATCAATTGATAATTTTGACCCTAAAGCGAAAATAGCTTTAGGATCTTGTTTTATTTTGAATTAAAAATGAAATAAATAATTTTCAGATATAGTCTTTAGTTATATTCTACTGATCATACACATTCCTCCTACAGCACCCCAATCCATCAATGTCAATGCCTGTGTACCAAAATATGGGCTTATAAACGGCAGATATATTATGCTCAATAACATAGCTATAGAAGAGGCAACTCCAATGTTTATATACTTATTAGACAATGCAGCTTTATTTCCTCTACAATCATATAGATTTAAAAATTGAGAACAGATTAAACTGGAAAAGGCTAAAGTTCGAGCTTTATTTAGACCTGCTCCCAGCAGCAGGGACCCTTTGAATATTCCAAAAGTAGTTAAACCTATTCCAACACCTCTTCTGACAATTTGTACTCCAAGCTTTTTGTTGATTAAAGGTTCATCCCTTCTCAATGGAGCTGAATTCATCACATCATCACTGGATGGTTCTGTAGTTAGAGCAGAGCCCAGAATACTTTCTGAAATTAAATTCGTCCATAGTATTTGGATGGAAATAAGAGGAAGAATTCCTCCCACAGTAGAAGCTAGGGCAATAGCAATTATCTCACCCAGATTACCTGCCAGCAGATACCTCATGGAATTTTTTATGTTGTTGTTGACAGTCCTGCCATCCTCGATGGCTTTTACTATTGTACAGAAATCATCGTCAACAAGAGTTATAGATGCGGCGTCTTTGGCCACATCACTGCCATTGCTTCCCATAGCTATACCGATGTTGGCTTCTTTAATAGCAGGAGCGTCGTTAACGCCGTCACCTGCCATGGCTACAACGTAGCCAAATCGTTTAAAAGCCTTTACTATTCTGTATTTCTGTTCGGGAGAAGTTCTTGCAAAAACTTGTACCTTACTGATTTTATAATCCAATTCTTCATCGGTCATAGCGTCCAGTTCATTTCCGGACATAACAAGACCGTCTGTCAATAGGCCCAATTTTTTTCCTATAGCCGCTGCGGTATTTTTATGATCACCTGTAATCATAACGACTTTTATACCTGCTCTGTGACATTTTTTTATACAATCTTTAACACCTTTTTTTGGAGGATCTTCCATTCCGGCCATTCCTAGAAACACAAAATTGTTGGCAACGTTTTCAAAATTTTTCCCATTGATTTTTTTATATGCAAAAGCTAAAACTCTGAGAGCATGTTCTCCCATTTCATCGCCTATTGACATGATTCTTTCCTTATCTGTTGATGTTAAAAGTCTTTCAACTCCATTCTCGTAAATGGTTTTACATTTTTCAATAACACAATCCAGGCCACCTTTGCAAAAAGCGGTTTTACCCTCTGAAGTTTCTGTTATTACAGTCATGAATCTTCTGGAACTGTCAAATGGAATTTCTTTTAAACGGGAATTGAAATCCCTAAGCACATATTCATCTAATCCCAGTTTGTGGGCGGCAGCTATCAGGGCTCCCTCCGTAGGATCTCCTTCCACAGTCCATTTATTATTACATTTTGTCAAGGATGCATTGTTGCAGATCACTGCGGTAGTCAACATTTTCTTAAGGATGGCTCTTCTTGCAGGATCTCCTTCAATAAGGTTGATATCACCCTCCGGGTCGTAACCTGAACCGGTTACATCATACAGACATCTATCTGCATAAATCTTCCTGACCGTCATTTCATTCATAGTAAGAGTTCCTGTCTTATCGCAGCAGATTATATTAGTGGAGCCTAAGGTTTCCAGTGAGTTCATCTTCCTTACGATGGCATTATGTTTACTCATCCTCTGAATTCCCAGAGCCATAGCAACGGTTACGATAGCTGGAAGACTTTCAGGCAGAGCTCCTATGGAAAAGCTCACTGACATGTTTAAAACTTGAGTAAGACTTTTGCCGGCAAGCAGAGCACCGAAGCCGATAAATGCACAGCAAGCCAGACATATCTTGGTTAGCTTAGTGGTGAAATTCTGCATTTTTGTCTGAAGAGGAGTTGCCTGGGATCTTATACTTTGAAGCATTGCCGCAATCTTTCCTATTTCGGTATTCATTCCGGTAGCTACCACAATTGCCTTGCCTGTACCACAGATAACGTTGGTTCCCATAAACAACATATTATGTCTGCTTCCCAGTTCGGTGTATTTATTGCATAGCTCAGTGGATTTAGATACTGCGGTGGCTTCACCAGTTAGTGAAGCTTCTGTGGTCTTCAAGTCATAACCTTCAATTATTCTGGCATCGGCGGGTATTTTATCTCCTGCTTGAATCAGGATTATGTCTCCGGTAACCAAATGCTTGGCATCTATATAAGTTTCATGTCCATTTCTAAGTACTCTGGCTTTATGAACAATTATGTCTTTAAGGGAGTACAGGGATTTTTCAGCTTTATGCTGCTGAGCAGTTTCAAGCACAGTTTCAATACACACTATACTGAGTATGGCTATGGCGTCTGGAATTTGGCCCAGCACAAAAGAAGCTGCACTGACTCCAAGAAGTAATTTTACTGAAAAATTATTGAGACTTTTTAAAATTTTGGACATTAATGAAGTCCTTTTTTTCTCCGAGAGTACATTTAGGCCAAGTTCCTTTATCTTCTTTGATACTGTTTTGCTGGTTAAACCATATTTGAGATTCGTATTTAATATAGTTCCAATTTGATTTTTGTCCATTGTATGCCATGGTGTTGAATCGATAGTTTTTGAAGCACCGGATACCGGTGATTTAATATTTTCAAAGCCGATTGGCAGGGCAGTTTCTTCATTCATATTATTGATTTTAATTATATTGGAGTCATGGCTGATCTTGGTTTTTTTCATATGAATGTTGATTTGTTTTTCAATGTATCTCTCTGATACTATATCCTCATCGAATAAAATCAATACTTTACCAGTTATAGTATTGGCCCTAACCAGCTTCACTCCTCTCAGAGACAGAATATATTTAGTTATTGAATCTGCTGCTGACTGGTTTCTATAAACAGACTTAATTGGTATTCTTATTCGTTTATATAAGAAATTATAATCATTTATATGATTTTTGGCATTATTATTTGCACAAAGCACTCTGTCACATCACCTTTCCAAAATTTATAAAACGTTAGACAAATTCATCCTAAACTATTTAATTATATTTTCCGATAAAGCTGTAAATTATTCCTTGATTTTTACTTTGGCATTGATTTAATATCTGTTCTATGTGCTGATTTTATTATAGTAGTGTTGGATTTAACAAAGGTATAATGAGTTATTAATATTCCTATGATATCATTTTTATAAATCAACAATCGTATAATTGACGGCTAATTTATAGCTATACAAAGTTTATATAGAAATATACTAAAACAAGATTTAATTAAATAAGTCCATCAAGTTGCAGCAGTTGCCACTATGAGGCCCAATAAATATCTCATTTCATCTGTGAAAAATAGAACTATAAAAAAATAGTTGTTAATATGTAAGCTGTATTGCTTGTATTAATTTATAAAATGTTACAGGAGATGAATAAAATGAAACAAATTGGTTCTAAGGTATTTTTGCTGATTTTGTGTATTTCTATTGTTTTTGCAGGTTGCTCAAATAAGAATACCCAGGAATATTTGGATTCCGGGAAGCAGGTAAATTCAGTTCCTCTAAATATAGGGATTGTGACGGACATGGGAGGTATTAAAGACAAGTCTTTTAATGAATCTGCCTGGGAGGGTCTCAAAAAAGCACAGAAGGATCTTGGTGTGAAAGCAAGCTATATAGAGACGAAAAATGAGAATGACTATACCAAAAATATGGAAACAGCTTTAAATGGAAAAAAGGATCTCATATGGGGCATTGGATTTATGATGGCAGATGCTATTAAATCTGAAGCTCAGAAGCATCCAAATCAGAAATATGCAATAATAGATAACAGTTATGGCAGTGATACCCCATCAAATGTAATAGGAGTTACATTTAAGGAAAATGAAAGTTCATTTCTTGTAGGCTACATAGCTGGTAAGATGACGAAGACAAATACTGTGGGATTTATAGGAGGTGTTGAAGGCCCTTTAATACAGAAATTTCAGTATGGGTATATGGCAGGAGTCAGGTATGCAAATCCCGACTGTAAAGTTGTAAGCGAATATGCGGGTTCATTTTCTGAACCGGACAAAGGAAAGCAGATTGCCGCCAGAATGTACGGCGGTGGAGCGGATATAATATTCCATGCTGCAGGAGCAACGGGAAATGGGTTGATAGAGTGTGCCAAGGAGATGGGTAAATACTGTATAGGCGTGGATTCGGACCAGAGTGCGTTGGCGCCGGACAATGTCATAACTTCAGCCATGAAAAAAGTGGATAATGCAGTGTATGATGTTGCAGAGGATCTTAAAAATGGCAGATGGAACGGAGGAGCCACACTGCAGTACGGCCTTGCTGAAGGGGGAGTTGATATAGCACCCACTACAAATAAACTTGTTCCGGAAAGTATTTTGAATGAAGTGAACAATATTAAAGCAAAGGTAACATCAGGACAGTTGAAAATTCCAGAAACAGAAGAAGAATATAATAATTTTCATCAAACATATTGATTGCAAACAAGAAGTATTCATGAATTTATTCCATAAATTATAAAAATCTGATAGAGAGTAAGTTACATTGAAAAAACTAAAAATCTGCAGGGAGATATGATTATGAAATTTATAAATAGAAAACAAATTTACGATAATGCAAGGCAGCTCTTAAGTTTCAGTTCATTGAATGTAAAAAAGGATTTCAAGGCAATGCTGGTTATTATTCTTGCACTTCTTGTTATTGTACCGCTTGTAAGCAGTGGGACGTATATAAGCATAAATTCTTCAAATCTAATCAAAAAAAATATATATTCTTCAAATGAACAGTTGATAGGCAGAATAAATGATGATATAAAGTTTAATTTGGACAGCATCAAAAATCAAATGCAGTCGATGGCCGACAATCCCAATATTAAATCAATGAATTATGATGCTATGCAGAGTATTTTGATTCAAGGAGCAAAGTCCAATGGATCCATCGGTGGCATATCCATTGCTGATGCAAAAGGTCAGATCATCTATAACACCTCTGGAGTCTATAAAAATATTTCTAAAGAAGAATATTTCCGTAATGCAGTTTCCGGCAGGGTACAGTATTCAAATGTAAAAATATCCGAGATCAATAAAAAGCCTCTGGAATTTTATTATAGTGTACCTGTGAAGGTAGGTACAAATGTTGTAGGATGTATCACCGCAACTATTGATGTAAATGCCTTGAGTAAAATTATCAATGATGTACAGAAGAATAAAAACGACAATACTTTTATAGTAGATAATAATGGAATAGTAGTTGCCCATAAAGATTGGGCAAATTTCAATGGAATATCCATGTACAAGAATTTTTTGCCGGCAAAGAATTCTGCTGCAGGTAAAAGCGGCCAGGGTATCTATGATTTTAACAGCAGGACTCTATTGGCAATTTATTCACCTGTGTCAGATCTTAAATGGGGCATAGTGACGACAGTTCCCTATGATGTTGCCTTTGCGGATGTAAAAGCACAGAATAATATTTTCTTGATGATAGTAATATTTATGCTTATAATCAGTATATTAGTTGCTTTATTTATTTCGGAATTTGTTACCAAACCACTGTGTAGTCTCAATACAGCTATGGATGCTGTTTCTATGGGAAATCTCACTGCCAGAGTTGAAGAAAAATTTCTAAAACGTCAGGATCAAGTAGGTGAAATAGCAAAGAATTTTAATGATGTAACGGCTAAGCAGCTTACGCTTATTGACAAAGTAAAAGACATGATTAGAGATGTGCAGAATTATAACGAGGATACAAGTCAGCAGGTGGATGAATTGATTGAAGCCAGCAGAAGTGTGGGCAGGGCTATGGGAGAGATTGCCACTGGTACGGTTCAACAGACTAATTATATGTCCAGAATAGTAAATAGATTTTCCATACTCAAAAATGGTCTGGATAATATTGATATGAGTGCAAATAAAATTACTTTGTATGGTGAGAAGACTAAAGATAAAAATCAGCTGGGAATTATATCTGCAAAAGAATTGAAGGAAGAATTTAATAAAAATTATGAGTCCATACAAAGTGCTGCGGTACACGTAAAAAATCTGGCAGATAAATCCCAATCCATAGAGACAATTACGGATTCAATAAAATCCATTGCTGAACAGACCAATTTGCTGGCATTAAATGCAGCTATAGAAGCATCAAGAGCAGGAGAATCGGGTAAAGGTTTTGCCGTAGTAGCTGATGAAGTGAGGAAGCTTGCAGAACAATCTTCAGATTCCGCCAGGGAAATACATGATATAATAACTGAAATAGGAGTTTTTGTAAACAGGATCAGGGAAGAATTTATTCATACGACACAGATAGCCGAGAATTCCAATGAAAAATTGGAAACCACTATAGAAGTATTTGAGTCCATAATAAACAACTCTGATGAATTGGTAAAGGATATTGAAACTCTCAATGGGGAAATGAGCAAGATGAGAAATAGCAAAGATGAAGTTGAAGAGTGTGTAGAGAATACCTCCAGTATAATTGAGGAAGGATCCGCAACTGCTGAAGAAGTCAACGCCACAATGGAAGAACAATTAGCAGGTATGGAACAAATATGTAATAAGGTTCACACTATCAATAATATGACGAAAGAACTGCAGCAATTTATTCAGGTTTTCAAAACTGAATAAATTATGGACATGCCTAATCATATATCTATTGAAAAATTGTTCTGCAAAGGAGTAGGAATTATTTATGAAAAGTTCGTATTTTTACTCTCAAAATCGTATAGATGAACTTGAAATATCCTGTATTTCACTCATAGAAAAAGAGTTGGATGTGTTTTTTTCTTCACGCATGGAACCAGCACTTGCTTATTCTCACATGCTGTCTGACAATCTTGCATTGCATGGAAGAAAAAACTTTGAGGAAAAGGTGCTGTCAGATTGTCAGATTAAAGGATGTGTGAAGGGTATATTAGCCGGGATCGGTATGAAGATTGCTGAAAATATGGGGCAATTGCATTTAGATGATGTATCTGTGGAATCAGTAGAAGATCATTATGATAATCATATTTTAAAAGAGACAATCAGCAGTGCTAGAATTACTCAAGTAACAGCTGGAATTTGTGAACATATTATAGATTCTGGCATCTCGTTTATTTTAAATGAGATATGTGGAATCAGTATGGTAAATGAACTGCTGAAGAGAAATATTTCCGGCAGAAAGATATTGGACAAGAATAATCTGGCAAATCAAAGAAGAAAACATCGGGAATTAATATACAGACAGATAGAAGGACTGATGATGAATATGAAGATTAGTTTAAGAAATAAATTAATCGAAACCTGCATTGCAAGTATAAACAGTATTGAGAATACATATGATGCCTGTGATCTGATACTCATCAGTAATTAAAATTTGCCGGGTGAATAAAGAGCGGATACCTGAAAGAAACTTTGTATTATCAAGGTTTCTTTTTATTTTACCCATTAAAAAAATTGTTGTAATTATGTATTATTAAAGAAAAATTGTGAATAATAAACTTGATTATAATTTTCAGAAAGAGGTTGGTGTAAAGATGAACAGCGACAATAATGAAATTCATGCAGAGGAATTACAGAAAAAAATGCAGCAGAAACTGGATACCCTTGAGCAGAAATACAGTCAGATAAGTACTGAGATGAAGAAACTTCAGGATGATAAATCTGATTTGAAAAACAGTATTAAAACTATGAATGATAGATTTGAGCATGTGAATAAAAATGTAGAAGATATACTGGCTAAGCTTGACAATATCAGTGAAAACAATAGGGGTCTGGATGATGATGCAGAAGGTGAAAAGACAGATTTTTCAGCGAGAAAAGCAATATTTAGTCCTCTGCGAAAGCTGACGGTAGGGGCTGTGGGTTCAGTTCTTGCAGTAATAGATAAGACTGCCGAACTGGCCTGTGGAGCAAAAGAAGGATTCGAGGATATAGTGGCGGAAGCACAATATCAGCGCAAAAGGAAGCGCAAGGTTTCGATGGATGAGGCATAGGGCATGAAATGGATGATTTAGAAATAGGTACAGTAAAAGTCATCTCATCACTTCCGGGTAGAATCAGAGTTAATGTGAAGGGCTTGCTCGGAAGCAAGGAAATGGCACTTAAGATAAAAGGTGAGCTGACCGGATATAACAGCATACTGTCTTCTGGCGTCAGTAAGAATACTGGAAACGTTCTCATATATTACAACAGCGCTGAAATCAGCGAGGATAAAATAGTGACCGCAGTAGAAAAAGCTTTTAACAGTCCCAGGACAGCAGCTGTTGAAAATAAAGATAATTCATCCCTGTTGAAGATGTTTATTGATGCGTTAAACCCTTTATTTTTATTTAAGAGAAAACATTCAGAAAAAGTGTATGGAAATGAGTATGGAATCTCCAGTAAAATACTTAGAGCCTCAATAGGTATATCTGCTGGTATACTTCTGTTTACAGGTAATGCCGCTAATGCAATTTCTGTATTTATACTAGGCTATCCGGGAATTATATTTGCTGTGAGTGCATTTACCTATTATTGCTCACGAGTTAAATTGAATATGAAAAAAATATATATGAAAAATAATACTTCATTGAGCTTTCTCAACAGCATTGATACTTTTCTAATAGAAGATGATGTTTTTAGAAATGAGTTTAATGAACATAGTATAGACCTTCTGGATTTAAACAAATATGATGTACAGAAAATGGTTATATTAGGGAAATTAAATGATCCGGTCAGCAGCAGCATGAAATTAATCATAAATGATATACGCACATTGGGTATCAGCAACATATTTATAATCGGAAACAATGAAGATAGGATTATACAATATATTGCTTATGTATTGGGAATAAAAATATTGGATAGAGATGATTTAGAGAGAGAGAATAATTGTTTAATGACAGACAAATATGATAGTAGTAACACAATTTTAGTAACTACAGATAAATCTCTTGAAAATAGATCAAAATATTTATCCAGCAACTGTACCATATGTTTATACAGAGATAATAACTTGACTGGCTTGAAGGAAGATATTAATTTGGAATATTCCAATATTGATAAATTACCTTCATTGATAAAATTGAGTTATTTTTGCAGTGAAATAAATACTCAAACCGAAAATACGGCAATTACATTAAATATACTGGGAATGCTGTTTGCAGTATTAAATTATTTAACACCCTTATATTCTGTGATCTACTATATTTTAAATACTCTGTTTATGACTTTGATTTTAAAATTGAGATTTAACTCTTGTAAAAATTTTGATGAAATACCCCGCATTAAATTCAATTATTTGACGGATTAAAATATTATACGAGGAGTTTTATAATGGAAAACAATACAGGCATTTCGACTAATGCAATTTTAATAAATGACAGCTTGAATAAAGCTGAAGCGGTTTTGCAGGACTTGTTACTCTTTAGTCTGGAGGAAATCAAGAATAATCCTTCATCTGAAGAAAAAATATTGTCATTATGGTCTGAATCCATGGTGGATTTAGGTAACTTCTTTTTTCAAGAATGTGAAAGAATAGATAATAAGAGATTATATAAGCGTATAGTAAGGTCATTGATATTCAAGCATTGATCTTTAATGCCCGGTAAGGAGGGTGAATTTTAAAGTTGAGGGAATTAAGTGTACTGCCTGGGAGAGTAAGATTTAAATGTAATGAAATGTACTTAAACAAGGAATTGGCGGAATATATCGATGTATATACGGAAGGTTTGTATGGAGTAGAATACAGCAAAGTAAATTACAATAGTGGAACTATTCTGGTTTTATATGATGAAACGAAGACAAATCTTAAATCAATTAAAGGCAGTATTGAACAGACATTGACTTCTGAAATAGATTATAATGAAGTTTTCGGACAGTATAGTTCATACCATAATATTAAACATAAAAAAGAGATTGTTAAAACCAATTTTATAAGATCCATATTGGTCTATTTATTTTTTAAAATCAAGCAGAGGATATTTGGCAAATTTTTTTTAAGCGGCAGCCTTGCCATGGTGGAAATAGCGTCTCTTGTGACAATAGTGGGGGGATATTCCATATTCAGAAGCGTTTATAACAGACTTGCAGGACGTATGTACCCCCATCCGGATGTTTTCTTGAAATTAGCTGGCCTGATTCTGACCATTTCCAGAGAAAGCACAGAAGGTCTGTTCTTGATTTTGCTGACTGATTTTAAAGATTATATGAAAGCATCTGCAGATTTGAAGTGTCAGTGCCTGCTGAAAAAGAGTATAATCAGGCCCCCTGGCACAGCCTGGATTGCTGCGGATAATGGCAGTGAGATATTGACTTCAGTTAAATCATTACAGATAGGGGATACTATACTGGTCCATGAAGGTGAGGTTATCCCTGTAGATGGAAAAGTTCTGGAGGGAAAAGCTGCAGTAAATAGTCTTTACTATACAGGTCAGCCTCTGGTATCCCTGGTGGAAGAAGGCAGTAAAGTATATGAGGGAATTATTGTAATGTCCGGAGAGATTAAAGTCCGTATATTGAGATTGGCTGAACCTCTTGAGAAAAAGGATATTTCTGTTGATAAATTACATTTAAGAAAGAAGATTTTAGTATATGAGAATAGGGCAGTGTCTATTGCAGTGGTGCTGTCAGTTTTGAATTATGCGGCTACAGGTAATTTATTAAATGCTCTGTCAATAATATTGCTTTTGTGTCCTGCATCATCGGAATTGGCATTGAGTACGGCATTAAAGAATTATGTATATTTGATGAGCAGGCATAACATATATATTAAAAATCCAAACACTTTTGAAAAAGTTGCCACTACTGACAGTGTAGTTTTTGATAAAACGGGAACTCTTACTTATAAAGATATGAGCATTGCCCATATTGAATCCTTTGATGAAAATTATACAGATGAAGATTTACTGAGGATATGTGCTTTCTGCGAAAGTGACAGCTGTAAGAAAATCACAGATACTCCACGAAATATGTCAGGGGAAACAGACTTCAATAATGTAAGGGAAAAACTGGAGAAAGTAATTTTAGTACCTTCAAAGGGAATAAGTACAAAATATAATAACCACAAAGTATTGATTGGAGATGATGATTTTCTTAGAGAAAACAGCATTGTTTTGGATGATGTGCTGGATAGATATACGTACTATGAACATAGTCTATATAATCCTATGCTTGTAAGTGTAGATAACCTGGTGGTGGGTTTAATTGTAATACAGGAAAATATACGGGAAGGCGCTTGTGATTTAATTAAAAAACTTAGATCCAATCATATAGATAATATATCCCTGGCAACAGGTGACTGCTGTGAGAAGGGTAGATATGTCGCTGATAAATTGGGAATAGAAAATGTCTATGGCCGTTGTAATAATGATGAAAAACTCCAAATTGTATTGAAGCAAAAACCCCGGGGAACTGTCATGATGGTTGGAGATGGAATAAATGATATTTTATCAATGAGGGCTGCAGATGTAAGTGTCAGTTTTGCAGATTGTTCCAGTGATTATATCAAATTTAATTCAGATTGTATAATTTTTGATGAAGATATAAATAAATTAAATGATCTGATAATATTATCTCGGAAAGCATATGGCACCATACAGCAAAATATTGAAATATCGAATTTATTCAATATTTTGCTTGGAACTCTTGCCTTTTTAGGAGGATTCGATGCATTTGCTGCAAAATCGATAGATACAATAAACTCTATTCTGGTTTTAGTTATGAATGAAAGAGTCAGACTGATACCAAAATGGTTGAAATGATTTCAGGATGCTTCTGGTAATAGATGTTTTTGAAAAACCCATCAATTACCTAGAATAATTTTTGTGATAATGTACAAACTGTAATTGTAAGCAGTAAAATTTACTATAAAAAGGAGTGAGTACTATGGCATATAGTAATAAACCAGTAGTTCCGCAAGCTAAGGAAGCTTTAAACCAGTTTAAAATGGAATCAGCAAAAGAAGTGGGAGTAAACCTGAAAAATGGATATAATGGGGATCTAACAGCTAGAGAAGCTGGTTCAATAGGTGGAAATATGGTTAAAAAAATGATAGAAGCATATGAACAAAATTTAAGGTAGATGTTATGAAAAAACCTGTGCTTTTTACAAGGTGCAGGTTTTTTTATGCAGTTTTTTAAGTGAACTATAATTCAATTTAAGAATCACTTAATATGAAGTGAAAGTGTTTAAATAGGTGACTATTGTAATTTACAATAAGTAGTATTACAATAATATTAACAGAAAAGCAAGTTGAACCTGAATATATTTAATCTGTTTAAAACAACAATAAGAAAGGGGCTGAAAATATGAAAATAACTGTAACTGGAAAAAATATTGTGATAACTGATGCATTGAAAAGTGTTGTGAGGAAAAAACTGTCTAGACTTGATAAGTATTTCAACCCTGATGTAGAAGCACATGCTACATTGAGTGTACAAAAAAACAGACAGAAAATCGAAGTTACAATTCCCTTTAATGGGGTTATACTGAGAGGCGAAGAAGAAAATGGTGACATGTATGCTTCAATAGATCTAGTTTTAGATAAATTAGAGGGGCAAATACGCAAACAGAAAACGAAACTTTTAAAAAGAAATAATTCTGAATCTTTAAGGTTTCAATTTATACCAAATGATGTGGAAGAAGATGAAGAAGAACATAAAATAGTCAGAACTAAAAAGTTTGCAGTGAAGCCTATGTCATCGGAAGAGGCAGTTCTTCAAATGGAGCTTTTAGGTCACAGCTTTTTTGTATACAGGGATGCTGAAAATGGAGAGGTAAATGTAGTTTATAGAAGACGGGACGGAAATTACGGTTTGATAGAACCTGAATTTTAGATTATAGCTGAAGAGGAAGCAAAAGCTTCCTCTTCTTTGCATCTTAAAATACAGCTTATATTATTAAACTAAAGTAAACTATTATTTCTATGAGTTGAATAGCTTATAATTAGATGATATAATTTATAAAGCATATATTTTTATAAAATTTAATGTGGTGAGGATGAAAAAAATGAAACTTTTTCAGAAATTATTTAAGTCGTACAGTGAGCGGGAAGTAAAAAGAGTTATCCCTATAGCGGATAAAATAGATAGTATGGATTCCAAAATGGAACAGTTCAGTGATGAAGAGTTGAGAGCTAAAACAGATGAGTTTAAAGATAGAATTTCCAAAGGAGAGTCTTTGGATTCAATATTGCCTGAGGCTTTTGCAGTAGTCAGGGAAGCAGGATACAGAAATGTGGGTTTAAAACAGTACAAAGAGCAGCTCATCGGTGGGATAGTGCTGCACCAGGGAAGAATTGCAGAGATGAAAACCGGTGAAGGTAAAACACTTGTTGCCACTGCACCAGCTTATTTAAATGCTCTTACCGGCAAGGGAGTACATATAGTAACGGTAAATGATTACCTTGCAAAAAGAGATAGGGATTCCATGGCACCGATATATGAGGCATTGGGCCTTAAAGTGGGTGTTATTTTGCATGACATGGATCAGGCGCAGAGACAGGAGGCCTATAATTGTGATATAACCTATGGAACAAACAGCGAGTTTGGTTTCGATTATTTGAGAGATAATATGGTTATATACAAAGAAGAAAGAGTTCAAAGGGGATTGAATTTTGCCATAGTGGATGAAGTTGACTCAATTTTAATTGATGAAGCCAGAACGCCGCTTATCATTTCAGGAGAAGGGGAAAAATCAACTGAGTTTTACAATGTTGCGGACAGCTTTGCAAAGTCTCTGCAGAAAGAAGACTACACTGTAGATGAAAAGGCAAATGCGGTAATACTTACGGATACAGGTGTAAAAAAAGCTGAAACCTTCTTTCACCTTGACAATTATGCAGATCCTGAAAATATGGAAATACAGCATTATGTGGTTCAGTCCTTGAAGGCCAATTATATAATGAAGCGGGATAAGGACTACATGGTGAAAAATGGGGAAGTGCTGATAGTAGATGAATTCACAGGAAGGATGATGGAGGGAAGAAGATATAGTGACGGACTTCACCAGGCCATAGAAGCTAAAGAAGGGGTCAAGGTGGAGAGAGAATCGAAAACCCTTGCCACTATCACTTACCAGAATTATTTTAGAATGTTCAATAAATTATCCGGTATGACAGGTACTGCCCGAACTGAAGAAAATGAATTCAGAGAGATATATGAACTGGATGTAATAGCCATACCTACACACGAGCCAGTCATAAGAATAGATTCTCCGGATGTGGTATATAAGAGTGCAAAGGGAAAATTCAATGCCATAGCCGATGAAATATATGAAACATATAAAAAAGGCCAGCCGGTACTGGTGGGTACTGTAAGTATAGAGAAATCCGAACTGCTTTCGGATATGCTGAAAAAAAAGGGAGTTCCCCATCAGGTTTTGAATGCCAAATTCCATGAAAAAGAAGCTGAGATAATTTCTCATGCAGGTGAAAAGGGAACTGTTACCATAGCCACCAATATGGCCGGCCGTGGTACGGATATAAAGCTGGGAAAAGGTGTTGTTGCTCTGGGAGGACTTAAGATAATAGGTACGGAAAGGCATGAATCCAGGCGAATTGACAATCAGCTCAGAGGTCGTTCAGGCCGTCAGGGAGATCCGGGAAGTTCACGATTTTATGTATCCCTTGAGGATGATCTGATGAGGATATTTGGTTCAGACAGACTTCAGGGTATAGTGGAAAAATTGGGACTTAAAGATGACGAAGCCATAGAGAGCAAAATGGTTACAAATGCTATAGAGAATGCACAGAAAAAGGTGGAAGGAAATAACTTTGATATAAGAAAGACGCTTCTTCAGTATGATGATGTTATAAATAAGCAGAGGGAGATCATATACAGACAGAGATCTCAGGTTCTTGAAGGAGAAGATCTGAAGGAAGATATGCTGAAGATGATAGAGGATTTGGTATCTTCTGTTGTGGATTCCCATATATCCGGTGTAGAAGAGGAATTTGATGATGAAATAACGAAATTGATTGACTATATGGAAGAAATCTATGTACCTAAGGGTTCCGTCAAGGAAGAAGATATTATAAATCTTTCCAATGAAGAAATTAAGGCTAAGTTTACAGATATAGGCATAAAGATGTATGAAGAGAAGGAAAAGGAATTTACTTCGGAACAGATGCGGGAAATCGAGAGGGTTATTCTCCTCAGGGTTGTTGATACAAGATGGATGGATCACATAGATGACATGGAACATTTAAAGAGAGCTATCGGACTCAGAGCCTACAGGCAGCAGGAGCCTGCCCAGGCATATCAGTTTGAGGGCAGCCAGATGTTTGATGAAATGATCTACAATATCAAGGTTGATACCATCAAGTATCTGCTTCATGTACAAATAGAGAAGGCACCGGAAAGAGAAAGAGTAGTTAGAAACGTAAGCACTAATCAGCAGGAAGACAGTGTGGTAAAGAAAAAACCTGTGAGGAAGGCAAAGACTGTGGGAAGAAATGATCCTTGTCCCTGTGGCAGCGGTAAAAAATATAAAAATTGCTGCGGAAGAACTAGTTAAAATTACAGATAGATAATGGAGAGTGATTAAATGATATTTCAGCTGGAAGAAGATCTAAGTAGATTGAATGATTTGGAACAGAGTATAGAGCAAATAAGGGATTCACTTTGACATAGAAGGTTCTAAAAACAGAATAGAAGAGCTTCAGATGAAAATGCAGGAGGCAGATTTCTGGAATAATATAGAAGAAGCCCAGAAAATATCCAGTGAAGAAAAAAATCTTGCGGATAAACTCAATGAATACAAGGGTCTTCTTCAAAGGATAGAAGATGCCAGGGTTCTTATTGAAATTGCATCGGAAGATGAGAGTATTTCACTTAAGGATATCTCGGGTGAAATAGATGATATACAGTCTCAAATAGAAGAATTGAAAACTGAAACCCTCTTAAGCGGTGAATATGACAGGAATAATGCCATATTGAATCTGCATGTGGGAGTGGGAGGAACAGATGCCCAGGACTGGACAGAAATGCTTCTAAGGATGTATACAAGATGGGCGGAAAAAAAAGGGTATAAAATTGAGACATTGGATATGCTTCCTGCGGATGATGCTGGAATAAAAAGTGTTTCTCTCAGGATTATTGGAGAATTTGCCTATGGATATTTAAAAGCAGAGAAGGGAATTCACCGACTGGTTAGAATATCTCCTTTCAATGCAAATGGAAAAAGACAGACTTCTTTTACATCGGTGGAGGTGCTTCCTGAACTTACAGAGAGTCAGAATATAGATATAAGACCCGAGGATCTTAAAGTGGATACCTTCAGGGCAGGAGGTGCAGGAGGACAATATGTAAATAAGACTGAGTCCGCCGTAAGAATAACCCACATACCTACAGGTATAGTTGTCCAGTGTCAGAATGAAAGAAGTCAGCATTACAACAGGGAGCAGGCACTGAAAATGTTGAAATCCAAGCTGGTAGAGCTTAAAGAAAGAGCACATAAGGATAAGATAGAGGATTTAACTGGAGAGCTTAAAGACATGGGATGGGGAAGTCAGATAAGATCCTATGTATTCCATCCTTATACCCTGGTGAAAGATCACAGGACAGGTGTTGAAAGTGGAAATATATCTTCCGTAATGGATGGTAATATAGATGATTTTATAAAAGGATATTTAAAACAGCAAACAAAATAGGTATAATTCTAATATACTGTCAGATTTTAATATCAGGCAGTATATTAATTTTAAACAGTTGGGAGGGGCTATATGGCAGCGGGCACTGAGATGAGGTTCAAAGGTACATTTATTTCACTTAATCATAGAGATTTTAGATATTTTTTATCCGGACAATTTTTGTCGCTCATGGGAACCATGATTCAGAATACGGCACTGAGCTGGTACGTCTATAAAGTAACCAATTCTCCTTTCCTGCTTGGGCTCATAGGTGTGTTTCAATATGCCCCGGTGCTTTTAATAACTCTCTTAAGCGGTGTGATAGTGGAAAGACATCCCAAGAAGAAGATACTTCTTATAACCCAGGTATCTTACATGCTCCAGGCTTTTGCATTGAGCTTTTTTGTGTATATGGGAGAAAGTAAATACTGGGTACTTGCGGCGCTGGCTGCTATAAATGGAGTTATAACAAGCTTTGATATGCCCACCAGGCAGTCCTTTTTTATTGAGCTTGTGGGAAAAAGTGATCTGCCAAATGCCATATCCTTAAATTCCACCGTGTTCAATATGTCACGTATAATTGGACCTGCGGCGGCAGGAATAATAATGGATGATCTTGGAGCGTTTCAGTGCTTCCTGGTGAATGCTGTCAGCTTCATACCTGTAATATATGGGATAGTCAAGATACAGCATATGGGGAATCCCGTAATTAGAAGCACTGAATCCAATCTGCTTAAAGATCTGAAAGATGGTGTATTGTATACAGTGCATAAAAGAATATTGATGTCCACCATGTTCATGATGGCAATAGTATGTACTTTTGCGTTCAACAGCAATGTTATTGTTCCTGTTTTTGCAAAAGAAGTCATGGAGGGCGGAGCCAGAACTTATAGTTTGCTGATGAGCCTTATAGGGCTGGGTTCCCTGCTTGGAGCTATGTTTATGGCAGGACAGGGCAGAAGAGTCAGAGGTAAATATTATCTCATCGTAAATTCCTTTATAATTGCAGTTTTGCAGATAATGACCTTGTTTACGAAAAATTATATATCTGCAGGCATAACTTTTGTATTCATAGGATTTTTCAATCTTACTTTTTTAAATAAAGCCAATACCATAATTCAATTTAACACTGAGGATAAGTACAGGGGCAGGGTAATGAGCATATATTCTTTGTTGAATATAGGAAGTACTCCTCTTGGCAGCGCCTTTGCAGGCGCAGTGATGGAAAAATTCGGTGGAAAATTTGGCTTTTTCAGCTGTGGATCAATTATATTTTTGGTTACCGCAGTGATAATGTGTTTTATTGAATTCAAAAAGGATTCTCTAAAACCTTTTTCCAATAGACCTCAGCATTAAAATTATACCTATAGAAGATAATATAAATAGCCTGCCGCAATATAAAACAAAGAAATTATTGTGGAACGAATAGTTTATTATTTCTTTTGAGACTATGTTGAAACATCTGTCTATGGAGGCCGTGTCTATATACTGTTCTTTATCTTCTGGTGTATGTATTTTTGACATGTCTTCGTCTGACAGGGTAACTGCGTCTATGGCATAAGCTCTGAAATATTCATGATCACTGGAATTTTGAAATATATATTTAAAATTCACTTTGTTTTCAAGGCACAAGTCAGCTATTTCATATATGAAGCCGGAGTTTTTTGTGTCCCATCTTCCTCCCATTATGGTTAAGGGTATTTTTTTATTGCTGCCTATCATGTCAAAATTTATTACTCTGCCGCCTTTTAATTCTTTTGAGTACTTTTGGACAAATTCTTTTGAACCCAGGCAGCCGAATTCTTCTGCATTGAAGGATGCTATTATTATATTTCTGTCAGGTTTACCAAGAGAGTTTATATATTTTACGAGTCCCAGTAAAAAAGAGGTGCCGGAGGCATTGTCCAGAGATCCGCGGTATACTTTCCCGGACAGATCAGTACCAAGGTGATCAAAATGTGCTGATAGAACAAGCGGCGGAAGATTTGGATCTTTCCCTTTTATGTACCCTATTACGTTGTATATGGAAGTTAATTTGTTCTCAAAAGGTATAAAACAGCTGACTTCATATCCGGAATCTATATATTTTTTTATGTCCCGGGCAGTTTGTTTTTGTATCATTATATACATGGACTGACTGGAGTTTGCCATAAAGGAACTTCTGAAATTCAGGTTATCATCTTCAGGATTATAGAATATAAAATATTTATTTCCATTGTGTACTTGAAAGGCATTTCCTTTTTCCAACAGAATATCGGACTTTTTAAAGGATATTTTATTGTCTCTGAAGTTCAGCATATCCTCTTTATAATCTGTTCCATATTTATATTGTTTTACTATGAAGCCGTTTTGATCCATTATTCTGAGATAGGGAGTGCCTTCTATTCTTTTGGGGTAAAGTACACTGAATTTTTCTAGGTAACTGTCTTTATAGGGTTTTAAGTGCTGGCTTTCAAAGTAATTTTTTATGAAAGTTACCGCCTGATAGTTTTCTAAAGTACCTGGAAGTCTTCCCCTAAATGAATCAGAGGATAAATAGGATATATTGTGTTTTACCTGAGCTGAATCCAGTGGAGTTATGAAATAGCAGTATTGAAAGCTTAAAGAGCAGACAAGGCACAACAGGGCAAGTAATAAATGCAGCATGAAATTTTTCATTGTAAACAAACCTCTCCAATTAATGTCTTTATAAATATATTAATTTGCCAAGACGTATATAACTGTTGTAATATATTTTTAGCTGTCTTATTTCAGGCAAAAATCTATCAGGAGGAAAATATGGATAATATAACAGATATCCTGGCACTTGAGCTGGGAATAAATAAAAAATACGTAGATAATGTAATTGAACTTCTGGATTCAGGGAATACGGTGCCTTTCATAGCCAGATACAGGAAAGAGCTGACTGGAAGTATGAGTGATGTGGTTTTGAGAAAGCTTGAAGAAAGGCTTGTATATCTCAGAAATCTTAAGGGCAGAAAAGAAGATGTAATAAGAATAATAGGAGACCAAAATAAACTCACAGCAGATTTGAAAAAATCTATAGAGAATGCCGCTACTCTTACGGAAGTAGAGGATATATACAGACCTTACAAACCAAAAAAGAGAACCAGGGCCATTATTGCAAAGGAAAAAGGTCTGGAACCGCTGTCACGGGTGATTTTGAAGGGGGATTTTAAAGAAAACCTGGAAAAATATGCAGAACAGTTTGTGGATGGGGAAAAAGGCGTGCAGTCCGCAGAGGAGGCACTGGAGGGTGCTGTGGATATAATAAGTGAAATTATTTCAGACAAGGCTGAGTATAGGAAATGGATAAGAAAATTTGTTCATGACAGTGGTGTGATTGAAACAAGAGGAGAAAGCAAAGAGCCTACCCCCTATGAGATGTATTATGATTACAGGGAGCAGGTTAAATCCATTCCTGCCCACAGAGTACTTGCCATAAACAGGGGTGAAAGAGAAAAGGTTTTATCAGTGAAAATAACCTGTAATATGGATGATATAATAATATATTTGAAAAATCAATGTTTAAAGGGCAGCAGTATAACTGATTCATACATAGAAAAAAGCGTGGAAGATTCTCTAAAAAGGCTTATTTATCCTTCTATTGAAAGGGAAATAAGATCTGAACTCACAGACAGAGGAGAAGAAGGGGCCACAAAGATATTCAAGGCCAATTTAAAGGCACTGCTGATGCAGCCTCCTATAAAAGGTAAAAATGTACTTGGCTATGATCCGGGCTTTAGAAATGGATGCAAGATTGCCGTACTGGATGATACCGGTAAACTCCTGGATACTGCTATAGTTTATGCTACTGCACCTCAAAACGATATAGAGGGATCCATGAGAAAGCTCAAAGAACTGGTTTATAAATACAGTGTTGATGTGATATCTCTTGGGAATGGCACTGCCAGCAGAGAATCTGAAGAAATAATAGGAAGGCTTGTAAAAGAAGTAAAAGAGGAGAAAAACAGGGATCTCTATTATGTCATAGTGTCTGAGGCGGGAGCTTCCATCTATTCTGCTTCTGAACTTGCAGCAAAAGAATATCCGGAGATAAATGTTTCCTTGAGGGGTGCCATATCCATAGGAAGAAGACTTCAGGATCCGCTTGCGGAGCTGGTGAAAATAGATCCTAAATCCATAGGAGTGGGACAGTATCAGCATGATATTGCTCCTAAAAAATTGGATGAATCCTTGAAAGGTGTGGTAGAAGATTGTGTAAACAGTGTGGGAGTGGATTTAAATATAGCAACACCATCTCTTTTATCCTATATATCAGGTATAAATTCAACTATAGCAGCTAATATTGTGGCTTATAGAGAGGAAAATGGAAAATTTAAAAGCAGAAAGGAACTTTTAAAGGTGAAGAGACTTGGCAGCAAGGCTTTTGAGCAGTGTGCCGGATTTCTAAGAGTAATGGAAAGTGCTGAGCCTTTGGATAACACTTCAGTACACCCTGAATCCTACGATGCAGCGAGAGGACTTTTAAAGACTTTGGGGTATACTGCAGAGGATCTTAAAAAACAAGATGTCTCCCATATAGATGACAGATTGGAAAAGGTAGGAATGCAAACTCTTTCTGAAAAACTCAATATAGGGATACCCACTCTAAAGGATATAGTGAAGGAGATAAAAAAGCCTGGAAGAGATCCGAGAGAAGAACTTCCAAAGCCGGTACTCAAGACAGGCATCATGGAGATAAGTCAGCTTAAACCCGGGATGGTACTTACAGGAACGGTGAGAAATGTAGCTGATTTTGGAGCTTTTGTGGATATCGGGGTACACCAGGATGGACTTGTACATATAAGCCAGCTTTCAGATAAGTTTGTAAAACATCCACTTGATGTAGTGCAGGTGGGAGACGTAGTACAGGTGACCGTACTTGAGGTGGACGAAAAGAGAAAGAGAATTTCACTCAGCATGAAATAAATTGAAGCCTGAGGGGCAAAAGAGGATTTGGTGCTTTTTTAAGTCACCAAATCCTCTTTTGTCTGCAGTTTTCTAGTGGAGGGATTTTTCAAAAACTTCTCTTATGATCTCCTGGGATGGAACCCCTTCATGAATCTTGGTATCTCCCACAAAATATGTAGGCACATAATAATAATCATATTTTTTCGCTATTTCAGGATGCTTTTCTTCATCGATTATTTTCACATCTATATTTTTATATTCTGGAGTTTCACTTTGAATTTCCTTCATCCAGGACAGTGCCTGCCTGCAGTAAGGACACCAGCTTGTTACAAACATGTGTACAGGTTTCATGCTATCATCACCTAACCTTATATATTTTCTATTAATATCTGCATTTTACAATTTAATTATATATCAAAATACTGCATTTTTTACAATGATATTAAAAAATATATTGAAATATGAGATGAAAAGTATTATAATGAATTTGAAAATTTAAAAAGTAATCTTCAGGGCGGGGTGTAATTCCCCACCGGCGGTATAGCCCGCGAGCCGTAAATGGTATGATTCGGTGAGATTCCGAGGCCGACAGTAAAGTCTGGATGAAAGAAGTGATAATGTAATGTTTGGCAGCCCTGATATTTATGTATCGGGTTTTTTTATGTTTACTCACCTGGAAGATTATATTGTGTATCTTGGGAGGGGTTAACTGATGAAAGGTAATAAATTAAACAGGTTGGTGAAAGTATCATTACTTGGAGTAATAGGGTTTCTTCTCATGTTTATAGAGGTTGCAGTTCCAATATTCCCGTCTTTTCTCAAAATTGATATAAGCGATCTTCCAGCTTTGGTGGGAACTTTTGCACTGGGACCAGGATCGGGAATTGCCATAGAATTTTTAAAGAATATACTTCATGGAATATTCAATGGAAAGACTGCTTTCATAGGAGAAGTTGCTAATTTTGCAGTGGGTTCGGTTTTGGTTTTTACAGCAGGGTATATATACAGTAAAAAGAAGACTAAAAAATCAGCAATGGTCAGCCTGGGGGCTGGAACAATAACTATGTCCATAGCAGCTGCATTGTTAAATTATTTTATACTGCTTCCTCTTTATGAAAAAGTACTTAATTTTCCTATAAGTCAAGTGGTGGCGATGGCAGGAAAGATAAATGGAAGTATAACTGACTTAAATACGCTGGTATTATTTGCCATTGTACCATTTAATCTGCTGAAAGGAATAGTCCTCACAGCTCTAACGCTTGTTCTCTATAAGAGTGTATCTCCAATACTGAAGCAGGAGCAGGCAAAGGATGGAAATCTGGCAGAAAATAAAAATTAATTGAATATAATGATTCATAATAAGAAAATCCGGCATGTTTCCGGATTTTTTTATTATGAAATATAGATTTCGTACGATAAAATGTATATAGAGCAAAAAATTTTTAGTAAATTATAAAGGGTGATGAATTTGGCAGGAATATGGAATATAAATAGCACCTATAATGTAAATAATAAGAAGATATCCGCAAAACTATCTTTTGAAGTGGGAGAAAAATTTTCCGCCAGGATCATGCAGCTGAATAGATCTACGGGGGAAATACTTCTAAAGCTCCTGGATGGCTGGCAGTTCTCGGGACAGCTGGAAAACTTTCAAAATATATTGGAGAACCAACTGATAAGGCTGGAAGTAGAAGGATTTGAAGATGGAAAACTTAAATTGAGGATTGTTAACTCGGGAGAGAACAGCAATAACAGCAGTGATCTGATAAGCCTGTTTATTAAGGAAAATGATTTAAATTTCAGCAGTGAAGACTATGATCTGATAGATAAAATGGTTAAAAGAGATATTCCCCTTACAAAAGACAATATTTCAAATATAAAAAGCATATTGGAGTTTATAGATAAAGTGAAACAGAATCCAGCAGAACAGGATGCATTTATTCAGAAATATTTAGCAAGCAAAAATCTGTCACCCAACAGCGAAGAGGGAAACTTCGTAAATACTACTCTGAAAAACTTTTTCGGTCAGCTGAAAAATATGACTACGGGTGATTTGCTTACCTTTATAGAAAACAATCTGGAGCTAAGCGAGGACAACATAAAAAGTTTTAACAGCATATTTAAAAACCAGGGGGCTATATACAGTGAGGTTAAAACCATGGGGCAGCTTTTGCCCAAACATATTGTTCAGGAAAGCAGTCAGTTTCAGAATCTTTCTAAGAGTATAGTAAACAGCACGGCAGACGATCAAATGAATGCCGTCGGTAAGAACCAGTCAGTTGTACAGCTTCAGGAGGCTTCTAAGAATGTAGTGAACAGCCCGGCAGATGAGCAGGTGAATGTCTATGGCAAAAATCAATCAGCAGTGCAGCAGGGTGAAAAAGACAATACAGGTGAAAAAGTGAATATTTTGAAAATTCTGGACCATGCTCAAAAACCTGATTCCGGAGAAAACGCCGGTGAGAAAATCAATATAAAAAATAAATCTATAGAAACTCTTAACCAGGGAGAAGTAAATAATAATGCTGCAGCTGACAGCGGGGAAAAAGGCATAGGTAAGGATTCTGGAACTATTTTAGGCTCTTTTGTAAAAGATAAGATTATGCCTCATATATCACGTAAGGATGGCATGTTAAACCGGGAAGACATAGATCAAATTGCAGGGCAGATAAAGGATGAAATAAATATAAAGACCAATGATATGAAAGACATTATAAAGGGAATTCTGGATCAAAAGAATAATGGGAAAAATGATTCTTCTGAAAATATAAATTATGTATTGAATAATAATATAAATGATTTCAAAATATTCAATACCATTTCCAATTCCTATTATTATATGGATCTGCCCATAAATTTAAATCAAAAGAATTATCAGTGCAAGCTTATAATAAGGGATGAAAGAGGAAAGGGAAAGAAAATAGATTCCACAAATGTAAAGATAGCAGCTTCTATAAGTACTGAAAATATGGGAGTGGTAGATGCCTATTTGTCTGTAAGTAATTACAATATGGATATAGATATCAAATGTAATAAAAAGTGGCTTGGTTTATTGGATAGGGGACGTGAAAAAATACTGGAGAGCTTGTCGGATATAGGTTATAATATAGATGTAAAATTTCATGAAAAAGTGGAAGATATGAATATATCAACTTGCAGGGAGTTTTTTCAGGATAATGAAATGGGTATAATAAATACAAGGGCTTAGGATTTGTCACAGATAGGGAGCAGGGAAAGGAAAGAGAAAAATGAGTGAGAGAAAAAAAGCAGTGGCTTTAAAATACGAACAGAGTTATGAATCGCCTATAGTTACTGCTGCAGGTATAGGGCAGATAGCAGATAATATATTAAATAAAGCAAGAGAGAGTAATGTGCCTGTAGTCTATGACAAAGAGCTGACGGATCTTTTGAGCAATGTAGATGTAGGGGATTACATACCTGTTGCACTATATGATGCAGTGGCGAAGGTCATAGCGTATGTAGTGGATATAGATAAAAACATAAATAGAAGGTGATGGCTTGGCTTTATTCGCAATATCAGATTTGCACCTGGATATGACAGGTAATAAGCCCATGGATATTTTTGGAGACAATTGGATAGGACATGATGAAAAAATAAAGTCAAATTGGATTGATAAGGTAAAAGATGAGGACACAGTTCTTATAGCAGGAGATATGTCGTGGTCCATGAATATGGGAAATGGTTTTTTGGATCTGGAGTGGATTCATGATCTTCCAGGCAGGAAGGTTATGGTGAAGGGAAATCATGACTACTGGTGGGGCAGTATTACAAAATTGAATAATCTGTATGAAGATATGGATTTTATACAGAATAATTTTTTTGTATATAAAGATTATGCACTATGTGGAACCAGAGGATGGAGTTGTCCCGGCAGTGAGAATTTTTCCCAGCACGATGAGAAAATATACAACAGGGAGCTCATGAGAATGAGAAATTCACTGAGCCGGGCAGAGGAAGCCGGGTACAGCAAATTTATAGTTCTTATTCACTATCCGCCTATAGGTGAAAGATTTATGAATTCAGGTTTTAGGGATATATTTGAGGAGTATTCAGTGGAAAAAGTCATATATGGCCATATTCATGGAAATGCATCCATGAAAGCAGAAACCGGGGAGCTGAATGGAGTGGAATATATATTGACTTCTGCAGATTATATAGATTTTGATCCTAAAATAATAATCGGCAAATAAATTTTATTCTGCAGAAAAAACTTATTTGCCAATGCATACGCTATTTGCGAAATTTAGCGAATAAACTGTGGCTTTTATTATCTTTAAGAATATTGTTATATTGTTCGTCAGAAGATAATGGCCTATCTTCAGCAGAGTCTTTCACAAGGTCCTTTTGATCTCTGGCCATATCTTTGATCTTTGCAGGTGCTGTGATGGAAGTCAATATCTGACTGAACCATATCAATGAGTCTTCTCCTTTTCCTGTACGTCTCATAAGTTCACCTATAAGGTACATTGTGGTAAATTTCTCCATGCCACATATTGGAGAAGGTTCATTGTAGTATGCAGTGCTGAAATTGTCAAGTGCCTGTATTAAAGATTTAGTTTCATTTTCGCTGTCTTCTTTAAGCCTGTACATCCATGCAATTTTAAGAAAATTGATTGCTTTTTTACTGGCCTTTGCACCTATCACGTGATAGTTCAACAGGGATAATTTGTATCGCTGCAGAGCCAGATCAACATCATATACTTCAGGATAATTTTTGGGGTGCCATCTGGAAGAAATCTTTTCTTTTATTATATCGGCATCACGATCACTTAAATTGGGAAAATCATTTTTTATGGCAGCATAGCCGCAGTTGTCACACACCCATACATCATAAAAATAGGGGTTTATTATAGAATATCTGATAAAAAAATCAGAATCCTTTTTTACTATTCTATATGAAGATTTTTTAATGGCTTTGGCATTGAATTCAGTGCCACAGACAGGACAGATTATTTTTTTATTGTAAAGCAGCGGTTTTTGTCTGTCTTTTTCCCAAAGCTCGTTTAGTCCACCTCTGCAATTTAAATCATCTGGTTCAGAAAAACTTTTTTTTGGCATATTCGTTATCACCTTTGCTATAAATTCTTTAATTAAATCAATTTCTTTTATTATATCAAAGATTCAATTAAAATCCTAGCTATAGTATTTTGGATATTTTTAATATAATAGTAATATGTACTGGGTAAATTAATTTTAATATCTATTGGGGGTGATTTTACATGGCAATAAGGGAATGGAAGACATTTTTGCTGCCATATAATCAAGCTGTTGAAGAACTCAAAGTTAAATTTAAAAGTATAAGGAAAGAGTATAGAGTAAAAAATGAATATTCACCAATAGAATTTGTTACGGGGAGAGTAAAAGAAATATCAAGTATACTGGAAAAAGCTAATAAACTCAATATACCGCTGGACAGAATAGGACGTGAGATGGAAGATATAGCCGGCATCAGAATAATGTGCCAGTTTGTAGATGACATAGGAAAGGTTGTCAATATAGTGCGAAAGAGAAAAGATATGCAGATAATGTATGAAAAAGACTATATAACCAATGTAAAAGAAAGCGGCTATAGAAGCTATCATATGGTAATTAAATATCCTGTCAATATGTCGAAAGGAGAGGTAGAGATACTGGCGGAATTTCAAATAAGGACTTTGGCTATGAATTTTTGGGCTACTGCGGAACATTCTCTAAACTACAAATATAAGCATGACATACCGGATGCCATTAAGTTCAAGTTGAAAAGTGCGGCAGATGCTGCATTTCAACTGGATGAACAAATGCTTGAGATCAAAGATGAAATAAAGGATGCCCAAAAATTATTTGAAGTCAAATCCAGTCTGGTTTCAGATATAATGAACAATATATTGACACTGTCTTCCATGGGAAAATTAGCTGAGGCTACCAGATATCAGGTACAGTTAAATAAATTGACTGAAGAGGGAGAGGTGTTTGAACTTGTCAATCTGCTGCGCTCTACGGAGAAAATGCTTCAGATTTACAGGTGATGTCATCGAGTTATTCTCAGGTTCAGGTGAAAACTGCCCACAAAAAAGTGCAGATGCCAAATTAATGATTATTTAGCATTTGCACTTATATTTATATAGTGAGTATTAAGCCTGCTTTTATTTTGCCACTATATTTACAAGTCTTCCCTTTACAACTATGACTTTCTTTAAATCTTTGCCCTCTAATAATGGTTTTATATTTTCATTGGAAAGGGACAATTCTTTTATCTCTTCTTCATTTAAATCTGTAGGAATATTTATCTTGGCTCTTATTTTTCCGTTTATCTGTATAGCTATCTCCACTTCTTCTTTTACAAGTGCATCCGGGTTGAATTCAGGCCATTTTTCATTGAATATGGAATAATCCATTCCCAGACTCTGCCACTGTTCTTCCGAAAAATGAGGGGCAAAGGGAGCCAGAATCTTTATAAAATCAAGTATGCTGTCTTTTAGCAGGGATAAATTCTTTTTATCCTCCTGAAGATATTTGGAAAGGGCGTTTGTAAACTCCATAATTCTGGCAATAGCCGTATTGAATTGAAATTTGCCCGTATCCTCCGATACAGATTTTATTGAAAAATTTCTTACATAATTCAATTCTTTTTCCGCACTATCCATGGAAGTCCTGCCAGCTTCTGTGTTTTTGAGTATTTCTTTTGTGGAATTTACAAGCCTCTCTATTCTGTCCACAAATCTATCCATGGATTTAATACCGTCTTCGCTCCAGGCACCGCCTTCCGCGTAGTCGAAACCAAACATCAAATACATTCTGAATACATCAGAACCATACTGTTGTATGCAGCTGTCTGGAGATATGGTGTTCCCCTTGGATTTGCTCATTTTCTGGCCGTCAGGTCCAAGTATTATACCTTGATGTCTTAAAGACAGGAAGGGTTCATCAAAATCCAGGAATCCCATATCTCTAAGTGCCTTGGTGATGAATCTGGCATATAGAAGGTGCATGCAGGCATGCTCCGGGCCGCCTACGTACATATCTACAGGAAGCATTTTATCTATTTTATCTTTACTGAAAGCCTGGCTGCTGTCCTTATTGTCTACATATCTTAAATAGTACCAGGAGGAACATACAAAGGTATCCAGAGTGTCGGCCTCTCTTCTTGCAGGTCCTCCACAGTGAGGACAGGTTGTATTTATGAATTCCTCCGACTTTAAAAGAGGAGATTTACCATCAGGAGAAAATTCCACATTGTAGGGAAGCCTTACAGGAAGTTCATCCTCCGGTACTGGAACCACTCCGCATTTATCACAATATACTACTGGAATTGGAGTTCCCCAGTATCTCTGCCTTGATATCAGCCAATCCCTCAATCTGTAATTTACCTTGCCGGAACCAAGCCCCATTTTTTCAAGCTCTTCAGTCACGTTTTTTTTGCCCTCTGCAGTGGATAAGCCATTGAATTTACCGCTGTTGATCATTTTGCCATATTCTACGTAGGGAAGGGAATCTCCACCCTCTATAACTCTTTCAATAGGGAGATTATATTTTGTAGCGAATTCAAAATCTCTTTCATCATGGGCTGGAACTGCCATTACAGCGCCGGTACCATAAGTGTTTAGTACATAATCTCCAACCCATATGGGAACTTTTCTGCCATTTATAGGATTTACCGCATAAGAGCCGGTAAACACACCGGTCTTCTCTCTTGTAATTGACTGTCTTTCAATGTCAGTCTGTTTTTTTGCCTGTTCCTTGTATCTTTCAACTTCGCCTTTATAGGCATTTTGAGTTATTTCATCCACCAGATTATTTTCAGGAGATATGACCACATAGGTGACACCAAACAGTGTGTCAACTCTGGTAGTAAAAACACTGAATTCAACGGTAGAATCAACTACCTTGAAGGTTACATTGGTACCTGTGGATTTGCCTATCCAGTGTCTCTGCATGGCTTTTGTCTTTGATGGCCAATCTATTTTGTCTAAATCCTGTAACAGTTCCTCTGCATAATCCGTAATTTTGAAAAACCACTGGGTTAGATCCTTCTTGGTGACTTCCGTGCCGCATCGTTCGCAGCAACCTTCCTTAACCTGTTCGTTGGCAAGCACTGTCTTGCAGCTTGGGCACCAGTTTACGGGTGCATTTTTTCTATAGGCCAATCCGTGCTTGTAAAGCTGTAAAAACAGCCATTGATTCCACCTGTAATAATCAGGATGACAGGTGATGACTTCATTGTCCCAATTGAACATGGCCCCCATGGATTTGAGCTGTTTTTCCATGGTATCGATGTTTTTCTCAGTGGAGTCTTTTGGATGAATTCCGGTTTTTATGGCATAGTTCTCAGCAGGGAGTCCAAAGGCATCAAATCCCATAGGCTGAAATACATTGTATCCCTGCATTCTTTTCAGTCTGGCCCAGGAATCCACAGGAGCGTAGTTAAACCAATGACCTGCATGAAGCTTGCTTCCGGATGGATATGAAAACATCTCCAGCACGTATAATTTATTCTCCATATGTTTTTCATCAAATTTGTAAAGATTTGTTTCTTCCCATTTTTTCTGCCACTTTTTATCAATTTCAACACTGTACATAAAATCTTCTCCTTTGCTCACAATTTAGAATCACTTGATATCAAATTAAAAAAGCTTTTCATCTCTTAAATCTTAAGAGACGAAAAGCTAAGCTTCCGCGGTACCACTCTAATTAAACCAATAAATCAGTTTCCCTTAAAAAATAACGGCTTCTACCGTATCTGTTTTCTCAGATAAGCTCTTAAGGTGAGTTCATATTATATTCACACTGTTTTTCACCCGGCAACAGTTCTCTTTAGTGGTATAAATACTACTACTCCTTCTTCTAAGCTCCGTATTAACTTTTTTATATTTTATAATATTGGGTAATACTTTGTCAATAATTAATTCAAAATTATTTTAAAAGAGAACTCTTTTAACAAAGGGTTCTCTCTTTTATGGCTGCCCATGCTGGATTCGAACCAACAGATGCCTGTTCCAGAGACAGGTGCCTTACCATTTGGCGAATGGGCAATATCCTGTAAATCTCAACACTAAATATTATATCATCAAAAATTTATATGTCAATAGCACAAAATACGAAATTTGTATTATTTGAGCCTTTTAGCTAAATATTTGCTTATATAATTTATAAACAGGGTCAGAAGATAATCGTATACTAAAAATACTACCTGGAGTCCTATTATAATTGCATAAAAATGAAAATTTATTTTTAAAAGTCCTGGAAAAAACAGACTGTATATTAAAAACAGCAAGGTTATACACAAGTTGAAGAAAATCAGCTTCAGTATAATTTCAAAAGGCAGTTTTCTCAGCTTTTCAATGTAATATTTAACAAGTCCATAGAGACCAAAAAATATTACATATGATATTACCGTCATTTTAAGTCCGCATATGAGCAGGGATAAAAGGCAGGTAGCAGCATAAACTGTAAAAGCATTTCTCAAATTTGTAATCAGTACAGCCAGGGGTATGATAAGTGAGGACAAAGTCAGTATGGAACCCTTGTTTATAGGAACTACGCTGCTTATATAGATCAGAATGACACCGATGGTAGTCAAGAGTCCTCCCTTGGCTATACTGGAAGCCGCATTTGTTTTTACTGACATTTTAAAATCACCTCATTAATTCGTTAACTATTAACAGCCGCCGCAGTCTCCACCGCCGCAAAGGCAATCCAGGCAGTATAAGGTAGCGCATATGTTGCATATATCAGGATCTCTTCTCTGGTTTCCATAATAAGGCTGTCTATAGGAACTGTTCATTCCGGACAATCTATTAAATGCACTCTGATATTTAAAATTGTTGGGATCCAATCTGCAGGCAGTACTTAAATTGTTGTAGGCATCATTGTACCATCCTCTTCTCATGTTCAGAATTCCCATGAGATAATTCCACTCCGCATCTCTTGTACCCATTCTTAAAAGTTCTGATTCTGCATCTCTGAAATTACCGCTGTTTATATTGTTTTCCACTGATTGATACATGGTGGAGCTTTCACCGCTGTAGGTATTGGTATCATTTGAGGTGTTATAGGTATTATTATTTGATCCATTTTTCATCAAATAGTCGTAGGCTTCATTTATTTCTCTCATCTTGCTTTCGGCTAAATCCTTCAGCGGGTTGTTGTCATATTGATCAGGGTGGTATTTTTTAGCCATACTTCTATATGCTTTTTTTATTTCATCTTTTGAAGCATTTTCTTTTATTCCCAGTACTTCATATGGATTTCTCATCTTTGTAAACGCCCCTTTTAAAAACTTTATCCATTTTATCTAAAAGTCCATACTGCAGTATATTGTAAAGAAGCTCCTCATTTCTTTTTACAGGAAGTTCATTGAAAGCATTCATGCACTGTGAAGCACATATGCCCAAAATAAAATCTATCCTGGGTTCTACTTCCCTGGAGAATTCTTTAAAATGCAGATTTTCACAGTTAAAACAGTGTTCTATGGCATTGAATTTTCCATGATACATGTCTGTATTCAAATCATCCAGTGCATCTATAATATATATCCATTTTCCCAGATTATAACCGAGAGAATATATCTTATCCTTAAATTCTCCATCTTTAAAAGAACTGAGTATAAAACCTGTAAGTTCTCCAAAAGGATGTGCCAGTACGTCTATGGACTTATTTTTCGAATTTTTTTCAAGATCGTATAAATTTTTGAGTTTACGGCTCATGTATGTGAAGTTTTTCTTGAAATCCTCCGGCATTTTGTTCAGATATCTTTTCAAGTAAAACGAAAGTATCCTGCTTGAAAAAGACATATCGTCGCTGACATCGTCCAGAAGTTTGAAATAGACAAGGGATATATTGCAGAAAGCTGCATATTCCAGAGCTTCACTATCTTTCAAAATCACCTTTTTCTTCATGGGATGAAGGACACATCTTTCCTTTTTATAGTTTTGTCTTCCATCTTCCAGAGAATCTAAAAGTATTGCCAGAAAAGTCATGTCATAGTTTAAAAAAACTCTGGGCACATTTCCAAGGTTGTGCTTTATTGATCTGCATAATCCGCAGTAATATGCCTTGAATTTTTCATAATCTTTTATTTTAAGCTCCATTTTATAAGGAGTTACATAACCAAACATACATTCACCCGTTTTTGTATTTTAAACTATAGAGCATTTCATTCCTTGTGCAGTATTTCATATATGGTTTCCGAGGTGGTATCTTCCATGGAATAACCCAGTAAATTCACTATTTCAAAGAGGTCTCCGTCATTTTTGGTCTCTATTTCCACGTAGGCAAAAGGGCAGAAGGATTTGTCATTTATGTCAATCTCAATTAGGCTGTTCCTGTATCTGTAGCTTTCCCTGTACTTTTTTACGGACTGCAGCAATCTCAGCCCCAGGGATTCAAAAATTTTTTTCCCGGCTTCAGGATTCAATATTTCTGTTTCATTTTCTTCCATTATTTTATATGTATCCTGACTGAGCATTTTTTTTGTAGTCATATAAAAATGTCTGGAATTATGTATTAGATCTTCCACAACCCTTATACGGGCATAACCTTTGCTATTTATCAAGCTTCCATCTTCAAAATCATATATATAGTTTATCTGATTTTCCATCTTGACCTTTAAGGCGGCAGCGCCCTTTAATTTCATGCGTATATCCTCAGGATCTATTTTTATTATTCTGGTTTCACACTCTTCCATGAGAAAATTCATCTCCCTGTATAGAACACTACTATTGAATTATACCATAAAAACAAGCTGCAAAAAATTAATTCTATGAAAATCATATATATTCCATTTGCAGAAATAGGAGACTTTCTTAAATTAAAGGAAGGTCTCCTGATACATTGGGTAATAAGCTATTCTAGAGAATTTTCCGAACCCAGTACATTTTCTATTTTGTATTCCACTACTCTCTGTATAGCATCTCTTCCGGCACCCAGATATTTTCTAGGATCAAAGATTTTTGGACTGTCGCCGAAGGTTTTTCTTACAGCAGCAGTCATGGCCAATCTTAAATCTGTATCAATGTTTATTTTGCAGACTGCCATGGAGGAAGCTTTTCTGAGCATGTCTATTGGAATTCCCTTGGCACCCGCCAGGTCTCCGCCGTATTTATTGCAGGTTGCCACATCATTTTGATCTACAGATGAAGCTCCATGGAGTACTATGGGAAAATTAGGCAGCTTGTTCTGAACTTCCTCCAATATGTCAAATCTCAATTTTGGCTTGAAGTTTGGCGGAAATTTATATGCTCCATGAGAAGTCCCTATGGCTATGGCCAGAGAATCCACACCTGTTTTATCCACAAAATCCACTGCTTGGTCAGGATCCGTATATGTGTGTTTTTCTGCAGACACGTCATCCTCCACACCTGCTAGTACACCAAGTTCGGCTTCTACTACAACACCGTATTCATGAGCATATTTTACAACTTCTTCTGTTTTTGCTATATTCTCTTCATAATCCAAATGTGAACCGTCAAACATCACTGATGTAAAACCTGTTTCCACACATAATTTTACGGTTTCAAAATCAGGGCCGTGATCCAGATGGAGAGCAAGATCAATTCCAGTTTCCTCTATGGCGGCATCCACCATGGCTTTTAAATATTTTGGACCTGCATATTTTAATGCTCCTGCAGAGCACTGTAAAATGACAGCGGAATTTTTAGCTTTTGCCCCATTCACCACACCTTGAATTATCTCCAGGTTGTTGATGTTGAAAGCACCTATTGAATATTTCCCCTGATATGCTTTCTTGAACATATTCTTAGTAGTAACTAATGCCATTTGATATTCCACCTTTCAATATAAAATATTTTATGTTAAAGAATTGTATCTTTTGTTTGTTCACTTTACATTATAACCTATTAATTGTTATTTTTCATAGTGACTTGCAGCCTTTAGAAAATTATTTGCGGCATTTAACATGAAGCTGTATTTATATATAGAAGCTAGAATAAATTTTGAATATTCAACTGCTGCATTTCCCTTATATGTTTCAGTGAATTTTGTATTACATTTGCAGAGGATAGTGATTCTTCCGAGTTTTTATGTTTTATATGCTGCAGGAGTTTCTGGGATTCATTGCTGATGTCTTCTATTTCATTGTGATCTGAAAAAATAGATAATTTTGGATAGTATTTTTCCCATTCCTCCATAAAATTCTGGGAGTTTTCATATGCCTCCTTCCAGGAGCTTGACTGTATGGATTTTTCTACTTTTATATTTGAATCCTGCAATTTCGTACATATGGTGTTCAGGTAATTTATTGAAAATATTATGCAGAAAAGCATCAGCACGAATATGGAAAAGGATATTATTGTACTTTTCATGTGATCACGTCCTATTCATTCTTTTCTTTTAACTGGCAGTAGAATTTCCCTTTTGAATCCAGCACAGCTACAAGGACATCTTTTACAGAAGATATGCTGTTTTTTTTCATCATCTGATTCAACCAGTTTTCATCCTTATTTGCCGTAATCAGGTTTTTAAAATTTATTTTGCCGTCCAATATGAGAGTCACAGGCAGGCCTTCCTGTGGTGGTTTTATCTTTAAATCCTGTTTGGTAGCAGGGGAGAGTTCTGTTTTAGGTATGACTGAAAGCTGGCCGCTGGTTTCAAGTATGGCATATTCTATATCCGATAAATTGTAATACCCCTGCATTCTGAGCTCTTCCATCAAATTATTTATGTTGAATTTATCGTCTTTCAACTTTTTTAAGTCCAGCTTGCCTTTATTGATCAATATGCTGGGTTTGCCGCTGAAGACAAGTCTCATTTTTTCACTTTTGAGCTGAAGAACCGCCAGCAGCGTCTGCATGGATAAAAGGGTGATTATAGGAATTATACCATGTGTTATGGATACCCTGGTATCCTGCATTGGAAGAGATGCCAGTTCCGATATCATTATTGCTATTGCCAGTTCAAAAGGTTCCATTTCACCTATTTGTTTTTTGCCCATGAGTCTCATGGATATTACTACGAATAAATATAATATAATTGTTCTAAAAAGTATTGTAAACATAAAATACCACCTTTCAAGTTAAGTGCTCATAAATTTTCTATCCACTTATATTCTTACATTAATACAAAAAAATATAAGCAAAATAAGAACATTCTTCAACAAATATGAAGTATAATGATAATGACACTAAAATTAAGGGGATGAAATTTATGGGTGAATTGACCACTGATTTAAGTTACAGTGATATTGATACCTTAAAAAACAATAAAGATAATATGTTAGATCTTAAATTGAAATGTAAAAATATCAAAATAAAATATAATACAATTTTATATAAAATATTTAAAGACAATTACGGACCTCAGGATATACCTGTAGTACTGGCCAGAGTAAATGGAAAATATTCTGAGTTTACGAGTACGCTAAAAGAATCTGGAAATTTTGGAATTGTAGATATAAGAGATGAGCTCGGGAATAAAACTTATGTGAGAACCCTTCAATTTGTGTTGATTAAGTCTGTATACGATTTATTCCCCCATGCAAGGGTGACCATAGAGCATTCCCTGGGCAAGGGAATATTTGGAGAAATACACAAGGATAGTCCACTTTCAGAAAAAGATATAGAGAAAATAAAAGATAGAATGAAGAGTATAATAAAGCTGGATATACCCATAAAGAAAATAAGTATGGACAGGAAAAAAGCTGTGGAGATCTTCAAAAGCTATAATATGGAGGACAAGGTAAGACTTTTAAATCATGTAAATACAGAAGAAGTGAAGTTATACGAATTGGATGGAAGATATGATTATTTTTATGGCTCCATGGCTTTTTCCACAGGGGTTATAAAATTATTTGATCTCATGTACTATAAACCGGGTTTTATACTCAGGTATCCGGTGGAATCCGATCCCTGTCACCTGCCTGAGTTTGTAGAATATAAAAAATTAAGCAGAATATTTTATGAAACAGAGCGATGGGGAAATATACTGGATGTGGGAGATGTGGGATCTTTAAACAGCAAGGTGGAAAACGGAGAAATCAGGGACATTATAAAGGTGGCAGAAGCCTTTCATGAAAAGAAAATAGCTAATATAGCCGATATGATAAGTGACAGGAAGGATGTAAGAATTGTACTGATTGCAGGTCCCAGTTCCTCGGGAAAAACCACTTTTGCAAAGAGACTTTCTGTTCAGCTGAGGGTAAATGGAATTAAACCAATTCCAATATCACTGGATGATTATTTTGTAGATAGAGAGCATACCCCCAAAGATGAAAATGGGAACTATGACTTTGAATCCATATATGCTCTTGATTTAAAACTTTTCAATCATCATCTGAAGACTCTCATGGAAGGCGGTGAAGTTGAGCTTCCAGTGTTTAATTTTAAAAAGGGAGTCAGGCAGTGGGAAGGCAGGAGTATAAAACTTCCCACAAATGGTGTAATTGTAATTGAGGGAATACATGGTTTGAATGAAGTTCTTACCTCGGCCATTCCACGAAAGAACAAGTTCAAAATATATATAAGCGCTCTTACCCAGTTAAATTTGGACAATCATAACAGAATAGCCACCACAGATGTCAGGATTATAAGAAGAATGGTGAGAGATTATCTTTTCAGAGGATATAATGGTGAAGATACACTGAAAATGTGGCCTTCTGTAAAAAGAGGAGAGGAAAAGAATATTTTTGTATTCCAGGAGAATGCGGATGTAATGTTTAATTCCACTTTAGTATATGAACTCTGTGTATTAAAAAATTATGCACTTGGAGAATTGGAAAAAATAGAGAGCTCCAGTTCCGTGTATTATGAGGCTTTGAGACTCAAGAGCTTTCTTCATTTTTTTAAAGAAGTGGATAAAAAATTTGTTCCCGGAAATTCTATTTTAAGGGAGTTCATAGGTGAAAGTGAGTTTCAGTATTAAGAGCTTTAACTCAGCAGCTCGGCATGACGGATGAGCTGCTGGGCATAATTAGTTGAAAATTGTAATTATAATCAATATAATTGATGTTGTTGATAAAATCGATATTTAAATTTAATAGTAAACTTTGTCTATGAGGTGAAAAAATTGGATGAAAATGATTTGAGAAAATTGCTGGAAGACATTAAAGAGCAGAAAGTGAACGTGGATAGAGGTGTGGAATTGCTGAAAGATCTGCCTTTTAAGGACCTGGGATATGCCATGATAGACAATCACAGAGAAATAAGGGTTGGATATCCTGAAGTCATATATTGTGCAGGAAAAACCGTGAAGCAGGTAAGGGGAATTGTGGAATTTATGCTTACCAAAGAAAATAATATATTGGGAACCAGGGCAAACGAGGAAATGTACCAGGCAGTGAAGGAACTCTGCCCCTGTGCAAGATATAACAAGGAGGCCAGAACCATAACCATAAGGAAAAAAGAGCAGAAGGAAACCGAGTCCTATATAGCCATAGTTACGGCAGGTACTTCGGATATCCCGGTGGCCGAGGAGGCCTTTGAAACTGCCAGAATATTCGACAATAAAGTGGAAAAAGTGTTTGATGCAGGTGTAGCTGGAATACATAGATTGTTTCATAAAATGGACATTATAAGACAGGCAAAGGTGATTATAGTCATTGCAGGAATGGAAGGTGCACTGGCAAGTGTGGTAGGAGGGTTAGTGGATAAGCCCGTTATTGCAGTGCCTACAAGTGTGGGATATGGAGCAAATTTCGGAGGAGTGACTGCACTGCTTTCTATGCTCAACAGCTGTGCCAGCGGAGTAAGTGTAGTTAATATTGACAACGGTTTTGGAGCAGCATATCTTGCAAGTATTATAAATAAGCTTTAGTTTGAGAGTATGGATATTTTTTAATGAATTGTGGTAAGATTGAGAAAAGTGTATATTTAAATTTTGTACAGTAAAATTAGCTGATGGGGAGTGAACCAAATATGGACAATTCAGTAATAGCATACATAGATAAGACAGTGGTAAGAATAAAAGGAGTGGATGTAAGAGGACTCAAGCCTTTTGAGCTTGAGAAAAAGCTTTCGGAATTTATACAGAGGGGCATAAGGGTAATTGGAGTAACCGGTGAATCTATAGAGATGGACATTTATAATATAGATCCGGAAGCCATATTAAAAGATGAAAGTGGAATAATAAAGGCGATTTCTGCGGTGGAGGGGATTACGGCAACGGAACTTACTAAAATTGACTCTGCGAGGAAAATAGTAGAAGTAGATGTGAACAGTATTCCGAAGGGACAGCAGTATGGATGCCAGAAGGAAAGGTGGAATAATATTGATAAATAGTGTTGTTATAATACCTACAGGCAATGAAGTGTTAAGTGGAGTTGTAACCGATACCAACAGTCCCGCCATAATGCAGCTTATCCTGGAGAAGTACCCGGGATGTGAAATAAAGCGTGTGAGGCCGGTATCCGACAATGAGGATAAAATAGTGGAGCAGCTGAAAAAATGCATTGACGAAAATGTGGATCTGGTAATTTTCATAGGAGGCTCCGGCGGAGGACACAGATATGTATCCACTTTGGCCAGGGATTTTACCCATAGTGCCATAGAAAGATGTATAAGTGAATATAAATATAAGGAGATATACGGAAAAAACGGCCATATGTGGTCAAAACTTGTTGCAGCAAGGCAGGGAGGTACTCTGGTGGTAAACGTGCCGGGACCATATGTGGAAGCAGTGGAAGCAGCCAGGGCCTGCATTGGTTGTTTAACTGAAAATGAGGAGGAGCTGGACGTTATAGTTGACAGGATATCCAGTGCGGTTTTATCGAAATACCCTAAAAATTAGATTGGTGTTGATAAGATGAAAAAGTGTTTTGAATTTCCACAACTTAATAATATATTTTCAGATATTATCGATTCTTTAAATGAGGGAGTAAACGTTGTAGATAAACAGGGAAATCTTGTCTTTGCAAATAGAATATCTGCTCAATATGTAAAATGTGAGCCTGAAGACATGATAGGAAAACACATATCCCAATATTACCCTCAAGCTGCACTGCTGGAGGTAATAGACAAGAGAACAATGGTGTTTTATGGAAAGGTGAACCATACAAATGGAAGAAAATACATGGTGAAGGCAAAACCCATATTCATAGATAAAAAATTAGAAGGCGGTTTTGCAATATTTTCTGATATTACAGAGATGGAAAATCTGAACAACAAAATAAGAAAACTGAGGCATAAGATTTCCCTGAAAAGCAAAAATGATGCATTCTCCAATATCATAGGCTCCAATTCAAGTCTGGGGACAACTGTTGAAAAAGCCAGAAAAACCGTTGGAGCTCTCGGAGGACCCAGACACTGTATTATAACTGGTGAATCCGGAACGGGTAAAACACTTCTGGCAAGGTGCATCTATTATTATGCCAAGGAAATAGGGGTCATAAAACCAGATGCCCCGTTTATTGAAATAAATTGTGCCCAATTTACCAACACCGACATTGCTGCCATGGAGATATTCGGATGCAGCGAGGGATCTTTTACCGGTTCAAAGGATAAAAAAGGACTGTTTGAGATGGCAAATAATGGGATACTGTTTTTAGATGAGGCCCATGCTCTCAATAATTATCAGAATCTTCTGCTTAAGGCTATAGAATCAGGAACCATAAGGCGTATTGGAGGAAACCGGGATATTCCCGTAAATGTCATAGTGATAGCAGCTTCTACAAAAAATTTGGAAGAAGTACTGCTGCCGGAATTATATCAGAGGCTGGGTCAGTATGATCTGTATCTTCCGCCGCTGAGGGAAAGATCTGTTGAGGATAAAATTGAAATACTTACTGAGTTTATAAATAGGTATGAGGCCAACGTATATGACAAGTACAATATAAATCTGAATGTGATTTTTTCAGATGAAGCAAAGAAAATATTGTTGAATGAATACTATCCAAGAAATATAAGACAGTTCAGGGACATAATCAATCAGAGTATAGACTGTGCTGCACCGCTTATAAGCAATGTCAAGGATCAAAATCTGAATGTACTGGTGGATGTCCAGCACCTTCCCGTGGATTCCATCTATACCGCCGATAGTAATAAGAACAGAGGATCTGATGATAAATTGAAAGTGAATGATGATCCTGAAATAGTGAACCATATTATTTTGGAATTGAGGAAAAAAGGGCTTGGCCCCAGGAAGATAGCTAAAGTGCTTAATAAAAAGGGTATAGACATCAAGTACTATCAGGTTGCATACAGATTGAAACAGAAAGATTTTTAGCTATATAAATATGGCTGTATAAAAATACGCTAATATGCCTCAAGAGCATATTAGCGTATTTGTTTAAATGCTTTTTTAAAGTATTTTTCAATTATTATTCTCCTGCGTAAATTCTGATGTATCCATAATTGTTAGTATATTGTTATAAAATGTTTGAATTATAACATTTTAACGGGAAGAGGTTCGGCATCCTCTGCAGCCTCTTTATGGACAAATCCCAGCGGAAGCCGGGGATCAGCTGATTCATGCATGCAGTTTGGCATTAAAATTGCTTTCATAAGACAATAAGGTGTAATTTTTTATTCTAAATTTTATAAGGGAGGTAAACAATTGAGTAAGATTATCGAAATCAGGTGGCATGGACGAGGAGGACAAGGCGCTAAAACAGCCTCTCTGCTTTTGGCAGAAGCTGCATTTAATACAGGCAAATATGTTCAGGGTTTCCCCGAGTACGGTCCGGAGAGAATGGGAGCCCCTATAACTGCTTATAACCGTGTAAGTGATCTGCCTATTAAAATACACAGCAATATATATAAGCCGGATTATGTAGTGGTGGTGGATGAGACTCTCATAAGCAGTGTAAAGGTTACAAATGGATTGAAAGAATCCGGTGCAGTGGTGATAAACACATCGAAAAAACCGGAAGAAATAAGATCATATTTTGATGATTTTAAGGGAGATATATATACCATTGATGCCAGAAAGATATCAGAGGAAGAACTTGGCAGAAACTTTCCCAATACACCTATGCTGGGAGCCATAGTCAAAATATCCGGGGTTATGCAGGAAGAGGAATTCATAAAAAATATGGAAGGTTCCTTCAGGCACAAGTTTGCAACCAAACCTCAGGTGATAGATGGGAATATGGCAGCTTTGAGGAGATCCATGAAGGAGGTACGAAAAGTATGAGTGATAAAAATTATTATTCTACAGAATGTAAATGGCAGGATACAACTCCCGGTGGAATAATTATTGATACGGGAAATGCCCGTGAATTTAAAACTGGAGACTGGAGAACTGCAAAGCCGGTATGGGATGATAAAAAATGTAAAAATTGTTTTTTATGCTGGGCTTTCTGTCCGGATATGTCCATAGTAGTTGAAGACGAAAAAGTAAAAGGTATTGATTATGATCACTGCAAGGGCTGCGGATTGTGTGCTGCCCAATGTAAATTTGACGCCATACAGTTGGTTGAGGAATAACCAGGAAAGGGTGATGAATATGGCAAAAAGAGTAAGTTTAAGCGGTAACGAAGCTGTTGCAACCGCAATGATGCAGATTGAACCTGATGTAGTAGCAGCTTATCCTATAACTCCGTCTACAGAAGTGCCGCAGTATTTTTCACAATATGTAAATAATGGACAGGTTAAGACAGAATTTATACCAGTAGAATCAGAGCACAGTGCGATGAGTGCCTGTATAGGTGCTTCGGCAGCCGGGGCAAGAGTAATGACTGCCACATCCTCAAATGGACTTGCATACATGTGGGAGCCCCTCTATATTGCAGCATCTTTGAGAAGGCCCATAGTTATGGCGGCGGTTAACAGGGCACTGTCCGGTCCCATCAACATACATAATGACCACAGTGATACCATGGGTGCCAGGGATTCGGGATGGCTGCAGATATACAGCGAGAATGTACAGGAGGCATACGACAATTTTATACAGGCAGTTAAGGTAGCTGAAAATACGGAGGTGAGACTGCCTGTAATGGTTTGCTATGATGGATTCATAACAAGTCATGGAATCGAAAATATGATGCTTCTTGGAGCAGAAGAAGTGAAGAAATTCGTGGGGGAACATAAAGCTGACTATTCTCTTCTCGGAGATACTCCTGCCGCCTTTGGAGCATTTGACGGAAATCAGTATTATTTCGAGCACAAAAGGCTTCAGGCCCAGGGAATGATAAATGCCAAAAAAGTTATTCTTGAAACTGCAGCTGAATATGGAAAAATCACAGGGAGAAAGTACAATTTCTTTGAAGAGTATAAAATTGATGATGCAGAAATTGCCGTAGTTGTTATTGGATCTTCTGCAGGTACTTCGAAAGTGGCAGTGGATGAGCTGAGGGAAAATGGAATCAGGGCGGGACTTGTCAAACTCAGGGTATTCAGACCTTTCCCTGCACCTGAAATAGCAGAGGCACTCAAGAATGTAAAGGCACTGGCTGTCCTGGATAAAACGGATTCCTTTGCCACTACGGGAGGACCTCTTTTCAAAGAAGTGAGAAGTGCCGTATATGGAAACGGAGCCAATAAGATCGTGAAAAGCTATATTTACGGATTAGGCGGAAGAGATGTAACTGTAGACAGTATCAAGGAAGTTTACACGGGACTTCAAAAAGATATAGCCGCAGGGAAATATGAAACTTACAACTATCTGGGTGTTAGAGAATAGGAGGAGATAAAATGGCGGTGAATTTGAAAGAATTATCGAAAAAAGCTGATAGAATAACTGCAGGCCACAGGATGTGCGCCGGATGCGGGGCACCAATAGTTGCAAAATGGGTGCTTAAGGCGTTGAAACCTGAAGACAAGGCAGTTGTTGCAAATGCCACTGGATGTATGGAGGTTTCAACATGCCTGTATCCCTATGTTGCCTGGAAAGATTCCTTTATTCATTCAGCATTTGCAAATGCAGGAGCTACTATAAGCGGTGTGGAAACCGCATATAATTCCCTTAAAAAGCAGGGGAAGATAAAGGAAAATTATAAATTTGTAACTTTCGGCGGAGATGGAGGAACTTATGATATAGGACTTCAATCGCTTTCTGCAACTATGGAAAGGGGACATGATGTTGTCTATGTCTGCTATGACAATGGAGCATACATGAACACTGGAATTCAGAGATCCTCGGCTACTCCTTTTGGTGCAAGTACCACCACTTCCCCCCAGGGAAAAGCAGTTCCGGGAAAACAGCAGTACAGAAAAGACTTGACCAGTGTAATAGCTGCACATCATATTCCCTATGCAGCCCAGACCGTTGCTTCAAAATGGAAGGATCTTTATCAAAAATCTGAAAAAGCGATTTATACCAAAGGGCCGGCATTTATGAATGTACTTACACCCTGTGCAAGAGGCTGGAGATGTGATACTCAGAAAGAACTTGACATAGTTGATCTGGCTGTTGAGACCTGTTTCTGGCCCCTGTACGAGATAATTGACGGTAAATATATTTTAAATTACAGGCCAAAGAAGAAGCTTCCCATAACTGAATGGCTGAAACCACAGGGAAGGTTCAAGCATCTGTTTAAGTCCGGGAATGAGTACATGATAGAGGCAATCCAAAAAGAAGTGGATAAAAACTGGGAAGAACTTCTCAAAAAATGTGATTAGCGTATAGAAGAATTTTAAACTTTGGAGAAGATCTGCTGTTATAATTCTAACATTGGATGAAGTGAAATCTAACAAAAGATTGTTTGAATATTCCAGCATGTGCTGCTGCCTGTTTGGAGTTAAAATTGCTTCTGTTTATAGGCGGAGAAACGTTAAACTATTATTTGAAATGAGGAGATGAGAGTATATGAAATTGATGCATACCAAGCTTCCGGAATTCATTGAAAAGATGAAGAGAGCAGTTGTAAAAAATACTCCGGATAAAACTATTGAAATCAGGGGTCTCGAAAATTTGAAATCTGCAAAAATGCAGTCCCTTAGGACAGGAAGAATAGAACTTTCAGTAGAGGAACTGGCAAAGAGGGAAGATGTGGAAAAAGTTGAACTCGTTGTCATACCAAGAGTTCCTGAAACCATGCACACTGTCATAGTCAAGGGAATTGATAAAGACGGGAAAGCCAAAAAGGCAATCCTGGAGGTAATCAATATTATACATCCTACTGAAGAGGTGGAAACTGCAGATTGTGAAGAGATAGAAGACAGAAGACCACCTTTGGGAAAACATTGAGGGGGAGTAAGTCATGAAAAAACTGCTATACAGAATAATAAAACAGGGCCAGGTAAGAGGCATTTTAATTCCTTTGAATATAGTATTTGTAGATATAAAAGATATTGAAAATTCAGGACTGGAGATAGATGAGGCAATTGAAAAAATAGCCCAGCAGATAAAGGGACCTGCAGGGATAAATGTATTTGATATGGATGCCTGCACCACCAGCAGTGATGGAATTGTACTGGACAGTGCCATAATCAAGATGGCCGCATCGGACAACGGAAAGATCCACAGGGAATTCGGGATGATTCCCATGGAGGAAATGGAAGTTACGGATCAGCTGATAGGTGAAGAACCTCACCTTGCACAGTGGAAAAAATATTACAGCGGCAGAAAGCTTTTTAGAGGACCAAATCCTGCAAAAAAGATGATACCGGTTCACAATGCAGTCATGACAGGCAGAGCTGTCAATAATAATTCAGCTACTGAAATGATGAATGTAGTTACTATGGAAGAAATACTTCTCCCTATTTTTGGACAGCTGCAGATAATGAAAGATCAGGATGTGCTCATAGGGTATACAGGAGAATTCATATCCGTGGGAATTGGAATGACCGTTGCCGAGAAATATGGCAGGGTATTTCCCACCAGACAATTCAAAGCAGGAGATACAGCTCATGGTTCGGGAGAATATGCAAAAACTCTTAAAAAGCATATTCCATGTATAGTTGCCCCCAAGGAGGTCATTGCAAAATATACCATTGATGCATTGAAGGCAGGCATGGTTCCGGGAAAACACATAGGATGTTCCCCTGTGGTTCTGTCTGTTGCCAGATATCTGGGCAGCCCCATAGCTTTTGACAATATTACTGAAAAGGCCCGGGCAGAGCTGGCAAGTGTGGGTATTACCTTTGATTATCTGAAGACTCCGGTTAAAAAGCTGTCGGAAGAGGAAATCATAGCAAAAGCAGATGAGATTGTGCCGGGCGTGGAGAAACCGGTCAGAATAAGCAGTACCGAATTTGTTGCAAAAGAGAATATAGAAGTATAATATTTTAGGATGAATAGTTGTGTATAATATAGAAGGCGTTACAACTTTTCTGGAGAAAACTGTAACTGTGGAATCATATCCCATAGCTATATGCGGAATATGTGATAGAGACAGGAAACAGGAAAGCCAGGATAAACTGCTGGAGCTTACAAAAATAAAATTCAACGGATTAAAAGATCCATTTTTTATTGATTATCAGCTGGCTGAGAGGGTGAGAAACATATCACCCTCCTATATAAAAGCATTGGGTGTCAGCATTGATATTGACGGTGTTCATCAGTCTACCGGGGGCATAATTGGATCGCCCCGGGCGGACATATCTTCTTCAAATGAGGATATTGAATGTGTTGGAGAAGGTCTTGTGGTTGTTTCAATACCTGGAGGCCCCGGATTTATAGCTGGAAGCGATGAAGATACAGCCAGGAAAATATATGAAGAATCCATGCTGGAAGATAGATCGGGTACTGACAGAATGATGAGGGTATTATCAAATATAATAAAATACCACGTGGGTCTGGCAATTATTGTTACAGACGGCTGCGGACCTGACAGCAGGGGAAGTGCAGCAACAGTAGAAAATGGCAGGATATGTGTTAGAACTTTATAGAACAAATTATTTAATAGGGCTGTGAAGGTGAGGATTTGGGATGCCTTCACAGCCATTTCTGGGGAGGATAAAACATGAAAATTGCTTACTTTCAATGCAGTGCAGGAATAAGCGGGGACATGATTTTAGGAGCACTGGTGGATGCGGGATTAAGTCTGGAAGCTTTGAAAAATGAGCTCATGAAACTGAAAGTACCTTTTGATTTAAAGTCAAGGCGTGTGTTGAAAAATGGAATATCAGGCACCAAGGTGCAGGTCATTGTAGAGGAAGGCCATGTCCACAGACATCTGAGCCATATCAGAGCTATTGTACAGGAAAGTGAACTCAAGGGAAAAGTCAAGAAGGACATAATGAGGGTATTTACAAACCTTGCGGAAGCAGAGGCCAAAGTACATAATACTACTGTGGAAGCCGTACATTTTCACGAAGTCGGGGCTCTGGATTCAATAATAGATATATGTGGTTCCGTTGCAGGGCTGGAACTGCTCGGTATTGAAAAAATATACTGTTCCCCCATCCATATAGGTACCGGATTTACAAAATGTGCCCACGGAATCATACCGCTTCCGGCACCTGCGGTGGTACAGCTGCTCCGGGGTATAAAGGTGTATTCAAAAGGAGTGAAGGCGGAACTTGTTACTCCTACAGGTGCAGCTGTAATTTCAACTCTCTGTGATGATTTCGGGGAAATCCCTTTCATGAGCATGGAAAGCTGCGGCTGTGGAGCAGGAGACAGGGAACTTGAAATACCTAATCTGCTAAGGATCTGCATAGGTCAGCTGGAACAAAATGAAAATAGAGATTTGGCCGAATATCCTGGAGAGTAAATTCCGGGATATTATTTTATTTTGTTGGATTCAATGCCTGAGCTCATCCTGCCAATGCAGATATTGACGGGGATTTCATATGATAGTTATGCACACTGCATATATTATTTTTCATCACATAGATTGTTTATTTAATCATTTGTTGCGTATAAAGTTAAAGTAACAGGCTAATGACAGGAGTGAAGACAAATGAAAAAGGGGAAATCAATCGATGGGGTGGAAGTAGGCCGCAGAATACGTGAAAAAAGAGAAGAATTGAATTTGACGAGAGAAAAATTTGCTGAGATAGTGGATTTATCTTCGCTTTATGTGGGACAGCTGGAACGGGGAGAGAGGCAGATGAGTCTCACAGCTCTGGTTAAGATAGCCAATTGTCTCCATGTTACCACTGATTATTTAATATACGGAGAACATAAGGGACAAATTAAAGACATGCTGATAAAGGAAAAACTTAAAAAGTATCAGCTGCCGAAAACAGAGGACAACGCCATATTATACAAGCTTCTTGAAAGGTGCTCCAAGAGAGAATTGGATTTAATAGAAAGCATGGTGAAACTGATTCTGCCCTATATCAGGTAGAGGAAATGGAGGAATATTTTTTGTAAATTGAGTTTTAAGTGAAGAGTCAGGAGTCAATGGCAGAGGAAGATTTCTGGCTGGTGCCAAGAATCCGCCAGGTGCTGTTGGCTCTTGATTTTTATTATTGGCTCTTAAATTTAATTGTGAGTTGTAAGCTGTAATTGGTAAAATTACAAATTAAATATTAATGCAGTAACTGATAAAAATCTGGTGTAATAAAACAAAGAGATAAACATTTAAGGGCGTGAAGATTTTGGCGAGAATACACGATTTTGATGCGGTATGGAAAACCATACTGTAGGCTTTTGAAAGCGAGATAGTGGAATTGATTTTTTCGGAACTGTTGATTGCATAGAAAAATTTTGATATAATTATATCATGATAATGGTATGAAAGAGGTGGAAAATATGATTATTAAAGCATCGGCGGCACTTAGAAATGGATATTCAGCAATATCGGCATTAGCTCATGAAACAAAAGAGCCAATCTATATAACTAAAAATGGTGAGGGTGACGTTGTTTTAATGAGTATAGATGCTTTTGAAAAGAGAGAACAGATTTTACAGCTTAGAGCAAAGGTTTTGCAGGCAGAGCAGGAGAGAATCAATGGCGAAAAGACTATGAGCATTGCAGAAGCTAGAAACGTTTTAAGGGAACGTGTAAATGAGATACAGGGTTGAAATTCTGCCTGCTGCCTGGGAGGATCTAAAAGCTATTGAAGATTATTACTGCATTGAATTTAGTGTAGGATCAGCAATTAAAGTGAGTGACAGTATTTTAGATGCTATTGAAAGATTAGAAGAATATCCGGATTCTGGTTCTAAAATACCTGATAATTGGCTGAATGAACAAGGATACAGGATGGTTATTAGTGGAAAATATGCGGCAATTTATAAGCATATAGAAAATGTAGTATATGTGTATCATTTTGCAAATACGCAGGCTGAATATACTAAATTATTTTATTAGCTTAAAAATGAAGTCACGGCAAAAGCTGGATTTGACATGGAGAATATGGAGTATTTCAAAAAATATTTTAGTAAATTTGGTTTGAAGTGTATAGTAAAGAGCTGATAGTAGAGTGAAAATTTCAGCTAATGCCGAAAATCCACTGATACTGTCGACTCTTAAATTTTAACTTTTATCTATTAATAATTGTATGTAATAAGTATACAGCTGATATTATATAAATTTTGTATAAGATCAAGAATAATTTTCTAAATAATCTGAAAGAATGTTGACTCTGCCAATTCTATCCTCTATAATTAATATAAAAGTAACAAATTATTTGTAAAAATTTAATATTTCGTATCAGGTGCTGTCAGTTTGACAGTTAAAAGGAAAAGTGTACAAACACTGCAGCCCACCGCTGCTGTATGGAGAACGAAACCTCAATATGCCACTGGAGTAAATTTCCGGGAAGGCGGGGAAGTAGGATGAATCCGAGCCAGAAGGCCTGCCTGGTATTTGCTCAATTCTTTCGGAGGGGAAGACATTACATAAATTGTTCGAGCTGTTTGCCTTATTATTTGTTATGATATTGTTCTTAGTAAACAGTTACATAAAGATGATGTAAAATTGGAGAGTTCCCCGGAATTCTCCAATTTTTGTTTCTGAACACAAAACACCTTCCATAGCTGAAGGTGTTGTTGATTTACAATATAAATTGACCCCCTTTTTACACTGAAAATTGACCCCTTCACTTTAAAATAATATCCTTTATGAGAGGTAAAAAACTCATGAAGGAGGCATAAGAGTGTAGGTGAAAGACTTGAGAGATTGGCATACAGTGAAAAATATGTATAACAAAGGGATTCCAATAAAGCAAATAGCTAGAGAACTTAATATGTCAAAAAATACTGTTAAAAGTTTAATCAAAAAGGAGGAAGAACCAAAATATTCAAGATCACCAAGAGTAACTAAAATTGATAAATTTAAAGATATTATTAGAGAATGGTTTTTAGATAAGCGATATGATTTCAATGGTACAAGAATCTATAATGAATTGTGTAAATTAGGATACGATGGAACTATAAATCCAATATATAGATATCTTGAAACTCTGAATGAAGAAAAAGGTAGGATTAGCCAAAGAGCTACTGTTAGATTTGAAACTCCGCCAGGAGATCAAGCACAATTTGACTGGGGAGAATACATAACAGTTATAGCTGGTGAAAATGTTAAAATATACTGTTTTACCATGATACTATCTTATTCTAGAAAAAAAGCTGCAGTATGTTCGCTATCAGCTAATGGCGTAGCCATTTATGAAGCTATACAAGACTTATTTATAGAACTTGGAGGTGTAACTAAGGAACTTCTTATAGATAATCCAAAGGCATTAGTAATAAGTCATAAAAAAGGCGAAGAAATAGAGTTTAACCACAGTGCTTTAAAGTTATTCACATATCTTGGGACAGAGCCGAATGCCTGCCGGCCTCTAAGACCCAGGACAAAAGGGAAAATAGAAAAGCCATTTCAATACATTGAAAATCAATTCATTAAAGGAAGCAGCTTTAACAATGTGGATGAACTTAACTTAGAAATTAAGCATTTTATGAGGTCATGGAATAAAAAGATTCATGGAACTACTAAAAGAATACCTGATGAAATGTTTAATGAAGAAAATAGCAGCTTAAAGGGACTTTATAAGAAAATAGTTATTGACACAGAATTAGAAATAAGGATTGTTAGTACGGACTCTTATGTTATGGTTGGAACTAATAAGTATAGTGTTCCCGTTAAATATGTGGATAGACAAGTAAAAATAAGAATAGTATATGGATATATTCTAGAAATATATAATTTTGATTTAGTTCTCATTAAAAAATGGAATATACTTCAGGGTAAAAATAGAAAAATTCAAGATAAAGATGATTATAAGGATATTGCAGTAAGAGTACCAAGTTCTATTCCTGAAATTAGAAGAGTATTTGAAAAAACATTTAAACATGGTAATGAGTTTTACAGATTGGCTTCACGGGTCACAAAGCAGCCTCACTTTCATGCAAGAGAATTTTTAAAACTAAAAGATCTATATGATGTTTCTGATTTGGATATCATTCTTAAACATTGTATAGATAGTAACGTATTGAAAATAGATGGAATAAAATCTTTAATTAAGGAAAAATATTTAGAGCTAATAATTGAGCATGAGAGAGTAGAATTAATACTGACTAAATCTAATAAAGATAAGAATACTAATGTGAATGAAAAAGGTTTAATAAGACATCTTTCTTACTATGGGAAAGGGGCTAAAAATGAAGAATGAAACTAATATAAATACTGATATAGAGCGCCTATTAAAACAGTTTAGGCTTCCCGATATATATGATAGATATGATGAAGAAGTTAATTATGCCATAGAAAATAAAATTGGTTATAGAGAATTCTTGTACAAGCTTTTGGTGCTCGAAGAGCAAGGAAAAATGGAACGTCTAAAAATGAGGAATATTAAAAATGCTTGTTTTGATGCATATAAAACAATCGAAGATTTTGATTTCAACTTTCCCAAACATATTAATCAAACGAAAGTTATTGATTTGGCTACTTTAAGTTTTATGGAAAAGAAAGAAAATGTAGTTTTTATTGGGCCTCCCGGCCTTGGTAAAAGTCATTTATCCATTGCAATAGGTATTAAAGCCTGTGAAAACGGTAAATCTGTTCGTTTTGTCAATGCAATTGAACTAGTTGATGAATTATACAATGCAATAGAGTCTGGTAATCTAAAACAAAAATTTAAGAAATTATCAAAAATAGACTTACTTATAATAGATGATATTGGTTATTTAAAAATGGATAAAGAAAAAGAGAGTTTATTTTTTCAGTTAATCCGTCAAAGATACGAAAAAAGCTCTCTAATAGTAACAACAAACTTACCGTTTGAAAGATGGGACGAGATATTCACTAG
>NZ_PVXP01000006.1 GCF_002995845.1 Clostridium luticellarii | reverse complement strand
ATATATGTCATTTTTAAATTTTTTTAGAGAAAATTTTCAGATATAATAAGGAAAAGCATATCTGGGTCAATGAATAAACTCTCAGATATGCTCTCAAATTCAAAATCAAATATATTATCTAATCAGATCTTCTATGAATTTAGGAAGTACAAACGAAGCTATGTGTAATTCTTTTGTATAGTATTTTGTATTTATATCAGCTGTGGAAGATAAATTCACCTTCTGAGGATCATATCTTTTAGAACCCAGCGTAAAACTCCAAAATCCACTGGGATAAGTTGGTATACCCGCCATAAACAATTTAGTTATTGGGAAAACAGCTTTTGCGTCTTTATAAACATCTCTTACCACCTCAGGTAAATAAAAGGGGGTTTCAGTCTGAGCCACGAATATTCCATCTTTTGTCAGGCACTCATATATTTCCTTATAAAAACTTCCTCCAAACAATCCTTCTGCGGCACCAAAAGGATCTGTGGAATCCACTATTACAACATCAAAACTGTTCCTGTGTTCATGAACGTATTTTATTCCATCTCCAATAAAAATTTCACATTTTGGATCCTCCAGTGCAAAACTTATTTCTGGAAGATATTTTTTGCACTGCTTAACAACTTCTCCATCAATTTCGCAGAGCACAACTTTTTCCACTGTAGGATGCTTTAAAATCTCCTTTACAGCACCGCCGTCCCCTCCTCCAACTACAAGCACTTTTTTAGGATTTGGATGAGTAAATAGAGGTATATGGGTTATCATCTCATGATAAACATATTCATCCCTGACAGTAGTTTGCACTATTCCATCTAGAACAAGCATTCTCCCAAAACTATATGTATCCACTATAGCTAAATCCTGATACTCAGTTTTTTCCCTGATCAAAGTTTGTTTGACTCTATATGTCATAACGGCATCTTCAATTTGACTTTCTTTTAACCATAAATCCATAATATACCCCCGAATCACATTGAAATTCAATCTTTTATTGCAGTAAACATTATTATAGCAATAATTTCATATTGTGACAACAATCCTCCTAAAATCCATCATCAACAACACAGCTTTTTTTTACAATTTTGATTTCTTCTTCCGTCAATCCAAAAAATCTATATAGATAGCATTCTGCATCACCTTTTCCACAAAAATCAATAAAAGGTATCCTCAATTTCATCAGAGTATTGGGATAATACTCATACAGATTATTTCCCAACTTTTTGCCAAAAGTTTTAAAATAAAATTCATATAATGAACTATTTAGAATTTTAAGTAAATCATCATAAGTAAACTCAAGACCTTTCTTTAATACCAGTGAATACACATCTGCACTAAAATAACTTCCTTTGTCTAAAGCAAATCTATTATTTTTTGATTTGTATGGGAATACAATTTTTTTGCCTTCAAATATCTCCGGTTTTCTCCCCCATTGAAGTTCATACCATTTTCTAACTCCATTTTTACACTCTCTCCTATTTAAAAGTTTTTTCTTATATGTACCTATATACCCTATGGAATTAGGGTATTCTATCTCAGATTCTATAATATTGGAGTATATTATAAACATTTTTTTATAGGATATTTCATTTCTATGAATATAACTGCTTTTTATCCAGGGCCTTATTAGAGCACGCTCAATATTTTTTTCCTTCAAAATATGTTCATCTATTATAAAAGCCCTGTCACAACCTGTTATAACTCCCTGATGACTTTCACATATATCATTTAAAGTACATTGGCTTTTTCTCTTTACTTTTTCAATTATTTTTCTTTCAATTTTATCAACAAGTACCCATCCACTGCTGTCTGCAGAATTCTGTTCTATAAAAAAATTTCTGTATTCCCCATCTTTTTTTATAAATAGAGAATCATAAAATTCATTTTTATCCAATTCACTGCAGTCTTTTGGTTTTATAACTTCTATATTATTATCAAAACTTTTTTCATTCAATAAGAATATTATGATAGGATCAATTCCCACATGTTTAAATGGACGTATACCGTAAAAATCTACAATTTTATAGATGGATGTATTTTTTATCAAAAAATTTCTAAGTTCTTCACCACTATACGCTTCACAAAAATATCTGGAACTGATAAATCCAAGCTTTCCACCTTTTTTCAGACAATCCAGAGATTTTTTAAAAAAACAATAGGATATATCTGCTTTATCTCTATATATGCTTCCGTATATCTCCTTTAGAGTCTTAAAATAGTTTCTATTTACAGCTTTGTGTCCTACATAAGGTGGATTCCCTACAAATACATCAAATTTTTCACCTACATTTTTCACTAAAAAATCCTGAACTATAAAATTATCTGAATTCACCCCCCCGCTGATACTGAATAAATCTATCTTTAATATTTTCACTGCAATTTCATCTATATCAAAACCAAATATATTATTATCTATTATATGCTTGCTTATATCCTTCTCCTTTAATTTAATATTATTGTACTTGTTTATGGTTTCTATATTGTCCATAAATATATCTTTTAAATATAAAAAACACGCATATATCAAATTTCCACATCCACAAGAAGGATCTGCAATTTTTATAAATGGGTTTTCAATTACATCCTGAGGCTTTATTAAATTTTTCACCATATACATTGCTATCTCATAGGGTGTATACACCATTCCCTTGGCTTTATTGACACCTTTTAGATTATAGTAATTTTCCGAAAAACATCTGGAACCGGACATATTAAACCTTTTTTTATATTCCTCAATAAATTCAAGTTTAACTTTAGCATCCTCACTGCTGTTATTTATAAAATCATAGATCTTTTCAACACCTTCAATAAAACTCTCCACATCACTATCTCCAATTTATCTTATAATCAAAAAAACATTGATACATCAATGCTTCCTACATACAATTTACTTATAATTTCTTTAAAACTGAAGTATAAATTATTAAATTAAGTATATCATAAATTATATCTTGTAAGGTAGGTGATAATATACTATGATTAAAAAACTTATATCAATTTTTCTAATTTATATAATTTTTTCATGCACTTATAATGCCAGAGCCTGCTACAGGCAAAAGAAGCTTTTAACATACAGCAATCCCTCCATGTCACAGATAAAACTAAACTCTAAAGAGGACAACACACCTAAAAGCTACAACAGGCTGAAAAATTTAGATATTTCTAAATTAGACAAGAGTGAAAAAAACTGGTTTTTTAAACCAAACAACAATGGTACCCCTTCAGAAGAACCTGAAGATGTGTTAAAACTTATAAACAAATATTCCGCATATTATTTAGGAGACACTTCTAAAAAAGTTATCTACTTGACTTTTGATGAAGGCTATGAAAACGGCTATACCTCCAAAATGCTGGATATACTGAAATCAAATAAAGTGAAAGCTGCTTTTTTTGTCACAACCCCCTATATAAAAAGTAATCCGGATCTTATAAAGAGAATGGTAAATGAAGGCCATCTGGTATGCAATCATTCTGAAAAACATCCTTCCATGGCAGATGCTGCAAAAGATCCTGCAAGATTTGAAAGGGAATTTTCAGTAACAGAAGATGCCTATAAAGAGGTCACAGGAAAGGAAATGCCACATTTTTTCAGACCGCCTATGGGAAAATACAGTGAGCTGTCCTTATTTTATACCAGCAAATTAGATTATAAAACCATATTCTGGAGTTTTGCCTATAACGACTGGAATGTAAAAAGACAGCCTTCTCCTGAAGAATCCAAGAAAATGATAAGCCGCAGAACCCATAATGGGGCAATTATATTGCTTCATGCAGTTTCCAAAACAAATTCAGAAATACTCGACTCTGTGATAAAAGATTGGAAAAAACAGGGCTATACTCTGGAAAGCCTCGATAAATTGTAACAAATATATTTCTCTTGCAGGATTTCACTTTATATTATAACTTAAATTAGGTATAATTAAGTTGGTTGTTGTTATTTGGTTATACCTAATTTACCTAATTGTATAAAAAAATATTTTGGGGGAATATGCATATGAGGATTACACAGGAATCAGATTACGGCCTTAGAGTTGTACTCTATTTATCAAAACTAGGCTATGGGAAAAAAATAGAGGCTAAATCCATAGCTAGAGACGAAAATGTACCCCTTAGATTTCTTCTTAAGCTTTTGAGAAAGCTGACCCAGGCAGGTATAATTAAATCCTACAGGGGAGTTAATGGCGGTTATGCATTAAATCTCATGCCTGAAAAAATAACTTTAAGAAGTATAATTGAAGCTATTGACGGGCCCATCTATTTAAACAGATGTTTGTATGACCCTGAACGTTGTACTGCCAATAGAAACGGGCACTGTGACATACATAACTCACTTTTAAAAATACAGAACCACCTGATTGAAGAACTGGAAAGTGTCAATTTCAAGGATATACTGGAAAATAATATTAAATAGTTTGTTTTTTATTGAAAATTATGACTTTCAATAAAAATTTAGGTATGGATATCAGCCTTTTTATTCTAAATGGCTCTTTTATAACTCTGTAAAGCCACTCAAGTCCCAGACTTATCATCCATTTTGGAGCCCTTTTTACTTTACCTGCAAATACATCAAAACTTCCTCCCACTCCCATGTATATATGACAGGGCAATTCATCCATATTCCGTGCTATAAAGATATCCTGTCTTGGGTTTCCCATGGCCACGAATATGGCATAGGGACTGCAGGCTCTTATATCGGAAAGTATATTGTCACAATTGTCTATATCGAAATAGCCATTATGAGTTCCTGATATTATTAAAGTGGGATATTTTTTTTTGAGATTTTTTTTGCACATATCCAGAACATCCTGTTTGGCTCCAAGTAAATATATAGACCTTCCTTCCTCCGTACATTTTTCCATTATAGTTTCCATTACCTCTATACCGGCTATCTTCTCTTTTACCGGCGTACCCACAATTTTACAGGCCAAAACCGTACCCACTCCATCTGGAATTATCACAGTACTGCTACCCCTAAAATTCTTCATCAAGAATTCACTTTTAAGCCCATTGTACAATACTTCCGGATTACCTGAAACTATATTTATTTTTGAGAACTTATCTATATAATCCATGAACTCTGATTTACTTCTATTAAATATTTTGTATTTCAGCAACTTAGTAAACATTTAAAATGCACCTTCACTTTTAAACACAGAAAAAATTGTCTTAAAAAGAATCTTGATATCAGTTAGAAGGGAAAATTTCTTTATATAAGTCAGATCATAATATACAGTTTTTCCTAGTTCTATTTCACCTCTTCCACTTACCTGTGCAAGACCTGTTATTCCTGGAGTAACCATAAGCCTTTGTCTATACGCTTCAGGGTAAAGCTTAACTACCTCCGGTATTTCTGGTCTTGGTCCTACCAAACTCATATTCCCGAGAAGTACATTAAAAAGCTGGGGTATTTCATCCAGACTTGTTTTTCTCAAAAAAGCACCGGATTTGGTAACCCTGTTGTCATTTCTACTTTGAAATACAAAATTTTCTAAATTACCTGGATCAATATTGAGCTTATGTTTTTTTTCCGCATCCACTACCATTGTCCTGAATTTATATATGGTAAAATTTTTTCCATTTTTCCCCACTCTGATTTGTTTGAAAATAGCAGGACCTTTAGAGTCCAGCTTAATCCACAATATGAGTATGACAAACACTACACTCAATAATACCATTCCTACTGCTGAAAATAGAATATCAAAAACTCTTTTCACAAAAAACTGTAATGCCTTACTTTTTATATCCATTTCCATATCTATTTTTATTTCATCTGCCTGCATAATTTAGCAAATTCACCTACTTCCTGTATTTTATCATTATATCATACATATTTTTACTATAAAATCTTTTTTAACTTACTTAGAGCAATGGAACCAAAAAGAGTAATTAGAAAAGCATTTATCTCAAAATCAAGATTACCTGCATCAACATATTTATTGATATAATACTGCGTATAAATGTATAATATTCCCGCCTGAACCAGATATATATCATAGGACATATCCGATATATATCTTACAATTTTCATAATCAATCCCTTTTGGAATTTAAAGCTAAAAATAAAAAGTATAAATGCTGTAGAATAGAAAAGTACAGCAGGCCTTTGAAAAGTTGTTGTATAATCCACATTTCCACTGAATTGTTTTCCCTCAATAAAACCGTATATGACTACAAAAACTGAAATTAAAAACAATGCAGATATAAAAAACCTGTGACGATTTAATTTTTCAGAAATAACATCAATATTTCTGCCCATATAACCTCCCAATGAAAAGTAAAAAATCCAGTACAACAGATTTTTTTTATTCCAGAACCATTCATCAGGCGATGCAATTTTAAAATAATATGTATACACCAGAAAAAAAGCTGTAATGGTAAAGCTAAAGAATATCCACCATTTTTTATCCATAAATCTATATATAAACGGAAACAGGATATAAAATTCAATTATAAGAGGAACATAATAAAAATGGTAGAACACATTTCCATAAATTATATTGTTTATGTCCTCATGTATGTCAAAATTTCTGGTTATCAGCAGTATGTAAATTACACACCATACTATATACTGGGGTACTACCCTTAAAAATCTCTTGACTATAAATTCAGAATAGCTTTCCCCCTTTTTGTAATTTACAGTAAGACCCATTCCTGATATAACTATAAAAGCTGGTACACAAAACCGTGAAAGCTGATTTAATATAAATGACACATTATAAGTGGCAGAATAAGGCCTGCACCTGTAAAGTACAGTTGCGGAAACATGCAGTGATATAACTGCAATTATTGAAAAAGCCCTTATTATATCCATACCCAAAATACGTTTTTTTATTATGTCCACCACCCTCTTCACTTAAATATTACATTGAAATTTTATTTTTAACTGCTTTTACTACATATTCATATTCTTCAATCCCTGTAAGATGGAGACATATGAAATAAACTGCACTTCCTGCTACAAAGGATGCAAAAATGGACATGATGCTTCCCTTCATAAAAGAAGAAAATTCATTCATGCATATATAATTTACAGCATATATACATGCACCCATAACTGCAGAAGAAAAACTTATTTTTAAGAAACCGCCAAAAAGTTTTTTCATGTTCATTCCATTCAATTTTTTATTTAAATTTGCCATCATAAACATTGTAGTTATAATTGCAGAAATAGTAGTAGCCAATGCCAATCCTGAAACTTTCATATATTTTATCAATGCAAAATTTATGATTACATTGATAACTATTCCGGTAAAGCTGTTCACCATAGGCGTTTTTGCATCTTTAATGGAATAAAAGGCTTTGTTCAATATATCCCTTATACCATAGGCAATCATGGCCGGACAGTAAAATAGAAGCGCACTGGAAGTCAGATTTGAAGCCTCCAGACTAAAAGCTCCACGCCTAAAGATCACATTTATAAGTGGATGCCGTAAGATCCCTATGGCAACTGCCGCAGGTATCATTATGATCATTATCGTGTTTATGGAATTGACAAGAGCTTTTCTGTATTTTGCAATATCTTTTTTAACTGCCAATTCCGAAAGGGTGGGATATACAATCATGGCAATACCTATGGCAAATACCTCATAAGCCAGTGTACTTACCTTGTTTGAATAATCCAGTACTGTAACAGCACCAAAATATATGTTGTTCGCAAAGGATCTATTTACAAATAGATTTAACTGAATCAGAGAAGTGCTTATCACTATGGGTACCATCAATTTAAACATGGAAAGTGCATCACTGTCCTTTATATCCATTACAAATCTGTATCTGTACCCAAGCTTCCTGTATCCCGGAATATTTATTGCAAGCTGCACAAAGAAACCTATTACCGTAGCCACTGCAAATCCTTTCATTCCATATTTTGCAGTTAAAAATACAAGATAGATTATATAGACCATATTAGATGCCAGGGCCATAGCTGCAGGCTCGTAAAATCTTTTATGGGACTGCAGTACTCCCGTAACCACACTCTGCAGTGTTACAAATATCAATGACAGCAGCATTATTCTGATTATCTCAACGGATTGACTATATATATTCATATTAGCAGTAAATCCATGCCCGAATAGGTATATTATCTGTTTTGAAAATACAATGAGTATAACTGTAATTATAATTGTAAAAAAAGCAGACAGATTTATTATATTATTTACAAATTTATTTCTTTTCTCACTGCTGCTATTTTCAATGTGATCTGAATTAAGAGGTATAAAGGTCGTAGTCAATCCATAGCTTATAGTTGTCAAAAGATATACAAATCCCAGTGAAAAATTATATATATCAGTTACATAAGTTGCACCAAATTTTTCAGCTATAAGTGCATCTCTCACAAGAGCCAATATTTTGCCCCCTATTATGAGGAGCATTACTATAACGGAACTTTTTATCACTTTTCTTCCTGACATATTTTTCACTCCAACTACTTATGGTAAATTATCTCCTGATATATATGATTATACTGCCTGCAGAAATTACCCACTGAAAATTTTTCTGCACAGACATCATACAGCCTGTTTCCCATTTGTGGTATGTATTTTCTTTTATCATAAGCCAATTTCATTTTATTCACTATGTCTTCTACAGAATTGGGATTTATTAAAAAAATAGAGTCTTCATTAAATATCTTCTTCATCTCACCTATATCTGGAGCGATGAAAGGTTTTTTTACTGCAGCACTTTCAAGTAATGCTATAGGAGGTGCTCCCCCCTCACTAAATGATGTCAGTACTCCTATATCTCCTGCATTTATATAGTCCACCGCATTTTTCCTATAACCTGCAAGTATTACATCATTCTGTAGTGCCAGATCTACAATCAAATTTCTCAGCTTGAGTTCCTCTGATCCATCTCCAACTATAATGAGTTTTACATTTTCAACTTCATCTCTAATAATTCCAAAAGCCTGTATAAGTGACATTTGATTTTTTACAGGGTGCATCCTGGCCACATTTACATACAGAAAATCCTTTTCAGATATATCATATTTTTTTCTTATATTCTCCCTATTTTCTTTCACAGTCAGTCCATTTACATCAATACCATTGCTGACTCTGAATTTTCTCCCTGTAAAATCTTCTTCCTCCAAAATACTTTTTATATAATCCGACACACATATATATCTGTCAAAACTCTTCAATCCTTTTTTACTGAGAGGAGTGAACAGCCTGTATTTTATACTGTTATTTAAAAAATCCTTTCTGAAGTCACTATGTACTGTAGCCACTGTAGGAATTTTCACTTTATCCTTTAAAAAATAATGGGTGAAAAATGCCTTTGCGCCATGAAAATTGACAATATCAATTTGATTTTTTTTTATATACTCCAGCATATACCTGTCGTAGGTAAGGCTTTTCTTGAATTTTATCGTATCTATATTGAGTTTTCTACTCTTTTCATAAAGTCCTCCTCCGCCCAAGGTCCCTATAATACTGTGAAACATGGACTTTGAATAAAGGCTCAAATTCAGCACGTGATTTCCACCGCCACCTACATCATTTCCGGATATAATCTGCAATACTCTGATAACTGCCACCTCCAATTTAAAAGATGTTTAAAAATATACTTTCATGTTCTTCTCTATACATCACAGCCTGGGACACTGCCAGAATAAGCCAGAAATAGGTAGTTGTCCTAGGCACAAAAAATAAATTGTCAAATAAATTCATCACATAAAAAGCTATCATTGATGCAAAAAAACCTGTATAAAAGTATTTATAAAACTCATTTTTAGTACTGTTTATAAAAGATTTGACCTTTATAAGTGAAGCGGCAACAATACCGATAAAAGATATTCCTCCTATAACTCCAAGTTCACTTTCCACCTTCAAGTAGGAATTATGACTTGGCCATCTGGTGTATCCATAAAATTTATACTGTGGATATATCTGAACATATCTGTCATATAAACTTACATAATTTCCATTTCCCACCCCGAACACAGGATGATCCTTTATCATCTTTCCTGCAATTTTCCATAAATAGATTCTGGACTGATTCTGTACAGGATCATCTATTGCCATAATTCTAGCCCTCAATTCCGGCACAAGCATGGATATTGCTCCTGCCGCCAAAATCGGCACAATAAATTTAAAGCTGTACACAACAGCAAGGACAATGAGTCCAACTGCCGCACCAATAATGGCATTTCTGGAACCCGTAAATACCAGATCCAGAAGCATGATCACCGTCAGTATCAAATAAAAAATCTTTTTTATCCTATCCTTCTCATATATAAGCAGCATTATCACGGGGAAAATACCAATTATCAAAAAAGCTGCCAGGTTATTGGGATTATCCATATTTGCCGTTATTTTAAATCTTGCATATCCATAATTCTTAAATTCATTACTCAGGCCGAAACCTGTAAAATACTGATATAATCCATACACACCTACTATAAATGTAGAGCATATGTAGGAATACAATATTCCTTTCAGATGTCCGCTTCTATTCCATTCATATTTCACCATGAAAAACAGTACAATATAAGAGATAAATCTAAGACTTTCACTGACAGCAAGCTTTTTTTCAGCAGCATAACTTACTGATACCAGCATCATAATGGCAAATATACTCATAAATACAGTCAAATAATTCTTAAAAAAATCTTTTATTCCCATAAAAAATCTATGACGTGCTCTCTCTGAAACAACAATTTTAATCATATACAAAACTGCAATAAACACCAGCATACAATCTGAAAAGGCCACATTTCCTATTTTAAATACATCCGGTAAAATGGGAATGGATATTACATAAATACACAAAAATAAATATAAAATTCTATCTAAAAACAAATTCTCACCTCCACATTAATTTTCAAAATTACTATCTGTCAAGTATTTTAGTTATCCTTGACGAAGCCTTTCCATCTCCAAATATATTTTTCTGCTCCTTTAAAGGTACAAAATTCAATATCCCATCCAGTATTTTTTTCACATCGGTTCCTACTATTTTATTCCAGCCATTCTCCACAGTTTCAACCCATTCTGTCTCATCTCTCATGGTTATGCAGGGTTTTTTCATGAAAAAAGCCTCTTTTTGGACTCCGCCGCTGTCCGTAACTATTTTTTGTGAATTCATTTCCAGGTTTATCATTTCCAGATATCCCACAGGATCTGTTACCTTCACATTTTCATTGAATTCAAGCCCATAATCCAGCATATATTTTCTGGTTCTGGGATGAAGCGGAAGCACAACTATCCTGCCGCATTCATTCAGTGCATCTACTATATTGTTCAGTCTATCTATATGATCTGTATTTTCAGCCCTGTGTATAGTAGTAAGTATATACTCCTTACCCTCCAGATCCAGGTCCTTCATAATTTTATTTTTATTTTTCGCCAGCTTTTTAAAATTCAAGATGGCATCGAACATAACGTCTCCTACATTGTAGATACCTTTATCTATTCCCTCTCTTTTCAAATTCTCCTCCGCCGATTTTGTGGGTACAAATAAAATATTGGAAACATGATCTGTAAGGACTCTGTTCTGCTCTTCCGGCATTTCCATATTAAAGCTTCTTAGTCCAGCTTCCACATGGGCTACTGGGATCAATAATTTACTGGCACACAGAGCTCCTGCCAGAGTTGAATTCGTATCACCATATACCAATACGACATCCGGTTTCTCCTTTTCATATATCTCCTCAAGTTTTATGAGCATGGTTCCTGTCTGTTTCCCATGACTTCCTGAACCCACACCCAAATTATAATCCGGTTTAGGTATATTGAGTTCTTCAAAAAACACTTTAGACATATTCTCATCATAATGTTGTCCTGTATGTACCAATATTTCGCTGTGAGATTTTCTTAATATATTGGAAACAGCAGCAGCTTTGATGAATTGGGGTCTTGCTCCTACAACCGTCAATATTTTCATACATATCCTCCTGTAAAATTTATTATTGATTTTTAAGAAGTTGATCTTCAGGAACTTTTCTGAATCTCCTGGCTGGATTCCCCGCAACTATAGTCTCTTTTTCTACATCTTTCGTAACTACACTTCCAGCTGCAGCAAATCCATCTTCATTTATAACCTTGCCCGGAAGGACAGTTGCCTGGGCACCTATTCTGCCGCCTTTTTTAACGGTAATACCTTTAAAATGGCTGTATCTCTCCCTGGATCTGGCTGCAAAATTATCATTTGAAGTCACAACTCCCGGTGCAATAAATACATTGTCCTCAATCTCTGAATAAGCTGTGATATATACATTGGTTTCAATTTTACAATTGGAACCAACCTTTGAGAAATTTTCCACAGCTGCTCCTCTTCCTATTATGGTTTTACCGCCTATGGTTACATTTTCCCTCACTGTGGCAAGATCCGCAACAAGTACATTTTTCTCTATTGTACATCCACAGTAGATTATTACCCCTGCACCTATAAGACATCCATCTTTTATCAAAGTTGGATCAAACTTTTTATCATCCTTAAATATACTGTTTACAGATCTCATGGGTTCTTTGCCTATTACAGTATTGTCATCTATTCTCACATTGTCGCCTATTTTACTGCCGCTGTGAATGACCACGTTATGACCTATTATACAATTATTTCCCAATACAACCTCATTTTCTATAACTGCAAATTTTCCAATAGTCACGTTATTTCCTATCTTTGCAGTATCAGATATATATTTATCGCACATATTAACTCTCCTATTCTTATATATTCAAGAATTGAGAATGAAATTGTTCCATTCTCAATTTTAACTGCTAATTATTGATTTTTTCAATTCCCAGCATATCCAGGGTTGAAAAATCGCCCATGGGAAATTTAACAGGCATACCTGTAAGTCTTGATTTATAGGCCGCCAAAATTATGGACATTCCTTTTTTACCCTCTTTTCCATCTATGAGAGGTTTTGTATTGTTGTTTACAGCATCTATCATGTTTTTGAAAAGAGGTATATGACCAAAACCATATACGGTATCCGGGTCCCCTTCCTGAACTTTCAATATTTCATCATCCATATTTCTGTGATCTGCAAACTCCCAGGTTTCTATTTTATTCACTGCAAGTCCGCCTATGCACACCGTACCTTTCTCTCCAAATACGCTTAAAGTTTCTTCCAAGTTTTTAGGGTAAACACAGGCACTTCCCTCTACTATACCTATGGAACCATTTTTAAACCTTATTACAATTGCTCCAAAATCCTCAGCTTCTATATTTCTTATAAAAGTATCACACTGGGAATACACGCTGTCGATTTCTCCCCCCATCATCCACTGGAGCAGATCTATATTGTGTATGCACTGATTCATCAGAGTGCCTCCGTCAAGTTTCCAGGTTCCACGCCAGGGAGCCTGATTATAATAATCCATATTTCTGTTCCAGAGTATTCTAGCCGTACCGTTTATAATTCGGCCAAACCTGTGCTGTTCTACAGCTGATCTAAGCTGCTGAACCGGCTTGTTGAACCTGTTTTGATGGCATATGCACAACTTAACATGGTTTTTTTCAGATGCCGCTATCATGGCATCTGCATCCTGTATTGAAAGTGCCATAGGTTTTTCACATATGACATTTTTCTTGTTATTCATACAATAAATGGCTATTTCAGGATGATATCCGCTTTCGGTAGCTATGGTGACTACATCTATCTCCTGTTTTGCAAGCATTTCCTTATAATCGGTATAAACTGCCGGTTCATGATCTTTGCCTGTTTTATCCACATATTCGTCTTTTCTCTTTTCAGCCTTTTCACTGACTATATCGCATACTGCTGTTAAAACTGCTTCTTCTTTATTGGCTGCCAGAGCTTCAATATGTTTATAGGAAATTCTCCCACACCCTATAATGGCAAATTTTAATTTTTTCATAAAAACACCTCTTGTAAATAATTAATCCAGATTATAATTTATGGATTTTGTCCCTGTTGTTTTTTACATCTTTAGTGGCATTTCTCGTATCATAAACTATTTTAGCTCTGTCAACTATAGTCTCATAATCATAGCAGCTGTGATCTGTAGTTATAATAACTATATCAGAATCATCAATTTCATCTTTCCAATTTATTGTTTTATACACCTTGCCACCATGTTTGAATTCAGGAATGAATGGATCATCTACAAATATTTCTGCTCCATTTTTTTTCAAATGATCCATAATCTTAAGAACTGGCGATTCCCTCAAATCATCTATATCTTTTTTGTAAGCTGCTCCAAGTAAAAGCACTTTTGCTCCATTCATCGCCTTTTTATGTTCATTCAAAAGTTTCATGGCATTGTCAACTACAAATTCAGGCATAAAATCATTTATCTCTCCTGATGTCTCTATTAATTTTGTATGATAATCGTATTCTTTGGCCTTCCATGAAAGATAAAATGGATCAAGTGGTATACAGTGTCCTCCCAATCCTGGTCCCGGGTAAAACGCCATAAATCCATAGGGTTTGGTTTTTGCCGCATCTATTACTTCCCATATATCTATGCCCATTCTCTTGCAGAGCACTGCCATCTCATTGGCCAGGCCTATGTTTATATTTCTAAATGTATTTTCAAGTATCTTTTCCATTTCAGCCACTGCCGGACAGGATACGGTGTATATCTCACTTTCAAGTATATTCCTGTAAAGAGCTGCCGCAACATCCGTACATTCTGGAGTACATCCTCCTACCACTTTTGGAGTATTCTTGGTTTTATAATACTTGTTACCCGGATCCACCCTTTCAGGAGAAAATGCCAGAAAAAAATCTTTTCCACATTTTAATCCGCCCTCTTCAAGTATAGGTTTTAAAACCTCTTCCGTAGTACCAGGATAAGTTGTACTCTCAAGTACTACAAGCATTCCCCTGTGAAGATACTTTGCAACACTTTTGGTGGAATTTACCACATAGGATATATCCGGCTGTTTATAAAGATCCAGTGGAGTTGGGACACATATGGAAACTGCATCTACATCCTTGACAAAACTAAAATCAGTAGTGGCCTTCAATTTTCCTTCCTTTACCAATCTTTCCAGATCTGAATCCACTATGTCACCTATATAATTAACTCCCTCATTTACTGATTTAACTTTTTTATCCTGAACATCAAATCCAATAACCTGATATCCTGCTTTGGCCTTTTCTACAGCAAGCGGAAGCCCTACATAGCCTAAACCAACTACACCTAATTTTGCTTTTCTATTCTCCAGCTTTTCTATTAATTCGTCTTTCAATTGTGACATGTTTTTACCTCCTAGTTTAACTTGCTCATATGTTTTTCATTATAATACATACTTTTTCCTTTGTCATCTACACTTTTTACTGTTTTTCTTTTACGATAAAGTCCAATATATCCTTTTCTATTTTTTCCCCGCATTCTCCTGCCGTTATTTTTCCCGACGTCAAATCCAGCATTATCTTGCTGACATTTTGAAGAGCCTGTATTTCAGTCACATTGGGAAGTATTTCTCCATATTCCGACTGTTTTACAAAAGTTCTTGCTTTGGGGTCATTTTTTACTTCTTTTATGTTATAGTCCACCTTAAAAGGAGGAATTCTTCCCGTTATATCAAAAAGTGGTTTGCTGGAGTTGTCTATGAGATATTTTATCAGACTCCAGTCTGCATTTTGATATTCTGACTTTGGACTCACATAAGCCACCTGAGCCGTCACAAAAGACATCATCTGTTTACCATTGTATTTTGGAAAAGGCACTACAGAATAATTGAGCCCTGATTCATCCAATTCCTGAAGATCCCAGGAACCACTTATGTAAAAACTGGTCTTCCCATTTTTAAAATTATTTCTAGCAGTTATACTGTCTATGGTTTCCGGCATCAATTTATACTTTTGAACCATATCCTGAATCATGGAATATCCTTTAACTGCACCTTCATTATTGAGTCCTATGTCCTTTACATTATAGCCATTATGGCCTTTCCCAAAAATATAGGCTCCATTGGCCTGCAGTATTGGAAAACTCAAATAGAAATTATTTATATCATACTCAAACCCCTGTTTTTGTCCCATGGAAATCAGTTCCTTCCAGGTTTCAGGCAGATTTTTCACTTTGTCTTTATTATAATATAGACCATAAGTTTCTATAGACAGGGGTATGCCATACATTTTATTGTCAAAGGACACAGTTGCAAGCGCAGATGGTATATATTTATTTTTATCTATCAGATTATCCGGAACTTTGGCCAGAAGATTTTCGCTGTGCAATTTTTCCATTCGGTCATGGGATACTCCAAATTCTATATCCGGTTCCATATTTCTCAAGGATGCCTCAATGTATGCCCTGTTGTCGCCTTTATCCGAATGAATTATCACCTTGTACCCTGAAGTTTTCGACCACTTATCTGCGAGAGCTCTAAGCTCAGTTATTTCGGAATCTGTAAAATGAGACCAGACTACTATCTCTTTGTTGTTATTTCTTCCCGCCACGTCTGTACAGCCTGTTGAAAAAATCGTAAATACTAAAAGTGCAGTCATGAGTTTACAAAATTTCTTCATTAGAATTTTATTCTCCTTTTCACCACATTAAAATATAACATCTCTATCTTTTAAATTTTCTTTTAATTATATCTATTATATTTGTAAGTTCCTTCACCTTTAAAATCAGCAGCATCAAGGTATAGACTCCTACTGCAGCAATTATGCAAATAATTATTATAATCAATTGTCCCTTGAAACCTGTCATAAAGTTACTCAAAAAATCATCTATAAAGAATATACACAGTCCCATGACAGATGCTGCACCCATTATCTTGCTTCCCACCACAAACATGTTGAAGCCATTTACGCTCCCCACTTTATTCCTGAGATCCTTCACAAGAAGTACACAGCTTACAAAGGCAGATATGGTGGTGGCAAGGGTTAGCCCGCCTATGCCCATTTTTTTCACAAGTACAATGCTCATCACTATGTTTACCCCTACACCTATGGCTCCATTTATCATAGGTGTGGTAGTATCCTGCAGAGCGTAAAAAGATCTGTTGAATACATCCCTTATGCCCCAGAACACCAGGCCTGAGACCAGGAAAAAAAGAGCTTCTGCTGTCATATCCACTGCAGTTCTATTAAAAGCACCATGCATAAAAAGCACACTTATTATGGGAATTCTAAGTACCAAAAGCCCTATAACAGCTGGAATAACTATGATATTTATGTTATTCACTGCAGAACTTATATGGTATTTGAATTCATCAAAATTTTTAACGCTTCCGTCTCTGGAAAGTGATGGAAAAATTACTGTGACTATGGCGGAGGCAAAGGTAAAATATACAAGCATATTGAGTTTATTGGCATAATCAAGTGCCACTATACTTCCAATTGCAAGACCTCCAGCCATTCTTTTCTGGACAACTTCATTGACCTGATTTACACCTGTTCCAATAATGACCGGTGCAATCAGTGACAGCATCTTTTTTATCTTAGGCTCCTTGAAATCTATTTTAAAACTGTACTTGTATCTGTTTTTTACAAGCCAGGGAATCTGTATTACTATCTGCAGTCCATTTCCAAGCATAGTGGCCATTGTGAGTCCTATTATCCCATAATGAGTTCCTGTCAATATATACAATATTATAGGTATGTTCATCACTATACCCACTAATGCAGGAGCCGTAAAATCATCCAGAGTTTGAAGTATTGCAGTGTAACCGCTGTTCAAACTCAAAAAAAGTATATTTATCATGCTTATTTTTGTCAAAAAAACAGTTAAATTATATCGTTCCCCTGTAAAATTAGCAATTACATTTACAATATCATCGGTAAATATCCATCCCAATACACATAAAAATAGAGATATGATCATCAAAATATTCATTATGTAATTGGCAAACTTAAACATTTCCTCTCTGCCATTTTTACTGTAGCACTCACTGAGTATTGGAATAAAGGTTGTAGTAATGGCAAGGCCAAATAAATTAAACATGATATTCGGTATTGTAAGGGACATGGTATATGCATCCGAATTGACGGAAGCTCCAAAAGCACTTGCAATAAGTACATCTCTTACAAAACCCATGACCCTGCTTACCATTGAAATGACCATCACTACTCCGGCAGACTTTACAAGTTTATCACTCTTCATGTTTTCCTCCAAAATAATTAACCGCACTTACCTTAAGTATTTTATCACTAATTAATTTCATATACAATTTCATTTACGGCCCAAAAATATTTTTCCCAGTACAGGTACTTTGTCAAATATCCATTTGGACATCAATATTGGCATAAATCCTATAAAAAGCATTATCATTATTACAATATCATAGTCAAGTTTAAACATCTGATAGAATAGAACTCTGGCTCCCGTTTGAAAGAACCAGGATAGTAGATATATATCGTAACTGTATTTACCCAATTTTTTAAACAGCTCTCCAGTTGAAGAATTGACTATGAGTTGTGATATGAGCAAAAATATGCTGCTGCCTAAAAGTGCTGTAAGCAGATTATAATAAGGATATACTTCTTTCCCCACATTAAATCTATTTAAAGTCACAAGAACTACCGAAAATATCATGATAATCACGTACTTATTTTTAATATTTTTCCACCTGTCGTAAGTGCTTCTCAAATATATGCCAAAGAAAAAATAAAATAGGTAGTGCACTATACCATATACATAAAACAATCCTATCTGCTTTGTAAAAATCAGATTCAAAAACAAAGTCAATAGCAATGCTGCTGTAACTGGAAGCTTGTTAAATAAAGGTGCCGCTGCAAATATAAAAAACAGTGTATATATAAACCAAAAATATTGTATTGGAATGTCCAGCGGATAAAGCAGTATATTGGTTATAAGATCATTTAGGTTCACAGGTCTTGCAGCAAAATTGTTCATATACAATTTTATGGGAACTGCCACCAATGACACTGCAAAATATGGAACCATCAGTCTCTTTAATTTTTTACATATGTATGAGCCATAATTCTTTAAATTTTCTATTTCATATATTTTATAGGCAAAAAAACCTGATATAATGAAGAAAAACGGCATGTGAAATGAATATATAAGTTTATATATATATTCATAAAAGTCACTGTTGTTGAACTGTGAATCAGGAAAAGAATGTCCTAGAACTACTAGAAATATGCCTATTCCTCTGGCTATATCCATATCTTTATAGTACTTTTTCATCATCTTGTACCTCCCCCGGGAATCAAAATATTACAGCTCCTTTGGAAGCAGATAAGCTAAAACAAGACCGAGCCCAAGGCCATTTGTGAGCAGTGTAGTGAGTATGGGGCCATTAAACAGTGCCATTATTCCTCCGAAGAGAACCGTGCCCACCAAGAAAATATTCTTATTTTCTACAGATTTAATAATTATCATTATAAAATAGAGAAGTATTGAAAATAAAATTACCCCGGCAATACCGAAATTCATGTAGGCATCCCCGTACCAGGTTACATTAAGCCTCATATCAGGTCTTCCATAATACACCGTTGCCATGTAAAAATTAGGATCCATATTATATATATTCTTGAAAAAGTTACCAAATATGCTCTGGGATAAAAGCATTTTAGGATACATCCAGAAAAAATCATAATATTCCAGGGCTATAAGAGAAGGCCATAGAAATATTCTTATTATCACAAGAAGATATATGGATAATCTTTTTAAATAAAGGGCGGCAAGTCCAAGCACTACAGCAAGCGCTGTCATTTTTTCCACAAAACTCCTCTTTATGCCATATTTCAATACCATTCCGAAAAAAGGAGCCATGAGTAATACCGCAAATTGACTTTTATATGCTGCGTATCCATATAAAACAAGCTGCAATACAATAGGTATTATCACAAATTTATACTTTTTCTTATATATGAAATAAGCCAGTATAAAAGGATTTACTATATTTCCAAGCCATTGAACAAAATAATCTACAAATCTTCCAGCCTGCTCTCTGTAGTCCAGTCTCACCGCATATACATTTTGAAAAGCCTCCAGTATTTTAGTTGGAAATCCCAATTTATATATTAAATAGGAGTAACCAATTATCATAAAACCCACTACACATATCCAAAAAGTTCTGGGACTTATAGATATCTGTGGTATTTCAAGATCCATCTTGCTTACTATAATCACTCCAATTACAGCAACTGCAGTTATGGTATATATAAATACTTCTGAATTTTTACTTTCCCCAAGACCGCTCATTGTATAGACCACTAAAAGCGGAGTAATGCTGAGCAGCAAAAACAAGAGCCAATACAGGCTGGTAAGACCCTTTATTCTATTTGGAAGTAAAAATACGGCAGTATAAACTACTGCTATTACCAGGGGAAGCATAATAAGTGCTCTTTTTAAAATCCCCGAATTTATTACAAAATTAAAAGACTTGTAATATTTAATGGAACATATGTATCCCAGGATCAATCCTGCTATTATAAGCAGGTACAGTACAGCAGACAAAATCTTTCCACCTTTGCCCTGTCTGTCATAAATTTCATCTATCATCAAGCGACCTCCTATTCACCGGTTATTCTTTCTTCTGCTGAAAATTGATTTGAAAAATCCGCATATGGTTCCTATTCCATAAGTTATATGTAATAAAAGAAACAGTATAAACATACAGGGTATATATTTGATTCCATTTTTTACCGCTATTCTTACACATTCTGTCATATCCACCGCAAAATAACTTGCCAGAGCTAAAATCTCTATAATTCTGCTTATAAAAAACAGCTTATAAGTTATTCCAAATACAAATATGGTAATAAAAAATGCAAGTGGAATCAGATGTCTTATTCTGACTATCTCCCTGTTGCTCACAAGAGATCCTCCTATGGCCTCTCCATTCTTAAAATTTTGGGAAATAACTTCTTTTATACTGCTTCTGGGTTTATAATAGGATATTATATCTTTGCTCTGATATATCCTGTACCCTGCCCTTAATATTCTGTTGTTCAAATCATTATCTTCACTTCTGGAGAGACTCTCATTATAAAAACCTATCTCATCAAATATCCATCTCCAGAATGCACCATTCCATACAGTATCCACAAACCCCTCGTAATCCTTCTGCCTGAACTTGGCAACACCTATTCCAAATTTACTCTCATGTAAAAATACTATGCAATTTTCTATATATGACTCTGATGTCAATAGATATGTAGGCCCCCCTACATTCACAACTTTTTGTGATTTCACCTTGTTCAATGTATTTACACATTGACTTACATAATCTTTATCATAAACTGCATGTGCATCAACTCTTACAACTATATCTCCCCTTGCCATCTCTATACCTTTGTTGAGGGCTGCAGCTTGAACCTTCTTTACATTGTCTACAAGCATTACTTTTTCATTTTTAAACTTTTCTATTATACTTCTAGTAGCATCTGTAGACATGCCATCTAGTATCAATATTTCAATAATATTTCCATAAGTCTGATTCATTATGGATTTGAGACATTTTTCTATATGCATTTCCTCATTATATACTGGAATTATTATTGAAACAGAATTCTCGTTACACATATAAATCTCCTCTTGAACTTTCATCAATTACTTATCGTATATTTTACCCAATTTGGGCTCATTGGCTTCCCAAAAATAATTATTTTTCATTCTCCTCATATTGTCAATTATCTTTTCCTTTTCCCTCGGATTTTCTACAAGTCTCCCTATTACATTCTCCAATTCTTTTCTAAGATTGCTTCCTCCTACTGCATATCCAAAATTATTCTTACTCACTTCAAAACCAAACTCAGTTGCAATGTTTGCAATAATTGGAGTTTCAGTTATTATGCTCTCAAAGAATTTATTTGGCATGGATACAGCTGCTGTATTTCCAGGATAAAAGGCATAAGTAATATCAGTGCTGCTGTATAGTTTTTCAAGTTCACTTATGTGGTATACTCCCCGTATATATACATTTGAAAACTTTTTTGAATATTCAGCAAGTTGTTTGGAATATATTCCTCTGCCGCAGATTACAATTTGCACATATTCACTGTATTTCTGCGAGGCATCAATAAGGGCCTTCATTTCATCATAATATCTTACCGAACCTATAAAACCAATTCTAAGCTTAGTGCTGGGCACCTTCTCTATGTTTTTAAAAAGATTTTTATAGGGCGCATTATTTATCACATAAATATTTCTACTTATTTTACTGTAAATCTGCTTCATTTTAGGGGTAACAACTATGTGGGTATCTACTTTTTTCAGCATATGCTTTTCCATTATAATAATGGCATTGTAAATAAATTTGTTTATAAAACCCTTTCTATTGTAAAAATACATGTAAAAAAGATCATGTTCATCATATGTAAGCTTCAATCCAAGTTTTTTATTTAAACCCACTCCTATAAAAAGTCCGTCAAAATCATGGCAGTGCAGTGCTTCAAAATCCTTATTCCTCAAATAATCATAGACTTCCCTTTTAAATTTTAAAAACTTGAAAATCTGCCTGTAACCTGAACCATACTGGGCTTCTCCAAAGAATCTCACTATTTTTATACCATTTAAGTTTTCTTCAGGTTTATCTATATATGTTCCATCCCTATCCCAGCATAAAATAGTGATTTTATGTCCAAGCTTAGTAAGGGATTTTGCCTCCTTGTAGACTCTAGGATCAGGATCAAAACCATTTGTAAGCAGCATAGCAATATTCAAAATTCTCTCACCTCATAATTTCATCGTATATATCAATAGTTTTCTGTGCATTTCTAAGCCAGGTAAATTCTCTCAGTACAGCATTCTCTCCATTTAGGCCAATTTGTCTGGCCTCTTTTCTATGACTTAGTATATAATCAATGGTATTTGCCAAATCATCTACATCATGAGGTTTAACAAGAAAGCCATTTTTTCTGTCTTTAATTACATCTTCTATACCCTGTCCCTTAATACCTACAACAGGTATTCCGCTGTTCATTGCCTCTATATACACTATTCCAAAACCCTCCTGCCAGCTGGGGAGAGAGAATACATCACATTTTGAAGACATATATTTTATCACTTCTGAATGGGGTAATTCTCCCAGGAAAATCACATTTTCACTTAAGTTCAATTCAAATGCAAGTCTTTTTAAATTTTTACTTTCCTCTCCGGCTCCAATTATATAATACCTGATATCAGGATACTTTTTTACAAGTTTCGATAGTGCTCTTATATTCAGATCTATGCCCTTTGTCTTTATTAAAGCAGACACACTGAGCATTACATATTGTCCTTCTAACTCAATTTGTTCATCTATTACATATTCCTCCGGATTAATTCCATTATTTATGACCACAGTTTTATCCAGAAGATATTTTTCTCTTATTACGTTCCTCAGTTTATTGCTGACAGTTATTATCTTATCCGCATATTTCAGTACCCTGAATACATTTTTTCTGCACATGGCATTTTTCTTTATAGTATATTGGAAATCCTGTCCATGAATCGTCACTACCAGGGGCACCCTATATTTCTTGTCAAGAAGCATACTAGCAAATCCAACAGGTATTGCGGTATGTGCATGTATAACATTGAACTTAAAATTTCTATGAAGTCTGCCTACAATTCTCCTTATGCCCAGATACATAAAAAAACCCGAATTCTGTAGAAAAATTCCCCTTGGGAATTCAAAATACCTGGGATAAAAAACTTCTACACCATCCAGCACCGCTTTATCCGGTATTTGAAGGTAGGCTTTATATTTTTTTATTACACCTAAAAAAGCTGGGACATAAGGCACCGGGCATACCACTTTTACATTGCATCCCTCACCTATAAGTTTTTGAACCTGTTTATGAACAAAAATACCCAAGACACTCTTAAAAGGTGAAGGATACATATGTGAAATAACTAGTACATTCTTCATGGTCTTATTCATCCTTTTGATATTTTTTTCTTTTATAAGTTGGTACTTTCTCCTCTATGAGTTTAATTATCTGTTCTTTATCACCATTTACTACTTTTTTAAAATCTTCTATAGATTTTTCTACAAAATTTATATCTATTTTATTGGGTTTTTCCACAAATATTTTATCATGTTCTGTGGAAGTCAGGGCTACTTCATTCATAAGCAGTTCCTCATACAACTTTTCTCCCGGCCTTAATCCGGTATATTTTATTTTTATATCCACTCCTGGTTCATATCCGGATAAAGTTATAAGATCCTTGGCTAAATCCACTATCTTCACAGGCTTACCCATATCCAACACAAAAATTTCTCCTCCATGTGCTATAGCCCCTGCCTGAATTACAAGCTGAGCAGCTTCAGGTATTGTCATAAAAAATCTATTTATTTCAGGATGAGTCACTGTAACGGGACCTCCATGTGCTATCTGCTTTTTAAAAAGTGGAATTACGGAGCCATTACTTCCAAGTACATTTCCGAATCTTACAGCCACATATTCAGTTTTGCTGGCCTCATCAAAAGCCTGCACCATAATCTCACAAAATCTTTTAGAAGCTCCCATAACATTTGTCGGATTAACAGCCTTATCCGTGCTTATCTGTACAAATTTCTCTACATTAAATTTATTACAGCATTTAAGTACATTATATGTTCCTATAATGTTATTTTTAACTGCCTCTGCAGGATTGTTCTCCATAAGTGGAACATGCTTGTGGGCAGCCGCATGAAAAACCACCTGTGGTCTGTATTTCTCAAATATGTCTGTAAGTCTATCCACATCTCTTATGGAACCTATAATTATTTTCTTATTCAATTTAGGATACTTGTAATTTAATTCCATCTGTACGTCATAAACATTATTTTCATATATATCAAATATCAAAAGCAATTTCGGTTCAAATCTGGCTATCTGCCTGCACAGCTCGGATCCAATGGAACCTCCTCCACCGGTCACAACTATAACCTTACCTTTTATGTATCTGTTTATATTTTCATTATTTAACTTTACCTCTTCCCTTCCCAGCAGATCTTCAATGTTCACATCCCTGAGCTTCGAAATACTCACATTTCCATCTATCATTTCATATATTCCCGGTAAAGTTTTGAGCTTGCATTTTGTGGTCTTGCATATGTTTATAATTTTTCTCTTGGTTTTAATATCTGCAGAAGGCATTGCTATTATTATTTCTTCTATGTTGGCCTCCCTGCATATTCTCTGAATCTGATCCCTTCCGCCCAGAACCTTTATTCCATTTATCAGTTTTTTCTTTTTAGACCTGTCATCGTCTATGAGCCCTATTATATTGTAATTAAAATTTTTATGCTTTTTTATTTCCCTTATAAGCATGGCTGAGGCATCCCCAGCCCCTACTATAAGAAGTCTTTTGTCCTTACTGCTTTTATATTCTCCCTTACTGTCCTCAGACAATCTATATATAAATCTTATTCCCCCCAGCGCAAGCACCGACAATATCCAAAAAATTATATGCACCGTATACGGGAATCTGTAATACCTATTTTCAAGAAACTTATAATTTATAAGATAACTGTAAATTATAAATATAAGGTTTGCCAGTGACACAGAATACACAATGGAAACAAGCTCCTCCACGGAGGCATATTTCCATATACTGTTGTATAGATTGAATATTTTATTGAATATCAAAGTTATAACCACCACGGGAATAATTGATAATTTCAAAAATATCATATATTCCGGTGGTATACTAAAATCAAACCTGAGTAATAGAGCAAAATAGAGCGAAATTATTAGAAAAAATATATCGTATACTATAAGTTTTTTATCTTTCTGCATTTAAACACTTCCTAGAGATCATTGTAGAAATTTTGTATAAAAACTCTCTTTATCTATTTTACATCATAAGTAAAATTATTCAACATATTTTTTAATTCCTCATTTTTATACATTTTGTATTATATCCATAAGTTATTTTTTTTCAACTAATTTATCATGTACATTTTTAAAAAGTTCCTGTTCTTTTAGATCTAAAAGATATTTCATAAAAGGCATTTTCAACTCTTCCCTTTTCAGCGCATACTCCACTGTAGCCTGAAGGAACCCGAGCTTGTCACCTACATCATATCTTCTTCCCTCAAAGGTATATGCATACATAGCTTCATTTTTGGCAAGTGTTCTGAGGGCATCTGTAAGCTGAATTTCTCCACCTTTTCCCGGAGTGGTATTATCCAGTATTTCAAATATGGACGGAGTTATTATATACCTGCCAAGTATGGCTATATTTGACGGAGCCTCTTTCACTTTAGGCTTTTCTATTAAATCCTTAACCTTATATACTCTATTTTCTATGTACATGCCCTTGACTATTCCATATTTATAAACTTCATTTTTGTCTACTTCCTGCACTCCTATAATTGAAGTCTTATACTCATCATAGCAGTCTATAAGCTGTTTTAGACAGGGAACTTTGCTGTCTACCACATCATCCCCCAGCATTACCGCAAAAGGCTGATTTCCCACAAAAGTTTTAGCACAGCTTATGGCATGCCCCAGTCCCCTGGGTTCTTTCTGCCTTATATAATAAATATCTGCCATGTTGGATATATCCTGTACCATCTTCAGAAGATCATCCTTGCCTTTGCTGTTTAATTCTTTTTCCAACTCAACTGACTTATCAAAGTGATCTTCTATAGCTCTCTTATTTCTTCCTGTTATTATAAGTATTTCCTCTATTCCAGAAGCCACTGCCTCTTCTATAATATACTGTATAGTTGGTTTATCCACTATGGGCAGCATTTCCTTAGGCTGTGCCTTGGTAGCAGGTAAAAATCTGGTTCCAAGCCCTGCTGCCGGTATTATAGCTTTTTTTACATTCATTTTACAGCATCCCTTCCATAATTCACTTATAAAATTCATTTCAAATCAGGCATATTTTTTACCATATTCTCCAATTGAACTACCACCTCATCTTTGGGGTCTATTTTTTTTGCAATTTGAATATGGATTTTTGCATTCTTCAAGTCTCCTGAATTCAAATAGCACATTACAAGATTTGTGCATATCTCTACAGATTTTGTAACTTCAAAAGCCTTTCTCAAATAAGCTACAGCAGTCTCATATTTTCCAAGGGAAGCATAATTGATTCCCATTTCATTTACAATCTCCACTATACTACTGTCTATATTCAACGCTTCATTCAGATAATAAATTGCCTTTTCATAGTTTTCAAGCATCCTATAGGCAATAGCTATATAATAATACAAAAGAGCATTATCTCCCCAGGTATCCATAAGAGGTATCAAAAGCTTCAGAGCTTTCAGAGGATCCACCGGGTCATTTTCTAAAAGCTCTTTTCCTCTATCGTAATTTACAATGGATATGAGCCACTGTTTTAAATCTGTTACCTCCAGGGTCTCTTCTCCCCCTTTTTCTATATAGGTGTTTATACAAAACAGCGCCCTTTCGTAATCTCCGCTTTCCCTCTTCAAAATGGATTCATAAAAATATGGAAGTGCATAGTCCTCTTTGAGTTCAGCTTTCTCCAGAATGTTCAATTCCTCTTCTCTATATACATGGTTTTTCTTTCTGATTTCATCCGCCATAATTATGAGTTTGTCATATATCTCCACGGTATCTTCCAAAATAGATAATCCCTTTAAAATTATATAAGCATCCTCATAATTCTTATCTTTAATATTCTTTGCAATTACACCTTTTATAAACTTATTATTGTCCTGGCTGCTTTTCAGGATATTTTTATACTTCCCGGCAAATTTAAAGTTTTCATCTGCTCCCAGTACATAGTACATTCCCTCAATGAAATATCCTACAGGTATCTCATCCATATTTTTTTTCAATTTTACATTATCCACTATATACTTGGTATTTACAGGTAGATATATATTTTCAGGCAGACTTGCTTCAAATATCTTTTCAACATTTTTCTTCTCCACCTCTAAAAATAGAAGTCCAGACAATTTTTCTGCAAAATATGATTTTATATCCATAAACTATATCACCTACACCATTATATCATCAGTTTGCATTCCTAATTACATTCATGACATTCTTTTCAAATGTTTCCATTTTTTCTTGAGAATCTTGACTACTACTGCCTATTACGGAAAGATATATTTTTATCTTGGGCTCCGTACCCGAAGGTCTGACTACAAACCAGGATTTATCCTCCATAACAAATTTAAGTACGTTTGATTTAGGCAGTTCTATAATTTTTTCACTTATATTGACCAAATCTTTTTCCACGCTCAATTTATAATCCAGTTTCTTGATTATTTTCACATTACCCAATGTTCTCTTCATGGAATGTCTCAGGCAGTGAAGTATTGTCTCAATTTCCTCATGCCCCTTTTTGCCTTTCAATTCTATGGAAATCAACTTTTCCCTGTAAAATCCATACTTTTTGTAAAGATCCATCAAAGCCTCATAGAGACTCTTTCCTGCCATCTTATAGTACAAAGTCATTTCACATACCAGAGTTGAGGCGATTACAGCATCTTTGTCTCTTACAAAATCTCCGGCCAGATAACCGTAGCTTTCTTCAAAACCAAATATATATTTTTTATCACCCTTCTCTTCAAATTCCTTTATCTTCTCCCCTATATATTTAAATCCGGTAAGTACATCTATAACATTCACATCATAATCTTTTGCTATGGCAGCTGCCATTTCCGAGGTAACTATGGTCTTCACTATCCGGCCATTTTCAGGCAGCTTGTGAAATTCTTTCAAAGAAGAAAGAATATAATGGGTTAAAAGCACTCCCACCTGATTGCCTGTAAGCACCCTGTACTCCCCATGACTATCTTTTACCACTACTCCAAGTCTGTCACAATCCGGATCTGTTCCAAATATTATATCCGGTTTTATATTCTTTGCCATATCCAGAGCAAGGTGAAATACCTTGGGATCCTCAGGATTTGGATATGCTGCAGTAGGAAAGTTTCCATCTGGCTTTTCCTGTTCCTTCACCACAAATACATTTTCATATCCAAGTTCTTTTAAAGTTCTCCTAACCGGAATATTTCCAGTACCGTGAAGCGGCGTATATATCACTTTTAAATCTCTGGCATGAGAACCTACAAGTTCTTTTCTTATAACCAGATTTTTTACCTTTTCTATATAAGATGTATCCAGTTCATCTTCTATCATGTTGAGAAGTTTTTTATTTTCTGCCTCTTTCATATCAATATGCTTTATCTTTGAAAAATCATCAATATTTTCTATACTGGATAATATTTCATTTGCAGAAGCATCCGTTATCTGTCCTCCATCTTCTCCGTATACCTTATAGCCATTGTACTGTTTTGGATTATGTGATGCAGTTATAACAATACCCGCTTTACAATTTAACGTCCTCACTGCATAGGAAAGCATAGGGGTGGGATGAAGTGTTTTAAAAAGATTGACCTTGATTCCATTGGCACATAGATTGCATGCTGCAGTCTGAGCAAATTCCCTGGACATTATTCTGCAGTCGTAGGCTATTGCCACAGAAATATCTTTTTTATATTTATTTATAAGATATTGAGACAAACCTTCTGTAGCCTTTCCCACAGTGTATACATTCATTCTATTTGTGCCCAGGCCTATTATTCCTCTAAGGCCTCCTGTGCCAAATTCCAGGTCTTTATAAAATCTATCTTCTATTTCCCTTTCATCATCTATATTTTTTAACTCCAATTTTTCTTTCTCATCTATATAAGGTGAGTTCAGCCAATATTCATATTTTTCTCTATACATACCAATTTCCCCCTATATGCAATATTTAACAAGTTCTATTATACTATAAAAAATGATTAAAAACACCGGGGACATAATATTTTTACTGCAGCTTTACTTTCTGTCCATAATTTATTCTATAAAATTTACAACCATATTGTTGAATTTATAAATCAATTAACATATAATTATATTAGTTTTTATTAATAATCTAGTCCAACCCTTTAATTTCAAGGATTAAAGGGATATTTTTATGAAGGAAGGTGCTTTATCAAGTTGTATAGATTAGATCAAAATGAAACACCGTTATTTGACGCATTGATGGAATATGTGAACAGGAAAACCATACCTTTCCATGTTCCCGGTCATAAAAAAGGTGTTGGAGCAGATATTGAGTTTAAAAAATTCATGGGCGAAAATCCTTTTAAGATTGACGTGACCGTATTTAAGCTAGTAGATAGTCTTCATCATCCCAATGGCCCGATAAAAAGGGCTCAACAATTGGCTGCTGATGCCTATGGCTCGGATGCCGCTTTTTTTTCAATTCAAGGTACATCCGGAGCCATACAGGCAATGATTATGTCTGTAGTAACTTCTGGAGATAAACTTATAATTCCCAGAAATGTCCATAAATCCGTTACTGCGGGAATTATACTAAGCGGCGCGATACCTGTATACATGCAGCCTGCCCTGGATAAGACCGTAGGCATAGCACATGGTGTTACTCCTGAAACTGTGGAAAAAACTCTCATGGAAAACCCTGATGCAAAAGCAGTTTTAATTATAAATCCCACTTATTATGGAGTAGCTGCAGATATAAAAAAAATTGCGGATATTGTGCATAATTATGATATCCCATTAATTGTAGACGAAGCCCATGGACCTCACCTTGGTTTTAATGACAATCTGCCAATCTCATCTATACAAGCTGGCGCAGATATGTGTTCTCAAAGCACACATAAGATAATTGGTGCTTTGACCCAGTGTTCACTGCTCCACGTCAATTCAAAATACATTGATGTAGGCAGAGTGCAGCAGGTATTATCACTTATTCAAACCACTTCACCTTCATACATTCTGATGGCTTCCTTAGACTGCGCCAGAAGGCAAATAGCCCTTCACGGAAAAGAACTTTTGGATAAGTCCATCGAACTGGCAAATTATGCCCGATATGAAATAAACAATATTCCGGGCTTTTACTGCTTCGGTGAAGAGATACTGGGAAATGAAGGTGTATTCTCCCTGGATCCCACCAAGATAACCATAACCTGCAGGGAGCTGGGAATCACCGGATATGATCTGGATATGATCTTATCAAATAAATACCATATTCAGATGGAACTGTCAGACATATACAATGTCCTGGCTGTAGGTTCCTTTGGAGATACCAGGGAAAACATGGACTCTCTAATAAATGCTTTAAAAGAAATAAGCAGTGAATACTACGGCAGCGGCAGCAAAAAATCAGATTTTCTGGATATACCCGATATACCGAGACAGTTAAAGATACCCCGGGCAGCTTTCAACGCCCATAAGGTTCCGGTACTTTTAAAAAACAGCGTAGGCATGATAAGCGGCGAATTTTTAATGGCATATCCTCCAGGAATACCTATACTCTGCCCTGGCGAAGAGATAACAAGAGAAATTGTAGACTATGTACAGGAGTTGAAAGATACCGGACTATACGTACAGGGTACGGAAGATCCAGAAGTGGAATATATAAAGGTGGTAAAATGAATTTTTTAGGTATATAAGGTATTTTATTGGATACTTTATATACCTATTATTTATATAATTTTATCTGCTGTACAATATCCTGCTGCTTATATTTCCAATGGAATTGCATCCCGTCAAAACCATGGCTGATTTCAGTTCACTCTTTAAATTTTCCACATACAATTTTACCCCTTCTCGCTGCCCGCCAAAAGATGCAGTTACAAAAGGTCTTCCTATAAGTACTGCGTCTGCACCAAGTGCCAGCATTTTAAGTACATCCACACCACTCCTGATTCCACCATCTGCTAATATTGTAACCTTGCCCTTGACTGCCTTAGCTATATCCGGAAGTACTTCTGCCACTCCAGGAGTCTGATCCAAAACCCTTCCCCCGTGATTGGAAACCACTATGGCATCTACTCCAGCTTTTACAGCAAGTCCTGCTTCATCCGGTGTCATTATACCCTTTAATATAAATGGAAGCTTGGTACTTTCCACAATCTCCCTTATTTCCTCTATAGTCTTAGGCCCCACCGGCTTTCCATGAAGCGCCAGGGTTATGAGTCCTGCTGCATCTATATCCATGCCTACGGCAAAAACCCCTGCCTCTTCTGCAATTTTTATTTTGCTTATAACGTTTTTATTTTCCCAGGGCTTTATTACAGCTATACCATTACCATTATACTGCTTTAACTTTTCCAAATTAGTTATCAAAAAAGAATCTACAGCAGTATCTCCAACTATGGGGTATATTCCACCATCGAGACACCCGCCTATGACCCAGGAGATATATTCTTCTTCAGTAAACTTCCCTCCCATATTAAGCGTAGTTCCTGAAACCGGGGCTGCCAAAACAGGTATATCCATCTTTCTTCCAAACAATTCTATGGAAGTATCCGGGTTCTTGGCATTATGTATGACTCTCATATTCAATTTATATCTGTTAAGTGCATTGAAATTTTCTTTGAAAGAGTCCCCTGTTCCCTTGCCTCCCATACCCGGCACTTCGCCGGCACAGGCATTGCCATTACAAGCAGGACATACCCTGCAGCTTCCATTTAAGTTCTCCCGTGCATTTTTTAACACATCTTTATAATTCATAACAATACCGTTAAATAATAAAACTACCTGCATATGCAAAATTTTATTATTAAGCGGACTTTCCCCCCTTTTCCTATAATAAATTTAACATAATAATTATATCATATTTCAATCATTTCAATTCAACTACTGTAACTCCGGATCCTCCTTCACCATACTCACCGAGTCTGTAATTTTTCACATGAGAATGATGTTTCAGCATATCTGTTATGGAATTTCTGAGTACACCAGTACCCTTGCCATGTATTATAGTTACTTCCTTGAGTCCACCTAAATAAGCATCATCCAGATACTTATCCGTAATATAAGTTGCCTCTATTGAATCCATCCCCCTTAAATCCACTGAAGTTGAAACATCTCTAAAATTCAACTTAGCTTCTCTTTTAATCCTCTTCTTCTCATCATTTGAATTCCCTTTACAAGCCCTTAAATCCTTCAAGTTCACAGTTACTTTCATAATTCCAGCCTGAACCTGAAGTTCTCCTTTAGCATCTGGTTTGGATAAAACCACCACTTTCTGATTTAGAGAAGGTATAAACACATGCTGTCCTTCTTTTACTGAATCAAGCTTATCTCCCTTTTCAGTCCTGGTTTTGTACAGATCCTCCTCGGTTTTTTCCAATTTATCCTTCAACTTTTTCCTGTTTTCTTCCAATTTGTGTCTTGCTGAAGAACTATACCCCATCTTCTCCAATTCTCTCATGTCCTTTAAAATATTATCTGCTTCCTCTTTTGCCTGCCTTAATATTTCTTTTGCCTCTCTTTTAGCTTCAATAATGGATTTATCCCTTATATTTTTCAACTTATCAGCCTTTTCCTGATATTTAGACTTGATTTTATCAGCCTCATTTTTTAAAATTTCGGCTTCTCTGGCGTAATTTTCAGCCTTTGCTCTCTTTTCCTGAAGGCTCTGAATCAAATCTTCAAATTTCAAGGCCTCAGTAGCTATATTTTTTCTGGCATCATCTATTATAAACTGAGGAAGTCCAAGTCTTTTTGATATTTCAAAAGCATTTGATTTCCCGGGTAATCCTATCATAAGTCTATAAGTAGGCTTTAATGTTTCCACATCAAATTCCACGGAGGCATTTTCCACCCCCTGGCTTTTCAGTGCATATACTTTCAATTCACTGTAATGAGTGGTTGCAGCTATAGTACAGCCTCTATTTTTCAAATTTTCAAGTATGGAAACCGCTAGTGCCGCCCCTTCTGTTGGATCCGTACCTGCCCCCAGCTCGTCAAACAGCACCAGGGATGAACTATCTGACTTTTTAATTATATTCACTATATTGGTCATATGAGAAGAAAAAGTGGATAAATTTTGCTCGATGCTCTGCTCATCTCCAATATCTGCAAATATCTCAGTAAAAAAACCAACTGTAGAATTTTCTCTTGCAGGTATCATAAGACCGCTCAATGCCATAATATGCAGAAGTCCTATAGTTTTAAGTGCTACGGTTTTACCTCCTGTATTAGGACCAGTTATGACAAGGCAGGTAAAATTCCTGCCTATTTGCACATCCATGGGCACTACAACTTTACCATCTATAAGAGGATGCCTGCCCTCTATTATATCAACCAATCCCTCCTCATTTACACTGGGCACAATTGCATTTGATTCACTTCCAAACTTGGCCTTTGCAAACACAAAATCCAATTCCCATATTATATCTGCATTGATCTTAACTGCATTTACATCCTCATATATTTTTTCGGACAACTCAGCCAGTATCCTGTCTATCTCCGCTTTTTCTTTTAACTTCAATTCTTTTATTTCATTGTTTAAATTTACAAGTCCCATAGGCTCTATATAAAGCGTAGCACCACTGGAACTCTGATCATGAACAAGTCCCGGCACAGAGGATTTGTTCTCTGCTTTTACAGGCAGTACATACCTGTCTCCCCGCATGGTATATAAATTATCCTGCAGATATGAAGAATAGGCTCTTATAAATGAGTTCACCTTATCCCTCACGGAAGCATTTTTATCCTGAAGGCTTTTCCTGATATTGTACAGTGCAGTGCTGGCTTTATCTGCTATTTTTTCTTCGCTTTCTATGGACATAAAAATTTTATTTTCCAGATCCTTTAACACCGTAATTCCAGAACATATATCTTCTATGATTTTAAAATGCTCTTCTTCTTCCTTTGTAGCTATATACTTTTGAAATCTTCTGGCAGCCCTTAAAATGGCACCTATTTTTAAAATTTGTCCCGGCATAAGTACAAAACCCTTTTGTGCCATCTCTATACCTTGTCTTACATCGTAAACACCCTCAAAGGGCGGACTTCCTTTAAATATTAGAAGTTTTAGTGCTTCCCGGGTTTCCTGAAGATGCTGCACCACTTCATAAATATTATCATAAGGTGCAAGCTTCTCTATCAAATCTTTTCCCGCACCCGTACTTGCATATTTTTTTAGTTTTTCTTTTATTTTATAAAATTCCAGTACTTTTAAAGACCTTTCATTCATTTAAATCTATCTGTCCTTTCAATCAAAAATTGAGTTATTCTCAAATTCAAATGGAATTTAAGAATCAATATAAGTTTACAATATATCTATTCTACACCATTTCTATAATGTCCCCGTGTAAATCTGCTAAAATCGCCTTTAAATTCTTCTTTTTGAAAATACGATAATATTCTTTTGGTTTCACTATAATCTTCATCAGTGAAATCTGCCCTGAAGCTTTGAACACCCATGCCTCTTAATTCCCTCATATTTGATATTAAATTAATAGGTACAGCATTGTATATATAGCTTCTGCAAAATCTATCTGTTCTCAGTACAAACTTTTTTTTCTTCCTGTCCAAAAGTGAAAAGCTCCTATTTTCACAAGCTTTATTACAATTTATAAAGCTGCATTTATTCCCCACAGTACTTCCTATGACACAGTGCTCACTTACCATAAGCTCTATCTTGCCATATACTAGAACTTGTGCTTTAAAATCTCCTTTTCCAACCAGGTCCTTTATCTCATGTCTATCTAATTCCACACTCAGACAATCTCCATTTGTAATTTTATTATAAAAATTTAGTGCAGAGCTATTTGTTATATTCAATTTATAATCTCCCAGGATTTTTATTTTATCTTTGAACCTGCTTATTATACCTAAATTTCCAGTAACTATACCTTCAATTTTATTTAGGTTTCTATTTATAAAATCCTCCACATAGTTAAATTCTTCTTTTACTATATTAGGCACTTTAATATATACTTTTTTAGATTTAAAGTTTCCTAATTTATTAATTTTTTCTCTTTGAAATGGATTTATGCATATACACTGGAAATTTGATCCCAATACTGCTTCCAGCTGTTCATCACTGCTTACACATATTATTTTTTGAGGCAGTTCATCTCCTGCAAATTTATTTTTTATGTGAATACTGCTGTGGATTTCAGTGTTAAAATTATTATCTTTTCTGTTTTTAGCCAATACATATTCTCTAACCCTTTTAAAAAGCTCTCTTCTAACTTCATTTAAAGCAGATATAGGCAAAAAACCCTTTTCGAAATATTCAAATTCTATACTTTTAAATTTAAACATCTCTTCTCCCGTTTTATTCAGACTCTCACATATCCTCTCTCTGCTCAAAGGCTGCTTCAATGCCGCTGCAACTTTTTTACCTTCTGCTCTAAATTCCAGCTCGCCATAATTTGTGCACAGTACAACAGGCTCTCCCCGCTTAAATTTCACTGTTAAAGTCAATTCAATCTTTTTTAGACGTGCATATTTATAACTCTCCCTGAGCTCTTCAATTTGAAGAAAATCAGAAGTTTTATATAAAGTATCCCCTATTCTATAATTAAAAGGAAGTATTTTTACACTTTCCCCATCAAAAGCTTTTGATGCTTCTCTTTTATTTTTTAATATTTTGGAAATAACAAATCCTGAATTTTCCACCCGGATTCCATCTCCTACGGATATATCCTCCATTAGAGAAATAGTCTCATTTTCTTTAACAACACCTATTTCTGTTCCTGTATTTTTGGAAAAAGAATAGGACATCATATCTTTTCCTGTGTTTCCAAACAGATAGGCCTTTGAAAATCCCTCCCTGTTGAACAATTGTAAAAGGCTTTTTTTACTGTGTTTTATATAAGCTGCATCATTTAAGCTTTTACAGTTTTCATAAAAATTATCAATCATATTCCTGTACTCTCTTACAACTCCTGCTACATATTCAGGTCTTTTCATCCTGCCTTCAATTTTCAAAGAAGATGTACCGGATTTTATTATTTCTCCTATATTTTCAATGGTACACATATCTTTAGGGCTTAAAAGATATCCTCTTTTTCTACTTTTACCTTTTTCATCTATTATCTCATAGGGAAGTCTGCAGGGCTGAGCACATCTTCCTCTATTTCCGCTTCTGCCTCCGATAATACTGCTCATAAGACACTGGCCCGAATAGCATATACACAGAGCACCATGTATGAATATTTCTGTCTCTATTCCCAGCTGACTGGATATATGTTCTATCTCTGCCAGTGAAAGTTCTCTTGAAAGAACTATCCTTTTAAATCCCATCTTTTTTAAAAATAAGGCGGCTTCCCCATTATGTATGGTCATCTGGGTGGATGCATGTAATTCAAAATTGGGAAGTATATCTTTTAAAATAGAAGAAAACCCTATATCCTGTACTATAAGAGCATCTACTCCAGTATTATATAAAAACCTTGCATATTCACAAGCTGCATTTATCTCTTTTCCCTTTATTACAGTATTTATAGTTACATATACTTTAACATCATGGATGTGACAGTATTCAACTGCACTCTCCATATTTTTATCATCAAAATTTTGTGCATAGGCTCTGGCAGAAAACTTATTTCCTCCCAGATAAACAGCATCTGCTCCTGATTCAACTGCTGCATATATACTTTCTATGTTTCCTGCCGGAGCCAGCAGCTCTATTTTTTTCATCAATTTATCTCCTCCATCTTAATTATATAATAAATTGACACAGTTGAAAATTATATTGTAATTTTATCTTTTTTAAGCCCATATATTATATTAAAACAATTTAGACATTACGTGGAAAATTAAAAAAGTCAGGAGGTAAAATTATGGCTCTTTATATGGCTTATTCAACTGATGATGTATATATATCGGAATTCTTCCCAACTGAAAATTTTGTATTATCTCAATTTTTATATACAGGTCAGTATACAGGTTATAACAAATGCCCTGATGCATATAGAAGCTTGTTAAAATTCGATATTACAGATATATTGTCCTCTAAAATCACTATAAAAAATGTGTTCTTACATCTCTATGTAACTAGAAAAGATAAAATAAATTATGTAGATAATACATATCGGTCTTTAAGAGTTTACAGTAATTTAGTAAACTTCAGTGAAAATACGGCTACCTGGAACAATGCTCCCAATATTTCCATAACTGAGCATAATAAAATTATTTCCGGCAAAGATATAGGCACATATATACAGTTAAATATCACCTGTCTATTTATGAAATGGTGCAACAGGACTATTGCCAACAATGGAATAACCTTACTTGGAACCGAAAATGTCATTGATACTTTAATTGGTTATGACAGCAGCAGATCTCCTAATCCCCCTTATTTATCCATTGAATACTGGTAAAAATTCATAATTTTACTTATATGATGGGTATAATTATCGACAGTATTTTACAAATATAATCAATGGATACCTAAAAAATGTAACAAAAGCTCTAAAAAATTTATATATTATAATTGAAGCAGTTTTAAATTATTATACAAGAGAGTAATACTCGAAAAGTGAGGAGGATGATCTATGGCTTTTTACACGGCTTATCCAACTGATGACGTATATATCTCTCAATTCTTTTCAAATAGAAATTTTGTTTCATCACCTTTTTTGTATACGGGAGAATATGTTCAATACAATGGATGTCCAGATGATTATAGAAGCCTATTAAAATTCGATATTGCTGGTTCAATACCTTCCAGAAGTACAATAGCCAGCGCAGCTTTATACCTTTATGTAAATCGAAAAGAGCAATCCGATTGCCAGCAGCCATGCCAGCAAGTAACTGTTTATAACAATCTAAGTGATTTTGACGAAAGTTCAGTTACCTGGAACAATGCCCCCAATATTTCCGCAACTCAATATAATAAAATAATATCAGATAAGGATGTTGGTGATTATATTAAAATAGATATTACAGATTTAGTTATCAACTGGTACAATAATTCAACTTCAAATAATGGAATTACCCTTGCTAAATCGTCAGAAAATGTTGTTACAAACACTATAATAGGTTATGACAGCAGTAGAGGAAGCTACTCACCTTATTTATTAATAGAGTATGACTACTGCTATGATCCTTGTAAGCCACCAGTAGTATGTCCAACTGGTCCTACCGGACCTACAGGGCCTCAAGGGCCTACTGGAGCTACCGGGCCAACCGGCGCTACTGGGCCTCAAGGCATTCAAGGTGTTACTGGGCCGACAGGGCCGACTGGTCCAACCGGTGCTACCGGTCCTCAGGGTATTCAGGGTGTAACCGGACCTATGGGTGCTACTGGGCCTCAGGGCATCCAGGGCATTACCGGGCCTACGGGTGCTACCGGGCCGACTGGTGCTACCGGTCCTCAGGGACTCCAAGGTATCCAGGGTATAACTGGTCCTCAAGGTATCCAGGGTGTTACAGGAGCCACTGGACCGACTGGACCTCAAGGAATCCAAGGCGTAACTGGACCTACGGGGGCTACTGGTCCTCAGGGCATTACCGGACCTCAAGGCATTCAAGGTGCTACCGGGCCGACAGGACCAACAGGACTTACTGGACCTACTGGACCGACAGGTGCTACTGGTCCTCAGGGTGTTCAAGGTATTACCGGGCCTACGGGCGCTACTGGCGGAGGTGGTGCTATAGTTCCATTTGCATCAGGTGTTCCAACTTCATTAACCACTGTTTTAAGCGGATTGTTAGGCACCGTGAGTCTGGTCGGATTTGGAAATGCCGCTACTGGTATTAATGTTTCAGGCAGTGGTACTATTGATTTAACAGGTGCTGCAGGTACTTTGCTTAACCTTGCACTTTCAGTTCCCCGTACAGGTACCATTACTTCAATAGCCGCATATTTCAGTACCACGGCATCATTGACCCTTCTAGGTTCAACTGTAAGTATTACGGCTCAATTATATCGATCAACCACTCCTGACAACATTTTTACTCCAATTCCAGGTGCTTCTGTGACATTGTCTCCGGCACTAACAGATATAGTTTCAATTGGTTCTGTCAGCAGTGCTTCTATTTCCGGACTGTCAATACCAGTAACTACGGGCACTAGACTGTTAATGGTATTTTCCGCAGATGTGACAGCTGGCCTGGATTTGGCTACAACAATTGCAGGTTATGCCAGCGCTGGTGTAAATATTGATTAATTTAATCTTCTAATAAACAAGCCATTTTTCTATAAAAATTATTTTTATAGAAAAATGGCTTTTTTTCAAATCTACATAAACCCAACAATTATTCAGGCACTTATTTAAATATTAAAGTTCAAATATGAGAGTTTATTTGAGGAACACACATAGCAACCACCTGCTTTATAACTCATCATATAGGGAGTGATATAACCATCATCGAAATCTCAAAGAATAGATTTGACTACATAAAAAATTCAAACAAGATCCGCAACGATGATTTGATTATCGCCTATGAATGTTACCCAGCCACGGCTGACGCAGGGTCTCTACCCTCAAAATCAGCTATGATCTCACAATATGCAAGTTCCAATACACTTGTCTGCTTGCCGTTTTGTACACTTCACTAAATAGAATAAAAAACAAAAGATTCTAATAGTATATTACAACATAGATGATAAGATTTTTATTCCTTTCTCCATTTCTTGAATTTTAGTATTTCCATAACCGAAAATGAGAGAATGATCATATGGTGTACAAAGTTCCGTAGATAAATAGTGTTTATTAATTGCAGTAATCTGTATCCCTTTGTTTTCAATTTTATGCATAAGAGTATTGTCAAAACATGTATTATCAAAAGATACCACAAAATGCAGACCTGCTTCTGCACCAGAGATTGTCACATGATTACCAAATGTACGATTAAGGCAGCAAATTAAATGGTTTCTTTTTTTTAAATATAATTTTCTCATTTTCCTAATATGATATTCAAAAATGCCATTTTCAATAAACTTCGCCAATGTCAATTGTTCAAGGGTTGGAGAGTGCAGGTCTGCCACAAATTTTGCATCTTTCATCTGCTTGCAAATGGAATTGGGTAAAACCATATATCCTATACGTAACGCTGGCATGAGGGTCTTAGAAAAAGTCCCTACGTAGATAACCCGTTCAGGGTCCAAATACTGCATGGATTGTATCGGATTTCCATCAAACCGAAACTCACTGTCATAATCATCTTCAACAATGTAGGTATTGTGTTTTTCAGCATATCTTATCATTTCAATTCTTCTTCCAGCAGGAAGAATAACACCCGTGGGAAATTGATGACTTGGAGTGGTGAAAATAAGTCTAGGCGGATTATCTGGTAATTCAGATGTAACCATACCATGTTCATCAAGTCTCATCGGTCTTATTTGCACATGATTACTTTCCAAAGTATGAAGAATACCATAACTTAAGGGGTTTTCAACTAAAGCATAGCAATCAGAAGGTACTAGCTGACACAATAAGCTAAACGATTGAGCAGCACCATTTGTTATCAAAATATTCTCTGGATATGTGCAAGCACCTCTGGCACGATTTAAATAGAGTGAAATCTGCGTTCTCAATTCATAATCACCAAAAGAATTTTGATAATCCATTTGAAATGACTTTATGTCGAGGGCAATATTATGATACATTTGTGCCCATTTTTTGATTGGAATTTCTCCTAAATCAGGAATACCCGTGCGAAATGATATAATATTGGTACTCTGGTATTTTTTATCATTTTTCTGTTTTTGTATATTTCCTATTTTTACTCTTTGAAATTGAACACCCTCAGAAATATAAGTACCAGAACCACTTTTTGAATAGACATATCCTTCGGCTATCAGTTGTTCATAGCTTTCAACCACAATATTTCTTGCCACATTTAGATAATTAGACAATTCTCGTGATGAAGGCAACTTTTCTCCTGGATGTACTGTACCACAAAGTACAGATTCTTTAATGAAACTATATATTTGCTTTGCAAGAGAATCCTTCGATTCTCTATCAATATTTATGTAAATCATGTATAATCTTCTTCCTAAAGTGGTTCTATAAAAATATGTAAAATGTGGACCTTATTTGAACCAATCTTTTGTGATAAATTATATTACAGAATGAAACTAAAGTAAAATCAGGAGGACAAAAAATGATTGAAATACATCCCAATATGAATAACCAATATCAGAATACATTTTTCGGAATACTTGTTTTGCAAAACTTTCATGAGCAGCCTGGCGGGAAAGAGGCTTTTCACAGATTTACTTATGATGAGTTGGAGAGTATTCGCAGTTCCCATTCAAATTATGACAGAAAAGTTTTTTGTGAAACTGATGAGGTAGTAAAGCCTTATGCCCGCTATTACAAGAAATTTAAAAAGACATATCATGTGCTGCTCCAGCTCGAATCTATTCTAAACGGAAAAGATTTTCCAGATACAATCCCATTGGTTCAAGTCCTGTTTATGGCAGAGCTGAAAACATCATTGCTCATTGCAGGTCATGACCTAAAAAAATGCCATCTTCCTCTCACAATAAAGATGTCGCAAGGCGGTGAAACCTATTCGGGTGCAGGGAGTCATAGTATTGTATTGAAACCAAAGGATATTTGTCTTAAAGATCAGAAGATGTATATTTTAAGTATTATTTATGGTCAAGATGATACTACACGTATAACCAAAGAAACAAAAGATGTACTTTTCTTGATTGATGGGGTTCCCGGGCTGGACAAATACCATATAGAAAAAGGGCTTGAAACTCTGTTGAGATATGTTCGTGTATTTGCACCTGATACAGTTCCTATAGATATGAGAGTAATCGGTACGTCAGCTATGCAAGGCGGCGAAAATCAATGAACACATATACTTTTTTCATTACGTCATTTATTATCATTTTAATCCCTGGTACAGGGGTCATATATACAATTTCTGTTGGGATTTCTAAAGGTAAAAAAGCAAGTATGATTGCTGCATTTAGCTGTACAGCAGGAATTGTTCCACACCTGTGCATAAGTATTGCTCTCTCTTCATTACTTGTAAAAATGAGCAGTGAAGCATTTACGATTATGAAATTACTTGGCGTATTATATTTACTGTACCTTGGCGCACGTATGATTCTCTCCAAAACAAAACTAGAATTGGAAAATATGAAAACGGAATATAGCTCTGTTTCCATAGTTCGTCGTGGAATACTGATAAATCTTTTAAATCCAAAACTAACATTGTTCTTTTTTTCGTTTTTACCGCAATATATAAATTCAAACGGAGAGGATTATGTTATTGAGAGCTTAATATATGGACTAACATTTATGCTTCTTACTCTTGTCGTTTTTATTGGTTATGGAATACTCGCGGGAACTGCTAAAAAGTTGATAATCAGATCTCCGAAAAAAATGAATTTGCTCGAGAAATTCTTTGGAATTATTTTCGTTATTTTTGCAGTCCAGCTTGCGTTAAGTCCATTATAATTTCTTTTTCACATCCATATAACAAATAAAAAAAGTAATTTATAAGTGAAGTAAGCATATGTTAAGTAAAATACATAGTTTCAAAAAATCACATCAATTTATGGCCGGCAATTACGGCCATTTTTCATTCGACACCATTTAAACAATTTCGTGGTAGCATTCGAATAAATTTCTACAATGTGAAATCACATATAATATAAAAAACATATTATAAAATAAGAAAGTAAAACTCTAATTTGATGTCTGAATTCTGATATCTAAGCATAAGAATGGAGATGATATATTGGAACATTCCATAAATATAAGCCTGTGCATGATAGTAAAAAACGAAAGTAATACAATAAGGCGCTGTCTGTCATCAGTTAAAAATATGGTGGATGAAATTATAATAGTGGATACCGGATCTTCCGATAATACAAAGGATATATGTAGAGAATTTACCGATAAAATATATGATTTTAAATGGATAGACAACTTTTCGGCAGCAAGAAATTTCTCATTTGCCAAAGCAACCAAGGATTATATATTATGGCTTGATGCAGATGATATTTTACTCCCTGAAGATATAGAAAAATTTAAAGCTATGAAAAAATCCTTTGATACCTCTTTAGATTCCGTAACCATGAAATACAATACAGGATTTGATGAATACGGAAATATCACTTTAAGCTACAGACGAAATAGACTGGTAAAGGCTTCAAAGAATTTTAAATGGATAGGTTTTGTCCATGAATATTTAGAAGTATACGGAAAAACATTTGATTCCAATATCAATATAACCCATGGCAAAATAAGTTATAAGCCAAATCGCAATATTGAAATTTATGAAAGCAAGATAAAAGAAGGAATTCATTTTTCTTTAAGGGATATTCTCTACTATGGACATGAACTTTATGATCATAGTAGATATATTGAAGCCATTCAGTATTATTCTAAATTTCTGGATTCAAATGAAGGATGGTCGGAAGATAAAATCAGGGTATGCAATAATATTGCCGATTATTATCTGTCAGTAAATAAACCTGAGGATGCCAGAAAATATGTATTCAAAAGTTTTGAATATGATAATCCCAGAGCTGAAGGCTGCTGCAGAATTGGTTTCTCATTTATATATGAAAATAAATTAGCCCAGGCTGTATTCTGGTATGAAATGGCTTTGAAACTGGAAAAGCCTAAAAACAGTCTTGGATTTTTTAATGATGCCTGCTGGACCTGGCTCCCCCATCTTCAACTGTGTGTATGCTACGACAGACTTGGAAATCATAAACTGGCATGTGATCATAACGAAATGGCCGGTAAATTCAGACCCAATGATAAACGTATACTTTTTAATAAACAATACTTTAAAAATTTAGGCATATAATTTATTTTTAAATTATATGCCCAAAAACTAGGATTTAATTCCCCACACCAGATAGATTCTATTGTTTTTTCCAATATTAAAAATATAGATGTTGTCAACATGCACAGCAGCATTATATCTTTTCAATATATCCATCTTTGAATTAAACCATCTTACATGACCCGCAGAATAAAAATTGGGAACAGAAAATATAATATTTGAACCGGTTTTTAGCCTTTTTATCAATCCTATATCATCATTTAGGTGCTCCAGTACCTCAAACATAACAGCAGTATTGTAGTCACCATTTACTATATCAGAGGTATATGCATTGTCAACTTTAAACAAATTTCTGTATTTGTCATTCCTTATTTTGGCCATTTTAACTGCCTCCTCACTGAAGTCTATTCCCTTATAATTGGTTATGCCGCTGTCAAATACAAAATTGGCAAACTGACCAACTCCGCAGCCTATATCTATTATCTTCACATTGCCTATATTCTTGATGATCTCCAGAGATTTGCTCCAGATGGGAAAATACTGCGTTTCACTGTAATGCTTAAAATAGGTTTCATTCCACCCGCCGCTTTCATATACGGAATTATAAAATGCTCCCTGTTTTTCTTTGGAATCAGGAACATTTTCAGGAACTTTGGAAATCACTCCATCAAACACAGTTGTCAAAACCTCAGTCAATTTTCTTCTCTCATATCTGCTGATTTTAGAATCCATCTTCAGCTCTCCCAACTGTCCATATTTCCATTTCTCATAAATTTCTAATATATATTGCTTCATTCCCTGAATGTCATCAATTTCAAAATTTTTACCCCTATGGGTTTTCTCAATTAGTTTTTCCACCAAACTTCCCTCAGGAGACAGGGACATTATTTTTCTGCATAACCTTAAATATTCAAAAACCTTGCCCGTATATACTGACTTCAGCCTGGAATCTTTTCCAATTATCAAAAGGAGCAGATCGGCCTTTCCGGCATTCTTTAAACTCTCCATATGACTCATATAATTTTTTATACTTACTATTCCGTATTTATCCAATTCAACAATTCTGTTCAAGATGTTTTCTTCAATTTTTCCCACAAATTCCACATCTATTTTGTCTTTTTGAATACTCTTCTCTTCTATAAGTTCATTTAATGCAATTATAAAATAATAGGGAACTATCTGCAGATAAAGGGAACCATTAAAAATTACAGTAAATTTATCATTTTTCCTATTACCTATGAATACATCTTCAAAATCGGCTTCATCATATCCATTGGTAATGGTTTTGATCCTGTTTTGATCTAAATTGAATTCCTCAATATAATTTTCCATGGACATCTCACTTACTGTCAATATAACATCTGCATATTTCAATATATTGCCTTCCATTTTTCTCTGCATTTTATATAATAGAGATTGATCATCAAGTACAAAATAGGGATTATTTGTCCACTCATCTCTAAAATCGGATATCCAGGGCTTTTCATATCTTTCCTTTAAATAATAACCTATTACATGGTCTGAATAGGGCCCGGAAGTTGAATAAATTAAATCTATACCATCAAAATCAACAATATCTCCTATCTTGTCCAATACCTCCATTGCCCAAACAGCATTCGTATCTGTGACAAAGGCCAGTTTCTCAAAATTATCCTGAAGCTCCAGCAGCTTTATTTCATATTGATCTATCAGATAATTATCTTTTACAATTCCTCCATACAGATCTACAAAATCTTTATAGTACCTGCTGCATCCAACTGTATCTTCTATTCTGACAATTTGAACATCCTCTGGAATTTCATAAAGCAGGCTGTCATCTCTGGGCATAAATTCAGAGCATAAAACTGTGACAACTATGGGTTCATAATCAAAGTCCCTCAAATACTTTACAAACTTCAAAGTCCTCTGCACCCCCGAACCGCCCAGCGGAGGAAATATATATGAAATAATCAAAACTTTTTTTCTCCTGTTGTATTTTTCTATTACATTCAATTTTTCATATTCATTGATTTTTATTTTAGCTATTTTTCCAACAATTCCACTGGAGATCTTACTTATCTTTTTATATAAAATATAAGCGTTTATATATCTATTTTTAATTTCACATAATCCGGCTAGAGCATATAACAAATTCACATTTAGCGGATCAGACTTTAATCCATCATTCAGCATACTGCAAACCTGGTCTATTTCATAATTTTCCAAATTGATTTTATTTAAATTTTTATCCATATTTTCACCTTTTTTTTATCTATCATATTGAAATAAATTTAGCAGTTTCCTGACAAAACTGCTATTATTAAAAAATACTACAATATGTTATTCAGCTTCAATTTCTCGATTATGAAGGACACCCTTTTGTCCCAGCTATTGTTCAATGCAAAGTTTCTTCTGGAAATGACCAGATCTTCATTGTCTTCTTCAATTGATTTTACTATGTTCTCTATAAAATCATCATTTCCCCTTGATATATAACAATTATTCTTCACCTTGACAGCCTCTTCTATGGCAGTGCTCACCACCGGCTTTCCCAGAGACATATATTCATATAACTTTATTGGATTGCAGCTATTGGTCATTTCATTTACTTTAAATGGTATGATGCAGCAGTTGAAATTGCTTATATAATAAGGAAGTTCTTCATATTTTCTCTCACCTAAAAAGTAGATATTGTTATTTAAATTTACATTTACATCTCCATATTTAGCCCCTATAAATACAAAATCATAATTGCTGTCTGATATATATCTGACCAAATCCCAATCCACCCATGTAGCCAGGGCACCTACATACCCTACAATTCTTCTTCTTCTGGGAATATCCCGGGGTATCTTGTTTTTATCCAGGGAAAAATTATCCGTATCAACTCCATTTTTGACTAAATAGACCTTTCCATGTCTCTGAAAAAACTTTTGATAAAGCCTGTCTGATGCTGTAAATACTATATCCGCCGCTTTCAGCATATCCTCTACATATACATTCCAGACTTTAAATTCATGTGAATAATCATCCACTATATCATATACTATATAATCATAATCCATTTCTTTTATCCTGATAACCTGTTCAGGCGAAGAGCACCATAGTATTACAGGTCTTTTTAATTTTTCCGCCTTTATTTTATAATCTGTCCCCACTTCATACAAACTTTTATTTATCTTTATAAAATAATCCCCCTTTAGATCATCCCTATAATATACGGTATGACCTCTCTCACTTAAATTTCTCATTATCTGCTGAGGTCTTTGATACATTTTATTATAGGGGACTGTGGGCATTTGAATAAAAGTAGCCAATTACATCCTCCACTTTGTATTAGTTTAAAATATATCTGTAACTTTCAAGCAATACATTTATGCACTTTCTCCAGTCGTAATTTTTAATTACATGATTTTTTAATTTTTTATGTCTTTTCATCTCAAGACACTTAAGCACAGCTTCTTTTATACTGCCTTCATCATAAGGATTGCAGTAGACACACATATCTTTAAAATATTCTCTTGTACTTCCCTCTATGGTTGAAACTATATTACAGCCGCTGGCAGCTGCCTCCAAAGATGATAATCCAGGGGTTTCCACAAAGCTGGGCAGCACATGGATTCTGGCACATCTATAAGCATTGTATAAATTGTACTCATCCATAAATCCCAGGTATCTCACATTACTATAGGACATACACTTGCTAAAGTAATTTAAATCATTTATACTTCCTGCAAGCACCAGTTGAATACCCAATTCACTGCATATTTTACTTAGCACAAGTTGATTTTTCCTGGTGCATATTCTTGCTGCACAGAATACATAGTCATTTAACCCATAGGCCTTCTTAAAATTGTAACCACTTTTACATCCCACTTCTATACCGTTATAAATTATTCTATGAGGCATGCTCATATGAAAATCATCCTGTATCTGGATATTTTCCAATTCACTGTTGGGATATATCATTCTGCATCCTTTCAGTACTTCTTTCCTGTATTCCCATAATCTATCCCACAAAATTAAATTTTCAGTATCCTTCACATAATCATAATATTTTTTTAAATTCCAGTATATAGGTGACAGCACTATCAGTTTATTGTAGTCTTCTGCTATTTTATAATACCTATAAGTCTCTTCGACTCTGGTTAAATTAAACAGATGTACAATATCATAACTGGAATAATCTTTTATGTAACCTGTATTTACATCTACCTGTACACCTTTTTCATTTAAATACTTAAACATCTTCATAAGCTGCATGGAATCCCCGGCAAAATTGCTGAAACAGTCTTTTCTTGTGCAAAACAATACCCTCATGCAATCCCTCCAGATTAAATTCTCCCTGAAATCATTATATGCATATAAACAAATTTGGTTATCAATAAAAAAAATTCGAACTAATACCATAATCAGTTCGAATTCTACCTTATATCCTTATTTAAGAGTGGATTTTTCTGTTTTTTTTCCTTTGCCAGATTTATTTGATTTTCTATCAATTTATGCTGAAGATCTATTATCTTGTACTTTCCCGATTGAACCTGAAATTTCAGTTCTTTATTTTCCCCTATAAGCTTTGTGTTTTCTTTTATATATTTTTGGGTGGTTTCCTTTATAATCTTTATTTCTTCCTCAAGTTTTTCAATGTTTTTATTCTTCTCCTTTAATTCTTTACTATCTCCAGCTTTTTTTAACTTTTCTTTGAATTCTTCATTGAGTTCCTCTGTATATTTGAGCTGCTTCTTCAAAGAATTAATCTGATCCTCATAGACCTTGGCAACTTTTTTCAACTCTTCTGCCTGCTTTGACAACTGTTCATTGCTTTCCTGTACCTTTAACATATCATCTGCCACATTGAGTGCAGATAGAATAGCTGCTGAGGAAGTGCTTAACTTACTATTGTTTTCCAATATATTTTTTACTTTCTTATCTACATAGCTGGCAACCTTATGTAAATATTCCTCCTGTTCATCGCCCTTTAAATTGTATTCAATTCCATTTATAAATACCGTCACTACATTCACATTTAAACACCCTCTCAGATCCACATACCCTTTTTTCAAATTCTCTATAAGAATATTCTATCACAAATCTTATATATATTAAATATTATATTTAAGAGTTTACCTATTTGCAAAAAATAATAAAATCGAGTCAGACAGCTGTTTGACTGATTGCTATCTAACTCAATTAAATAGTATTATCTACCTGAGCTGTGCTCTAAATTTATGTTCCAATGCCCCCAGTATTCTATCATGAACCTTGTTTACTTCCTCATCTGTAAGAGTTCTGTTTTCAAGTCTGTAGGATATGGAATAAGCTATACTCTTTTTTCCCTCAGCTACCTGCTTCCCTCTGTAGACATCAAAAATTTTCACACTCTCCACCATATTTCCACCCTGTTTTTTTATAACATCTTCTAATTCCCTTGTCAGAATATCTTCATCCACCAGTATGGCCAGATCCCTCACAACTGAAGGGAATTTAGGAAGAGGTCTATATTTTTTATTCCTGTTGGAATATCTATAGAGAACATCTAAATTCAGTTCTGCTACACAGCACTTTTCTCCAATACCATAATTGTCCAGCACACCTGGGTGAATCTCGCCCAGTACCCCCACCTGGTTCTTTTTTATATACAGTGCTGCCGTCTTTCCAGGATGAAAGGTCGGATTACTGCTTTCCCTTTCAAAAGAAAATTTTTCTATTCCCAGTACTTCCAATATATTCTCAACTACTCCCTTGAGATTGAAATAATCCACTCCACCATAAATTCCAATGGTCACTGTATTTTTTTCATCAGGCAACTTATCTGCATCTTTGTTGGGAATATAAACTTTACCTATCTCAAACAGCCTCACCACCTGGTTTTTTCTGGAATAGTTCCTGCTCAAGGACTCCATCATGGATGGTATTGTAGTAGTTCTCATTATACTGTAATCCTCTCCCAGCGGATTTTTTACAGCTACAGCATTTCTAAGTACACTATCTTCGGGTAAAAGTATTTTGTCAAACACCTTTCTGCTGATAAAAGAATAACTTATGGATTGGTTTAGTCCGCTTGAAGTAAGTGCTCTCAGTACTTCATCATCCAATTTCTGTTTGGGACTTTTCCCTCCCCTGGTACTCACACTTTTTATTATGGCAGAAGGTATATTTCCGTATCCATATATTCGAGCCACCTCTTCAGCTATGTCCTCTTTTATCTTTATATCTCTTCGTCTAAAAGTAGGTATTTCTACTTTCAAAGTTTCACCCTGAATTTCCGTATTTAATTCCAACCTATTTAAACACCCGGCCATTTCATCTGCTGATATTTTTGTACCCAGAAATTTATTTATCCAGTTGTAATTCACTTTCAGGCTGGCAGGTTCAACCTTCTCTCTATATATATCAATTGTACCCTGCATTACCTTTCCAGCCTTTAATTTCTCTACCAGATAACAGGCCCTATTCATAGCTGTTTCAGCCAGATTAGGGTCCAGATCTTTTTCAAATCTAGCTGAAGCTTCTGTTCTGAGTCCTAAACTCTGGGATGAAATTCTTATATTGGTTCCATTGAAATTGGCACTTTCAAATACTACGGAGGAAGTGTCTTCCCTTATTTCAGAATTAAGCCCTCCCATTATTCCAGCAATACCCACGGCCCTTTTTCCATCTCTTATGGTAAGTACATTTTCATCCAGCGATCTTTTTTCGTCGTCCAGGGTTACAAACTCTTCTCCCTTTTCTGCCCTTTCAATTATTATGCTGTTTGATTGTATATATCTTGTATCATAGGCGTGCATGGGCTGCCCCATTTCAAGCATTACAAAATTAGTTATATCCACCAGATTATTTATAGGCCTTACTCCTGCATCCAAAAGTCTTTCCTGCATCCATCCAGGAGACGGCTCTATTTTTACATTCTCTATTCCCCTGGCTATGTATCTTCTGCAGAGATCATCTTTTACTTCAACCTGAAGATCATCTTTTATATTTTTATGTGAAGAAGGTACATAATTCAGTTCAGGCATATTATAATTTTCATTTAAAGTTGCTGCGGTTTCCCTTGCCATGCCTATAATACTCAAGCAGTCAGGCCTGTTTGAAGTTATCTCAAAATCCAATATGCTGCTGGTCATATTGAGTACCTCTTTTATATCTTTTCCAATCGGAGTATTGGGGGGAAGAATCATAAGTCCATGCACAGGTTTATCGCCTGCTATTCCCAGTTCCTCTTCGGAGCAAAACATTCCATTTGACATGATTCCTCTCAATTTTCCCTTTTTTATCTTCACTCCTCCATGAATTATAGAATCATGAAGTGCAACGGGAACTACATCATTTTCCTTCATATTGGTGGCAGCTGTTATAATTTGAAGCAATTCATCCTTTCCTATATTTACCTGGCATATCACCAGTTTGTCTGCATGTGGATGCTCCTCTATTTTCATTATCTTCCCTGTAACTACATTTTGTATTTCATCTCCAGTTGTGATTACCTCTTCCACCTTTGAACCGCTCAAGGTCAATTTATCTCCCAATTCTTTCCCTGTAATATCTACTTTTACATAATCTTTTAACCAATTTACCGGTACCTTCATAAAAAAAACCCCTTTCTTCATCTAATTCAAGTCATTGATTAAATTTCAGCTGTTTTATTTGTTTACTCTAGAACTGATTTAGAAATCTCATATCACTCTCATACATATTTCTTATGTCATCTATTCCGTATTTCATCATAACCATTCTATCTACACCCATCCCAAAAGCAAATCCACTGTAAATTTCAGGGTCTATGCCGCAGTTTCTAAGTACCTGAGGATGTACCATGCCGCATCCTAGAAGCTCTATCCAGCCTTCTCCCTTACACACCCTGCAGCCCTCGCCGCCGCACACAAAACAGGTACCATCCATTTCAGCGGAAGGCTCAGTAAAAGGAAAATGATGGGGTCTGAATTTTGTCTTCATACCCTCTCCGAACATCTTTTTTGCAAACATCTCAAGAGTGCCCTTTAAATTTGCAAAAGTTATACCTTTATCCACTACAAGTCCTTCCATCTGATAAAATATGGGTGAATGAGTGGCATCTACGGAATCTGCACGATATACTTTCCCCGGAGATATCATTTTTATTGGAGGCTTCTGTTTTTTCATGGTCCTCACCTGTACCGGAGATGTCTGAGTTCTTAGTACTACGCTGTCATTTATGTAAAATGTATCCTGCTCTCCTCTTGCAGGATGGTTCTTTGGTATATTCAATGCCTCAAAATTATAATAATCCTCCTCAATTTCCGGTCCTTCTTCTATAGTAAATCCCATTGAAATGAATATATCCTTCATATCTTCTAAAATTTGTTCCAAAGGATGTCTTCTCCCAATATATTGTTTTATACCGGGCATGGTTATATCTATAGTCTCATCTTTGATTTTTTCCTCTGTTTTTAATTTTTTTATTTTCTTTGATGTCTCTTCTATGGCATTTTCCAAGATTGATCTGATTTCATTGGCAAGTTTTCCAACCAGAGGTCTTTCTTCTGGAGAAAGAGTTTTCATCCCTCTGAGTATTTTAGTGAGTTCTCCCTTCTTTCCCAGATATTTAACTCTTACATTTTCTATGCTCAGATCATCTTCTCTATTTTGCAGTTCACTGAGAGCATTTTTTTTGATTTGCTCCAATTTTTCTTTAATCATAATTAGCTTCTCTCCCTTCCAAGAAAATTCAATTTTTAAAATTAAAATATAAAAAAAATTCATCCCCATAAGGGACGAATTCTATATTCCGCGTTACCACCCAAATTAATATTACAAAATAATATTCTCTTTGAAAATTTATCGGCATTACCGCTAGCTGCTACTTGTATTTCACAGATAGTACTCCAGAGCGAACTCCAACATACAGTATTTTTAAAAGAGCTTTCAGCCTTGACTCCTTCTCTCTGTAAAAAACTCTATATTTACTTTCTCCTTCACAGTATACTTCTTTAAAGTTTTCATTATCTATACTCTTAAATATTACATACAGTTTTATCTGTTGTCAATATCAAAATTTCAAATTCTGCCTAACCGCCTCAAACATCATTACGGATGCTGCCACAGCTGCATTTAGGGATTCAGCTTTCCCGGGCATTGGTATTCTCACCTTTATATCTGCCATTTCTTCTATATGCTCACTGAGACCATTGGCTTCATTTCCCAGTGCAAAAATAATTTTTTGCTTCAAATTTATATTGTAAAAATTGGTATCTCCATCCAGTGAACTGGCCACAAGTTTAAAACCTTCCTCTCTCAGGGCCTTCACCTGTTTCAGATCTGTATCCTGAATTATGGGAATATAAAAAATAGACCCCATGGTGGCTCTCAATACCTTTTCATTATATATATCCACCGTTCCCTTTGTAATTATAATTCCCTGAGCTCCAGCTGCATGAGAACTTCTTATTATGGTACCCATATTCCCCGGATCTTGTATTCTATCCAGCAGTAAATAAAATCCTTCTGCAGCTTTTTTAGGTTTTAACCGGGTACATTTTACCACTGCAACTATACCTTGAGGATTCTCCGTGCTGCTTATACTCCTCAACACTTCATCAGTCACAATATATACAGAAGGCATATTTTCAATTCTTTCCTTCATTAAACTTCTTTTCCATCTATCATAAAAGCTGTCAGTTAAAAAAATATCCGTCACTGTAAAATCCGAATTGACGGCTTCCATCACAAATCTAAAGCCTTCTATCAAAAACTTTTTACTTTCAGTTCTATATTTTTTTTCTCTCAGTTTTCTAGCCTGTTTTACCTGAAGGTTATCCCTGCTCTTTATTATATCCATATACCTATCCTCATAATCATGCTGTGGAAATCATATATATGCACTATTTTAATATTCAATAAAAGAGTACAGTACTCTACTGCACTCTCTGATCCCATAAACAATTTATTATATAAATTTAAATCCACTTGATGTAGTTCAATTTATGCGCTCAGTTGTTTTTTTGCTATGTCAGCCAATTCAGTAAATGACTTTGGATCATTTATTGCTATTTCTGAAAGCATCTTTCTATTGACATCAATACCTGCTGTCTTTATCCCATTTATGAATTTTGAATAGGAAAGTCCATTTATTCTAGCCGCAGCATTTATTCTGGCTATCCAGAGTTTCCTAAAATCTCTCTTTTTTAATCTTCTTCCTATATATGCATTTCTCAAAGCCCTCATAACTGTTTCATTTGCTGATTTAAACAATCTGCTCTTGCCGCCATAATAACCTTTTGCCAGCTTTAGTATCTTTCTATGATGTTTACGAGCATTCACAGCTCTTTTTACTCTTGCCATTTTAAAACCTCCTTTTAGAATTCCCTAACTATACATAAGGTATCAATTTTTTCATAACTTTTTCCTGAGCTTCTGATACATATCCTGCTTTTCTAAGATTTCTCTTGGTCTTTGCACTCTTTTTAGTCAATATGTGACTCTTATAAGCTTTTGATCTCTTTAACTTACCTGTTCCAGTAACCTTAAATCTCTTTGCTGCACTTCTTTTTGTCTTCATTTTTGGCATAATAACTTCCTCCTCTCAATTATGCTTTTTTTGCTGATAATGTCATTATCATATTTCTACCCTCAAGTTTGGGCTGCTTCTCTATTACACTGATACCTTCAAGCTTAGAGTAAAAATTATCTAAAATTTTTTTACCTATAAAAGAATAACCAGCTTCTCTGCCTCTAAATCTTATAGTAACTTTGACTTTATCCCCTGTAAGTAAAAATTTCTCAGCATTTTTAGCTTTAATAGAAATATCGTGTTCTTCGATAGTTGGACTGAGTCTCACTTCTTTTATATTGATAATCTTCTGCTTTTTTTTAGCTTCTTTTTCCCTTTTAGACTGCTCATAAATAAATTTTCCATAATTCATTATTTTGCAAACTGGAGGATTTGCCCTCGGAGATATCATAACCAGGTCCAATTCCTTTTCCTCTGCAAGCTTCAGAGCTTTTCCCAAAGGCACAATTCCAACTCTGCCTCCATCATTTGAAACCACTCTTACTTCTTTTGCAGATATCTCATCGTTTAAAAGAAAATCTTTATTTATATCATTCACCTCCTAAGTGAATCAAACAAAAAATATGAAAAAGGACGACTTCTGCCGTCCTCTAAATACATACAATAGAAAATTTACAATAAAACTTCTATAACCTTACTGGCCATGCCGTAAGGTGAGAAACGGCTAGTTTCTGCTTGACGAATTTTATTATACTATTTTTGTCAACATAAGTCAACATAAAATTATCTCAACTATATATCACTTACTTTTTTAGAAATTTCCTCTTTAAGCTTTGATATAAAATCATTCAATTCCATAGCTCCTAGATCTCCGTCTTTTCTGCTCCTTACAGAAATACTATTCCCCGTCTTCTCTTTATCTCCAAGAATGATCATATAAGGCACTTTCTGCATCTGGGCTTCTCTTATCTTATAGCCTATCTTTTCATTTCTAACATCAGCTTCCACTCTTATGTCCTGATCTTTGAGCTTTTTAATCACTTCTTCTGCATATCCTCTCTGATCATCTGTAATGTCCATAACTTTTACTTGAACTGGTGCAAGCCAAGCTGGAAACGCTCCTGCATAGTGTTCTATGAGTATTCCTATAAATCTCTCTATAGAGCCAAACACAACCCTGTGCAGCATAACCGGTCTATGCTTTTCCCCGTCTGCTCCTATATATGTGAGATCAAATTTCTCCGGCATCTGGAAATCCAGCTGCACTGTTCCACACTGCCATGTTCTTCCAATACAGTCCTTCAAATGAAAATCTATTTTAGGTCCATAGAAAGCTCCATCACCTTCATTGATCTTATAGTCGAGTCCAGCTACTTTCAATGCAGTTTTAAGGCCTTCCGTTGCAGCTTCCCAGTCCTCATCACTTCCCATGGAATTTTCAGGTCTTGTAGAAAGTTCAACAAAATATTCAAACCCAAATACCTTGTAAAAATCATCTATAAGTTTTATAACCTGTGTGATCTCATGGGTAATATCCTCTTTTGTCACAAATATATGGGCATCATCCTGAGTAAAACACCTTACTCTCATAAGTCCATGAAGTGCTCCAGATTTCTCATGTCTGTGTACAATTCCCATTTCGCCGTATCTTTTCGGCAGATCCCTATAAGAACGTATGTCATTTTTATAAACAAGTATTGCTCCAGGACAGTTCATAGGCTTTATAGCATAATTCTCATCATCTATTTTGGTAAAATACATATTTTCCTTATAGTGATCCCAGTGCCCTGACTGATGCCATAACTCTTCATTCAACAAAACTGGAGTCATTATTTCCTCGTAGTCAGCTTTTCTATGCATTTCTCTCCAGAAATTTTGGAGTTCATTTCTGATTACCATTCCCTTTGGATGGAAGAATGGAAATCCGGGGCCTTCTTCGTGCATACTGAACAGATCAAGTTCCTTGCCTAATTTTCTATGATCCCTTTTCTTTGCTTCCTCCATCATATTGAGATATTTCTCCAGATCAGCTTTCTTTTCGAAGGCAGTTCCATATATTCTCTGGAGCATTTTATTCTTTTCATCTCCACGCCAGTAAGCTCCTGCTATAGAAGTAAGCTTTACAGCCTTTACCCTTCCTGTGGAAGGTAAATGGGGTCCTGCACACAAATCCACAAAATCCCCCTGCTTGTAAAAAGATATAACTGCATTCTCCGGCAGATCTTTTATCAATTCTACCTTGTAAGGTTCTTTTCTGTCCTCCATGAATTTTACAGCTTCTGCTCTTGGAAGTTCAAATCTCTCCAATTTAATGTTTTGCTTGACTATTTTGTTCATCTCATTCTCAATTTTAACCAACAGTTCCGGTGTAAACGAAAAATCTGCATCTACATCATAGTAAAATCCGGAATCTATAGCAGGTCCTATAGCAAGTTTAACTTCAGGATATAATTTTTTTATGGCCTGAGCAAGTATATGTGAAGCTGTATGTCTCAGTATCTTTTTACCATCTTCATCTTCAAAAGTAAGGATTTCAAGTTTACAGTCTTCATCTATTGCATGATAGAGTTCAACTATCTCTCCATTTAGCTTAGCTCCCAATGCCTTTTTCTTTAAAGAAGTACTCAACTTTTCCGCTACATCCAGTACTTTTGATCCTTTTTCTATCTCTATTTCTTTACCATCTTTAAGACTTATTTTTACCATGGCTATTCCTCCTTAAAATTCTATATTCCCAGCAATATAAAAAAGCAATAAAAAAACTCCTCCCTAAACATGGGACGAGTATTGCCGTGGTTCCACCCAACTTAACAGTAAAACAAGTTTACAAATAACAGATACTGTTCTCTCTACCCTTAACGTGGGTTAGCGGAAATACTTACTGAAAATTCAGTATACAACTCAAGGGTGGTCTTTCACCAGATTCTATTTAAAGGACATCTCAGCCTAAAATCCCTCTCTCTTGAAATAAATCATCTGTTTACTTTTCCCCTTCATAGCTTTTATTTCTATTCGGATTTATTATATTATTATAAAATACTTATGTCAACAAGAAATTTGACTTTTTACAGATTATACCCTGTTAAAATTGTTTTTTATGGATTTACATGTGGCACAGCTGTTGCAAAATTCAACTCTATCCGTAAAAACTTTTTCAATAGTCTCTATTAATTCTGGATTCCTGCAATTTTCAGCACAGTGAATTATTATCCTATCCGGTGAATTGGTTATAAGTGCACTTATCAGAACATCGTCCAAACCTGAATTTAAATTCTTACTACATTTTAACTCTTTTAGATCCCTGAAAAAATTGTCTGTTATATCCTCCTGCCTATCCCTTATTATATAATTGCCCTGGCTGTCTATTATTATATTCAAACACTCTATTTTGCTCTCCTGTATTTCCACAAAATATTTCAGAAGCTTTATAAATTCATTATATTCCTTTTCTACCATATATTTTTCTACCACTTTATCTACTATGCTTTCCAGATCAGGCAGAAGCTCCTTGATTCTAAAAGTTACAAATCCATCTATATTTATTTCATTATTTTCATTTATGCAATTTGATATTTTATCCAGCATTTCATTTCTTTTGTTTATGCAAAAAATAGAATTATCATCTACAATTTCCATCTTCCCCTTCAATACATTTATACTCTCTAACCTGATTTCCTCCAATTCTTCATATCTCAAAAAAAAATATTCATCCGACAAAAAAGTCAGAATATCATTTTTATAAAATTCATCTATCACTATATCATATATAATATTGGCAATAAACATATTGAATATATTCATAAGCCTATTGCTCATTTCTCTATCACAGAATAATTTAAGGAAGTGAGTATCAGACTCTATACTTTCATATATTCCGATAAACACGTCTTTATGTCTAAAATACTCTTTTAGTTCTTGAATTCCCTGTATTACATTTTCTCTTTCTTTATTGTAAACCATAGTTAATAACAGCATCATTCACACTCCCTTCAAAAATAGTATGCATCTAAACAAAATCTATATTCAAATTTCTATTGTCAAATATCGACATACTAAAATCAACATCTTTAAATAACAATAATTCAGGATATAAATTCCAAATGGGAATATATTGACAATAATTTTAAAATTTACTACAGCCGTGATTTTTTCGCACCAGGTATTGACAATATATAGAACTCAATATATAATATGAATTGTCGTGGTAATAATGTGCTTATGGGCGCATAGCTCAGCTGGGAGAGCATCTGCCTTACAAGCAGAGGGTCACAGGTTCGAGCCCTGTTGTGCCCACCACATTATTAATTTAGTGGCTCAGTTTTTTAGAGTGTCTGCCGTCACACTGGAGGCGGGTATAAAATTCTTTTTCTGGGTCGTCATGCGGCCAGATAGCTCAGTCGGTAGAGCAGAGGACTGAAAATCCTCGTGTCCCTGGTTCGATTCCTGGTCTGGCCACCATTTAAAACATGCGGGAGTGGCTCAGTGGTAGAGCGTCACCTTGCCAAGGTGAACGTCGCGGGTTCAAATCCCGTCTTCCGCTCCATTTATACATGGCGCTATAGCCAAGTGGTAAGGCAGAGGTCTGCAAAACCTTCATCCCCAGTTCAAATCTGGGTGGCGCCTCCAAATTAAGCAAAAAATAGTCTAGTTACTGAGATTTTAGTAACTAGACTATCCTTTTACCGATTCACTTAAGTTTTAACACTTTACATCCATAAATATTTTAAACACCAGTTTCTCGTCTTCTCTACATACCTTTACAAAACCACTGTGGTGTTTGACTATTTCTCTAACAATTGACAAGCCAAGGCCACTGCCTTCTTCCTTTCTGGACAGATCCCTTTTATACAACCTCTCAAAAAAATTCTCTATATTCTCATCACCAACTGGAGTTTCAGGAACATTTGATACTGAAATTACCGCATAAAAATTGCCATTGTACTCTTGTTTTCTTATTTTGAATTCAACGGCCGTATTATTTCTAGAATACTTAAGTGCATTATTTAAAAGATTATTCACTGCCCTTAAAAATAAATTGGGATCTGCTTCAATTTCAACGGATTCAAGAGGTAATTTAAGACAAAACCTCAATCCTTTCCGTATAAATTCATCTTCCTCTTCTTCAGCTACCTGCCGTGCCAATTCATTTAACTCCAGACATTGTTTTTCAAGTACTATGTCCTTGGAAGACAGCTTTGAATATTCAAAAAAATCATCCAGCATACTTTTTAAATACAATCCTTTTTTATCCATTATATCTATATAATCATGAAGTTCACGTTTTGAATCATATTTTCCATTCTTAATCATGTCTATATACCCCAGTATAGTAGTTAAAGGAGTTCTCAGATCATGAGATATATTGGTGAAAAATTCATTTCTGTTTTTCTCTTCCCTTTCAATCCTTGAAGCCATATAATTTATGTCTTCAGATAATTCTCTAAGTTCATTTTTATATTTAAGAGGGACCCTTTTAGATAGATCACCTTCAGCAATACTTCTAACTGTTGATTTTATTTTGGATATATAAGATATGCGTTTCCATATGAGCAGGAAAAATACAATTATGAAGATTGAAATTGCCATTACACCTACAATATTGCCATTATCCAATTTACCATAGCCAGTATATATGTAATACAGATAGTACCCATCTTTTAGGTAATCGCACCTGGTTATTTTAACCAGATTATCTCTATGGTCATTTAAAAACTTAAATGTTCTTTTTCCATTTTCAATCTGACCACTATCTATACTTTTAATTTCTCTATTATTTGAAGCTATCACCCCTCCATCTTTTCTCACTACAAAAATAAAATAGGTCATACTATATTCTCTGTTCATATATTTTTGTAATTTTCTAGAATTATTTATATCCATATTTTTCAAGTCCTGTTCAACTGGGGCAATCATGTTTTTATATATGTATTCAGGGGTGCCATTATAACTGTTTAAAAACGACCCTAAAACAGATTCTCTCAAAAAAACTGCAAGTACAAGCGATATAATCACCGAAAAAACTGCAGAAAAAACCAATTCACTCCTGAGCTTAAATATCCTTTTCAATTTTATAACCCACTCCCCATATAGTTTTTATGTATTTACCCTGCTTAACACTATCTCCCAGTTTTCTCCTTAAATTTTTAACATGCATGGTTACAGTATTGTCATTTTCCAGAAAGGTATCCTTCCAGATTATCTCATAGAGTGTCCTGGTGGAATATACCCGTCCCCTATTTGATGCCAGTGTGTATAAAATCTCATATTCCTTTGGAGTAAGCACGATTTCAATATTATCTTTTCTTACTGTATGTTCCAGAGTATTTATTTCTATATCCCTAATTTTCAGCATGTGGTTTTGCAAAGTATTACCGGCTTTAGCTCTCCTGAGTATAGCCAGCACCCTTAATGAGAGTTCCGTAAAATCAAAGGGCTTTATTATATAATCATCACATCCAGCTATGAATCCCTTTATCTTGTCCATTTGCTGGTCTTTTGCAGTAAGAAGTATAACAGGCAGACTTGAGAATTCTCTGAGTCTAGACAGCATGGTATATCCATCCATCTTGGGCATCATAATGTCCAGAATTATCAGAGAAACTGGCTTTGATTTTAAAATTTCCAGACCTTTTTCTCCATCAGAAGCATTATATACCGTATAGCTTTCCTTTTGAAAATAATTTACAAGCATATTCCTTATGTCATTGTCATCATCTATTATCAATATATTTTCCTTCACAACAATCACCCAACTTAAAATTATAGCACTTTGTATTTTCAATCAAAATCCCTTTTGCCAAAAACATAACTGCTTAAAAACAGCATGACTAGAGTCCATACTAAACAGGTTATCAATATAAAAGCTACATTTATGGTACTGGTAAGTTGCACAGAAATATCACCACTCAATGTGCTTATTACGTCAACTATATATGGAACAGGTAGAAATTTTACCAAAACCCCGTATTTTGCCGATACAACATATCTGCCTGCAAAACCAAAAAGATACCAGACGGCCGTTCCTCCAATTAACATAAAACTTATAAGAGATGAAATAAGTGAATTTCTGCATAAAACCGATATGAACAGAATTATTGATACAATGGCTATTGAAACAATTATTGCAATCAACACCATTTCAATAATTGCACTCCAGAGGGGAATAATTGATCTGCTTCCACTTACATATCGCATCTGTGAAGTTATCGGACTCAACGTGAGAGAGCTGTCAAAAACATACTTTGCATCTATATCAAAAGGCAACCTTAAATCGGAAAAACCCAGATGAATTCCAGCTTCCAGTATAAATATCAGGGTACTTATAATCAAAGTAGCTGCACTCAAAATCATGGAAGCGGCAAATTTGGACAAAACAATTTTTTTCCTTGAAATAGGCTTTGTAACCAAATTTTTTATTGTGTTCGGAGAGTAATCTCCTGACACTATATCGGATAAGAACACAATGAGAATAAGTAAAAAAAATACCGGTATAAAATATGCCAGAATTTCCATAGCCGAATACATCCCTTTTGGTATAAGCTCACTTTTTTCTATATTGTATTTTTTCTCATATTTCAATTGAAGCAGCTTGTATTCATTCTCAGGATTATTTTCCCTTTCCAATTTTTGAATCCGCTGATCCAGCTTTGACCTATCATAATTCTTTATTTCATTCAGCTGCTCTTCTCTATCTTTTATCTCCTTCTGGGTACTCACTATATCCCTGGAAAATTCGGCTTTTTTCAATTCTGAATCAGCTTTGTCCCTGCCCATTTTTTGGTTGACAAGAAGAGCTTTATATTTTTGAATCTGCACTTCCAATGTATTTGTTTTCAAAGTACTTGCCAACCCAAATACAATTGTAACCATAAAAATAACAGCAATCCAAATTTTCTTTTTAATGATTATTCTCTTCAGCTCCTCCCATATATATCTATTCATCACCATTTTCCCCCATCATCTTTATAAATTTATCTTCCAGGTTTTGCTTTACTTCAAAGCAACCTTCCACAATTATTCCGCTGTCATGTAATTTTTTCAATACCGTAAATAAATCACATGATTCAGTATTTATTAAAATTGAGACTCCATCATTTTTTACTTCCAGCAGTTTTACATCAAATATATTTTTTATAATTTCTGATGCCTTTTTAGATAAATTCGTTTTTATAAACATGTTTTTTACACTTCCGGCTTTGGAATTGCTGCCTATTTTTTCAACACCCACAATTTTACCCTCATCTATAAAAACAACCTTTGTACATATATTTTCTATTTCACTTAAAATATGTGAAGATATAAGAACACTTACTCTCTTTTCTTCAGCTAAAACCTTTATAATTTTTTTAAGTTCCACAACCCCGATTGGATCCAGCCCATTTGTAGGTTCATCCAATATCAAAAGAGATATGCGGCCCATAAGCGCCTGGGCAAGCCCCAGCCTCTGCTTCATTCCCAGAGAATATGTTTTTACCTTTTTATCAATTTTTGAACCTAATTTAGAATATTTTATGACATCTTCTATCTTATCTTTTGTAACGCTTTCCATCATGCCGGCTATATAATTCAAGTTCTGTCTTCCAGTCATATAACCGTAAAACTCCGGTTTCTCCACTATAGCCCCTATATTTTTCAGTGCTTTTTCTCTTTCAGTTTTAAGATCTTTTCCTTCTATTAGAATTTCACCTTCATCCGTGGACAACATACTGGTTATAATTTTGATTAATGTAGTCTTTCCAGCACCATTTTTCCCTACAAGACCGCAGATCTCACCTGCATTTATGGAAAAAGCAATGTCTTTTAAGACTTGTACCTTTCCTCTTTTTTTAAAAACTCCTTTTAATTCCAATACTTTTTGTATCAATGCTATCATCCTCTTTAAAATAATCTATTTACTATGTTCACTTAAAATTGTAAAATATAAAAGTATAATGAAAATATATTAAAGATAAAGAAAAAATAAAGTTTATATATAGATGGGAAGTGTAAATTTGAACAGCACATCAAAAAATGTACAATCCGTGGAAATTTCAGGTATCAGAAAATTTTACAACAAAGTTATCCAGTATCCAGGTGCAATATCCCTTACACTGGGACAGCCTGATTTCAACGTACCCAATAAGATCAAACTGGCCATGGTAAAAGCTATTGAGGAAAATAAAACTACATATACTTCAACTGCAGGCATCATAGAGCTCAGAGAGGAAATATCAAAATATCTGAGGAAGCTTGGTATAAACTACACAAAAGACGAAATCTGTATTACAATGGGCGGAAGTGAAGCTCTTATGGACGTATTTGCTGCCTTGATAAACAGAGGAGATAAAATACTCATACCAAACCCGGCCTATCCAGCTTATGAAAGCTGTGTAAAAATCTTGGGCGGGAATATACTAAATTATGATTTGAAAGAGAATTTCTCCATAGACTTTGAGAATTTGGAAAAAATACTTGAAGATGAAAAGCCCAAGGCAATGGTTTTATCCTACCCCTCCAATCCTACGGGGGCTGTTTTATCCAGAGAGGACAATGAAAAACTTTTAAAGCTCATTAAAAAAAATAATTTAATTGTAATAAGCGATGAAATATATGCTTCTCTGTGCTTTGAAAAAGAATATTATTCTCCAGCACAATATGATGAAATAAAAGATAGAATTATACTGGTAAGCGGCTTTTCCAAGATGTTTTCAATGACAGGTCTCAGAATAGGATATGTATGTGCAGACAAAATATTTATGAATCAAATAATAAAAGTCCATCAATATAACTCATCCTGTGCCCCTTCCATCTCACAATGGGGAGCTTGTGAAGGATTAAAAAGCTGTATGAAGGATGTAGATTACATGTGCTCAAAATTCATGGAAAGGAGAGATTACATATACAGTAAATTAAAATCCCTGGGATTTGAATTGAATTTACCTAAAGGTGCCTTTTATGTATTTCCTTCCATAGAAAAATTCAACATGAAAAGCGATGAATTCTGTGAAAGGTTATTAAAAGAGGCAGGAGTTGCCATAGTACCCGGTTCCGCTTTTGGAACAAAAGGTGAAGGTCATGTCAGAATCTCATATGCATACAGCATGGATGAGCTCAAATCCTCCATGGGAAAAATAGAAAGCTGGATAGATTCTTTAAAATAAAAAGCAGTGAAATAGGTATGGAATTGATCTCCATATAACTCCATACCCATTAAAATCTAATACACAAGTTTTTTAAAAATCATCACCTGGCTGCTGACGTATTCAAATTTCGGATACCAGATTCATTTAAAATGTCGGTTACGTCCTTCCATCTATTCAGGGAATAAATATGAAGTCCGTTTATTCCTGCATTAATAAAACTGTAGATCTGTTTTATAGTATATTCTTTACCTGCTTTTTTAAAATCCTCCGGATTATCACCATATCTTGCGATTATTTCCGCAAGTTCCCTTGGAATTGAGCTGCCGTTGGATACTGTCATCCTGATGATGGGATCTTTTGAAAGTACCGGCATCAGCCCTACATCTATGGGCAGTGAAACGCCTGCTTTTCGAATTTTGTCCACCCACCACTTGTATTGCTCTACATCATGGCACAGCTGGGTCATTATATAATCAGCACCTGCATCCTGTTTCACACGAAGATGGGCGATATCTTCTTCAAAGGAGTCCGCCTGGAAATGTTTTTCAGGATCACCTGCTGCAGCAATGCAGAATTCAGGGAAATTTTTCTTGATAAATTCCACCAGTTCATTTGCATAATTAAAATCGCCCCTTGTGCCCTGCCATCCTTCCGGGAAATCACCCCTCAGTGCCAATATGTGGTTGACTCCTTTATCCAGATATGTGTGCAGACTTTTTCTTATATCCTCCCTGCTGTTTCCAATGCAGGTGAAGTGGGTTACAGGGATGGTTCTGCCGCTCTTTGCAATTGCACTGCAGACTTCAACATTTCTCCCTGCATTTGTTCCCCCGGCACCATAGGTACAGCTGATAAAATCAGGATTAAATACATAAAGGTGTTCCAAAGTGTCCAAAAGATTGTCCAGAGGTTTATCCGCTTTTGGCGGAAACACTTCAAAGGAAAAACTCATTCTCTGCCTCATAATTTCAGAAACTTTCATCATTCTGCGGCAGCCATGCTTCTGCTTCTAGAGCAGAACATTAATTACATGCCTGCCGCTTTTCACCTCACTTTTATTTTAATTTTAATATGAAATCACATCATCCATGGAATAAAATCCGCTTTTTTGCTTGTACATAAACTCACAGGCCTTTAAAGCTCCTACTGCAAATACCTCTCTGGAAATGGCCGTATGTTTTATTTCTACTGTCTCACCCTGTCCTGCAAATATAACTTCATGTTCTCCTACTATGCTTCCTCCCCTTACAGCATGAAAACCTATTTCATTATGAAGTCTTTTTCTAATTCCTTCCCTCCCATTTACAAAATTTATATCCTGGGAAATGGAATCCTTTATAGTATTTCCAAGCATCAATGCCGTTCCACTTGGAGCATCCACCTTTTGGTTATGATGTTTTTCTATTATCTCTATATCAAAATTTTTATACAAAAAACCACTTATATCCTTTAATACTCTATTTATCACATTTATACCTATGGACATATTGGCCGATCGAAAAATAGGAATGCTACTTGAAGCCTCTTTTATTTTTTTGATTTGATTATCATCATATCCCGTAGTGCAAAATATTATACCAATATTTTTTCTCTTTCCATATTCGATAAGTGAATCCAATGCATCAGGTCTGGAAAAATCCAATATGACATCTGCTTCAACATTACACTGATCTATACCAGGAAAAACTGGAAATTTATTTTGTCCAGAATTTTTATCCACCCCTGCCATTATAGATACATTTAAATCTTTTTCCGCCAAATTTTGTATTACTTTTCCCATTTTGCCATTGCATCCATTTAATATAACTCTAACCATTCATACCTCTCCTTACAATTACTTTATTTTAAAAAATTTAAATCTTGGCATATACAATTTAACGTGAAAGAAATCAGTCTTTCACGTTAAATTGAAAAAATAAAATTTTCTATTTACACAATATTCTCAATAATTTATTCTATTTTTATTTCAAAAGTCCATAATTTTTAAGCTCTGATTTCACAATTTCCAAATTTCCTTCTGACATGCTGCAAAGAGGAAGTCTCAGATCTCCTGCATTCATTCCCAAGATATTCATGGCCGTCTTTATAGGTATAGGATTGGTTTCCACAAACATGGCATTCATTAAAGACAGAGCCTTTAGCTGAAGGGTCAACGCTTCTTTCACATTTCCCTTCAAAAACAACTTACACATATCATGCATGTCTTTTGGAATAATATTGGCAAGTACCGATATAACACCTATTCCACCCAGGGAAAGTATAGGTATGGTCTGATCATCATTTCCCGAATACAGATCAATATTATCTCCGCACAGTGCCTTTACTTTGGCAATCTGACTTATATTTCCACTAGCTTCTTTCACAGCGGCAATATTTTCTACGCGGCATAATTTTTCCAGAGTTTCAGGCTTTAAATTGAGCCCGGTTCTGCCTGGTACATTATATATGACCACAGGAGTTTTTATACTTGAAGCCACTGCCTTAAAATGCTCCACCAACCCCTTTTGCGTAGTCTTATTATAGTAGGGTGTGATCACCAGAACCCCATCTACACCTATGCTTTCTGCCCATTTGCTCATATCTACGGCAGCCTGGGTACAATTACTTCCTGTTCCTGCAATAACAGGAATTCTCCCTTTAACGGTATCTACAGTAAACTTTATAGTGTCCTTTCTCTCTTTTTCAGTCATGGTAGACGCCTCTCCGGTAGTTCCACAGATTATTATCGCATCAGTACCGGATTCAATGTGCCACTCCAATAATTCCTCTAATTTTTCAAAATCAACTCCATTGTCTTTAAATGGAGTAATTATAGCAACCCCTGAACCCCTAAATAAACTCATAATAACACCTCGTCATTAAAATATTTAATAAAATACATCAATTATCTTTCATTTTTGATTATACATTCTGCTATTTGAACAGCATTGGTAGCTGCACCTTTTCTTATATTGTCTGCCACCACCCATAGATTAATTCCACTTTCCAGGCTAAAGTCTCTTCGTATTCTTCCCACAAACACTTCATCTTTTCCAGCAGAATCCAAAGGCATGGGATATACTAGATTTTCAACATCATCTTTTAATATTATTCCGTCATATTCACCATATAGTTTAAATATATCTTCTATGTTGAAATTCTTCTTAAATTCTATATTTATACTCTCACTGTGCCCATATGCCACTGGTACTCTTGCCGTAGTAGCTGTAATTTTCAAAGCATCATCATGCAGTATTTTTCTGGTTTCATTTATCATTTTCATTTCTTCCTTAGTATATCCATTGTCCATAAAAACATCTATATGCGGAAGTATATTTCCTGCTATTGGATAAGGAAATTTTTTAGGTGGATTTCCCTTATATCCTTCTATGAGATCGTTGTATCCACCCATACCAGCGCCAGATACAGCCTGATATGTAGAATACACTATTCTCTTTATGCCATACTTGTCATAGAGAGGCTTAATGGCTACCACCGCCTGTATGGTAGAGCAATTTGGATTAGCTATTATTCCGCTGTTCCACTCTATATCCTCCGGATTCACCTCGGGAACTACCAGAGGCACCTTTTCATCCATTCTCCAGGCACTACTGTTGTCCACAACCACTGCTCCATATTTTGAAAATACAGGAGCAAATTTGAGACTCACGCCCGCCCCTGCTGAAAACAAGGCAATATCTATTTTTTTATTTTTTACGTTTTCCTCATTCAACTCTTCTACTGTGAAATCCACATCTTTAAATTTCAATACCTTTCCGCTGGATTTAGCAGAAGCATATAAATATAAATTTTTTATTGGAAAATTTCTTTCTTCCAGTACCTGAAGAAACTTTCTTCCTACCATTCCAGTGCATCCCACTACTGCTACATTATAATTCATGTTAGTCCCTCCTAAAATTTATAAGATTAATTGCGAATCCCATTTATCCATTAAATTTAACCCTATTAAATATTCTACACTAAATCGCTGAAATATGTTAATAAAAATAAATATTATTTAGAATTAAAAACAACAAAATCTGCATTTCATATATGCTAATCCTGCATTACTTAATTCATATATATTCATTAATGAAGCAAGTCATATCGCGGTTCATTATAAAATATACACTCATATACATTTATGCCTAAACATTTATAACTTTTGTAAAAGCCAAAACAAGTACCACTATTCCTATAAATATTCTATATACGGCAAATACCCTCATAGGTTTTTTCTTTAAAAATCCTATGAATTTATCCACAACTACCAGTGCCACTAAAAATGAAACTACAAATCCTATAACAAGCCCAATTATCTGAATGGAGTTCATGGATATTTTAACTTTTATGAGAGACCAGCCGGACGCAGCTATCATAGTAGGTATTGCCAGAAAAAAGGAAAATTCCGCTGCAGCTACATTGGTAAGCCCGCTTACCCAGCCTCCGATTATGGTAGATGCAGATCTAGACATTCCCGGCCATAATGACAGACACTGGAAACACCCAATTTTAAATGCCTGTACAATATTTACATCTTCAATTTTTCTAATACTATTTCCCTTTCTATACCTGTTCTCCATGTATATCATGAGTACACCCCCGAATATAAGGGCACAGGAAACGGTAACGGGATTGAACAATTTTTCCTGAATAATATCATTAAAAATAAATCCAGCAACTGCAGAAGGTATAAAGGCAACCAAAATACTGAACCAGAGCTTAAATCCCCATTTGCCAGGTGCAAGATTTTTAAGGGAGTTAAATATTTTATTCCAGTAAAGAACTACTATGGCCAATATGGCTCCAAGCTGAATTACAATTTCGAACATGTCTATGTAAACTTTGTTATAAGCAGGTGCTTTAAAGTTTATCAGATTTCCCACTATTATCATATGTCCTGTAGAAGATATTGGAAGAAATTCGGTTATTCCCTCCACTATTCCAATAATAACAGCTTTAATAATAAAAATTATTTCCATTATTTCTACTTCCCCTCTTTCTCCTATAATGTGCAGGACATCAAGTATCCTGTCATACTTGCATTTACAATTAATAATGCAATATCACCATTATACTATTATTGTAAGTTTTTTACCAACAAGTGTATTATTAATAAATTGTAACATATACACAATGAAAATTTGCTAATTGAATATATTAAAAAAGGCCGCTGCACTATTTTTAGTACAGCGACTCATTATCAGGTTTCATGAGTAATTTTTATTTGTACTTCAATCAATCAGTAATCCCATTGTTAAAGAATCATAGAATTTTTCATTAATTAAAAAATCTCTTTTTACTATTCCTTCTTTTGAAAAACCAAGTTTCTTATATAAGTTAATAGCTCGTTTATTATCAGTTCTAACTCTCAAATTGATTTTTCGAATTATTTTCGAATTTCTACTCCAGCTGATCAAATACTCTATAAGCTCCCTTCCAATACCATTTCCCCAATATTCTTTAAGGATACTTACTCCAAGCTCACCAATATGAGCAGTTCTTTGTGTTAGCCCTCCAGAGAAGTTCAAATTTCCAACTACTTTTCCATTGATTTCCGCTACAATAAATAATGCATTTTCTTTTCTCAAAGAATTCTCAATAAAGGTTTCTTCCTGCTCAGTACTTATATCTATCTGACCTGTTCCAAAGGTCAAAAAATCTGATTCTCCTGCAATCACATTAAGATACTCTATTAATGCTCTTGCATCAGATTTATTAGCCTTTCTAATTATAACTCTTTTACCATTCACAGATATCTCTTTCATAAAATATATCCCCTAAGTATTTCATAATTAAATCCTGAGAATTATTTATATCAATGCCACACTTATATACGGCTCAGAGATTCAACCCTTGGGCCTGCATTTATTATATTCTGTGAAATGCCTTCAAATCTCTTGAAATTTTCCTGAAATTTTCTGGATAACTCCTGTGCCTTGATATCATAGGCTCTTTTATCCTTCCACATATTTCTCGGATTTAATATTTCATCCGGAACTCCAGGACAGCTTGTAGGCATCATCACTTTAAATATAGGGTGTTCTATAAAGTTCCCATCTTTGAGCTTTCCCTCCAGAGCAGCTTTTACCATTGCTCTGGTATAAGGTAGATCTATTCTCTTCCCAACTCCATATTCGCCGCCTATCCAGCCCGTGTTCACCATATATATTTCCGTATTATGCTTGTTTATCTTTTCTCCCAGCAGCCTGGCATATACTGCAGGATGCATCAACATGAAAGGCTCTCCAAAACATGCTGAAAAAGTGGCTTCAGGTTCAGTTATTCCTCTTTCTGTTCCAGACACCTTACTTGTATATCCTGACATGAAGTGGTACATAGCAGCTTCTTTGGACAACCTGCATATAGGAGGCATCACTCCAAAAGCATCTGCGGTTAAAAATATTATAGCCTGAGGGTTCCCTCCAACTCCGCTTTTTTCCACATTTTCTATATATTCTATAGGGTAGGCAGCTCTTGTATTTTCCGTATATCTGCTGTCATTATAATCAGGCACTCCGCTTTCATCTGCCACTACATTTTCAAGAACAGTTCCAAATTTTATTGCTCCATATATTTCATGTTCCTTTACACTGTCCAGCCTTATAGTTTTGGCATAACATCCACCTTCAAAATTGAACACCCCTTCATCACACCATCCATGCTCATCGTCTCCAATTAATTTTCTATCTTTATCTGCAGAAAGCGTGGTCTTTCCAGTTCCCGAAAGTCCAAAAAATAAAGAAGTTTTTCCATCATCCCCTATATTAGCGGAACAATGCATGGGCATAACATCTTTCTGTGGCAACAAAAAATTCATCACCGAAAACACCGATTTTTTTATTTCACCGCAATAACTCGTTCCACCTATTAATATTACCCTTTTGTCAAAATTTATCAATATAAAAGCTTCCGAATTGATCCCATCATTTTTTCCGCAGGCTTTAAAGTCGGGTACAGCTATTACATTGAACTCTGGATCAAAATTCTTCAGCTCATCCAGGGCTGGTCTCCTAAACATCTGTGTTGCAAATAGAGCCTGAGAAGCTTTTTCACATATGACTCTTATAGGCATCGAATATTCACTTAATGCACCTACAAATCCATCAAATACAAAGATATCTCTGTCCTGCAGATAGCTCAATACTCTGTTATATAGTCTGTCAAAAGTTCCTTCATCTATGGATAAGTTTGTATTACCCCAATTTATCTTATCCACTATACTTTTTTGTCTGACTATGAACCTGTCTTTGGGAGATCTTCCTGTATACTTTCCTGTGTTAATCATCAAGGCTCCCTTATTAGATAAGATGCCCTCGTTCCTTTTGATTGAAAGCTCTATAAGTTTTGCTGGCGGTAAATTTCTATACATAGCCCTATATCTGTCGATATTCAAATACGTCAAGTCCATATTCATATTCTTTTCCCCCCCCGAATAGTCTTATAATTATATATTATACTATTTATAGAAAAATGCAACAAAAAAATTATATTTTTTTCATTATATAGATTTTTTGGATTAAGGCTTGCAATAACATATTCTTTATTTATAATTAAATATTATTATGCTATTCTAATTTTATATATGATACATTATATCGTGAATTAAAAAATTCTTATATGCGAATTAAAAATTTCTATTTTTTGATTTTTCCATCTTATATATATAATTTATGGGACCTTTTTTTGTTTTTCTAATGTAAAAAGCATCGTATTGTATTATAATATTTAAGAGTTAATTTACATAAGAAACGACATAATATTTTTTTATTTACATAAAGGTGGTGTGAAAAATCAATATAAAATCTTTTTTTAGTATTATTATTTCCAAGGCTATAATAAAGTTGTCAAAATTGTTATTTAAAGGTGGAAGTAATTTCCCTGGCAAGGTTGCATTGAAACTTGATAAGAATATCTTAAAAGTCATATGTAAAAATTATAAAATTATACTTATAACCGGCACAAATGGGAAAACCACTACTACCAGCATGATATACAACATATTAAAGGATACCGGAAAATCTGTGATAACAAACAGTACAGGAGCAAATATGATTACGGGTATAGTTGCCTGCTTTGTGGAAAATTACTCATTTAAAAAATGCTGCGAAACAAATTATGCAGTCATAGAATGTGATGAAGCAAACGTATCTTTTTTTACAGATTATATAACTCCGGAAGTTATAGCAGTTACCAACTTGTTCAGAGATCAGCTGGATAGATACGGTGAAGTCTATACAACTTTGCAAAAGATTCTTCAGGGTATTAAAAAGGCTCCCTTGACAAATTTAGTTCTAAACGGTGATGAATCACTGCTGGGAGATTTGAATGTGCCAAACAGAACTATTTACTATGGCTTCAACTGTTCCCCCACTCGAGATAAGGAGGTATCTATAAACGCAGACGCTAAGTTCTGCAAAAAATGTAAAAGCCCATACAAATATAATTTTCTTACATACAGCCATTTAGGCGATTACTATTGTGAAAACTGCGGTTACAAAAGACCTGATCTGGATTATGTCCTGGATGAGATTAAGTTTCAGACTCCCGACGGCTCTTCAGTAGTGATAAACGGAGAGGACTATTACATAAATCAGCCAGGCATATATAATATGTACAATGCTCTGTGTGCCTATTCTGTAGCCGTTGTCTGCGGGATATCAACCTCTCATATATATAATTCACTTAAAAAACAGCAAAGTGCTTTTGGAAGGCAGGAAAGCATAGAAGTAGGCAGCAAAGAAGTGAAAATAATACTGGTAAAAAACCCTGCCGGTTATGATCAGGCTATAAACACTATAAGCCTTGATGACAGAACTTTCAATCTGGTGGTACTTTTAAATGACAATTACGCAGACGGAAGAGATGTATCCTGGATATGGGATGTTAACTTTGAAAGGCTGTCTTCTCTGAGTATAGATAAAATAATGATATCCGGCATAAGACTCTATGATATGGCCGTAAGGTTAAAGGTCGCAGGCCTGCCGGAAAAAAATTTTATAATCTGTAAGACTTATGAACAACTAATAGAAGAAGTAAAGAATTGCGAATCAAATACTGTATATGTACTCGCCACTTATACTGCCATGATAAGTTTGAGAAAGTTTCTCAATTCTAAAGGTTATATCAAAAAATTATGGTAAAAATATTCAAATCAATAGGGAGTGTGATATAAAATGGAACTTAACATATGCCACTTGTATCCTGATCTTTTAAATGTATATGGCGATTTGGGAAATATTCGTATTCTAAAATACAGAGCCCAGCAGCGTGGAATATCCGTAAATATATTCAATGTATCTCTAGGTGATATTTTTGATGACTCCAGTTATGACATAACTTTTTTTGGAGGCGGACAGGATTATGAACAATCCATAGTATCAGAGGATTTGACCAAAAATAAAAGGGAAGGCATAATAAATTATATAGAAGGAGGAAAAGTATTTCTGTCTATCTGCGGTGGTTATCAGCTTTTAGGCAAATATTACTGCACTCCAGATGGTGAAAAACTTCCAGGCCTCGATGTGCTGAACATACATACCGAAGGTGGGAGCAAAAGGTTCATTGGAAACACAGTGATCTACAATAAAAAATTCAACGAAACCTATGTAGGATTTGAAAATCATTCGGGAAAGACCTATATAAATGACTTGGAACCTTTTGGAAAAGTCATTTCAGGTTATGGAAACAACGGTGAAGATGGTCTTGAAGGATGCATCTATAAAAACTGCCTCTGCACCTACTTTCACGGTTCTCTTCTCTCCAAAAATCCTGAGTTGGCAGACAGACTCATATACACAGCTCTTTCAATGAAATATAAAGAGGTAAAATTAGAGCCCCTGGATGATACATTTGAAATGAATGCTAAAAACTTCATAATAAAAAGGGAAACTAAAAATAAGAAAGATCATATTTCATAATATGATCTTTCTTTATATTTAGAGTCACCTGATTATCTATTGCAATAACCTATGCTGCTCTATTAATCTAAAATTACACACACTAAGCTTTCTGGGATTGTATTCTCTTTTCTTTTTTACCTGAGCTCATTTTAACATAAGAACCTGCAATTATACATATTATACCTATGATCATATTCACCTTTATGCTCTCGCCCAATATAATTATAGCAAAAATAGTGGCCAGTGCAGGCTTTATCAAAAATACCATGGATGCAGTTATTGCCGAAGTTTCCCTTATAGCACCCATATAGCATATATATCCGATTGCCTTTATGAAAATACCCATGTATAATAATACCAGTATGTTTTGCAAAGTTATTCCTGAAAAGATCGGTCTGCCAGTTGCCACGAGAATAATCAGCAGTGCCAGTACTCCGAAACAGAATCCAAAGAAATTGGAAACGTATCCTCCGTATATATCAACCCTCTTCTTGCTGTACACTGTATAAAAAGACCAGCTCACTGCAGAACCGAGTGCAAAGATCATTCCTATAATATCCCTGGAATTTCCAAGTCCTCCTACAATTTCTGAAGGGTTGAGTATTATTACGGCACCAATTAAAGAAACCACCATGGATATAAGCGTTCCCTTTGTAATTTTTTCCTTCAGCATGAAATATGCAAAAGGTATTGAAAATACTGCATTTAAGCAGTACAGAACTGCTGCAGTGGATGCCTTGGTGTAGGTAACTGCAAACTGGAGCAGCACCATTGATACAGTAACTGCCGATATACCGCAGATGGCAAAATATCTTAAGTCATCAGCTTTTATTTTCAGTTTTCTGGCTTTGATATCCTTGGTGGCCAGAGGGCATAATATTATGGCCCCTATCAAGAAGGCAATGAACATGACCTGAAATGGATCCATACTGCCTGTCTGTGCTAGAATTCTTCCTGCAACTTCAGCGGTGCTGTAGAAAATGGCAGTTAAAATTATAAATATATATCCTTTTTTCATTTTCTAATCCCTCCCCAAAATATAAATTGCACATTGCTGTTAACGTTTTCCTTATAATATCAATATAATATGCTGAATTATCTTGAAATTTTGTTTCTATCACTTTTCTCCACTTACAGATGGAAGTACAGAATTATGATACATAAAATTTTTTCTGCTATTAACCTGTGAAAACATAAAAATTGGATCCGTACTGCATATAAATAATATACAGTACGTGTATTTAATTTAAACTTTTAACTGCATCCTCTGTATTAATGGGGAATCAAAGTTATAAGTATTCCACCAGCTATCGCAGTTCCAAATACACCGGCCAGATTAGGACCCATTGCATGCATTATAAGGAAATTATATTTATTTTCCTGCAGTGCTACATTATGTGAAACCCTAGCTGCAATTGGAACCGAAGCTATACCTGCAGATCCAACAAGAGGATTTATCTTTCCATGTGACAATTTGCACAAGATCTTTCCTCCCCAGATACCTCCTGCAGTACCTGTCATAAAAGCTACAAGTCCAAGTACTATTATCTCAAGCGTTTTTACTGTAAGAAAAGTATCTGCTCCCATTCTTGAACCTATAGATAATGTCAGCATTATGGTAATTACATTCATAAATGAATTGCTGGCAGTTTTGGCAAGTCTGTCTACAACTCCACATTCCTTAAATAAATTTCCAAGCATCAGCATGGTTATAAGTGGTGCAATTGGAGGAAGCAATAAGTCAATTATTATTGTTATAAGTATTGGAAAACAAATTTTTTCCCTTTTGGTTACTGCTCTTGACTGCTTCATCATTATATTTCTTTCCTCATGAGTTGTGAGCCATTTCATAATTGGCGGCTGTATAAGCGGCATAAGTGCCATATAGGAATATGCCGCCACAGAAATCTGTGCCATCAGATGAGGCGCCAATGTCTGCGTAACATATATGGCCATAGGTCCATCTGCTCCACCTATTATTCCTATAGCACCTGATTCAGCTAATGTAAAGTGAAGTACTTTAGCTCCAATGATTGCTATAAATATTCCCACATGGGCAAATGCACCCAGTACCATGAGACTTGGATTTGCAATCATGGGTCCAAAATCTGTCATGGCACCCACCCCAAGAAATATAAGTGGTGGAAAAACAACCTTTTGAACTCCTAAGTAAAAATAACTGAAAAGTCCGCCTGGTTTAATAAGTTCATTGCCAGGTACATTTGCAACTATACATCCAAAGCCTATTCCTACAAGTAAGAAAGGTTCATATTTTTTAACTATGGCAAGGTAAATGAACACTATACCCAGAATAATCAAAAATATATTTCCAATTGATAAGTTTATCAAAGACGTTGAATGCCACATTGAATTAAGTGCATTAAGTATTATCATGTTTTTCCCTCCCATGAGAATTAGAGTGAATTTTATTAATCAGTGGGAGTAATTTTAAAATCAAACCTATGACATATAGGAAAAAAAGCAGCAGTATCATATCTATTATGGAAATAAGAACTGCACCTGTAACAGAATCTGTTATCATCTTTCTACCTCCCTATTTCAAATTTAAACTATAATTAGATATTGTTAATAAAGGTGCTATTTTAATACTGCCAGAGTATCTCCTGTATTTACTGAGGTTCCTTTTGTAACTACTACTTGTGCTACAGTTCCACCTTTTGAAGCTCTTATCTCATTCTGCATTTTCATGGCTTCCAGTATAAAGAGGACATCATCCTTTTTAACTGTGTCTCCTTCTTTTATCTTTACATCCAGCACTGTTCCCGGCATAGGGCTTGTAACTGTCTCTCCGCCGCTTACTATTGTTGGGGCTTTTTTCACAGGTGCGGCCTTTTTAGGCGCAGGTGCTGCTTTGGGTGCAGATGCAGGTGCTGCTGGAGCTTGATAAGTGCTGGATGAGCCTTCAGTTACCTCATCTACTTCAACTTCATATGATTTTCCATTTACGGTAATATTAAATTTTCTCATAATTCATTCTCCTTAACAATTTAAATTGCCTTCATTTGTTCTTGACGTCCTGCAGTAGTCCACGGCGAAGCAGCCGTACCTACTCTTTTTATAGTTTTTATATATATACGGGAAGTGGAAGTTTCTAAAGCTGCCGCTACTGCAGCCGTTATAACAGCTACCAGTTCCTCCCCGTCTTCATCTTTCTTTTCTTTTTCTACTAAAGTCTCTTGCTTTTTTTCTTTCTTTACAGTTTTACTCTCTGCATTGCTGCCCTTAGGTGGCTTGTAATGTGCGGGAGTCACCTTAAACAGCAATAGCATACAAGCAACTGCAACTATCAAGATCAATAAATTAGACATACAAAACCTCCTCCATATACCTTTTTATACAGGTATATTGCCGTGCTTTCTTGGATGATTGCTTTCTCTCTTGTCCTTCAGCATCTCAAAGGCTGCTGCCAATCTCTGCCTGGACTCCGATGGAACTATTACATCATCCACATATCCTCTCTTTGCCGCCATATATGGATTAGCAAAATCATCCTTGTATTCCTGTACTCTTGCACGTCTTTCAGCTTCCGGATCAGCTGCAGCTTTAATCTGTTTTTTAAACACGATATTTGCTGCGCCATCAGGTCCCATTACAGCTATCTGCGCGGATGGCCAAGCATATACTATATCTGCTCCCAGATCCTTGCTGCACATTGCCAGATAAGAACCACCATAAGCTTTTCTCACAATTATGGTTACCTTTGGAACTGTAGCTTCTGAATAAGCATAGAGCATTTTTGCACCATGCCTGATTATTCCACCATATTCCTGATTTGTACCCGGTAAAAATCCTGGTACGTCAACTATATTCAAAAGTGGAATATTGAAAGCATCACAGGTCCTTATAAATCTTGCAGATTTATCCGAAGCATTTATATCAAGACACCCTGCCAGCATTTTAGGCTGATTGGCTATTATTCCTATACTTCTTCCATTTATCCTTCCAAAACCTGTTATGATGTTCTGAGCATATTTTTCCTGTACTTCGAAGAAACTTCCATTGTCAACTACTTTATTTATTATATCCTTCATATCATAAGGCTTATTGGGATTATCAGGAATTATGGTATCAAGTTCAGGAATCACTCTGTTTAAATCATCTTCCGTCTCAACTTCAGGAACACTTTCCATATTATTAGAAGGAAGGTATGATAAAAGCTTCTTTACTTGCTCCAGCGAAGTCTTTTCATCAGGAGCTTCAAAATGTGCAACTCCCGATCTTGTGTTGTGGGCACTTGCTCCGCCTAATTCCTCCACAGTTACTTGTTCTCCTGTGACTGTCTTCAAAACCTGAGGTCCTGTTATAAACATCTGGCTGGTATTGTCAACCATAAATATAAAATCAGTAAGTGCTGGTGAATACACTGCACCACCGGCACATGGCCCCATTATCATGGATATCTGCGGTATTACACCGGATGCCTTAGTATTCCTGTAAAATATGCTTCCATACCCTGAAAGAGCATCTACTCCTTCTTGAATTCTAGCTCCACCTGAATCATTTATTCCAATTACAGGCGCTCCTGTTTTTATGGCTAAATCCATTATGTTGCATATTTTTTTAGCATGCATTTCTCCAAGTGCTCCACCTGTAGAGGTAAAATCCTGAGCATATACATAAACAAGTCTTCCGTCAACTGTGCCATATCCTGTTACTACACCTTCATCAGGTATTTCAACTTTTTCCATCCCGAAATTAGTGCACCTGTGGCTTACAAATACTCCAACTTCGACAAAACTGCCTTCATCCAGCAGGTATTCAATTCTCTCTCTGGCAAACATCTTTCCTTTTTTATGCTGTTTGTCGATTCTAACCTGGCCTCCACCCTTTTCAATCTTTTTCTTATCGGCTATAAGTTTACTAATTTTGCTCATATCTTTCTCTCCTTAATAATTAAAATTATTATCTCTGGCAGAGTTCCAAAAGTACACCTTTTGTGCTCTTTGGATGCACGAAAGCAATTTTTGCACCGCCTGCACCATCCCTAGGCTTTTCATCTATAAGTCTTATACCCTTTTCTTTAAGCTCTTCAAGTGCTGCTTCTACATTATCTACTCTAACTGCAATATGCTGTATTCCTTCTCTTTTTTTCTCAATGAATTTTGCTATAGGGCTGTCTTCACTTGTAGGTTCAAGAAGTTCAAGTTCACTTTCTCCAAGAGGTATAAAAGCTGTTATTACCTTCTGGGATTTTACCTCTTCAGTACCTGTGCACTTAAGTCCCAAAACTCCTTCATAAAATTTCAATGATTCCTCAATGCTCTTTACAGCAATTCCAACATGGTCTATTTTTTTTAAATCAATACTCATGTTATTTTTCATCTCCCATTTGAAAATTTTTATATAATAAATCAGAGGCAGTATAAGGATCTATTTTTTTGTTAAAAACATCCTCCACCAATTTTTTAAGCATGCCTGTTTTATCATCCAGCTTCAGAGCAGACTTTAAAAGATTGCTCTGAAGTATAGAAATTATTTTTCCTCTTAAATTGGATTTTGTTCTTTCATTTAATGAACCATCTGAATACATTTTGTCATAACGCTCGTTTATAGTAGAAAACAACTTGTCAATTCCATCATTATTTTTTGCAGTTATATTGAGTACAGGATTATCCTGCATTTTTTTATTACTGAAGCTTAGCATGGCCTCTATCTCTGCTGCTGTACGCTGGGCTCCCTCTTTATCTGATTTATTGACTGCAAAAATATCACCTATCTCCATTATTCCGGCCTTCATAGTCTGTATATCGTCTCCCAGGCCTGGAACCATTACCATGACCACTACATCGGCCACTTTTACTATATCCACCTCCGACTGCCCTACTCCTACAGTCTCAATGAATATATAATCCATACCAAATATATCCAGTATATTCACAGTTCCATATACGGCATCTGAAAGTCCGCCAAGGGCACCTCTTGTTCCCATACTTCTTATAAATACGCCGGCATCGGTATTGAGATCTCCCATTCTTATTCTGTCGCCAAGTATTGCTCCATGAGAAAACGGGCTGGTGGGATCTATAGCTACAATTCCCACTTTTTTATTCTGTTTTCTAATAAGTTTCGCAATCTGATCTGTCACCGTACTTTTCCCAGCTCCCGGAGGGCCTGTTATTCCTATAACCTTTGCCCTACCGGTAAGATGGTACAAATCCTTCATTATCTCCAGTGCACTGCTGTCTCCGTTCTCAAACATGGTTATGAGCCTGGCTGCAGCTCTTTTATTACCATTTACAACACCAGTTTTAATATCCTGAATATTCATATACTCACCTTTTAATTCAATTTAACATTTTTCTTGATGAAATCTATAGTTACCGATGTCTTGGTTCCAGGTGTAAATATAGCCTTTACTCCTGCTTTCTTAAGTCCGGGTATATCCTCTTCAGGTATAACTCCTCCTCCTATTACAAGTATGTCATCTGCACCTTTTTCCTTGAGCAAATTTACTACCTTTGGAAACAAGGTATTGTGTGCACCTGAAAGTATGCTCATTGCCACACAATTGACATCTTCCTGTATTGCTGCTTCCACAATCTGATTAGGTGTCTGCCTAAGTCCTGTATATATAACTTCCATTCCTGCATCTCTAAGTGCTCTTGCTATTACTTTAGCACCTCTGTCATGTCCATCCAGTCCAGGTTTTGCCACTAAAACTCTTATTGGTCTATCCATAATATTTAAATCCTCCGTTCAATTTATTTATTTATATACTCCAAATACTCCCCTTAAAACGTCACATATTTCTCCCAGGGTAGCATATTGTTTTACAGAATCAATTATGAAAGGCATCAGATTGTCTCCCTTTTTAGCTGCGTTCTCAAGTGCAGTGAGTTTTTCACTTACGGCCTTAGAATCTCTTTCAGCCTTTAACTGCTGCAATTTCTCCTTTTGTCTCTCTCCTACAGAAGGGTCAACTTTCAGAAGTCCCTTTGGCGGTTCTTCTTCTATCTGGAACTTGTTCATTCCAACAACTACTTGTTCTCCGGATTCTACTTCCTTCTGATATTCATAGGAGCTGTCTTCTATTTCTTTTTGTACATACCCTTTTTCAATTGCCTTTGCTGCTCCGCCAAGTTCATCTATCTTCTTTATATACTCCATTGCCTTCTTCTCTGTCTCATCAGTCAAAGCTTCCACATAGTAGGAACCTGCCAGAGGATCAATAGTATCTGCTGCACCACTTTCATAAGCTATGATCTGCTGAGTTCTAAGTGCAACCCTTACTGAATCCTGGGTAGGAAGTGCCAGTGCCTCATCCTTTGAATTGGTGTGAAGGGATTGTGTACTTCCGAGTACTGCTGAAAGTGCCTGTATTGCAACTCTCACTATATTGTTGTCAGGCTGCTGTGCTGTAAGAGTGCATCCACCTGTCTGAGTATGGAATCTCAATTTTAACGATTTAGGATTCTTTGCATGGAATCTTTCTTTCATAATTTTTGCCCATATTCTTCTTGCTGCCCTGAATTTTGCAACCTCCTGGAATAATCCGTTGTTTGCATTGAAGAAGAACGACAATCTTGGTGCAAATTGATCCACATCAAGTCCTGCTTTTATAGCAGCTTCTACATAGGCAATTCCATCAGCAATCGTAAATGCCACTTCCTGTACAGCTGTTGACCCTGCTTCTCTTATGTGATATCCCGATATGGATATTGTGTTCCACTTTGGAAGATTCTTTGAACAGAATTCAAATATGTGAGTGATGAGTCCCATAGAAGGCTGAACCGGGAATATATAAGTTCCTCTTGCTACATACTCTTTCAAAATATCATTTTGTATGGTGCCTTTCAATTTATCTGGAGTTACTCCCTGCTTTTCTGCAACTGCTATATACATTGCCAGCAGTACTGAAGCTGGAGCATTTATGGTCATGGAAGTACTTACCTTGTCCAATGGTATTCCGTCAAAAAGCGTTTCCATATCTTTCAGTGAATCTATGGCAACTCCAACTTTTCCAACTTCCCCTTCTGCCAGTTCATGATCTGAATCGTAACCTATTTGTGTTGGAAGGTCAAAAGCCACACTAAGTCCTGTCTGCCCCTGTGATAAAAGATATTTGTATCTTTTGTTTGATTCCTCTGCAGTAGCAAAACCTGCATACTGTCTCATTGTCCAAAGTCTTCCCCTGTACATGGTAGGCTGAACACCTCTTGTATAAGGATATTCCCCTGGAAATGAAAGTTCTTCATTATAATCGATGTCTTTTACATCCTCTGGTGTATAAAGTCTCTTGACTTCTATACCTGATGTTGTCTTAAACGCCTTTTTTCTCTCTGGAAATTTTGCAAGAGCTTTTCCAAGAGTTCCATCTTCCCATTCTTTTTTCTTGGTTTTAACTTCATTAATTTTTTCTTCCTTAAACATTTTCTAACCCCTTTCTTTATTCTTCTGAATTTGATTTATCAGTCTTGATTTTCATACTTCCAGTTTTCTCAAATCTCTCGTGCCATGACAGTGCTTCATTGAGTAAAACCGGTGTGTGAATATTCTTGCCTTGACTTGCTCTCTTAAAGTAATCTTTAAGGAATGGTCTATAATAAGGATGACTGCAATTTTCTATTATGACTTTAGCCTTTTCCTTTGGAGACAATCCTCTTAAATCAGCTACACCCTGTTCTGTTACTATTACATCCACATCATGTTCTGAATGATCACAGTGAGGCACCATTGGAACTATTGAAGATATAGCACCATTTTTAGCTATCGATTCTGTAGTAAATATGGAGATATAAGAACTCCTTGTGAAATCTCCTGAACCGCCTATTCCATTCATCATTCTGGAACCCATTATCTGACTTGAATTTACATTGCCGTATATATCGGCTTCTATGGCCGTATTCATAGCTATTACCCCAAGTCTTCTTATTACTTCCGGATTATTGCTTATTTCCTGAGGTCTCAATATAAGTTTCTTTCTGTATTCATCAATTTTTTCATAGAATTTTTTCTGTCCCTCTTCAGAGAAGGAAACTGATGTAGCTGAAGCCACTGAAATCTTACCTTCATCCATCAGGTTAAATACCGAATCCTGTGCAACTTCGGTGAATACCTGAAGATTGGTAAACCTGGATTCCTTTAGCCCTGCAAGTACTGCATTTGCAACAGAGCCAACTCCTGACTGAAGCGGCAGCAAATTCTCAGGAAGTCTTCCCTGCTTAACTTCATTTTCAAGAAAATCTATCAAATTTCCAGCCATCTTCCTGCTTGTTTCACTTATTGGTGCTACGGTTCTTATATTATCTTTTATATCACTGAAAACTATACATTTTATTTTTTTAGGATCTGCCACTATATAATCTGTTCCTATTCGGTCTGCTGCATGAATTATAGGTATTGGCTGTCTAAAAGGCGGTTTTTCAGGGATATATATATCATGTGTCCCTATAAGTGAGGTTGGCTGTGTTTCATTTATTTCCACAATTACAATATCTGCATTTTTAACATAAGTAGGTGCATTTCCCACAGATGTAGTTGGTATTATATATCCCTCTTCAGTTATACCAACGGCTTCAACTATTGCTACATCGATTTTACCCATGAATCCATAATCCACCATTTGTGGAGACATGCTGAGATGCGCATCTACATATTCAATTTTGCCTGCATTTATGGAATTTCTTACATCCTTATGTGTTTGATACGGAAATCTTTTCTTAATTGCACCAACTCTCGCCAGTTCTCCATCCAGCTCATCACCTACAGAAGCACCTGTGTATAAATTGATTTTAATTTTTTCGCCATCTTTCACCCTCTTTGCCAGCGCTATGGGTACTGATTTAGGATATCCAGAAAATGTAAAACCGCTTGTTCCCACAGTCATGCCATCTTTTATAAGCTCGGCAGCATCATTAGGTGTTCCTATGCATTTTAGAAGTTCTTTGTTTTTTATTCTATCCGTAATCATACTATCCCCTTCTTTACTCAATAATTAGCATAAATATATCTTAAAATATAGTATTTATCAGATTTTTTAATTTATACTCCTCATTCTCCCTTCTTTCTTATTCAAATATATTAAAATCAAAAAACGACATCAGTATATATATTAATATACCAATGCCGTTATTTTTATTAATTCTATGTAAAGGGGTAACCTTTACATCATAATAAAATGGCAACTTGTTAAATTTTTATCTTCTATCTACCATTATTCTATACTTTTCATAGCAATTCGTCAATACCGCTATAAAAGATTTTTTTGCCATTCCAAAATAATTATCCTCTACGTCAGCTATTATCTCATCAATATCATTTAAATCTTTGTTTACCAATAATTCCTTTGCATATTTTTTAGCTGTATCCGTTACAAAAGAGCACTCTGCATCCAATATTCTGCTGGAATATCTATTTAGAATAATTCCTATGACAATTTCTCCGCCATAAAGCTGGCTTGCCGTTATTCCCTTTGGAAGCTTTGCATACCCCGTAATAAATATATTATCTTTTTTCAAAAAAACATACCCCCCTAAAAATATATATATTGTCATAAAACCCAATGTAATAAATTCAAAACACAATTTACAAATTTAAAACATATAATTTTTCCTTTCCCCCGAAGAAATCAATATATATATTAGGCAGGCTTCCTGGCTCAGATTCATTTTACTCCTTAGTCTTCCCGGACATACATCCAGTGACATGATAAAGTTTCATCCTCCATACAGTAGCGGTGGACTGCAGTATTTGACTTTTCCTTTTACTTATTAAAATAACACCTAATTAAATATTTACTTTTAACAGATTTACTATATCCTTACTATCTCAAATTTGTCTTTATAATCCACTCTTATGTTGCAGCCTCCATAAATATCGCCTTTGATTATTTTCTTGGCAATAGAAGTTTCAAGAACATTTTCCATATATCTTTTCAAAGGCCTGGCTCCATATACCGGATCATATCCTTCCGATGCTATAACTTCTTTAGCCCTGTCGGTTATCTCTATATAGATATTCTTGTCCTTTAACCTGTTCTCTATATCTTTCAGGAATATATCTATTATAGATTTAATTTCCTCCGTATTCAATGGCTTGAACATTATTATATCATCAAGCCTGTTCAAAAATTCCGGTTTAAACTTCAACTTCATATCATTCATTACCCTGTCTCTTACATTTTTGTCTATTCCCACAGCACTTTTATTTTCCAGCAGATAGCTGCTTCCTATATTGGAAGTCATGATAATAATGCAATTCTTAAAATCAACCACCTTGCCCTGATTATCCGTGAGCCTTCCATCATCCAGTATTTGAAGAAATATATTAAATACATCATTATGTGCTTTCTCTATTTCATCAAATAATATTACACTATAGGGTTTTCTTCTGACTGCCTCCGTAAGCTGACCCCCTTCTTCATACCCTACATATCCTGGAGGAGCCCCTATGAGCCTTGAAACAGAATACTTCTCCATATATTCCGACATATCTATTCTAATTATATTCTCCTCACTGTCAAATAAAGTTCTGGCAAGAGTTTTGGCCAATTCTGTCTTACCTACACCTGTAGGTCCCAGGAATATAAACGAACCTATGGGCCTCTTTGGGTCCTTCATTCCTGCCCTTGCCCTTATTACAGCATCAGAAACCGCCTTTACAGCTTCCTCCTGTCCTATAACTCTTTTTGAAAGCTCATCTTCCAGCTTAACAAGTTTTTGTCTTTCTCCCTCTACCAACCTGGTTACAGGTATACCAGTCCATTTGGACACTATCTGCGATATCTCCTGTTCTGTAACTTCTTCTTTTAACATAGCATTTTTATTATTCTCTTTTATGTTACTCTCGCTTGCTGCTATTTTCTTCTCCAACTTAGGTATGACTCCATACTTCAATTCTGCAACTTTGTTCAAATCATATTCCCGCTCTGCCTTTTCAATTTGTCCCTTTGCCTCATCCAGCTGCTTTTTCAAATTTCTAACTCCTGTTATGTTGGATTTTTCCCTTTCATACCTAGCTGTCAATTCATTATCTTTGTCTTTTAAATCATTTAATTCTTTCTCCACTGTTTTAAGTCTTTCCACAGAAGCGCTGTCTTTTTCCTTTGACAATGCCTCCCTTTCAATTTTCAACTGAAACAACTTCCTTCTCACATCATCCATTTCAGTGGGCACGCTGTCAATTTCAGTCCTTATCATGGCACAAGCTTCGTCAATCAAATCTATGGCTTTATCCGGCAGATATCTATCTGTTATATACCTGCTGGAAAGTTTTGCTGCTGCCACTATGGCAGAGTCATGAATTCTTATACCGTGATATATTTCAAATTTTTCTTTAAGTCCTCTAAGTATAGAAATGGAATCCTCCACAGTTGGTTCATCTATTACAACCGGCTGGAATCTCCTCTCCAGTGCTTTATCCTTTTCTATATATTTTCTGTATTCATCAAAAGTAGTAGCACCAATACAGTGAAGTTCCCCTCTGGCAAGCATTGGCTTTATCAGATTTCCTGCATCCATGGAACCTTCTGTCTTTCCAGCTCCAACTATGGTATGAATTTCATCTATAAAAAGTATTATTTTGCCTTCACTTTTTTGTACCTCTTTTAAAACAGCTTTCAGCCTCTCTTCAAACTCTCCTCTAAATTTAGCTCCAGCAATTAAAGCACCCATATCCAGGGAAAATATTATCTTATTCCTTAATCCTTCCGGTATATCTCCTCTTATAATCCTCTCTGCCAGTCCTTCCACTATAGCGGTTTTTCCTACTCCTGGTTCCCCTATGAGCACGGGATTATTTTTAGTTCTTCTTGAAAGTATTCTAACCACTCTTCTTATCTCATCATCTCTGCCTATTACAGGATCTAACTTGTTCTTTTTCGCTTCTTCAATTAAATTTCTACCATACTTAACCAGTGCTTCATAAGTTCCCTCCGGATCCTGGGTATCAACTTTTTGGTTGCCTCTAACCTGAGACAGTGTTTCCAGAAAAGCACTTTTTGTTATATTGAATTTTTTTAGTATCCCATCTACATCCTCAGAATGGATTTCCATAATGCTGAGCATCAAATGCTCTACACTTATGTAGGAATCCTTAAAATTTTTAGCTATGCTTTCTGCTTTTACAAAAACATCTTCAAATCTCCTGGCAGCATAAAGAGAGCCTCTCTGTGCCCCTTCACCCAATACTTTTGGCATCTTATCCAAGACATTTTCAGTCTCATTTACAAGTGACTTCACATCTACAGACATCTTGCCAAATATATTTGGAATCAATCCATTCTCATCAAATACCAGAGCCGAAAATAAATGAATTACATCTATCTGCTGATGATTGTATCTTACAGCTATAAGTTGTGCTTCATTTATTGACTGCTGAGCCTTTACTGTAAGTTTATTTATATCCATAACCAACAATATTGTGCAAACCTTAATTAAATAAGTGTTTACACAGTTCCTCCTTCTCAGTTTATTTTAATTTAGTATTTACATATATGTATATCTTCATTTGAATTTTTCAAAATAGATTTTAATTAATTAAAGAAAGTTCATACTTTTCCCTTAAACTGATAGCAAAAGTAAAATATTTAATGGACTCAGGCACATTATTCATTTTATAGTACATTTCACCCATTTCCATATATCGGTTATATATTTCCTTATTAGTTCCAAACTTGAGTAAATTATCTAAAGAAAGGTTCATATACACTTCCCCCTTTATATAATTGCCTTCTTTTAATAATATTGACGCCTTATAATAATATGCCTTTTCTATAAAAGCTATATTATTCAAACTTATAGAATAATCCAAAGCTATGTCGCATACACTGCCTGCTTTTTTCAGAATTTCGTTTTTTAGCAAAACATCCACGCCTACAAGCACAAAATCCACTAATTTTTCCATATCATCTTTGGGATATATATTCAATGCTCCATTCAAATAATTCAGTGCCGTTCGTTTTTTTCCCAGGCCAAACAATATTCGGGAATAATCAAGCATTGCTTCGGATTTTCCTTTAAAATTATTTCCATATAACTCATATACTTTCTTTTCATATTTGTGAAATTTATTTATATTCATTTTCAATGAGAGTACAGCAAATACATGGTATATCCGCACATCTTCTATATTTTTCTGTAAACGGTGTGACAAATTCATAATTTTGACTGCCAATTCATACGCACTATCATAATCCTTCATAAAAATATAACATACGTCTTTATAGTACATGGCCCTTAATAAATATTCATTATATCCATTTTCTCTGCAAATTTGTATTACATTATCATAATAATTCACAGCCTGAAAAAATTCTTTGGAGATATAAAAATATTTGGCAATATCCATATAGTAAATCGATGCCATTTTACTAGAAAAGCACTTCTGAAGATATTCATAATAGGCGGAAATCATAAGTTGTATTTTTTGAAATTGGTTTTTATTTAGGTAATAATTAAAAAGAATATGCATTATTTTAAAACATATGTCATTATAAGAATATTCTTCAGCAAATTTTAAATTATACCGAAGTATTTTTTCATAATTCTCGGTAGGAGGATTTTTTAATATATCATTTATATTCTTGATTATTTGACTTTTAACATCCTGCATTAAATATCCGATATCGATTTCCAGCTTGCCTGCCACGAATTCTAAAATCCACTGCTCAGGCTTTATTTTGCCATTTTCTATGCAGCTCATTTTTGAAACAGAAATTTTATTATCACATAACCTTTTTAGTGTATATCCCTTGTATATTCTAGCCCTCTTAATTCTCTCACCTGTAGAAAGTATCTCCATAATTATCACCCATTTTTTATTTGAAAGTCACTTAATCATTCCAATCTTCTTAAAATTTTCAACACCTTCATTTAAATATTTAGCAGCTTCCCTGTCTAAATTATTTTCTATATAAAATTTTCCCAATGTTATTGATATTTTAGCGGCTTCCTCTACATAATCCATATTCTTTGCAAAATTCAATGCCATAATCAATGTATTTTCTGCTTCCTTCTTATTGGACTCCAGCATATCTACTCTAAATTTCAACAGATAATAATCCACTAAAGTTTTATTATTGCCTTCGTCCACTTTGTCCATTATTTCTTCAAGAATTTTTTTTGAATTCTCAACATCCTTCAATTTTATATAATTTTCACAAATATCTATAAGCGTTGTAATGATACCGCTGTCCTTGAGTTTTATTCTCAACTCTTTCGCCTTGTTTAAATGAATAAATGACTCTTCAATGTTGTCAAACTGATAAAAAAGTTTTCCCAAATTATTTTCAATCTTTGCAATATTCATTGTATCCTTTAATTTTTTATATACTTCCAGTGCCTTTCGGGAATACTTTATGGCGTTATCCACATTACCCTTTTTACTATACTCTTCCGCCAGTAAAAAAAGTGTACTGGCATATTCCTTCTTATTGTTCATATGATTAAATTTTTCTTTTGCCAGGTAGGAATAGTTTATAGCTTGATCTGTATTTTCCAGTTTGAAATTTGCACACGCTATATAATAATATATTTCTCCCAGCAAAAAATCATTTTCCATCTTATTTTCATTATATATATTTTCTGCCTGCTGGAAATAACTGCAGGCAGAATTATAAGATTTCAATCTCATTGTAATCTTACCCAAATTAATAAATGTTTTTATAGTTTCTTCATACTTATTGTTCTTGATGAATATTCCATTGGCCGTCAGAAAAATCTGCTGTGAGATTGTGTAATTACCCTTCATCATATAGATCTTACCTCTTAGATATAAGTTTCTTGCTTTTCTATATTCCAGATCATACTTTTCTGCAAAGTATAAGGCTTTTTCAATATATTGTTCCGCCTGAATTAAATTTTCACTTATTATATAGGATTCAGTTATATTTTCAAAATAAATACAAATTTTTTCCGCTTGAGTTTCCTCTGATTCCATCAAATACTCAATGGAAGTCTTTAATTCTCCAGCCAAATATTCCAGAAGATCCATGCTTGGATTTGACTTTCCTGATTCTACCAAACTTATCTGACCAGGCGTAATTCTATCTCCTGCTAAATCCTTTAAGGTCATATTCAATTCTTTTCTTCTTTTTTTTATTTTTTCTCCTAAAGAAAGTATTTCCATGATTCACTCTTCCTCTGCATATACCACTGCAACTCACAAATTTTAACCAGATTAAAATTCCTATAAGTATTTATTTTATTATACCATATTTTTAATAACAAAAGAAAATCTTTTAAAAAAATGATAATTTCAACAATGTTGAAATTATCATAATACATTAAACATCACTTCATCCAGTTTGTCATTTCATCTGCAGTATTCTTTAAATTTCTTGAAGCCCTCTTTATTCTTCTTTTATTGGATCCTCTCAGTCCGGGCACTGCCATCATACCAACTGCAGCTCCAATTATTGCACCAGCTATAAATTTTCCACGCATTAATATCCTACTCCTCTCTTGATTTTACTAAAATATTTATTTCTAATATAATGGAGATCTGATTATATTAAATAGGATATGCAAATTTGATTTTTTTAAACAGACTAATTTTCACAATTACTTACAGGACGGGATCTAAATATATTCCGAATCTGTTTTAAAATCTTTGATATATTTTTACCTTCCAATATTTTTGTAATATATTCCACTGCTTCTTTCGTAATTAAAATTATATTTTCTTCTCCCGGCCAATTATCCATTATAATTTTTTCGGGTATTTCATCTATTACAATATTAAGTGCAAAAAATGCTACGGAGATATCATCTATTTTACCTACAAAAGGTATAAAATCAGGCAATATATCTATGGGGCTTGCCAGATAAGCTGTCAGCGCGGTCAACATAATCTTAACTTTTAGCTTCACTCTTTTATCCCTGAGCAGCCTCCAAAATAGTGTTATTATATCCGGGACAAGCATCCCATATTCTATAATTTTTTCATATTTGGATGGTACTCTGTGAAGTATTTTTTCTCTAAACCTGTGATAACCTCCTAAAATGAATGGACTTTTTTTCTTTTTTATATGAGGAAATTTTTTCTCTTTTTCATATTTTATATTCTCTGCTTCTATTTCCAGTGCTTTAGGCAAGATTTCCATTCTGGTCAATTTAAGATTAAAATAAGGTATGAGCTTTATAGCTAAATTCAAATCAACATTTACGTTGTCTCCATCCACATTTATTCCATATGGAGAAAAATCCTCCAATATTTTTTTTACAGCAATATTTTTTACACTCTTCAGCATTTTCAATTTATAAATTTTCAAATCAAATATTTTTAAATTTATAATATTGTCTCTTACATTTCCCAGTCCTATCTTAACCTGAAAAGCAGTATTTATCTTTCTCTTATAACTGCCATTTATTATAAGCATATCTTGTATGCTTATGTTCTCTATATGCAATCCTTCTATTTTTAGGTAGTCCTGGACTATGCTGAGTATATCTTCTTCACTTAAAATAACTTTTGCTGCAGACACTTTCATATATGATTTTCCCTCCTTATTATGATATATTACAACCCCTTTTAATTATATATTAAAAACCAGATGCTTTGCAATTTTCAGCAAAATAATTAATAAAAACCTGCCAAAGCTCCCTGCAGTCATTTAATTTTTTCTTTCTTTCATATACCATTTTTCAAAAAAGATGCTGTTTTTTTCCAGCTCCCTCTACAATATTATCTCCATATCCTAAAATACTTAAAAGCTTTATTGCATTTTGAGTAGTGGATTTCCCATAGTAAATTTTGTAATCAAATAATATTACATCTTCTGTGATATTTTCCTGAAAATAATAATTTTTAAAATAATCTTCAAGTATGCAGGTAAGTTCTATATTCTTTTTAAAAAACAAACTGCTGCAAAATCAAATTGCAGCAGTTTTTATTAATTTGTTATATGTTCTAGATAAACAGGAATTTATTCATTTAGAAATCAACTTTCTTTCCTTCATATATATACTGGAATAATTTTTTCATCTCTTCTTCAGTTATTTTTGCAGGATTAGCTCCTGTACAAGCATCTTCCATGGCATTATGAGATATTCTATCCAAATTATCTTTGAAATCAGTCT
>NZ_PVXP01000005.1 GCF_002995845.1 Clostridium luticellarii | reverse complement strand
TCATAAGAAACATTCCTTTCCTTGGTATGGTGTTTTTGACAATTCTATTATACCAAAAGGAATGTTTCTTTGCTTTATATCTTAAAAATTCAGGCTTCCGCCTTTATTTTAATGTGCGAAAGTTGAGTAATAAATTTTACACTAAAGAAGGAAGGTAGAAAAGATGAATTTTTTGAAAAACATGCGGGTAAAAACAAAATTATTGACATCATTTTTAATTATGGCCCTCCTCATCGCATTAGTAGGGATTTCTGGGATAATGTCACTGCAGAAAGTAGCTGAAAATTCCGAAAAGATGTACAATACCAATTTGAAGAATGTATATGTGCTTTCGGAGATTAATTCCAGCTTGTCCAATATAACGGCCGACATATTCAAAGTGGTATATTATCAAAGGGACAATGAAGAAGCCAGACAGGAGGCGGAAAATGACATTGCAGCCGATAAAAATACTATTTCAAAATTTATGAAGGAATATGAAGGACAAAATTTGAATTTAGATGAAAAGACGAAAACAAAATGGAATTTATTTAAAATTCAAAATGATCAATATATGGGTGTGATAGATGAAATCACGGGAATAGTCAATGGCGGGGATTTTGCCAGGGCAGAAAGTGAACTTGCACAAAACGGGAGTTCAGGATACATAATGGTGACCTTATCGGAGATGATAAATTTAAACATGGATATGGCCAAAAATGCGGATATAAGCAATCATTTAATTCACCATATGAATAGGATATATGTGATTGTTCTCATGGCAATCGGACTTATAGCAGCCGTTGGCATAGGGCTTTTGATTTCTAAAGATCTCAATAAGCCTATACAGCTGATGAAGAAATTGGGGGAAAAATTTTCTCAATATGATCTGTCTTATAAATTTGAAGTGAGGCGTCGTGATGAGCTAGGACAAGCATGTTCTTCCTTTATGAAAGCCCAGGATAATATAAGAAAGCTTATAGGGACAATAGTTGAAAATTCTCAGGGATTAAGTGCTTCCAGCCAGGAGCTTTCCGCTACAGCAGAGGAATTGTCGGCAAGATCTGAGAATGTGGGAAGTGCCATAAACAAGATATCAGACAGTGTACAGGAAACAAGCAGCACATCTGAGGAAATAGCAGCTTCCATGCAGGAAGTGGATGCCAGTGTAAGCGAACTTTCAAATAATGCTGCTGAAGGTACGGATGTGGCTGTTGGTGCCAGGAGCAGGGCCACGGATATTCAGAAAAAAGGAGAGGAATCAATAAAGGAAATTAAGAAGATTTATGGGGAGAAAGAGAGCAACATGTTGAAAGCCATAGAAGAGGGTAAAGTGGTTTCGAATATAGAAGTCATGGCTGATACCATTGCTGATATTGCAGAGCAGACCAATCTGCTTGCTTTAAATGCAGCTATAGAAGCTGCCAGGGCAGGAGAACATGGAAAAGGATTTGCAGTAGTGGCGGAAGAAGTGAGAAAGCTGGCGGAAGAGTCTTCGAAAGCGGTAAGCAGTATAAAAGATACTATAGTAAAAGTTCAGGGAGCCTTTAAAAATATAGCCCACAACAGCGATGAAATATTGGCATTTATCAATGAAAATGTAAATCCCAAGTTTGCTGAATTGGGAGAAGTGGGAAATCAATACTATAATGATTCTGAGTTTATAAGCCAGATGTCAGAGAAAATAGCAAGCATGTCCCAGCAACTTACTGTAATTTTCAGCCAGATTACTGAAGCTGTACAGAATATGGCACAGACATCACAGGAATCTGGAGAAAGTGTAAATATTGTAGATGAAAATATAAATGATACTATAAAATCAGTATCCCAGGTAGCGTTGACTGCCCAGAAACAGTCTGAACTTGCTCAAAAACTAAATGAAATGGTAGGCAATTTTAAGCTTTAGTTTTTTAAGACGGGTCAAGATCTTTATTGACCTGTAAAAAATTTTGATATATACTGAATAATAAGAAAAAGTATTTTGTAAAAATTTAATATGTACTGTTAGGTGTTGCTATTTTAGATGGCATTAAAATGGCAATTAAAAGGAAAAGTGTGACAAACACTGCAGCCCACCGTTACTGTATGGAGGATGAAACCTTATTTATGTCACTGGTGAAATAAATCCGGGAAGACAAGGTAGTAAGATGAATCTGAGCCAGGAAGCCTGCCTAATATGTTGTTAATTCTTTCGGAGGGGGAGATATTGCATGATTTGAGCAGATTATTGCATAGATAGAGGTTGTAAGTGTTGCGTAAACAACATTTCACATGTCCTTTACGTTGTGCAGTGAATTTTAATTTGTGTACAATTGTATTTGAGATAGGAAAAGAGGATCCCCGTGGATTCTCTTTTTTATTTTCACAGAATAAACCGATAAAGGTGGTATTAAAATGATTGCTGGAGAATTGCAAAATTTATATAAAAACGAATTGGTCAGTTATGAAGAAGCCATATCAAAAATCAAATCCGGTGATAATGTAGTCTTTGGCCATGGATGTGGAGAACCCCTGATGCTTCTCCATTTCTTGATAAAGAATAAGGAAAAATATAAGAATATAGAACTATATCACATGATACCAATGTCTCGAAGTGAATATACGGTGAAAGGAGTGGAAAAATACATTCATTATAATTCATTGTTTGTAGGCAGGTATACAAGAGAAGCGGTGAATTCAGGAAGATCTGACTATATTCCCTGCTTTTTTCATGAAATACCCAGACTTTTCAAAGAAAAATATATACCTGTAGATGTGGCGCTGATTCAAGTTGGTGAGCCTGACGATCATGGCTTCTGCAGCTTTGGAGTTTCCAATGATTATATAAAGGCAGCAGCGGAATGTGCAAAAGTGGTGATTGCAGAAGTCAATAAAAATATGCCGAGAGTTCTGGGAGATTGTTTTATACACATTTCTGATATAGATTATATAGTTGAAGATACACAGCCTATAGTTGAGATGAAGCCTCCCCAAATTGGGGAAGTGGAAAGGAAAATAGGAAAGTACTGTGCATCACTCATAGAAGATGGTTCAACTCTTCAGCTGGGAATAGGGGCAATTCCTGATGCTGTGCTTTCATTTCTAAAAGACAAAAAGGACCTGGGAGTGCATTCTGAGATGATATCTGATGGGATTGTGGAATTGGTGGAGTCTGGAGCCATAACGAACAAAAAAAAGACTCTTCATCCGGGGAAAATAGTTGTGACTTTTTTAATGGGTACTAAAAAATTGTATAACTTTGTAAATAATAATGCCATGGTTGAGTCTTATCCTGTAAGTTATGTAAATGATCCTATGGTTATTATGAAAAATTATAAAATGGTGTGCATAAATTCCTGTGTGGAAGTAGATCTAATGGGACAAATATCTGCTGAGAGCTTGGGGCTAAGACAGATAAGCGGAGTTGGGGGACAGATTGATTTTATGAGAGGAGCCAGTATGGCTGAGGATGGAAAGTCAATTATAGCCATACCGTCTACTGCAAGGAAAGGTACGATATCAAGAATAGTACCTTTTTTAAGCAGAGGATCAGCGGTAACTACTTCAAGAAATGATGTGCAGTATGTGATTACGGAATATGGAATTGCACAGCTTAGAGGCAAGTCATTGAGAAAGAGGGCTAGGGAACTTATAAAAATTGCGCATCCAAAATTTAGAGATGAACTGATAAATGAATTTGAAAATAGGTTTAATTGTAATTACTATGATGAAAAAATACTTTTAGGAGGCAGAGATGATGGAAAATAGATTGCAGCAAATTGAAGATGAGCAGGATAAGTGCTGTCTGACGGGAAAACATGATTTTGAAAATATTGCATTTAGAAATGAAATTGGCAGGCTTACTGATAAATTATATGCCCAGATGAGGGAGAGCAGCAAGCTGGATATATTGATAAAATATAACCTGGAGGAATTGAAACATGCAAAATTCATGGAGGAAAGTTAAACTTGGCAGTATCTGTTTTAAGGTAAGCAGAGGAGGAGCTGTAAAGGATACCGGAAAAATTTACGGGAAATCAGGAGTGCCTTTTGTAAGAAGCCGGAATATTGGCAGGGATGTCTTTAATTATGAGGAACTTGTGTTTATTGAATATAATGCAGCTGAAAGAATGAAAACTGTGAAACTGGAAGAAGGGGATATATTAATTAATATGAGGGCAAATTCCAATTTGAGATTTACTCTGGTCCCTGAGGATATAGTGGGAGGCCGGGTAAATCAGCATGTTTCAGTAATACGGGTGAGAAAAAACATCATGAATCCACTTTTCCTAAAATATTTTTTAATGTGGGATGAAACACAAAATAAATTGCTTTCCATGATTCGTAAAAAAAGCACTGCCAACCTCATTACAAAAGGGATTATCGAGAACCTAAAAGTATATTTACCGCCTATGGGTCAGCAGGAAAAGATCATTTCAATGCTTTGTCCATTGGATAGCAGAATTAAGATCAACCATGATATGAATAAAATCATGAGTGAAATAGCATATACTATTTTTCAATATTGGTTTGTAGATTTTGGACCATTTAAAAAAGAAGAATTTGAGAAAACCGAATTCGGTTCAATTCCCAGGGGATGGAAAGTTGAAAAAATGAAAGATATTGTTCATGTGACGGATGGAACTCATGAATCACCTAAGAGAAAAGAAAAAGGATATAAGCTTATAACCTCCAGAAATATAAAAAACAACGGGATTCAGTTCAAAAATGTGAAATTAATATCCAGAGAGGATTTCAGGGAAATCAACAGGAGAAGCAGGGTGGAAAAATTTGATATTTTGATAACCATGATTGGCACTATAGGGAACACGCTGCTTGTCCAAGATAAATATATAGATTATGCCATAAAAAATATAGGGCTTATAAAGACATCTGCAGCTGAGGAGATGTCGGCTTTTATTTTCCTGTATCTGTCTTCGGATAAAATTAAGAACTATATAAGAGCCAGAGTGATGGGAAAGAGTCAGAAGTACATTTCTCTAGGGGAATTGAGAAATATTCCCGTTATTATTCCACCTGACAATGTAATTATGAAATTTAATAAATTGGTTTTAAAACTATATGAAAAGATGGCCGAAAATAATTCCATGTGCAGTGATCTTGTAAATATAAGAAATATATATCTTTCAAAGCTGATTTCCGGTAAAATGTTATTAGAGGATATCATATAAAAATAAATAGATATGAATTGCCGCAGGTGTAAATAACTTTTTATGGATTTTTTCTTAAATATTTATTGACTTGTCAAAATTTATATTCTATACTTATTTACTAATATTGAAGGAGTGATGTTGAAATGGTTTTTATGAAAATTAAAGATTTGTATAAGAATAAATTGGTCAGTGCTGATGAAGCCGTATCTAAAATCAAATCCGGCGATAATGTAGTTTTTGGACATGGCTGTGCTGAACCTCTGACCCTTCTTCATGCTATGGTAGAAAACAAGACAAAATATAGAGATGTAGAATTATACAGTATGATTTCCATGTCTGAAAGCGAATATGTACAGAAAGGACTGGAAGATCATATCCATTACACTTCTTTGTTTCTGGGAAAAAATACAAGAGAGGCAGTCAATTCAGGAAGATCTGACTATATTCCATGTTTTTTTCATGAAGTTCCCAAACTGTTTAGAGAAAATTATATACCTGTAGATGTGGCCTTGATTCAGGTAAGCAGGCCGGATAAGCATGGCTTTTGCAGCTTTGGAGTATCTGATGATTATATAAAGCCGGCGGCAGAATGCGCAAAACTGGTGATTGCGGAAGTGAATGAAAATATGCCTAGAGTTCTGGGAGATTGTTTTATAAACATTTCGGATATAGATTATATAGTTGAAATTTCCAAGCCTATAATTGAAATGGCATCTCCTAAGATAGGAGATGTGGAGAGAAAAATAGGAGAGTACTGTGCATCACTTATAGAAGATGGCTCAACCCTTCAGCTTGGAATAGGTGCTGTTCCGGATGCGGTGCTGTCTGCATTAAAAGATAAGAAGGACCTGGGGATACATTCTGAGATGATATCTGACGGGGTTGTGGATTTGGTTGAATCTGGAGTCATTACAAGCAGAAAAAAGACTATCCACAGGGGGAAGATAATTACGACTTTTCTTATGGGGAGCAAGAAGCTGTATGAGTTTGTAGATGACAATCCCATGGTTGAATGTTATCCTGTGGATTATGTAAATGATCCCATGGTGATTATGAAAAATCATAAAATGGTGTGCATAAATTCCTGTGTGGAGATTGATTTAACTGGACAAATATCTTCCGAAAGTATAGGTGTGAAACAAATAAGCGGAGTGGGAGGGCAGATTGACTTTATAAGGGGCGCAAGTATGGCCCAAGGAGGTAAATCCATTATGGCCATATCTTCCACTACAGGAGGCGGTAAAATATCGAGAATAGTTCCTTTCCTGAATGAAGGGGAGGCAGTGACAACTTCCAGAAATGATATACAGTATGTAGTTACAGAGTATGGGATAGCCCAGCTTAAAGGGAAGTCTTTGAGGGAAAGACATAAGGAGCTTATAAAAATTGCCCATCCTAAATTCAGGGATAAGCTTATAGAAGAATTTGAAAAAAGACTTAAATGCAGATACTGTGAATAGACGATATATATTGTGATGATTTGGGAATGTATTTTATAAAATACATTCCCCATTTTGTCGTATCTGTTTAAATGTATATCTATTGACTGAATAAAGTTTATACCATATACTTAACAATAGAGTAACAAATAATTTGTAAAAATTTAATATTTGATGTTAGGTGATATTTTAATATTTAAAAGGAAAAGTATAAAAAATACTGCAGTCCCACCGCTACTGTATAGAAGATGAAACCTTGTTTATGTCACTAGTAATGTATCTGGGAAGATAAGGGAGTAAGATGAATCTGAGCCAGGAAGCCTGCCTGACATTTTGTTGATTTTTTCGGAGGGAAAGAAGATATTGTATACTTTATCTATAAGAAATAGAGATATAGATAATTTTGCTGAGATATAAAAAAGAGGCCCGCCAGGGTCTCTTTGCCATATTATGAAAAATTTTATTGAAATCAAATATTTGTTTGTGAGGAGGGATTATGATATGAGAAAAACCATTAGTAAAATTGTAATGCTTTTATTTTTGGCAGGGATTGCTTTATCGTGTTTTACCGGGAATGTACAGGCAGATTCGGCCGGCACCGGCAATATGAGCACAGCTGCAAATGAAAATAGGCTTTGGGGGAAGGATAGAATTGAAACATCTCTGAAAATAAGCCAGGAGGGATGGAAGTATGGCGCAGCTACTGCAGTAATAGCCCAGGGATATGGCTATGCAGATGCACTTTGTGCAGCACCTCTTGCGAAAAAATACAATGCTCCCATAATACTTTCAAAGCAGGATTCCCTAAGTGATGAAATTGTGAAAGAGCTTAAAAGACTGAAAGCGGACAGAGTATTTGTAATTGGAGGAACAGGTTCCCTATCAGATTATGTGGAATTACAGCTTAAGGAGATTGGTGTCAGCCAGATAAAAAGATTAGGTGGACAAGATAGATACGAGACTTCTGTAAAAGTAGCGGAAGAATTGGGAGATGTGAGTAATATTGCAGTTGCCTCCGGCAGCGGCTATGCCGACAGTCTTTCAATATCTGCAATAGCTGCTGAAAAAGAGATGCCTATATTGCTGTCCCAAAACGATGAGCTTCCCCAGATAGTGAAAAATTATCTGAAAAACAGGAATATAGTGAAAACTTACATAATAGGCGGCACAGGAGTTATATCCAGCAGTCTGGAATCTTCTTTTACAAATGTCATGAGACTTGGAGGAGCCACCAGATTTGATACCAATTTGGCTGTACTCCAAAATTTCAAATCCGATCTTAATTTCAACAATGTATATATAGCAAGAGGAAATGGACCTAATGGAGATGAGTTCGCAGATGCTCTTTCCGGTGCGGCTCTTGCAGCTACAAAATCTGCACCGGTTGTTCTGACCGATGATACGGTTGCTTCAAAGACAGCAGATTTTTTAAAGGAAAACATGTCTGATAAGACAATGCTCACTGCTTTGGGGGGAACTTCGGTAGTTCCGGCTGTAATTCTGGACGACCTTATCCATTATTTCAATGGAGAGTCCACCAGCGGCGGCATAGGGGATGAAACCAAGCCTGGTACAGGAGGCGGCGGAGTTGTTGTTCCTACAACTGGCAATAATTTTACTCTTGTTATTAGCCGGGATAATGGCACTATTATCAAACAGAAGGTTTTTGATATATACAGCAGTAAAAATGCTCTTGATTATCTTAAGAGCATGGCAAGTGTAAATGAGTCTTCAGGACTTATAACATCCATAGATTCAAACTCTTCCGTGCCAATAAGCGGACTTTCTGATTCGGATAGAAAATCAGGATATTATGGTATTGACTGGTTCATATATTTAAATGGAACTCGTACTGGAGTAGGTATTCAAAGTGTAAATATCCAGCCAGGAAGTACCTTGAACCTTGATTATCATAAATGGGACTGGCATGATCTGGTGGATCCGGGTACTACTGCTGTTCCGCTGAGTTTAAGTATACCTGATTCAATTCAAGCAGGAAAATCAATAACGGTGAAATTTACCTGCGCGGGAAAACCTGTTTATGGTGCCGCTATAAGTGTAGACGGCAAATCATCAGCTGCTACAGATGAAAATGGAAATGCAGATATAACTGTAACAACTTCAGGTTCCCATGATATAAAGGCTGAAAAAGATAGCGGGCAGGATAAGGGCAGTGTTACCAAAACAGTAAATGTATCTTCCAGCGGCGGAGGCGGTGGTTCTTCTTCTACTATAGATGTTACAGGTGTGACATTGAATACTTCGGAAGTTACGATGGCACAGGGAAATGTATTGAGATTGATTCCAACTGTAGAACCTGAGGGCGCTTCCAATAAAAATGTAACTTGGTCAAGCAGTGATGAAAAGGTAGCAGCAGTGGATTCAAATGGAATTGTAACAGCTGTTGGACAGGGTAACGCAGCTATAACAGTTACTACTAAAAACAGTGGCAAAACTGCTAGTTGTGCAGTTACTGTTACAAATGAAAAGGCAAAAAATTATAATGATTATGAATCTTATATAAATAGTCTTGTGAATGGAATAACTTCAAATATTTCTTCAATAGATGCTTGGACAGCTATGGAGTTAAATAAACTTGGGAAAGCAGTTCCAGATGAATATCTTTCTGATTTTGAGCAACAAATAAAAGATACTCCGGATAAAGTTTTGAAACAGCCTACAGATTATACCAAAGCCGTTCTTGGAGTAGTGGCAGCAGGAGAAGATCCTACAAATTTTGCAGGACAGAATCTGGTAGAAAAGATATATAATTATGATGAAAAGTCTATGGCAGATCAAGGAATAAGTGCATATGTATTTTCGTTAATAGCATTGGATTCGGCAAATTTTTCAGTACCTGATGGAGTAAACTGGACAAGACAAAATCTTGTAGACAAGATTTTGAGTTACAAAACCAGCGATGGCGGATGGACCTTCTATGGAGATACTGCGGATCCTGATATGACTTCCATGGCAATTTCGGCTCTCACACCTTACAAATATAGGTCCGATGTAAATTCTGCAGTGAATGCTGCTGTAGATAAACTTTCTTCCATGCAAAGTGAAAACGGGGGGTTTGCAAGCTGGGGAGTGGAAAATCCAAACAGCGTTGAGATGGTTATAATAGCTCTTTGTGACAGTGGTATAGATCCTGTTAAAGATACTGCTTTTATAAAGAATGGCAAGAATCCTGTAGATGCCCTAATGAGTTTTAAAGCTGACGATAACTCCGGATTTTATGGTGTGGATGGAAATGTGATCAAGAGTGTAGATCCTTCTGCCACAGAACAGGGGCTTAGGGCTCTTGTGGCCTATAAATTGTTTAACCAGGGTAAAGGTTCTGTATACAGGAACTTTGTGGATTATGATACTGATATAAATAATCTTATAAATGGCGTAACTTCAAAAATATCTTCGTCACCAGATGATTGGACGGTTATGGAATTAAATAAACTTGGAAAACCAATTCCATCTGATTATCTTACAGATCTTCAACAGAAAATAAAAAGTACTTCCGAAGATGAATATTTTAAATATTTTACCACTTATGCCAGAACTGTAATTGGAATAGTGGCGGCAGGAGGAGATCCTACAAATTTTGCAGGCAAGAATCTGGTGGAAAAAATATATAATGGTGAGCAGTACATGCAGGGAGTCAATGATTATGTATATTCACTAATAGCTTTGGATTCTGCCAACTTTACTGTACCTGATGGTATAAGACAGGAACTTGTGGATAAGATTTTAAGTTATAAAATCAGTGATGGAGGATGGACTTATTCTGGAGATACTGCAGATCCTGATATGACTTCCATGGCAATTTCAGCCCTTGCACCTTATAAAGACAGGGAAGATGTGAAGTCAGCTGTTGATTCTGCTGTAGACAAACTTTCTTCCATGCAAAGTGAAGATGGAGGATATGCATCCTATGGAATTGAAAATCCAAACAGTGTGGAGATGGTCATAATAGGTCTTTGTGACAATGGAATAGATCCTGCCTCAGATGATAGATTTATAAAAAGCGGAGGGAATCCCATAAGTGCCCTGTTTAAATTTGCAGTAAGTGACAATACTGGATTCTGGAGCCCGTGGAATACAGATAAAACTGTAGATTCCTATGCTACAGAACAGGGACTAAGGGCTATTACAGCCTATAAACTTTTTAAAGATGGAAAGGGTTCTGTATACAAGAATTTTACGGATGTTGATACCACCGACATTCCTGTGGATTCCATAACCCTGGATAAAACCCGGTCAACATTAAAAGAAGAGGAAACCTTAAAATTAACTTCAACTGTAAGTCCTGAAAATGCAACCGATAAAAAAGTAAATTGGAAAAGTGATGATTCCACTGTCGCCATAGTGGATGAATATGGAAATGTAATTGCAGTGGGACCCGGACAAACTGATATAACGGCAACTGTGGAAGACGGTGGCAAATCATCTTCTTGCAGTATAACGGTTGAAAAGGGTGAAGCTATAAATGTGTCTTTAAATATTACAGGATATAATGGGAACATTTTAAATGAAGACATAAAAGCTGAGGACGGAGAAGTAAAAGATGGAGAGACAGTATATAGACTTTTTACAACCATGTTTTATAAAAATAACATATCTTATGAGATTTATAACGATCCTTCCTGGGGACATTATGTGAATATGATAGACGGGCAAAAGTCAGATGATAGAGGACTTTACAGTGGTTGGTCCTATAATATAAATGGTGAATCTGCACAAGGTGGTATAGATTCGTATAAACTTAAAGATGGTGACAAGATAGATATGTTTTTTACAGCAGATTTTGCCAATCCGTTTAGAGATATAGATTCCATAACCCTGGATAAATCAGATTTAGATTTAAATGTGGGAGATGTTGAAAAACTTACAGCAGCTGCTGCACCGGATAATACCACTGAAGCATTGATTTGGACAAGCGATACTCCTTCCGTTGCTGCAGTGGATGCAGATGGGAATGTAACTGCAGTAAGTAAGGGAACTGCAACTATAACTGTAAAACCCCAATACAATACACATGCTGAAACGGTAAGTTGTGTAGTTAATGTAAAATGATATTTTGGGGAATACTTAAAGAATGGCTGTTGCTTGCGGCCATTCTCTAGGCAGCTGATAAGGAAGTGAATTTCGTGACTTACAAAGATGAGGAAAAATCCAGGTATTTCATTGATTTCAAACAATACCACGTGCTGACGGCTTCCGTAGTTTTCCTGTGCATGATGATAATAATATTTTCCAATGACAATCCGGTGCTGCTGGCATCTGTTTATATGTTTATGCTATCTATAATGGCTTTTTGCAGTGAGAAACATAAATTTAAAATGGCGCTGTACTATTTTATGCCTATAGCTTTTTTTATAATTTTACTGAATGTGCTCTTTGTCAGTTCAGGGAGAACTACATTGTTTTATCTGTTTCATAAAAGGTTTACTCTGGAGGCATTTTTATATGCGGTGATTATGTCATTCAAATTTTTGGCGGTAATATATCTTTTTATAATACTTGAGCTTATGATTGATTCTGACAGAGCGGTTTCTTATTTTTCCTCCATAATGCCCAAATCCACTCTCATGCTTATGATAAGCTTCAAGCTTATACCCAGTTTAAAGAATAGATTTAAAAATCTGAAGGAAATCTATGAAATAAGAGGTGTGGTATTTGACAAGAAAAAAACCAGAGAAAAAGCTGCAAGTTATATTCCTATTATGTCAATACTACTGGAGGATTCTATGGAAGGTTCCTTCAATATAGGAGAGGCGGCTTATGTAAGGGGCTTTTTGAGCGGGAACAGAAGTGTCTATGAGAGGCAGAAATTTAAGGCAAGGGACTGGCAGGTAATTGTTTTGAGCACTGCTCTGATTATATTTTATGGAATAGCTCAATTTAAAGGATGGGTACAATTTAACATATACGATGGTGTAACTATTGTAAATTTCATCAATATCGGGATAGCCGTGATTTTTGCCTTTATAGTAGCTGTTTCATTAATTGTAATATTAAACGGCGAGGAGAGAAAGTATGGCATATATAGAGATTAGCAATTTGAATTTTACTTATCCCATGGAGAAGAAGCGATCTTTGAAAAACATAAATCTGCAGCTGGAAAAAAATGATTTCCTGCTAATAGCAGGAAAATCCGGATCCGGGAAATCTACTCTTGCCAGAGCGATAGTGGGAACTGTGCCTAACTTTTATGGGGGAACCATAGGCGGAGAAATAAAGGTAGATGGAAAGACTTTAAAGGATATGAACCATAGGGAAAGGGCAGGGAAAGTTACCATGGTATTTCAGGATCCTGAAAAACAGCTTATGATGAACAAAGTCCACAGGGAGGTAGCTTTTGGACTTGAGAACATAGGTGTAAATGAGGAAGTTATAAGGAGAAGGGTCTATGAGGCACTTCAGTTTTCAGGAATACTTCATCTTGCCGACAGGGATATAACTTCTCTTTCTGGAGGAGAAAAGCAAAAGGTGGCGGTGGCTTCTGCTCTTGTATACATGCCGGGCTGTATAATACTGGATGAACCCACCTCCCAGCTGGACCCATCTTCTGCGGAGGAAATGCTGAATATAACGAGAAAAATAAATGAGGAACTTGGAATAACCATAATAGTTATAGAGCAGAGAGTGAACAGATGGTTTGATACGGTGGATTCCGTTGCCGTCATGAATAACGGGAGTTTGGAACTGTTTAAAGACAAAAAGGATTTTTATTTTAATTGTAATAAAAGTCAGTTTATGTTTATGCCCGATTATCTCAAGTTTTTTAAAAAAATGAATTTCAGTAAAATGCCCGGAAATTTTAAAGATGCCAGGGTGAATATTTTAAACAGCTCTCTTAGTGTTAAACCTGATAATGAAGTTGCTGCTGCTGCAATCCAGGATGATGAGAAGGAAGTGCTTTCTATAAAAAAATTAAACTGCAGATATGGAAATAAGGAGATCCTGGAAAATATAAATTTTACCGTGAAAGATGGTGAGTTCATTGCCATAATGGGAGCCAATGGCGCCGGCAAAAGCACCCTCCTTAAAGCTATCCTGGGACTTGTGAAGCACGAAGGCAGCATAGAGCTTTATGGAGAAAATACTTCGAAGATGGATATAAAGCAGATAGCGAGGCATATAGGATATGTATCCCAAAATCCCAATGATTACCTGTCCAAAGACAGTGTTTATGAAGAAGTTAAATTCACTATGGACAATTATGGAATATACGATGAAAAGATAGTGGAAGATATTTTAGGAGAGCTTGAAATATATGATTTAAGGAATAAAAATCCCAGGGATTTAAGCGGAGGACAGCGCCAAAGGGTGGCTATAGCGTCCATACTTGTACTGCAGCCTGATATGATTCTTCTGGATGAACCTACAAGAGGTCTTGAGAGCGGACTTAAATATAAATTGGGGAAATTGCTTCAAAATCTCAATAGAAAGGGAACTTCTATTATTTTGGTAACTCATGATACGGATTTTGCCAGTAATTTTTGCAGGAGATATATGATTATGTTCAATGGCAGCATTGTGGCAGATGGGAATAAGAAGCAGGTACTGGCAGATGGAATATTTTATACGACTTCCATGAATAAATTGTTTAGAGACAGGGACAATAGCATATTTACTTTGGAAGAAGCCCTTGAAAGGTGTTCAATATGAAAAAATTGATTATCACAGTCACTTCTTTTATAATCATAGTGCTTATGGTGCTCACAGTTAGGAGCAGTTTTCAAACCGGGATTTCTCTTGTATGTACTGTGGGGGTTTTTGCAATACTTTTTATGAGCTATTTTTATTTTGAAAAAAGCCACGCAGGTACCAAGGAAATTGCCATCATAGCTACCCTGAGTGCTTTTGCGGCTGTTGCCAGGATAATTTTTGCTGTTTTGCCGAATGTGAAACCTGTTACTTTTTTAGTGGCTATTTCTGGTTTTGCCTTTGGGCCTTATGAGGGATTTTTAATTGGAAGCACCACTGCATTTTTGTCCAATATATTTTTCGGGCAGGGTCCCTGGACTCCCTGGCAGATGTTCTCCTGGGGACTTGTGGGAATTATTTCAGGAATGCTGGGAAAAAACAACAGAAAAATTTCAGCTTTTAAATTTTCCATTCTTTGCTTTTTATTTGGTTTTATGTTTGATTGGATTATGAACATACAATATATACTGGCTTTTGTAAAGCCTATAAGCTTAAAGGCCATTGCGGTTGCATACCTCTCAGGGTTGACTTTTGATATTCTGCATGGAATCAGTTCTTTTGTATTCTCTATTATATTTTACAACAGGTTCTTGCCGGTGCTGCAGCGTTATAGGAGAAGGCTTATTATCAGTTATATGGACACTGAAAAGGAGGATAAGGTTGATGAGAAATAAAAAGAAAAAATATATGATAATTGCAGCTGCTGTTGTGGTCTGTGCTGTGATATTCATCTTTGCAATAAAGGCACAGAGCGTATATAACAGTACTATTTCAAACAAGCAGATGAGTGCTGAAAATGAGCAAAATAAATCAGGCAATACATCTCAGACTGGGAAAAGCCCAAATGGTATTAATAAAAATGGAGAGGAAAGTTCTGATGCATCCGGTAAATCAACTGAAACTTCCAGTTCCATTAATTCAAATGGGGTTTCAAAAGAAAATGGCAAAACTGGTCAGGCTTCCACAAATCATAAGGGAGCTTCTAAAAGTTCCGGTACATCCGGGACTGATTCCCAGAATCCGGAAGCAGAGTCTTCCATTGAAATTATTGATGCAGTTCATGGAAATGCAGTTATTCTGAGAGAAAATTTAAATGGTATAGATGGACAGACTGTAGGGTATGTAACTCAAAAAGCTCTTGATGGAGCAAAAATAAGTTACACTGCAAAAGGAAGTGGTTCTACAGTTTATTTCTCTGATATAAATGGATTGAAGGAAAAAGCAGAAGGTCCTCTATCAGGATGGTGTTATTATGTGAGGAAAAAGGGAGAATCCCAATTTGTAAAGGCGACTACAGGGAGTGGACAATATGTACTCAACAGCGGTGATGCTGTAATATGGAAATACGTTAAAGATGGATACAGCAATTAAAATGAATGTGGGGGGAATATAAGATGTTAAAATCAAAAGTGAAGTATGTGGTTTTGTGTTCGGTAGTGACTTCGGCAATGTTGTTTCAGCCTTTTTTTGCCAGGGCAGCTTCAGTGGACAAATCCATAACTGATTCCAATAAGCCCTGGACCGTAAAATTCAATAAGCCTGTGGGTTTTGATGAAGAAACCAAAAATGCTATAGCTGTGACCGACAGTACTGGAAATATAGTAGATGTCGGTATAAAACTGCTTGACAGCAGCAAAATAGAGGTAGATGCTCCGGAAGGAGGATATAAACAGGGTGAGATTTATACTTTGAATATAGGAAACAAGGTTCACTCTGCAGGAAATAAATATTTGAAAAATGCAGTAAAATATACTTTTCAGTTGAACCCGGCTTCCCAGGATTACAATTACAAGTCCCAGGTAGAAAGTGCACTGGATACAACTGTAGATAAGATTTTAAAAGATGGAATTGAAGATGAATGGCAGGCATTGGTGGTATGCAGATATGGAAAGGAAGTTCCTTCAAGCTATTTAACCTCCCTTGAAAATAAACTGAGCTCATCACAGGTGGATTCTCTTGATCCTACAGATTATGAGAGAATGACCATTGCTCTATCTTTATTGGGGCAGGATCCTACAAATTTTGGAGGATATAATCTGGTGGAAAAGATATACAATAATTCCAATATAGATAATCAGGGAACAAATGCGGCTGTATTCGGGCTTATAGCTTTGGATTCCGGAAATTTTGAGGTGCCGGGCAATGCCCTTATTACCAGAGATGAACTTATAGACAAGATATTAGCTGCCAGAACAGCTGATAATGGATGGAGTATTGCCGGTGATGAAGCGGATACAGATATGACTGCCATGGCACTTACGGCTTTGGCACCCTATGCGGATAGACAAGACGTGAAACAGGTCATAGATGCGGGTATCGAAAAACTTTCTTCCATGCAGGACAGCAGTGGAGAATATTCTTCCATGGGGACTGTAAACAGCCAAAGCCTGTCTCAGGTTATTATTGCTCTTTGCAGCAATGGAGTGGATCCTACAAGCAGTCAGTTTACTAGGAATGGAAAGAATTTAATGGATGTGCTTTTGAGCTATAAGTCAGATGGAGGGTTCAGCTACGACAGACAGACTGGATATAATTCCCTTTCTACGGAACAAGCTGCCGAAGCATTGGAAGCCTACAAAATGTTCAAGGAACAGGCTGGAAGCATATATAGGACAAAATAAAAACAAGCACTTTTTACAGTGCCTGTTTTTTTATTCCTGGGATCGGCGTACTTCGAAGCCCTCTTCACGCCACTTTTTTTTGGAACGTTCTGTTTTGTTTAAATGACCTTTATCTGTGTCTAAAGTTGATTCATAAAATAATTTCTGGCTGTCCAGGGCCTGTTTTCCACCGCGTTTGTCTATATGGGAATAAGAACCGTCACTGGTCAATATCCTGGCTTTGATTGTGTCGTTTAGCTGTATATTAAGTATTTTCTTTAATTTATTTTTCACATCACCATCTTCTATGGGAAATAGAAGTTCCACTCTTCTGTCCAGATTTCTGTTCATCCAGTCTGCACTGGATAAGTACAGATCCTCTTCGCCATCATTGTAAAAATAATATATCCTGCTGTGCTCAAGGAACCTTCCCACAATGCTTGTTACAGTTATATTTTCACTTACATCTTTTACATTTGGCCTTAAACAGCATATGCCTCTTACGATTAATTGTATTTTTACGCCTGCACAGGATGCATTGTACAGGGCTTCAATTACATGCTTATCTACCAGTGAATTCATCTTGGCAATTATTTTGGCAGGTTTGCCCTTTAGTGCATTATCTGTCTCCCGCCTTATGAGATATAAAAATCTTTCTCTCAGATTGAGCGGTGCTATGCAGGTTTTTTTCAGCTCCGTGGGAATGGAACGGCCTGAAAGCATATTGAATATTACAGATGCATCTTCACCAAAATAGGGATTCGATGTGAAAAGTCCCAGATCCGTATATATTTTTGCAGTTACGTCATTGTAGTTGCCGGTGCCCATATGAACGTATCTTTTTATGCCGTCCTCTTCTTTTCTGACTACTAAGAGCAGTTTGCAGTGCGTTTTAAGTCCAACTAATCCGTAGATCACATGACATCCGGCTTTTTCCAGCTGCTTTGCCCATATTATATTGTTTTCTTCATCAAATCTTGCTTTTAATTCCACCAGTACCGTTACCTGCTTGCCATTTTCAGCTGCCTTTATAAGGGATCTTACAATGGGGGAATTCCCGCTGACTCTGTAGAGAACCTGTTTTATGGCAAGTACCATAGGATCTTCCGCAGCCTGTCTTACAAGCTCTATAACAGGTTCGAAGGATTCATAAGGATGGCTTAAAAGTATGTCTTTTTTTGATATAATAGAGAAAATACTTTCATCTTCTACGTGTTTCAGCGGATTTACCGGTTTTATGGGATCGTAGCACAGGTATTTATATTTTTTTACGGATATGAGCTTATTTAAAAAGGTCAAGTCCAGTGGAACATTTAAAATATATTCCTGAGTTCTGGAGATCTCCAGCTCTTTTTCAAGGGTTCTCACTATGTCTTTGCCTATTCCCCTTTCAAGCTCCAGTCTTACTGCAGCACCCCATTTACGCTGCTTTAGAGATTCTTCTATGGCTTCAAGCAGATCTTCTGCTCCTTCTTCGTCCACGGTCATATCTGCATTTCTTGTTATTCTGTAGCATCCGCAGGATAATATATTTTCAGTGCCGAAAAGAGTTTTCAGGTTGGATTTTATAATATCCTCCAGGAGAATTATATCGAAGCTGGTTTCACTTGGTATAACCACTATTCTTGGAAGTACCGAGGGTACCTGGACCGTGGCAAAAGATTTGACTCCTTTTTTTTCAACCATAAGCCCTATATTCAGACTCTTGTTTAAAAGCAGGGGAAAGGCGCTGCTGCTGTCTAAAAGTACTGGAGTCAGGACAGGAAAAACGTTTTTACGGTAATAGTTTTTTATAAATTTATGCTGATTTTCATCCAGGTCCTGAGGTTTTAAAAATTTTATATTTTCCTTGCCAAGAGCCACTTTTAAAGAACGATTATAATAGCTGCATTGTTTTGCCACTAATTTTGTCACGCTTGAATATATCTCCTCCAGCTGTTCTTTTGGAGTCAATCCTGCAGGATCCGCCTTGTTGAAACCTGCTTTTATCTGATCCATGAGGGATCCAACTCTTACCATGAAAAATTCATCTAAATTGGAACAGGTAATTGAAAGAAATCTTAAACGTTCAAAGAGAGGATGGTTTGTGTCTCTGCATTCTTCAAGTACTCTTTTATTGAATTCTATCCAGCTTAGTTCCCTGTTTATAAAATTTTTACTTTTGTCAAATTTACCCATAATCGAGCCTCCTTAAATTGTTGGTTTTATACCGAAAACTTCCTGAAAGAAGTTTGCTTTGCTGTTAAAAGCCCATTCCTCAAGGCTTATGTCCTTTTCTGATGTAATGTTGAAAAATAACATATCACCGCTCTTTGTAAGTTTTATATCTGTTATTTTCTGGAGATGAGATGTATCAAGTGCCTCCGATAATTTTAAAATGGCGGACAGCATGGATGTAGTCATTTTGTCTTTGGAATCCAGAATAGAATAATTGTAATCTGATTCTTTAGGCATCATATCCCAATGATATTTGGCTGTGCTGGCTATTATGTTTAATTCTCTGTATGAAAACCCCATTATATCCTGATTTATTATTATATTGTAGGCTTGAATTTCAGGGTCTACCGCATCTATAAATTGACCCATATCATGGAGTCTGCTGGATACCTGCAGATACAGTCTCTCTGCTTCACCCATCTTGTGAATTTTTAAAGTTTGATCAAATATAGACAATGCAATTTTTTCCACGTAGTTGGAATGGGTTTTGTCAATTTTATATTTACTGGCAATGTGATCTATGGAGCTCAATATATCATCTATAAGCTTTGTCCTGCGGGGAAGATTAAAAATCCTATCGGAGAGATCCTGCAGAACTCCCAGCCTCAGACTTATGTCGGGGTTGTATACACTCTCTGTATTTGCCATTTTGAAAAAGCAGTTGAATATGAGCAGTGTGGGAAGCAGAAGATTTATTTTATTGGCACTGATTTTATATTTGAAAGTAATCTGATCTTCTGTCATATTTTTAATTTCATTGTACAGTGATTTGAAATCTTTTCCCAGTATTACATTTTCTATTTTCGAGCTGCTGCCCCTGCTGTTGATTAAATTGACAATTGTATGTATTTCACCTCCTATTATAATCAGATTCTCTATTTTTAAATGTCTGGTGCCGGATTTTATCCAGTATAGCTTACTTTCTACATATTCTTTCATTAAATTGGAGAAATTCATAATCTTATTTTCCAAACCTGCAAAAGTTTCCTTTAATCTTAAGGATCCTATCTGAATATGCTCTGTAAATTTTAATTTGTCATCTTCAAAAATTGAGGCTTCCACTGAGCCTGTGGTTATATTTATCACCAATGTGGTTTTTTTGTTGAAAAAATCAGATTCAGACATATCGTATTTCAAAGCTTTCATCATATAAAAACGCTCTTGTGATACATTTATATCCTCTACTTCTATTCCTGTCCTGAGTTTTATCTGTTCCAGGATATACTGCTTGTTTTCAGCCTCTCGTATTCCACTGGTACATACGGCTTTGTAATTTTTTATTTTGTAATCTTTCATTACCTGTGTAAATCCTTTTATGGCATTACATGTATCATGAATGGTATCCACAGATATTCTGCCGCTTGAAAAAGTATCTTTTCCTATATTGGTAGGTTTGATTAAATCTTCCAACACATTGATGCTGCCGTCGGGACTTATATCGGCAATACTCATTCTCAAGTAGTTGGAACCTGCATCTATGGCTGCTACTGTCTGTGATGATTTAACGTTTTTCATATGCATCAACTCCAATATAAATTTTAAGTACAATAATTAATTATAGTATGTACAATTAAATTATACTTTATTGACGATAGTGAATACTGTGTTTTTAACAATATCTTAACATGCAAATAACATACTTTTAAAATTATTTCCCAATATTTGTTGAAATATTTTTGTGATTTATATAGTATATAAATATATTAAAATTATAAGGAGATAGGTTATGAAAAAGTTGGCTGTAATAGATATCGGCTCTAACTCCATGAGAGTGCTGATTGTAAAAGTTACAAATGGCAAAAACTATGAGTTTGTTGATGAATTAAAATCCATAGTGAGGCTGGGAAGGGGTATGACAGCTGAAGGGGCCATAAGTGAAGAAAAAATCAAGTTGGCTATTATTGTATTATCTCATTTTAAAAGGCTCTGTGATTCAAATAATGTAACTGAGATAGTTGCAGTGGCCACGGAAGCGGTACGTAAGGCTTCAAATCAAATGGAATTTATAGACAGGGCAAAGAAAGAAATAGGAATAGACATAAGAGTGCTTTCAGGGAGTGAAGAAGCATATTTTGATTATCTGGCAGTAGTAAACAGTATTGATATTAATTCTGCACTTCTAATGGATATAGGTGGAAGCAGTACTGAGTTCATACTGGTTGAAGATAGAAAGATGAAAGAGTCTATAAGTATCCCCATGGGGGCAATTACTCTCACTGATAGATTTATGTCTATCAAGGGAGGCAATCAAAAGAAAATAAAGGAGCTTGAGTCTTTTCTCGTATCCAATTTTGATAAAATAAGCTGGCTGAAAAAGGCAAACGGCCTGCCGCTTATAGGTGTTGGAGGAAGTCACAGAACTATAGGGAAAATACATAGAAATAAAATAAATTATCCTTTTAATAATCCACATAATTACGTGATTTCCTCCAAGGATGTGATGGGCATCTACAGTTTTCTAAAAAACATGGAGATTTCCCAGTATAAAAAAGTAAGGGGAATATCCAGAGACAGGGCAGATATATTTGTAGGTGCCATTTGCTGTATAGCTACAGCGATGAAGTACTGCGGCACTAAAAAACTTTGTATCAGTGAAAGTGGACTGAGGCAGGGGCTGATTTACGGTAAATTGATAAAAAGTTATCCTCCGCTTGTTGAAAATATACTTGATTTTTCCTTGAGCAATATAGTAAATAATTATGGCTCGGATAAAAAGCATCTAAAACTGGTGTGGAGCTTTGCAGGGAAATTATGTACGGCCTTTTCAGATATACTGCCCATGAGGGATGAAGATTATAGAATATTGAAGTCGGCAGTTATGCTGGGTGACTGTGGTGTTTCTCTCGGCTTTGGAAGTCAGGAAAAATATTCTTTTTATATAGTGAGAAACTTGAAAATATACGGACTTACCCATAGAGAGCAGATAATGGCAGCTTTTGTAGTGTCCACTTTTGAGGAAAATAAAATTAGAAAATCTGATTATTTTGGCAAGATTCTGGATTCTGATGATGTTGAAATAATCGAAAAATTGTCTCTTATATTTTATATTTCAAAATTCCTTGACAGGGCATATGATGGCAATGTTTTAGATATAGATATCCAGGTTGAAAAGGAAAAAGTCATATTAAATATAGTTTCAAAAAAGGAATCTCTGCTTGAAATAAGCATGGTTAATGAATGCAGGGATTATTTTTATAAAGTGTTCAATAGATCTCTTGTAGTAAAATAAGTTCATATAGAAAGCAGTCCTCTCATATTATATTTAGTGTATAAATTAAGTGAAAGGATTTTTTCATGATCAATATATATAATTATGTGAAAATTGATGATGTACTAAAAACAGCGGAAAAATACAATGTGAGAAATATTATGGACCATGAAATCAAGGTAGAAGGTTTCGCCGGACAAATATATGATGTACTAGATAAAGATTTTTATTTGACAAGAGACTGCAGAGATCTTCTGAGCTGCAGTGCAATTTTGCACGATGTAGGATGTTTTATAAACAAGTCAAGGCATCAGTGGCATACTAAATATATAATATTGCAGGAAGAAAATTTTCAGAATGTTCCCTGGCAATTGAGACGCTGTCTGGCTGTAATTGCAGGAAGTCACGGAAAAAATGTAGACTGTGATATTGAACTGTACGATGAAATGAAAAAAAAGCAGCTGTTGAAGTTGATAGCTGTTCTGAGGATAGCAGATGCCCTGGATCATACACATAAGCTGAATACTTCAATTGAAAATATGAATTTGGCTGATAAATGTCTGTATATTGATATAAAAAGCGATAATGTAGGAAAAATATTTTTAAGGTTGAATAATAAGTCATCTTTGTTTGAAAAAATGTTTTCTATGAAGGTTAGTCTAAGGAGGGCATAGAGTTATAATTTATTATAATTTTAATATAAATAATATAGTATACTATAAATTTTAGTCAGGGTGATAGATATGTCTCATAGGAAGATAATTGAAGAGTATTATTGTGATATAAATAACCTGACAGATTTATTGTCTAAATTAACCAATTGTTACAGACTGCTTATAGGGGGAGCAGGAGAATTGAATTCCATTGCATCTGCCCATAAGAAAGAAATCAAGGATGCCCTTCATAGGGTAAATGAATTGGGGGATGTGATTGACAAGGTTGTAAGCGCCATAGATAAATCCACTGGGGAGTATGCTGAGTATTGCAAAATGAAGACTGAAATTATCAAGGGAAAAATGAAGGCGCAGTATATGGAAACGGAAATAGATGAGGAGTTATTTCTAAACAATTTGGATACGATATATGAAGATGATCCAAAAGAAGAATAAGTAAATATCCTATTCTCCTTTATAATATTTAACTGATTAAAATTTTTTAAACCTGTATTTGCACACCATAAGATAGGAAAGTATTATTACAAGTAAAATTGTAACTTCTGGAGCCATATGACGTTTTATGGTGATCAGGCAGTAAAGTGCCATAAACATACCTGCAAAAGTTATGGGAATACCAAAAAATTCTCCATCGAAATCAGTGATATTAAATCTTGCAAGCCTATAGGCTCCGCATATTGGAAACAACAATACCAGTAGATATCCCAGTAGACCCAGGCTGGAAAAATTATATAGATTAAATGCAAGAACCGAAGGAGCCACTCCAAAGGAAACTAAATCTGCCAGTGAATCCAATTCTTTTCCAAGGTCACTGGATACTTTCAAAAATCGGGCGACTTTTCCATCATATCTGTCAGCTAAACATGCAAGTAATATAAATAAACCGGCCCATATATAATTTCCTTCAAAGGACATTATTAGAGATATTATACCACAACTGAGATTAGTGAGTGTAAACGCATTTGGGACGGTACTTCTAGCTATTTTTATTTTAGCCATTGAGGGTCACTCCTTAAAAATAATAGAATATTTTATTGCTTAAAATGAGTAAAAAGTATATAATTACATAAAATAATTATAACTCATTTTTTAATAATAGTTAAGTGGTAAAATTTTTTATTTGTAAATTTTTATTGAAATATGTTTTGCATTTTAATTTAGCTGCATAGTTTTTCCCTCGAAAGCACCGGTACTGATGTTTCCGTCTCCCTAAATGGAGATAAGCACTCTTTTGCAGGAAACTCTGTCTGAATTCAAGAATAAATTGATAAGAAGGATAGTTGGAGATTTATGAAAAATAGTAGAAAAAATATCAATAAATCTATAATATTTGCTGTTTTGGTTCTGTTTATCATAATCTTGTTATTTGTCTATAAAGACAAGTTCTACAATATAGACGTATATAAGATTAAAAGTTACATACAGAGTTATGGGAGGCTTTCTGCTATTGTCTTCATTATCATGTATACATTGAGACCGCTTCTTATTATATTTCCTGCATCCATTATGTCCATTATAGCGGGGAATATATTCAATGCCCATATAGCTGTTTTGCTCAGTATGGTTGGATGTTTTGGTTCTGCTACTGTAGCTTTCTTTTTATCCAGATATTTTGGCCGTTCATTTGTAAATAGGATTTTGAAGGGAAAGGCGTTGAATTTGGACAAAAATATAGAGAAGTATGGATTTAGAATCATGACTGTAATGAGATTGTCTTTTGTGTTTCCCTACGATCCATTGAGCTATGCGGCGGGGCTTACAAAGATGAAATATAGCGATTTTATTTTTGGGACACTGCTGGGAACTTTGCCGGAGATGGTAACTTATTCGTTGATGGGGAAAAATTTATCCGATCCTTTTTCTGTAAAATTCATATTGCCCATAATGATTTTGTGCATTATAGCTTTTTGTTCCATATATATACATAAGAGGAAGACCAAAAATACCAATAATTTATAAGCAACATAATTCTTAACTCAGGACATAATATACTTTGTAATCTAAAATACAAAGGGGTGTTTTATAAATGAAGGTTAAGGATATAATGACTAAATCTGTAGTTAGTTTAAAAGCTGGCGATACCATAGAAAGGGCAGCTGAGATTATGCAGCAGAACAATGTAGGATCTGTTCCTGTATGTGATGGCGACAGGATTATAGGAATTATAACAGACAGGGATATAGCTGTAAGATCAGCAGTTAAGGGTGAGAGCTATAATTCCAGGACTGTAAGAGATGTAATGTCCTCAAATCCTGTAACAGGTTCTCCTGATATGGATATAAGAGATGCATCCAGAATAATGAGTGAAAGGCAGATAAGAAGACTTCCCGTGGTGGAAGATGAGTGCCTTGTGGGGATTGTATCTTTAGGAGATTTGGCGACTAATTCCAAATCCAATGAACAGGCTGGAGATGCACTCAGCAGTATATCCAGTCCTAGTATATCTCAAAGTTAGAATTTAATAATTTGTAAATAAATCCACAAGGCTACCGGGTAATCTTGTGGATTTATTATACTAGGTGATATAATATCAGGTGATATAATGAAAAATTTAACACCTGGATTTACAATATAAATATAGGAGAGTTCAATATGAATAAAGTGAAATTTATTTATAATCCATATTCCGGAGAAAACGCTATAATATCAGGCATAGATAAGGTTATCAAAATACATCAGAAATATGGATATGAGATAATCCCTTTTAGAATCAGCTTTGAAGTTGATATGGAAGAAGCTTTTAAGGGAATAGATGAGACATATAAATACATATTGGTGGCAGGAGGAGATGGAACAGTAGACACTGCTGTAAATTATATGAAAAGGTTAAATATAGATATACCCATAGCCATTCTTCCCGTAGGCACTGCAAATGATTTTGCAAAGTTTATAGGCATACCTGAAGATGTTGAAAAGGCCTGTGAACAGATAATAAACAGTGAGCCTAGAAATTTGGATTTAGGCAGAGTGAATGACAAGTATTTTATAAATGTGGCGAGTACAGGACTATTTACTGATGTATCACAAAAGACAGATGTGAATTTAAAAAATACCATAGGGAAATTGGCCTATTATGTGAAGGGGCTGGAACAGCTTCCCAATTTGAGAAAGCTTAAAATAAAGGTCAAATCCGAAACTGCTTTTTTTGATGGGGATATGTACCTTATGTACCTTATGATGGTTTTTAACGGGCAGACTGCCGGAAATTTAAATCTTGCCTATAAGGCAAGGATAGATGACGGACTGCTGGATGTCATAATAATAAAAGCAGGAGTCATAAAGGATACCATTACACTTTTTATAAAGATGCTTAGGGGAGATCATCTGGAAAATACCGCAGGTCTCATATACTTTAAGTCGGATAAGATAGAAGTGGAGTGCAGTGAAAATATAGTCACCGATATAGATGGTGAAAAAGGTCCCGATTTTCCTCTTGAAATAGAATGTATAAAGGGTGGAATAAAGGTCCTGGGAGTAAAGATGAACTGAGAAAATCAGGGAAATATATGATTTTTGTTTAAAGTAGTAATATAAACCGCCTGATATTAATAAATATAAAGTAAAGTGCTGCTGAGAGAAGGAGAGTACATGATATTTTATATTTATATTTGTCTGCTGTTTATTGTGTTCATAATGATCGCTCAAGGGCTTATGTGGATTAAATTTTTACCTGCCAAGGTAAAAATAATAACCTTTTTTATTCTGATAGCTATGATGTTAAGATATATGTCCATTATTATTTTATTTTTAAATGATGACATGAAATACTTATATATGCTGAAGATACCTTTTTTCTTAAATCTAATTGCCATTCCGCTGATGGCTTTTACTGTAATGTACATTTTTATGAGAAAAGACAATATTAAATTTTATTACATATTTATAATATCAATTCTATTGTGTGGATTATATGTGTTTGTAATTTATAATTATGAAGCTGTATTGGAAAATGTTAATCAGTATTCACTGATATGGGGATATTCTCTCGCTCTTCCCAAAGATTCCTATGTATACTGGGCATATGTAGTGTTTAATACTCTGGTAATATTTTTTACATTGGCATTTATGGGAAAAAACAATCCAAATAAATTTGGAATATACTTGATGATACTTGCTGCAGTTATAACTTCTGCAGAATTTATAACCTGGCTGCTGGGGATAAAAATACTGGCACAGACCATATTAGGTGATATCAGCTGGATAATTGTATTGATCTATGCCTTAAACAAAGTGAGAAAAAAATCGCTGCCCAGCTGAATTTTTAGACACAGGTGGAGTTTACTCATGAAAAATGCTTTTTTCTGGGTGGATTTTTGGGAATCAGACAGTGAGAATCGTTTCCTATTAAATCATTACGACCGGCAGCAGTCAGAGCTTCTTTTACAAGTCTGTAGTTTTTGGGAAGGTTAAATTGTAAAAGAGCTCTCTGCATGTTTTTTTCCTTCTGTTTTTTCGGTACATAGACTTTCTCGCCGGTTAGAGGGTTCATACCAGTGTAGTACATGGTTGTAGACAAGCTTCCGGGCGTAGGGTAAAAATCCTGAACCTGTTCCGGGGTATAACCCATTTTTTTTATATACAGCGCCAGTTGTATGGCTGCATTTAGATCACTTCCGGGATGACTGGACATTAAATAAGGTACCAGGTACTGTTCCTTACCCAGCTTTTTGTTTATTTCAAAGTATTTTTTTACAAATTTATTATAAACATCCATTCTTGGCTTCCCCATTTGTGACAGTACTTTGTCGCTTATATGTTCAGGGGCCACTTTCAGCTGCCCGCTTATGTGGTACCTGCACAGTTCTGTGAAAAAATCTGTATTTTTATCGTTTATCAGATAATCATACCGTATTCCAGAACGTATAAATACTTTCTTTATGCCAGGTATTTTTCTTATTTTTTTCAACAAATTCGAGTATTCACTATGATCTATAATCAGATTTTTACAGGGAAAGGGAAATAGGCACTGCCTGTTTCTGCACACTCCTGCTTTTTCCTGAATTTTGCAGGCTCTGTGTCTGAAATTTGCAGTGGGTCCTCCCACGTCATGTATATAACCTTTAAAGTCATCCAGCGTGGTCAGAAGTTCTGCCTCCTGGATTATGGATTTCTCACTTCTGTGTTGTATAGTTCTTCCCTGGTGGAAAGTCAGAGCACAGAAGGAACAGCCTCCATAGCAGCCTCTGTGGCTGGTAATGGAAAAACGTATTTCCTTTATGGCAGGTATTCCTCCTAATTTTTTGTATATTGGGTGATAAGTTCTGGTGTAGGGCAGGGAGTATATTATATCCATTTCCTCTTCCGTCAATGGATACTGTGGCGGATTTTGAACAATGTACTGATCACCGTGTTTCTGCACCAGTATTTTTCCCCTTACCGCATCCTGTTCCAGATATTCCAGCTTGAAGCTTTCTCCATAGGCTCTCTTGTCTTCCAGTACTTCCTCAAAGGAAGGCACTTCTACATATTCTTTTAGTTGGCTTTTATTTCTGGAAGAATATAAAGTTCCCCTTATATCTGTGATATTGTGGATATTCATGCCGTATTTCAATAGGTTTGCTATTTGTACTATGGATTTCTCCCCCATACCATATACCAGTATGTCGGATTTGGAATCCAAAAGAATACTTCTTCTTATTTTGTCGCTCCAGTAGTCATAATGGGCAAATCTTCTCAAGCTGGCCTCTATTCCTCCTATTATTATGGGAACGTCCTTGTAGGCTTCTCTGGCTCTGTTGCAGTATACAATTAATGCCCTGTCAGGTCTGCAGCCTGGTTTTCCGCCTGGAGAGTAGAGATCTTCATGTCTCTTTTTTCTGGTGGCAGTATAGTGGTTCACCATGGAATCCATATTTCCGGAGTTGATTAAAAATGCCAGTCTGGGTCTGCCCAATTTTTTGAAATCATCTATGCTTTGCCAATTCGGCTGAGATATTATTCCAACTTTAAAACCTTCCCTTTCTAAAATTCTGGATATTATGGCAGTGCCGAAAGAAGGGTGATCCACATAAGCATCTCCAGTTATAAATATAAAGTCCAATTGTTCTATATTATTCAGTTCCATATCTTTCTTGCATATGGGTAGAAAATTTTTATTTAGCTGCAATTTGCATTCTCCATTCTGGTTTTTTCTTTTAATTTTATTATAACACATGAAAAATAATAAGCTCTGATCAGTTGATGATTATACTATTTAGCTCCTAATCGTTAATTTCAATGGATAATTTGTGTATCAAAATAGATGTATAACATATAATAAAGAAGGGAGTAAAAATTTATTAGATAAATGTTGATAAATTTAGCATTTACTTATTGCATTCTGGTAAATTTGTAATATAATTATAATGTAAATGATAATATTTTATACGTGTTATGTTAGGTGAGGCTCCTATATAGACATATGCTGATGCCCGGAAACATCGAGAGATGCCAATGGGTCAACAGATATTACCGGATTAAGGTTTTATTTAATGCAGCTTGACAGATTGTCTAAAGCTATATAGTGCTAAAACTCGGACGATTAAAAAGTTTTAGTGTATATGGAGAGCCGTTAAGGCTCTTTTTTAATTTTTTTAATTTGGGTGGTGTGGTCAAATGGAAAACGGACCTTATGGAGGTCGGTGCAGCTTTGTACAAAATTTAATAGAAATATACGGAGAAGTATTTTAATAGATTTCACAAGATAATCCAGTCAATTTGCTTTTAACTTTTTTGTGATTTAAATATTTCTCCGTAGATCGAAGGAGGAATATTTATGAAAAAGTTAACTAGTTTCTTCTTGAGTAAAGTTCTTTATAAGAAGGTCTATAATGAATTCAACGAGTATGTGGGAAAACTTCTGGATATATATGTATCCACGGATCACGGTATGCCGAGAGCTATAGGATACAGGATAAAGGAAGGTATGGAAATATCCGACTGCGAATGCAGGAATATAGATTTTTATGATGATGATGGAAGAATAATAATCAAAGGGGAAGGTATAAGGGGAATAATACTTCAGAGTTACTCCTACCTTTTGTCAAAGCATCTTCTGGACAAACAGATTGTGGATATAAACGGTAAAAAATTAGTGAGAGTGAATGATCTCAGGATTGCCAAGATAGCTGGTGAATACAGGGTAGTAGCTGTGGATACAGGTGTACTGGCTTTAAGCAGAAGACTTGGTGTGGAACATATTGTAAATAAACTTTATGATATATTCAATAAAAAACCAGAGGACAGCCTTATAATTTGGGACAATGTAGAATCCCTTGAAATGGTGAATAATAATTTGAAGCTCTCTGTGCCATATAAAAAACTTTCAAAACTTCATCCGGCAGATCTGGCAGATATATTGGAAGATATGGATGTGAATTATAGAAAAAAGGTGTTTGAGAGTTTGGATCAAGGTCTGGCAGCAGATACTTTAGAAGAAATACAACCGAAGATACAGGCAGATATTCTGGAAAATTTAAGCCAGTCCAAGAGGGATGAAGTGTTGTTTAATATGCCTAAGGATGAGATTGCGGATATCCTGGATGAAGTCGATGAAGATACAGCAGAAAAAATACTTTTAAATATGAAAAAGGGAGATGCTGAAGAAGTAAGGACTCTCATGGATTACAATGATGAAACTGTGGGGAGCATTATGAAAAAAGATTTTATTTCGTTTAATGTAAATATAACAGTTAATGAAACCATTGAATTGTTCAGGGAGATCAATCCAGATGATGAAGTATCTTATTATATATATATTGTGGACGATAAAGGAAGACTTCAAGGTGTTATATCGCTGAAGAGCCTGATACTGGCAGGTGCTGAAACCAAATTGAAAGAAATCATGGTGGATGATGTAGTAAGCATAAACCATAATGAAAGAATAAACAGGGCTATAGAAGAATGTTCAAAATACAATCTCCTTTCCATGCCTGTAACGGATGATGAAGATAAATTGTGCGGTATAGTGGTGATAAATGATATTGTTGAGGATATATTGATACCCAGCTGGAAAAAGAGATTGAGAAAAGTGGGATAAAAAGGCTGCCATTTTGGCAGCTTTTTTTTATGTATTTTTTATGACATTTGTGCATAAACTATGCTCGAGCAGGGATAAATATAGATTCAATAAATACTAAAGGAGAGATGGTCATATGGCCAAAAAGGTTATGAATTTAAAAACAAAAATAGTGCTGATCCTGGCTATATTACTGACATATATATCCACTTCCCTTTTTTTGGTTCCTTATAACAATGCAGTAAAGGCCATAGCCTATTCATATGGCTCTAAAGGAAATGCGGTAATACAAATCCAGACGAAACTTAAAAATTGGGGATATTATAATGGAAGTGTAGATGGGGCTTATGGATATCAGACTTATACTGCTGTGAAGTATTTTCAATCCAAAAACGGATTGACTCCTGATGGTGTAGCAGGTGATGCCACCCTGGCGGCACTGGGAATAAATACCTCAAGCGGAAGTACTGCCTCAGGAAGTGGGAGCAGCAACCAGAATGTAATGCTGATAGCTCGTTTGATAAATGGTGAAGCCAGAGGAGAACCTTATGAAGGTCAGGTGGCCGTGGGAGCTGTAATACTGAACAGAACCAGGGATCCTAGATTTCCATCCACGGTGCCAGGGGTAATATATCAGCCGGGTGCTTTTACTGCTATAGTGGATGGCCAGATTCATGCCAACATGGAACAGAGTTCCATAAATGCGGCAAGAGATGCACTAAACGGATGGGATCCTTCCGGTGGAGCTATATACTATTTTAATCCTGCTACAGCCACTAGTTCATGGATATGGTCGAGACCCCTTATAAAGATTATAGGGAAACATAGATTTTGCAGATAAAATAATATCATTTTATAATTTTATGTAAAGAAATTATAAAAGAATAAATAGTCATTATACATCTAAATTCGACACAAAAACTCAATAAAAACTGTTAATAAATAGCATAAAAGTATATTTATACTTTTCACAAGTCAGGTGAAAGATTTTTATTGTCATATATGAGAGATAATTTATAATTCGGCTAATCATGAACTGACACATTTTTCTGCAGTTATATGCTAATATGGTTTTAGTTGATAATATTAGCTGATTACGGGGGGAAGAGTTTATGATAGTTGAAAATCTTAGTTTTAATAAAATAGTAAGGAATATGAAATACTTATATTTTTACAGGTTGTTAAAGGAAAAGGTGTCAGTGCCATATCAGAATGAAGTTGTGAAAGTTCAATCCTATGGAATTGAAGTGGAGAGACATGATGTAATGGATGGGAAGCTGGTAAATGTACAGCGGGAGTGTATTAAAAGTATAAGTCCTGAAAGATATAAGGTACATAATCTGCTGAAGTTGTTGTATGACAATCAGGTATCGCCTATACATCTGGTTGATGTAATAGGAGATTATGTAGATGAATATATTCTGGATTTTGATAAACAAGTAAGTTATATAGCATATTAGAAAGGAGGAGAAATCCTCTTTTTTTAATTAAAATTTATTTATTGTTTAATGAAAAATGTAATAAATGCTGTATAATTAAATTATTGAACGGGGGTGTAATTATTTTGATATTTGGAATCGGAGTGGATATAGTTGAAATCAGAAGAATTAAAGAAGCCATTAGTAAACATGCAAATTTTATGGACAGGGTTTTCAGCAAAAATGAAATAGAGTACCTTAAAAATAGAAATTTAAGGCCTGAATTTGTAGCTGGAAGATTTGCGGCAAAGGAAGCTGTGGTAAAAGCGTTGGGTACCGGATTTAGAGGATTTGATTTCAAAGAAGTTGAAATAGACAGGGCGGCTTCTGGCAGACCCAATGTGATATTAAAGGGAAAAGCCAGATTAATAGCAAATAAGTGCGGAAACTATAAAATCCATCTGAGTATATCACATGGTGTGGATAATGCTATAGCTTATGCGGTAATGGAGGTGGATGAAATTGAGAATGGCATCCATAGAGACATGCAGGAAGATAGATGAGTGTGCCATAAGTGAATTTAAAATACCAAGTATTGTTTTAATGGAAAATGCAGCTTTGAAAGTTGTCAAGAATATAGATCTGGAAAACTGCCATAGCTTCTGTATAATTTGTGCAAAAGGGAACAATGGCGGAGATGGTTTTGTCATAGCAAGACACCTGTATAATTTAGATAAAAAGGTTCATGTATTTTTAGTGGGAAAAGAAGAAGGTATGAGCGATGAATGCAGTATAAATTATAATATATTGAAAAATCTGCACATAAGCGTGGACAATGTAAATTCTTTGAAGGATATGCTGTCGCTTAGGGAAAGTATAAAAGAAAGCCAGATTGTTATTGATGGCATATTTGGCACAGGACTTTCCAGAAACATACGGGGTATACAGGATTCTGTCATATCATCGATAAATGAAAACAGCAAATATACTGTTTCTATAGATGTTCCCTCTGGATTTAATGGAGATACTGGAGAAATCATGGGTAACTGTGTAAAGGCAGATAAGACTGTCACATTTCAATTGTATAAGCAGGGCTTTTTAAGATATGGAAGTGATGAGTATACGGGAGAGGTGGTTGTAGAGAATATAGGAATTCCAGAAATGGCTGTCCAAAAGTTTATCGAACCCCGATTCATAATGGATAAAAGCTATATAAAAAATAAATTGAAGAAAAGAAATAAATTGGGACACAAAGGGGACTATGGAAGGGTGCTTATTCTGGGTGGATCTCAAGGATTTACCGGAGCTGCCTATATATGTGCCCAGGGAGCTGTTAGGAGCGGTGCAGGACTTGTTACCCTGGGGTGCCATAAAGATATACAGCCAATATTGAGTTCAAAACTGGTAGAAGGCATGACAATTCAGCTGGAAAATGATTTAAATTTGAAAAAGGCAATAGAGAAAAGTGATGCTGTTGCCATAGGACCGGGTATGGGGACTGGAGACAGTACTTTGAATTTAGTTGATGAAGTCTTGGGCATATCCAGGAAAAATGTAGTTATTGATGCGGATGGAATCAATGTACTTAAGGGAAATCTCCATATTTTAAAGGGTAGAAAATGCAAAGTTATTTTGACGCCTCATCTTGGTGAAATGTCTAGAATTACAGGCTTTGACATTGAATATATAGAGAAAAACAGGCTGAAGGTAGCCAGGGATTTTGCAGCTGAAAATGAGGTGATTGTACTCTTAAAAGGTTACAATACCATTATTACGGATGGAAATGCAGCAGCTGTAAATCCCATGGGAAATTCATCCATGGCTTCCGGAGGTATGGGAGACTGTCTGACTGGTATTATAGCTTCTTTTGCAGCTCAGAAATACTGTCCTTTTGAGGCAGCATGTATAGCTGCGTTTGTACATGGTTATTCAGGGGAAAAGCTGTCCCGGGACATGTTTTGTGTAAATGCCAGTCATATTTTGGAACAGCTGCCTTTTTCGATAAAGGAATTGATGCAGTGAAATAGACTCAAAAAAAAGTAATATCAGAAGATATAATAGAATAGATTAATAGTGAAAAGCTGTAAATCAGGAGGAATGACGTGAATAAAAAGCTGTTAATAGTGATAGGTATATCTTTTGTTTTACTTGTTATTTTTTTATTTCATGGAAGGAATATTCAAAATACAGAAAAAGTAATATATTATTTAAAGGATCTGAATAGCTACACCTGCAGTGTGAACATTCAAATAGAAAATGACAAACAGAAAGTAAATTACAGCGGCAGACAGTATTATGACAGCAGGTATGGAGATAGATTTGATCTGAGTAAAGATAGAGTAATTATTTATAGGGGAAATAAAGTTTTTGTGAAGGACATTGATAACAAGGATAAATACAGTATGGATAAAAATTTCAACAGCTTATTTAAGCTTTGCTTTGTAGAAGAGTATATATCGCTGCTCTATACCAATGAAAAGATTGATAATTCCTTTAAAAAGGTAAGTGAGGAGGAGTATCAGATTATTCATTTGGATATACCTGGAAACAACAAAAATATAAGCAGGGCTGAATTGTATGTGAATTTAAAGCACAATATACCTGTTTATCTAAAAATATTTGATTCTACAGGCAGAAAGAGAGTAGATGTACACTATACTGATTTCAAGGCAAACCTGGATATGAATGAAAATATGTTTGAGATAAATTGATATTGAAATATTGTACTCACAATTTTTGTGAAAAAGGTATATAATTGAGTTAACGGACTAAAATTGTTGATTTTCATTCAATTATACAGAGGTGATGCATTGATGTTTAGAAATTACAGACCGGTATGGGAAGAGGTTAATTTAGACAACCTTACATACAATATAGGTCAGATAAAATCAAAAGTTGGTCATAAGAGGTTGATAGGAGTTGTGAAAGCTGATGCCTATGGACATGGAGCTTTCGAGGTTTCTCAGGTACTTCTTGAAAATGGAGTGGAAAGGCTGGCAGTAGCTGTTTTGGATGAGGCAGTAGAACTTAGGCAAAAGGGGATTAAATCACCCATAATGGTGCTTGGCATAATACCTCATACCCTTATTGGCGATATATTGGATTATGATGTAGAAACCATAGCGCCCTCCTATGAGTATGCCTGTAAGTTGTCCAAAGCAGCTGTAGACAAAGGAAAAACTGCAAAGATACATATTGCTGTGGATACAGGAATGGGCAGGATAGGATTTTTAATAAATGATGACAGCGTAGATGAGATTTATAAGATAAGCCAGCTGCCCAATATAGAAATACAAAGTCTGTTTTCACATTTTTCTACAGCAGACGAATTGGATAAAACATATTCCCAGGAGCAATTTGAAAAGTATAAATTATTCTACGATAAGCTGATGGAGAAGAAAATAAAGATAAACATGAGAGATATAGCCAACAGTGCAGCTATAATGGAGCTGCCGGATACCTACTGCGATTCAGTCAGGCCTGGAATAATAATTTATGGATATTATCCCTCCAATGAGGTGGACAAGAATGAACTGAATATAAAACCTCTTATGACTTTAAAGGCCAGTGTAGTTCATGTAAAGACACTGGAAGCCGGACAGTATGTGGGATATGGCAGAAAATTTCAATCCAAAAGGAAAAGTGTCATTGCAACTTTGCCCATAGGGTATGCAGACGGATATACCAGAATGCTGTTTGGTAAGGCAAAAGTCATAATAAATGGGAAATTTGCTCCGGTAGTAGGTAATATATGTATGGATCAGTGTATGGTGGATGTTACTGATGCAGGTGAGGTCAATGTGGGAGACGAAGTTGTGCTTATAGGAGAAAAGGACGGCTTGAGGTTTAATGCGGAGGATATAGCAAAAATTCTTGGTACCATAAGTTATGAGGTACTCTGTATGATGAGCAAGAGGATTCCAAGGGTGTATATAAAAAATGGGGAAGTGATAAAAGTAAAAAATTATTTGATAAGGTAACGAAGATGACTGCCGGCATTTTAACAGCTGGCAGTATGCATTATGAATAGTAGGTTTGATATTACATATGCGAAATTATGAAGCATTTGCGTGCAGCCCTGATGGCGATTTATATAATTATGTAGTATATTGGCAATTTACATTTTTCAATAAATTTTACATACTTTGCTTTTATATATGACAATATTATGAATATAAATTTAAAAATTGGTACAGTATAAATAATATGTATATATGAAATTATATCTGTATTAGTATAGTATTACATAATTATTAGGATTGGTTAATGCCTAATATTGATTTTTCCAGATGCAATAAGTACTTACGTATATAGGTGCCATTTGTGATGATATAAAAATTGATACATACAGTGTTTAAATTAATATCTGAAAATTTTTACATATAAATTGTAATATACTTAAATGAGAATATTGAAAAGTTATATTAGAATAGTTATAGAGATAAAAAACCCTATGGCAAAAAATACAAGTAGAAAATTGGTGAAATTATAGATAATTTCTTTGACATGCCTGCAGATTTGGTACTATAATGAGCTTGTATATATCTTTTGCGTAGGGTAATAGGAGGTATTAATTTGTATATGTCAAATTCTAAAAGATTAGTAATAGACCTCTCAGAAACACTATATAATGAATTCAACAAGGCACTTAAGGAAGATTGCAAAAAAAGGAGTGAATTTATTAGGGAAGTTATCATATTATATATTAGTGAGAAAAAAAGGTTGAATGAAATATCAGAAATGGAAAAAGGATATAGGGAAATGGCACAACTTAATCTTGAATTTTCAGAAATGGGCTTTGCAAGTGACATAAAGGAATTAAAAGAATATGAAGCGAAGCTTTCGGAGAGTGATTTGCCAGATGACAACAATAGTGAAAAGAGGAGATATATTTTATGCTGATCTAAGCCCTGTAGTTGGGTCTGAACAAGGGGGGGTAAGGCCTGTTATTATCATACAAAATGATGTAGGTAATAAATATAGTCCAACCGTAATCGTTGCAGCTATTACCTCTCAGATAAATAAAGCAAAACTTCCGACTCATGTGGAAATATCCTCGGAGGCCTATGGTCTCAATAAGGATTCGGTGGTATTGCTGGAACAGATAAGAACCCTGGATAAAAGAAGATTGAAAGAAAAAATTGGTCATATGACAGATAATGATATGAAAAAAGTAGATGGTGCACTTTTAGTAAGTGTTGGACTTCAATGAGTTTTCAGTTGAATTCTAATAGCCTATAATTTTTAACTTTAATAGTAAAAACTGGTTATTTTTTTTACTATTGATTATAAGCCCCGGTGTTTAAAAAGCACAGGGGCGAAGTTTTGTACTTTTTAATGTAGGTTAAAGTAAAATTTTATGTTAAAATAAAGCTGAAACTGTATTAGCAGTATCAGTAGGAGGTTAAAGTTGTGAGAAAAAACATAGAGGAACTCAAAAAAATTGCTTCAGTTATAAGAAAAGACATAATAAAGATGCTGACAAAGGCTGGTTCAGGCCATCCCGGTGGTTCCCTGTCTGCAGTGGAAATTTTGACTACATTATATTTTTATGAAATGAACGTTGATCCTGAAAAACCAAGAGATCTAAATAGGGATAGATTTGTATTGTCAAAAGGACATGCAGCTCCGGTACTATACAGTACTCTTGCCAGAAAAGGATATTTTAATGTAGATGAATTGAAATCACTTAGAAAATTGGGATCTATACTTCAGGGACATCCCAATATGAACGAAGTCCCTGGTGTTGACATGTCTACAGGCTCTCTGGGTCAGGGAGTGTCTGCTGCTGTCGGTATGGCACTTGGCGGTAAAATTGATAAAAAAAATTATAGAGTTTATACCCTGCTGGGTGATGGAGAGCTTGAAGAAGGAGAGGTCTGGGAAGCTTCCATGGCTGCGGCTCATTATAAACTGGATAATTTGACAGCTTTTGTAGATGCAAATGGACTTCAGATAGATGGTACCTGTGAAGAGGTCATGTCCGCCTACCCTATTGGTGACAAATTCAAGGCATTCAGGTGGCATGTAATAGAAATAGATGGACATGATTTTAAGCAGATCACAGATGCCATTGAAGAGGCAAAGTCAGTTAAGGATAAACCGACTGTAATAGTGTGCAAGACTGTGAAAGGCAAGGGAGTATCCTTCATGGAGAATCAAGTGGGATGGCACGGTTCTGCACCAAATATAGAACAATGTGAACAGGCACTAAAAGATATAGGAGGTGAAGAGTAATGTCAAATAAAATAGCAACTAGAGAAGCTTATGGAAAAGCTTTAAAGGAATTGGGAGCTGAAAATGAAAAAATAGTGGTTTTTGATGCGGATCTTTCAAAATCCACCAAGACTATTGAATTTAAGAAGGCATATCCAGAAAGGTTTATGGATATGGGTATAGCAGAAGCCAACATGATGGCAGCAGCAGCGGGGATATCCACCTGTGATAAAATACCATTTGTAAGTACCTTTGCCATGTTTGCAACTGGAAGGGCTTTTGAACAGATTAGAAATTCCATATGTTATCCAAATTTAAATGTTAAAATATGTGCTACCCATGCAGGACTTACCGTAGGAGAAGATGGAGCTTCCCACCAGTCTATAGAGGATATATCTCTTATGAGAAGCATTCCCAACATGACAGTCATCTGTCCAAGTGATGCGGTGGAGGCAGAGGCTGCGGTCAGGGCTGTGGCTGAAATGCAGGGACCCTGTTATGTGAGGCTGGGAAGATCTAAGGTATCTGTTATAAATGACAATGAGGATTATAAATTTGAAGTTGGGAAAGCTGTAAAACTCAGAGAGGGGAGAGATGCAGTTATCATTGCCACGGGAATAATGGTGGATGCAGCATTAGAGGCTTATAATACCCTGGCTGAAGAAGGGATAAAGGTGTCCGTTTTAAATATCCATACAATAAAACCCATAGATAAAGAGGCTATAGTGGAAGCTGCCAGGAAAACAGGTGTGGTTATAACCGCAGAAGAACACAGCATCATTGGCGGACTTGGTTCTGCTGTATGTGAAGTTTTGAGTGAAAATCTGCCTACTACGGTTATAAGAGTAGGTGTGAAAGATACTTTTGGCGAAAGTGGAAAGCCGGATGAACTTTTGAAGGCCTATGGACTTACAGGAGAAGACATAGCTAAAGCTGTGAAAAAGGGACTCACTTTAAAATAAATATGGTAAAAAGCGGTGTTATATGAATTTAATATGACACCGCTTTTATTAATAATAATTTCATATAATTAACTTTTGGTTTTTTACATTATTATGATATAATGAACCTTGTAATGTACAAGCTTAAAAACTTGTTAAATATAAGGAGAGGTTTAGATGATACAGTTTAAGAACGTGAGCAAGGTCTACAACAACAACATATTTGCATTATCTAATATAAATCTGGATATTGAAAAAGGAGAGTTTGTGTTTTTAGTTGGACCCAGCGGTGCGGGGAAAAGTACATTTGTGAAGACTATTTTGAAGGAAGTTGAACCAACAACTGGAAGTATAATAGTCAACAATGTAGATGTTACGAATTTGAAGAGAAGACAGATACCTTTATATAGAAGAAAACTGGGAGTTGTTTTCCAGGATTTTAGATTGATCCCCACCCTTAATGTTTATGAAAATGTAGCTTTTGCCATGAGGGTCATTGAGGCCCCTGTGAGAGAAATAAGAAAAAAGGTTCCTGTTGTACTATCTCTGGTTGGACTGGCACATAAGTACAAATCATTTCCCCATGAGCTTTCAGGTGGAGAACAGCAGAGGGTTTCACTGGCAAGGGCCATAGTGAATAATCCATCCATATTGATAGCAGATGAACCTACGGGAAATTTGGATCCAGATACTTCTATGGATATAATGGATACTATAAATGACATAAATCATGCTGGAACTACAGTATTGATGGCAACCCATGCAAGTGATATAGTAAATTCCATGAGGAAAAGGGTTATAGCAATAGAAAAGGGCATTATAGTAAGAGATGAGCAAAGGGGTGCATACGGTTATGAGGATTAGTGCCATGGGCTTTTTTATAAAAGATGCATTTAGAAGTTTAAAGAGAAACAAGACTATAAGCATAGCAGCAGCAGCCACGGTGGCGGCTACACTTTTTATATTCGGCATATCCATGCTTACAATGCTTACTATCAAACAAGGGGTGCTGGAAATCCAATCCAAGGTAGAAGTAAAAGTGTATCTGGAGGATAAAATAACTACATCCCAGAAAAGGGATATTGAAAATAAGATAAAAGATATGGACGGAATAGTAAGTCTGAACTATGAGACAAAAGGTCAGGCACTTGATAAATTTAAAAATCAATTGGGAGAACAGAATAAGTCACTGGTGGAAGGGCTGGACAAGGACAATCCAATTCCAAGTTCATACATAGTTAAGGTGGAGAAACCTGAAATTATATCCCAGGTAGTTGACAACATAAAGGGTATGCCTGGTATATACAGTATTCAGGATGGAAGAGGTATTGTAGATAAGGTTATAGCTATAACCAGAACTATAAAATGGGTAGGGAGCATTATATTTGTAGTGCTCATAGGAGTTTCACTGTTTTTGATAGGAAACACCATAAAAATAACAGTTTATTCGAGAAGAAAAGAAATAGGCATAATGAAATATATTGGAGCCACAGATTGGTTCATAAGATGGCCTTTCATTATAGAAGGTATAATAATAGGCGTAGTGGGAGCTGTAGTGTCAAATATTATATTGTATTATCTGTACAGGGTACTTTATGTTAAAGCATCAGCTGCATTTATGATGATCCAACTGATTAGCCCCCAATATGTGCTCACCAGCATGCTGGCACTGTTTGTGCTGGCCGGCGTAATTATAGGGGGAGCAGGCAGCGTAGTGTCCGTTAGAAAATTCTTAAATGTTTAATTGATTCATTTAAAGGGTTGTTTCACAAATTATTTTGAAACAGCCCTTAGTTTTATAAATATTTCTGCAAATTTATTTTTTTTAGTGTTATAATTATTTAAGATTTACATAAATACTATATAGTGAATGTTTCAGAAAACGAGGTGGATAGTTTGAAGAGTAGAAAAAAATGGGTGGTTTATACTGTAGTTATCGTACTTGTGACAAATATTCTTACAATGTTTGGAACTACTAGTTTCATAAGAAGTACTCAAGGTAATGTCATAGGAGAATTTTCAAAATTGTTTCAGGTTAGAAATGAGTTATATAAATATTATGATGGTCCCATAAATGACAGCACCTTGGTGGAGGGAGCCATAAAAGGAATGACTTCGTCTCTAAATGATCCATATACTGTATTTATGAATAAAAAGGAATATAATGACTTTAATGTCCAGACTGAGGGAAATTACAGTGGAATAGGAATTCAGGTCACCGCAAAGGACAATAACATTGTAGTAATGGATGTATTTGACAACTCACCTTCCAAAAAGGCGGGAATAATTGAAAATGATATAATTCAGAAGGTAAATGGAACTGCAGTTAGCGGAAAAGAACTGGAAAAAGCGGTATCTCTCATGAAAGGCAAGGAAGATACAAAAGTTACCCTCACAATATACAGGAAAAACAAAGGCAGTTTTGATGTAAATGTGGATAGGAAAAAGATAGATATTTCCACGGTAAAGGGTGAAATGCTCCAGGATAAAGTGGGGTATATCCAGGTGTCTATGTTTGATGAGAATACGGCTAAGAGTTTTGAAAGTGAATTGAATACGCTGAAGGGACAGGGAATGAAATCCTTGATTGTGGATTTAAGAGATAATCCGGGAGGACTTCTGGATCAATGTGTGGATATGGTTTCAAATTTTGTGCCCAAAGGCAAGGTAATAGTCTCAACTATAGATAAATATAATAATAAAAAGGAATATAAATCAAAAGGCGGGGATTTCAACAATCTGCCTTTGACTGTACTTACCAATGGCAATACAGCCAGTGCTTCAGAGATATTTTCCGGGGCAGTCAGAGATTATAAACTTGGAACTTTAGTTGGGGAAAAGACCTATGGAAAAGGGGTTGTTCAGACTGTGCTGGATACAGGAGACGGTACTGCACTTAAGGTTACCATATCGAAATATTATACACCGAATGGCGAGAATATACACAAAAAAGGGATAAAACCTGATATAGAAATTAAGTATCCTGAAACTCTTAAGAATTCAGCCTATGATAGAACTAAAGATCCTCAATTCAATAAAGCTTTAGAGACAGCAAAGAGCAAGATATGATTTTAAATAATTTTGACGCTGAATGAATATATAATTATAATATATTTGAGATTTTAAGTTAGGCAGATGATTTCTGTCTAACTTAGTTTGTCCGAGAATTGCCATTTAGGAATCACTTGATGGAGAGGGGAATTAATTCTGATGATATTATTGTACACGTTGAAATCTATAGCTTTTGCACTGACAGAGCCATATTTTCTGTTGGTTTTAGCTATTTTAATGTTTACATTATACAGAAAAAATAAGCACACAGTTATAATGCAGAAGATGATAATTGGAGAGGGGATTAATTCTTCTTTTGAGCTCACTGTATCTCAGCTTGTAATTGGAATTTTTGGAGGTATACTGGCAAGCATTATTATGTCTTATTTGGGAATAGTTTTTGATGAGGATTCAGCTGTGGATTTAGTATTCCTAGCATCTATAGTCTTTATGTTTTTTAATTTGAGATTTATATGCTTTTCATATTCTGGGGCAATATTGGGATTTTTAAGTCTTGTATTGGCTTCATCCTCACGGATTTTTAACATTTCCGGTCTGGATTTTCTGAAAATAGATGTAGTGGCACTTATGAGCATGGTGGCAGTACTTCATTTTGTAGAAGGAATTTTAGTTATGCTGGATGGAAAAACAGGAGCTATTCCTGTTTTTTCAAGTAAAAATGGAAACATAATAGGAGGTTTTGCACTTCAAAGGTATTGGGCAATTCCTCTGGCGGTATTTTTTATGCTTCATGACAGATCACTTGCAGGTACTTCCTGGCAGGTATCTCTTCCGCAGTGGTGGCCGCTTATAAATAATTCCATACCCTATGATGTTTTAAAAAGTGCAGTGGTGTCCCTCATACCATTTTATGCGGTGACAGGATACAATAGTGTTACATTTACCAGAGACGCCAGGGAGAAATCTTTTTTGTCGGGAGGACTTATAATATTGTACAGTGCTGTTTTATTTGGCCTGGCACAGCTGGCTGTTTTAAGTATATGGCTGAAGTTTTTGGTAGTGATATTTGCACCTGCAGCTCATGAAGGTATTATAATGCTTCAGAGACACATAGAAGTAAAAGGAACTCCCAAATATATAAGTACCGACGAGGGTATTATGGTACTTGCGGTGGCACCTAATTCTCCAGCCGATGAAATGGGAATCAAAAGTGGGGATCTGCTGGTGGAGATAAATAATGAAGAAATCCGCAGTGAAGATAAAATAGCAGAAGTTATCAGAGAATGTTCGAATTTCATATGGCTTAAGGTAAAAAAAGCTGCGGGAAATTTTGAACAGGTTAGTTACAGCAAGATGAACGGCGATAAAAAATTGGGCATAGTATTCGTGCCAAGAAAAATACCTAAAAACAGCATGGTGGTAAAGCTTGATAAAAATAGGTTTTCTGATGTACTTGACAAGATAAAAAATAAAGATAAGGATGATTAAAGATGGGAAAATTTAAAATACATTCTAAATTTAAACCTACAGGTGATCAACCGAAAGCAATAGATGCTATAACAAAAGGTATTTTAGAAAAGGATAGATTTCAGACACTGCTTGGTGTAACTGGTTCAGGAAAGACTTTTACCATGGCGAATATAATAGAAAAGGTACAAAAACCCACTCTTGTACTTGCCCACAACAAGACTCTGGCATCACAGCTGTGCTCGGAATTCAGGGAATTTTTTCCTGAAAACAGCGTGGAGTACTTTGTCTCCTATTATGATTACTATCAGCCGGAAGCATATATACCTCAGACGGATACTTACATAGAAAAAGATGCATCCATAAATGATGAGATAGACAAATTAAGACACTCCGCCACCTCTGCTCTTCTGGAGAGAAGGGATGTGGTTGTCGTGGCCTCAGTATCCTGTATTTATGGACTTGGTAATCCAGAAGAATACAAGAAACTGACATTGTCCTTAAGACCAGGTATGATAAAGAACAGGGATGATGTGTTGAAAAAGTTAGTGGAAATTCAATATGAGAGAAATGATATAAATTTTGTGAGGGGAACTTTTAGAGTAAAGGGGGATATAGTGGATATATTTCCTGCTTCCTCCACGGATCATGGAATAAGAGTGGAATTTTTCGGAGATGAAGTTGACAAAATAAGAGAATTTGATGTGCTTACAGGAAAAACTATTGGAGTCAGAAATCATGTCTCCATATTTCCGGCATCCCACTTTGCCACTTCCAGGGAAAGGCTGGAGGCAGCCATAAATAAAATAGAAGAGGAGCTTGAAGACAGACTCCAGGAACTTACCTCCCAGGATAAGCTGCTTGAAGCTCAGAGGTTAAAGCAGAGGACCAATTTTGACATAGAGATGATGCGTGAAGTTGGATACTGCAGCGGAATTGAAAATTATTCCAGAATATTGGACGGCAGGTCAAAAGGAAGTCCTCCTCAAACTTTAATAGATTATTTTCCCGAAGATTTTTTACTTTTTATAGATGAGAGTCATGTGACACTCCCTCAGGTAAAGGCCATGTATGCGGGGGACAGATCCCGAAAGGACTCTCTTGTTCAATATGGATTCAGGCTTCCATCTGCGTATGACAACAGGCCTCTTAAGTTTCAGGAATTTGAGAAAAAAATAAATCAGGTGGTATTTGTAAGTGCTACTCCCTCGGATTATGAGCTGGAGCATTCACAAAATGTAGTTGAGCAGATATTGAGACCTACCGGGCTTTTGGATCCGGAGATTATAGTAAAACCTATTAAAGGACAGATAGATGATCTTTACAATAGCATAAAGGAAACTTCCGCCGCAGGTTTTAGAACTCTTGTTACAACTCTTACAAAGAAGATGGCGGAGGATTTGACAGATTATTTTAAAAATATGGATATAAAGGCCAGGTATTTACATTCGGATATATCAACTATAGACAGAATGAAAATAATAAGGGATTTAAGAAAAGGTGAATTTGATGTTCTGGTGGGTATCAATCTTTTAAGAGAAGGACTTGATATACCTGAAGTGGCATTGGTCGCCATACTGGATGCCGATAAGGAAGGATTTTTAAGATCGGAGAGATCGCTTATACAGACCATAGGCAGAGCTGCGAGAAATTCTGAAAGCAAAGTTATAATGTATGGGGACAACATTACCAATTCCATGAACAAGGCTATAAGCGAGACAAAGAGGAGAAGAAAAATACAAATGGCCTATAATGAAGAAAATGGCATCACTCCTACAACTATACACAAGGATATAAGAGAAGTCATAGAATCAACCATGGTTTTGGAGGAAAAAGAGGAATACAGCAGTTTAAAGGAAGCTGTAAAGGCAGATAATGAAAAAATAGATGAACTCATAAAGACCCATGAAAAACAGATGAGGGCGGCAGCTAAAGAGCTTAGATTCGAAGAAGCTGCTAAACTGAGGGATATAATAACATCACTTAAGAAACAGAAGAATAAGAAACCTGTGTAAAGTCAATCAAAATACTAAGGAGTTAAATCAATGAGAGATAGCATAGTGATAAAAGGCGCCAAAGTGCATAATTTGAAAAATGTCAGCTTAACTATACCAAGAGACAAATTGATAGTTTTTACCGGCCTTTCAGGATCGGGAAAATCCTCATTGGCCTTTGATACTTTATATGCAGAGGGTCAGAGAAGATATGTGGAGTCATTGTCTGCCTATGCCAGGCAGTTTTTAGGCCAGATGGATAAACCGGATGTAGAATATATTGAAGGTTTATCTCCTGCCATATCCATAGATCAGAAGACAACCAGCAGGAACCCCCGTTCCACTGTGGGGACTGTTACTGAGATATATGATTATTTGAGACTTTTATATGCCCGTATAGGTGTGCCCCACTGCCCAAAATGCGGCAAGGAAATAACACAGCAGACGGTGGATCAAATGGTGGATAGAATTATGACTCTGCCTGAAAAGACTAGAATACAGATACTTTCTCCCATAGTAAAGGCTCGAAAGGGAGAACATGTAAAAGTACTGAATAATATAATAAAAAATGGATATGTAAGAGCGAGAATTGATGGTACTGTAGTGGATTTGGAAGATGAAGAAGTAAAGCTGGAAAAAAATAAAAAACATACTATTGAAGTGGTTGTAGACAGATTGATTATCAAGAGTGAAATAAGAGGACGGCTGGCAGGTTCTATAGAGACTGCCCTCAAATTGTCAGAGGGTGTGGTTATAATAAATGTTTTAGATGGAAAGGATATGCTTTTCAGTGAAAAATTTGCATGCCCTGACTGTGGCATAAGTATAGGGGAAATTACTCCAAGAACTTTTTCCTTTAATTCACCTTTTGGAAAATGTGATACCTGTGATGGAATTGGAACATTACTTGAGATAGACGAGGATCTGGTTATACCTGACAAGAAAAAAAGTATATTGGAAGGAGCTGTAATGCCCTGGGGAGAAGGGAGCTTAAAGGAAGATTCCTGGACCTTCAGCATACTTAAAGCCCTTTCGAGAAAATATAGATTTAAATTGGACACTCCTGTGGAAAAACTTAGTCCGAAGGTTTTGGACGTACTTTTATATGGACTCAGGGGAGAGAAGGTAAGGGTTAGATATAAAAAGGAAAATAGAGTGATGGAATTCAATCATTCCTTTGAAGGAGTAGTGAATAATCTAAAGAGAAGGTATATGGAGACAAATTCCGACTATATAAAGAGAGAAATAGAAAATTACATGAGTGACAACCCATGTCCCACATGCAGGGGAGCCCGATTGAATCCAGCTGCACTGTCCGTTACAGTTGGCGGAAAGAATATATTTGAGTTCTCCAGTATGTCCATAAAAGATGAACTGAAATTTTTCAAAGAAATAAAGCTGTCAGAGAAGGATAAGATTATAAGCGAGCAGGTAGTTAAGGAGATAAGCAGCAGACTTCAATTTTTAATAGATGTGGGACTTGATTATTTGACCCTTTCGAGGACAGCGGGAACTCTGTCCGGAGGGGAAGCTCAGAGGATAAGACTTGCCACGCAGATAGGCTCCGGACTGGTAGGCGTACTCTACATACTGGATGAACCCAGTATAGGACTCCATCAGAGAGACAATGACAGGCTTATTGCCACGCTTAAGCATCTTAGGGATCTTGGAAACACTCTGGTGGTGGTGGAGCATGATGAGGACACTATGAGGCAGGCAGACTTTATAGTGGATATAGGACCTGGAGCAGGAGAGCATGGTGGAGAAGTAGTTGCAGCAGGACCGATTTCGGATATTATGAAGTGTGAAAGATCCATAACAGGACAGTATCTGACAGGCAGGAAGAAAATAGAAGTTCCTGAGCAGAGAAGAAAGGGCAACGGTAAATTCATAAAAGTGATAGGAGCCGGGCAGAATAATTTAAAAAATATAGATGTGGATTTCCCGCTGGGTATATTTAACTGTGTCACCGGGGTATCCGGTTCGGGAAAAAGTACTTTGGTAAATGAAATACTTTATAAAGCCCTGCATAAGAAGCTGAACAATTCAAAAGATAATCCGGGAGCATATGACAGCATTCTCGGCATAGAGAATATAGATAAAATTATAAATATAGATCAAAGTCCCATAGGAAGGACTCCAAGATCGAATCCCGCTACTTATACAGGAGTATTTGATATAATAAGAGAGGTGTTTTCAAATACGGCGGAGGCTAAAATGAGAGGGTATAAACCTGGAAGATTTAGTTTCAATGTAAAGGGCGGCAGATGTGAGGCCTGCAGCGGTGACGGAATAATAAAAATAGAGATGCAGTTTTTATCAGACGTATATGTTCCCTGTGAGGTATGTAAAGGGAAGAGATATAACAGGGAGACACTTCAAGTAAAGTACAAAAACAAAAATATTGATGATGTGCTCAATATGACGGTGGAAGAAGCATTGAAGTTCTTTGAAAATATACCCAGGATAAAAAATAAATTACAGACACTGCTGGATGTGGGTCTGGGATATATTAAACTCGGCCAGCCTTCTACCCAGCTTTCAGGAGGAGAAGCTCAGAGAATCAAATTGGCTTATGAGCTGTCTAAAAGAAGTACTGGGAGAACTCTGTACATACTTGATGAGCCTACTACAGGACTTCACATAGATGATGTGAGCAAGCTTATAAATATACTTCAGAGAATTGTAGATGTAGGAAATACGGTGGTGGTCATAGAACACAATTTAGATGTTATAAAGTGTGCAGATTATATCATTGATCTTGGACCTGAAGGCGGGGAAAAAGGTGGTATTGTGGTTTGTACTGGCAGTCCGGAACAAATAGCTGAAAATAAAAACTCCTATACAGGACAATATTTAAAAGAAATGTTATAATCTATATAAAGGCTAGCATAGGTGCACTTGTGATGCTAGTCTTTATATGTGTTAAGGAGGATACTTTAAATGGACCTGAGTAGATTGAGTATGATTTTTAAAATCGTAATCATAGGTATAGTTTATATTATAATATTTTGGGCACTTAAAATAATGTACAAAGATATAAAAGTGGGAAGCAGAACGGCTAGAAGAACGGATAGAAAATCCTTTGGACTTGAAGTGATAAATCCAGGCAACAATTCAAATCTTAGAAAGGGAGCCGTAATTCCGGTCAGGAGGGAAATAACCGTGGGCAGAAAGAACGACAATCAGCTTATATTGGAAGATCCTTATGCATCAGGACATCATGCCAGAATATATATAAAAAATGGGAAGGACTGTATATTGGAGGATTTGGAAAGTACCAATGGAACTCTTTTAAATGGAAAGAAACTTAGGGGAAAACACTATCTGAATTCCGGGGATGAAGTTAGAATAGGAAATACATCTTTTAAAGTCATAGGGTGATTTTAATTTATATATCATAAAATTACTGTAATAGGTGGGTGGTGAAAGCATTGGACTCTAGTAAGGACGAAAAAAAATTATTGAAATATACATATCTTTTATGCTTTGTGTGTTTTTTCAATCTGGCAATAATAAAACAGCCTTTTGACAAGGGTGCCATGATAATGGCACTGGTAATTTGCCTGCTCATAGGATATTCTTATTTTGTAATAAGAAAATTTTTTTCCGATGGAGATAAATATATATTTATTTTTTCCAGCATACTGGCAGTCATAGGTATGGTGATGCTGTATAGAATAGATATGACAGTTGCAATCAGGCAGATAATTTGGTTTGCAATAGGTGTTACAGGATTTATACTCATTGTGGTATTAATGCCTGATACCAGCAGATTCAGCAAATATAAATACATATATCTGGTGTTCACGCTTATATTTATGGGGATGGGCACCTTTATGGGAATTGAATTAAATGGTTCCAAAAACTGGGTTGATCTGGGTGGATTTCAATTTCAGCCTTCGGAATTTGGAAAATTGTTTTTAGTGGCATATCTGGCTGCAGATTTAAAGGATTATAAAAATTTCAAAAATCTTATAATACCTGCACTGGCAGTAATGATGTCCCTTGGGTTCATGGTGATACAAAAAGATTTGGGATCCGCCCTTATATTTTTTGGGATAGCCATAACCATGCTCTATATAGCGACTTCAAAATTTAAATATGTCATAGTTTGCTTTCTGCTGTTTGCTGCAGGAGCCGTTCTCAGTTATAAATTGTTCGGTCATGTGAGAACCAGGGTCATGATATGGAGAAACCCCTGGCCCTATGCAAATGATCAGAGCTATCAGGTTGTTCAATCCATGTTTTCCATAGCATCCGGGGGACTTACAGGAACAGGACTTGGGCTTGGTCATCCGGAGTATGTACCTATAAATACTACGGATTTTATATTCGCAGTGCTCTGTGAGGAACTGGGGATATTGATTGGCTTTGCCATAATAATATTGTATTTTTTATTGTTTTACAGGTGTATGAGAGCTGCAGTATACGGCAATGACGAGTTTTCCAGGCTTTTGGCTGTGGGGTATAGTGCCATGATTGCTTCACAAGTACTGGTTATAGTAGGCGGCGTCATGAATGCAATTCCACTTACAGGTATAACGCTGCCTCTTGTGAGCAGGGGCGGAAGCTCCATGTTGATAACCTTTTTTTCACTTGGAATAATCCAGAAGATATCAGAAGAGGGTAGGTAGCAGAATGAATAACATATTGAGTAATATAAAGAAAGTGATGTTGGTTTTTTTAATATGTTTTATAGCACTTATTTCCTATATGACTTACTTCGAGATTCTAACAGGTCCCCAGATAGTAAACAGTACTTACAACAGAAGACTCTGGATAAAAAGGAACGAGGTGCTGAGGGGAACCATATATGACAGAAATGGAAATGCACTTACTAAAAGTGAACCTATAAATGCAGAAACTCAAAAGAGAGAGTATACAGGAGGACCAATGTTTGCCCATGTACTTGGATATGTGGATATTAAATACGGTATTACGGGCCTTGAGAGGAAATATGATGAGGAATTGATGTCCTCAAATATTCAGGATAGTATAAAGAGTTTTATTTTAAATAAAGGAAAAGTTCAAAAAAAGGTGGGGTACAGCTTAAAGACCACTCTGGATTTAGACACCCAGCAGAGAGCTTATGATCTGCTGGGCGACAACAGAGGTGCGGTTGTGGCTTTAAATCCTAAGACAGGGGAAGTAATAGCCATGGTGTCAAAGCCTTCCTTTGATCCGAATAATCTTCAGAATACCTGGAAACAGCTGAATGAAGACAGCACGAGACCACTTTTAAACAGAGCTACAGCTGGTCTGTACCCGCCAGGATCCACTTTTAAAACTGTGACGGCCATAAGTGCTCTGGAGAATATACCTGGAGTTCAAAATAGATCTTTTCAGGATACAGGAGAGCTTCCCATTGGAGGCGGGTATACTCTCCATAATTATGCAGGTGAGGTTCTGGGAACCATTGATTTTAAAAGTGCCTATACTCACTCCAGCAATGTATATTTTGGAAGCCTGGGGCTTGAACTGGGAAATGACAAGCTTAAGCAGACTGCGGAAAAATTGTTTTTCAACAAGGAAATTCCAACAGACGGCATACCGGTAGAACCCAGCAAGTTTCCATCCCTGAAATCTTATGAAAAAGGGAGCATAGCCCAAAGTGCCATAGGACAGAGCAGTGATTTGGCAAGTCCGCTTCAAATGGCGGTGATTACCAGTACTATAGCCAATGGAGGAGTACTGATGAAACCGCATTTGGTGAGTGATGTACTCACAAATACAGGAGAAGAGGTAAAGAGCATACAATCGGAACAGGTAGGACAGGTAATTTCTGCAGATACCGCAAATACCATGAGGGATCTTATGAAATCCGTGGTGGAGTCAGGAACAGGAGTTAATGCTTCTGTGGAAGGAATAGATGTAGCCGGAAAGACGGGAACAGCAGATAATGAAGCCATGGGAAAAAATTCTGTGCCTCATTCCTGGTTTATAGGTTTTGCACCTTATGAAGATCCGCAGATAGCTGTGGCGGTAATTGTAGAAAACGGAGGCCAGGGCGGTAAATTGGCTGCTTCTATAGCTTCAGAGGTTATAAGAACAGCACTTAGGAAATAATTGACGATTAATAATTAACAATTGTTAATTGTCCATTGTAAATTGTCAATTGAATAAATTTCCCGGGAAATTTATGCGTTAAAATAGAAAATTGCCCCGAATTTAATGTTATAATATAGTCAATATAGAGGTCATTGAAATTAGAAGGAAGAAAATTGTCTAATATTATAACAGCTGAGAAGGGAAAAATATGAAGGGTAAGACTCATGCAGGCATGGGGATAGTTACTTATTTGTCCATTTACAACATGCTTCCGGAAAAATTTAATTATATAGGAGTGCTGTTAGTGGCATTTGCATCCATACTTCCGGATGTAGATCATCCCAAAAGCATGATAAACAAGTATATTCTTCCTTTTAAGAATAAATTTACAAAGGTTGTACTATATGGCTGCACCGGCATTCTTCTCATATGGTATGATTATCTGTATACAGATACGCCTATAATAAAGGCTGTTGGAATATCGCTTATCATAATAGCGGTATCTACCCATAGAAGCGGATTGACCCACAGCTTCACAGGCATGATAATGTTCTCTTTTATTGTGGGATATCTGGGGAATATGTACAATCTGCACTATCTGGTGTATTATTTTATGATAGGGTATGGAATGCATTTGTTCTGCGACATGTTTACAAATAGGGGAATAGCTTTGTTTTATCCCTTTGAAAACAGGAAATTCAAATTCCCGCTTACTTACAGAAGCAATTCTAAAATTGGTTCTGCTATAGAAGGACTTTTGATGGTATTCGGGATTTTATTTACCATATACAGGCTTCCGGTTATATTTTATAGATAGTTTTAGGAGTGATCTAGTGTTTGACTTTCAATATCAATTAAAGGTATTGCCAGATAGACCCGGGGTGTACTTGATGAAAAATTCCCTGGGAGAAATTATATATGTAGGTAAGGCAAAAATCTTGAAAAACAGGGTTAGACAATATTTTCAGAGTTCCAGAAATCATTCTGAAAAAGTGAAGGCCATGGTAAGCCATATTTCTGAATTTGAATACATTGTAACTGATTCGGAGATGGAAGCACTTATCCTGGAATGTAATTTGATAAAAAAGTACAGACCACATTATAATATACTGCTGAAGGATGATAAAAGGTATCCATTTTTGAAGATAACTGTAAATGAGGATTTCCCCAGAATAATATATGCCAGAATTGTGGCCAGGGATGGGGCAAAATATTTTGGACCCTATATAAGTTCTTCTTCTGTATATGAAACCATGGAGATTATAAAAAAGATATTTCCAATAAGAACCTGCAGGTTTTCCATAAAGGAAAACGGTAAAAGAACAAGACCCTGCCTGAATTACTATATAGGGCTCTGTAAAGCTCCCTGTGGAGGACATATAAGCAAGGAAAAATACAGGGATATAGTGAATGGAGTAATAGACTTTTTATCCGGGAAAAACAAGGATATAATCAAAAATTTGGAGAACGAAATGAATTCTGCGTCGGAAAATCTTGAATTTGAAAAAGCCGCAGAGCTGAGGGATAAGATATTTGCTGTAAAAAAGGTTATTGAAAAGCAGAAGATAACTACAGTCGGTTTTGAAAATGAAGATTTCATAAACATATATTCTGATGGAAAAGACAGCTGTCTCCAGGTATTTTTCCTGAGATCCGGAAAGATAATCGGCAGAGAGCATTTTATTGTGGAAAATACAGTGGATCTGCCTAAAGGTGAGATAATAGCCAATTTTATAAAGGAGTTTTATGGAGGTACAGCATATATAGGCAAGACCATATATGTTCCTGAAGTGGATGATGTCCACCTGCTGGAGGACTGGCTCGGTATGAAAAAGGGTTCCAGGGTTTATATAAAGACACCTGTCAGAGGTGAGAAAAAGGCCACTCTGGATCTGGTGGGAAAAAATGCAGAGACCACACTTAAGAATTTCAAACTGAAGTTCATTCAGGATAAAAAACTCTATGACACCTCTCTTGAGGAACTCTCTCAGATACTGGAACTTGATGATATTCCCCACAGAATAGAGGCCTATGATATATCAAATATTCAGGGAGTGGATTCCGTGGGTTCCATGGTGGTGTTTGAGAACGGAAGGCCTAAAAACAGTGATTACAGAAGATTTAAGATAAATACTGTAGTGGGAGCCAATGACTATGACAGCATGAGGGAGATAATTAAGAGAAGGTTTCAGCATGGCCTGGAGGAAATAGAGAAGATAAAGGAAAAAAATCTGGAATTAAGTGCAGGAAAATTCTGCATTTTCCCGGATCTTATTCTCATGGATGGAGGAAAAGGGCAGGTAAATGTAGCACTTCAGGTATTGAAAGAGCTCGATATAGATATACCTGTATGTGGAATGGTGAAAGATGACCGACATAGGACAAGAGGACTTATATACTATAATCAAGAGGTAACTATAGGTTACAGGCCAAATCTTCTCAAGCTCATTGCCAGAATACAAGATGAAGTACATAGGTTTGCCATAACCTATCATAGAAGTCTCAGAAACAAGAGAGTACTTCATTCGGTGCTTGAGGACATACCCAATGTGGGAACCGCCAGAAGAAAACAGCTGCTGAAAAAATTTGGAAGCATAGAAAATATAGAAAAGGCAAGTCTGGAAGAACTGGCAGCTACTCCTTCTATAGACAGCCGTACGGCCAAGAGCATAATTTTCTACTTCAAGAAGGAGAAAAATCAATTAAATTGAACTTAATGGGTAGAATGTAATATATATGAATGTATAATTCTTGATTAAGTATTATACATACATTATACTAAATATAATACTTAATTTTAATTTTCGAGGAGAATACTTACAATGAATAAGTTTAAAAGTTTTGCTGTAAATTTAAGAAAAATATTGGATGAAGAGGATATAAAAATAGATGAACCTATGAAATATCATACTTCTTTTAAGGTGGGGGGACCTGTAGATATACTCATTACCCCCAGGAATTTTCAACAGGTGGTAGATGTAATAAAATTGTGCGGGGGAAAAAAAATACCCTTTTATATAATGGGAAATGGTTCCAACTTGCTTGTAAAGGACGGAGGAATAAGAGGCATAATAATTAAACTTATAAAGTTGAATCATATTAAAGTTGAGGGAAACAGGATTACTGCTGGAAGCGGAACATCTCTTAAAGATATCTCCGCTGCAGCTTTGAATAACAGTTTGACGGGACTTGAATTTGCCTGTGGAATTCCCGGAAGTGTAGGGGGAGCGGTTACAATGAATGCAGGAGCCTACAATGGTGAGATTTCCAATGTAATAGAAAGTGCAAAAGTTGTAGACAACTGTGGAGATGTTAGAATACTGAATAAAGAGGAGTTAAAGCTGGGATACAGGATGAGTTCCATATTAATGTATGGGTATACCATTTTGGAAGTGGCATTTAATTTGGAAAAGGGGGAATACCAAAAGATAGAAAACCGTATAGATGATTTAAATAGAAGAAGAAGTGAAAAACAGCCGCTGGAATATGCATCTGCAGGAAGTACTTTTAAAAGGCCGGCGGGCCATTTCGCGGCCAAACTTATAGAAGACAGCGGCTTAAAGGGTGAGAGTGTTGGAGACGCCCAGGTTTCAGAAAAACATTCAGGATTTATAATAAACAGAGGTAATGCTACTGCCAGTGATATTTTGAATTTGATAAAGGTTGTACAGGACAGGGTAAAAGAAAAGTTCAATGTAGATCTTTATACTGAAGTCAGGATTATAGGAGAAGACTAAATACAAAATTTTTTTCGAATAGGTGGAGAATTGGTGCTGGCACTGCATTTGATTCTCCACTTTAGCTATATTTATTCTTCCCATCCATTGTGCTATAATTAAAAAAAGTAAGTTTACATAAGTAGATTTTATACAGTAATGCTGAATATTTGTTGGTGGAGGGATGCGTCCATGAGATTTGTTATAGTTACAGGATTATCCGGAGCTGGGAAAACTCAGGCGGTAAGGAGCTTGGAAGATTTAGGTTTTTTTTGTGTGGATAATCTTCCCCCTACCCTTATACCTAAATTTGCAGAGGCCTGTTATCAAACCGATGGTAAAATAGATAAAATAGCTTTGGTAATAGATATAAGAGGAGGGCAGTTTTTTGATGATATATTTGAAAGCCTGAATTATATAAAAAAAGAAGGATACAAGTATGAAATACTGTTTTTGGATGCTTCAGATGAGGTCCTTGTCAAAAGATTTAAAGAATCCAGAAGAAAGCATCCATTGGCTCCTGACGGGAGAATTTTAAAAGGTATACTTAGGGAGAGAAACAGGCTCAGAGATATAAAAGACAGGGCGGACAACATAATAGATACTTCAAACCTTGCAACAAGAGAACTCAGGGAACAAATAACAAAAATATACTCGGAGGAAGGTCAGATGGAGACCCAACTGATGATAACGGTGCTTTCTTTTGGCTTTAAGTATGGTATACCCGTGGATTCAGACTTGGTGTTTGATGTAAGATTTCTGCCCAATCCCTTCTATATTCCTGAATTAAAAAAATATTCAGGGAAGGATGGGCCTGTGATTGAATATATAATGAGTTTTAAAGAGACAGAGATATTTATAGATAAGCTGGAGGATATGCTGGAATTTTTAATTCCAAATTATCTTAAAGAGGGTAAAAGGCAGCTTATCGTATCTATAGGATGTACTGGCGGAAGGCACCGTTCTGTTACTATTGCCAATGATATCTATAAAAGGCTGAAGGCTAACGGACATAAAGTCAATATAGACCACAGAGATATTGAGGAAGATGTAAATAATAAAGGTGGTAAAAAACTATGAAGATTGTAGATTGGCTCAGGCCCGGTATAAAAGTTAAAAGATGGGTCATGCTTGGAGCCATGGGAGTGTTGTTCATAATATTTGGAGTAATAGAATTTGTAAATAGAAGATTCTACAGTTTTTATTACATCTGCTTTTATATGTTTTTAATTGTATCGGGAATTTTTGTAGTGTATATTTCTATAACCCAGGGAATGCGCTCTATAATAGCCTTGATAAACAAGGGGTATTTAAGTGTATCTCTGGATTCTAAAAAATTGGAAAACCTCATATATGAAAAGCGTCTTTTGGTAAAAGGACCTAAAATTGTAGCTATAGGCGGCGGCACAGGACTTTCAACCATGCTTAGAGGACTCAAGTACTATACTTCGAATATAACCGCGGTAGTAACTGTGGCAGATGACGGCGGCGGTTCCGGAGATCTCAGGGAGGATTTGGGCATGCTCCCGCCGGGTGATATAAGAAATTGTATACTTTCTCTTGCGGATACCGAACCTCTTATGGAGGATTTGCTTCAGTACAGATTCAAGGATGGAAGACTTAAAAATCAGAGTTTTGGGAATCTATTTCTGGCAGCCATGGACGGGATATCGGCAAATTTTGAGGAAGCTGTACATAAGATGAGTTCTGTTCTTGCAGTAACCGGGAAGGTGATGCCTGTCACTCTGGATAATCTGGTTTTAAAGGCAAAGCTGAAGAACGGATCTATTGTGGAAGGCGAATCCAATATTCCAAGAGAGGCCATTGAGCAGAACACCGTTATAGACAGGATATTTATAGAGCCTGGTAATGCAAGGCCTTTGAAGGAAGCAGTAGATGCAATAGCTGAAGCAGATGCTGTAATATTGGGGCCGGGAAGTCTCTATACAAGTATTATTCCTAATCTTTTAGTGAAGGATATAGCAGATGCTGTGCGAAATACCAGTGCCATAAAGCTTTACGTATCGAATATAATGACCCAGCCCGGTGAGACAGATGGATTTTCGGTGGAAGATCATATAAAAGCCATTTTTGATCATGTGGGAAGCGGTATAATGGATTATGTAATTGTGAATGTGGGCAAAATAGACAGTGAGCTGGAAGGAAAATATAAAGAGGAAGAATCCCATCTAGTTAAAATAAATGAGGATGCAATATCCTCACTGGGAGTAAAAGCCATAGAAGGTGATTTTATAAGTGCCCAAAATGGACTCATAAGGCATAATTCTGAAAAATTGGCCTCTATATTGATAGAGACAATTATGGACAAAAAACTTTTATATGACAGAAAAAAGATAATAGAATATTTCTATTTGTCGGAGAGATTGAAGGAAATTAAGAGATAAATGGGAGAACGGATATGTCATTTTCGTTGAAGGTAAAAAATGAAATCAGCAGGTATACGAATATAAGCAGGGAAGAAGCTGCGGCAGAATTGTCTGCAATAATGAAAGTAAGCGGAACTTTGCTTTTAGGGGGGATAGGAAAATTTGGCTTTAAGATAATTACGGAAAATGCATCTACCACAAGATTTCTTTTCAAAATATTAAAGAATAAATTCAATATACATACAAAGATACTGGTAAAAAAGAGCAATTCTCTGAAGAAAAACAATGTATATGAGGTAATTATAACGGAGAATGAGAGTGTGAGATCACTGCTCAAGGAAGTGGGGATTTTAAAGGAGGAAGAAGATGCATTTTCTCTGGATTACAGCATACCCAAAAATATAGTAGCCACTGATTTGCTTAAAAGAGCATATATAAGGGGAGCATTTTTGGGAGGAGGCAGCATCAGCAATCCTGAAAAAACTTATCATCTGGAATTTGTAACTCACAACGATGTATATGCAGAGGATCTAAGCAGTCTTATAAATGAATATGGATTGAATTCCAAGGTAATACAGCGAAAGAACAGCTTTATTGTGTATATTAAAGAAGGAGAACAGATAGTAGATCTTTTAAATATAATAGGGGCTTACTCGGCACTTTTAAAACTGGAAAATATAAGAATAATGAAGGAAATGAGAAATAACGTAAATAGGCTTGTGAATTGTGAAACTGCAAATCTGAGTAAAACTGTAAATGCATCGGTAAGGCAGGCGGAAAGTATAAAACTTATACAGAGGAAAATAGGGTTAAGCAGGCTGCCTAAAAATTTAAGAGAGATTGCAGAGCTTAGATTAAATTATCCAGATGAGTCTCTAAAGGAATTAGGCGAGATGCTGAGCCCAAAAGTGGGAAAGTCAGGAGTAAACCATAGATTGAGAAGAATTGAAAAAATAGCGGGGGAACTTAGGAAAGAAAAGTAGGAGGGGAAGATATGTCTAAGCATGAGGATATAATAAAATATATACTTTCACTGGAAGTTGGCACCAAGATTTCAGTGAGAAGCATAGCCAGTGAACTGGGTGTCAGCGATGGAACGGCATACAGGGCTATAAAAGATTCCGACACCTTGGGTATAGTTACTACTATTCCAAGGGTTGGAACGGTTAGAATAGAAAAAGTTGAAAAGAAAAATATTGAGTCGTTGACCTATGGTGAAGTTATAAACGTGGTGGATGGAAGTCTGCTGGGCGGTAAAAATGGAATACATAAAATGCTTCATAGTTTTATAATAGGCGCAATGACAATAGAAGCCATGAAGCAGTATATAAGAAAGGACTGCCTGGTTATAATAGGAAACAGAGAAGAAGCACAAAAGCTTGCACTTTTAAATGATGCAGGAGTTCTCATAACCGGAGGCTTTGGATGCAGCAATGAAATAAAGGAGCTGGCCAATGAGAAGTGCCTTCCCATAATATCCAGCAGTTATGACACCTTCACTGTGGCAAGTATGATAAACAGGGCTATTTCTGAAAATCTAATAAAGAAGGACATAATTCTGGTAGAGGATATAATGGAAGACAGTCCCTGCTACCTGGAAATTACAGACACGGTGGAGAAATGGAAAAAGATAATGCAGCAGGTCAAGCATGAGAGATATCCCATAGTGGACAGTGATAAAAAGGTAGTTGGGATTGTATCTTTAAAGGATCTGTCAAATCATCATACAGACAGTGATCCGGTGAGTAAAGTAATGCACAAGGATCCCATCACGGTGACGCCTAAAACTACAGTAGCTTATGCAGCTCATATAATGGGATGGGAAGGTATAGAACTTTTCCCTGTAGTAAAAGGTAAAAAACTGAAGGGCGTTATAACCAGAAGAGATGTAATAAAGGCACTTCAGTACATGGCAAGACAGCCACAAGCCGGTGAGACGCTGGAAGATTCCATATTGAAGGAATTTGAGTTCAATATTGAAGATGATGTAGCTCATTTTACGGGAAAGATAACTCCTGAAATGCTGGATCCCATAGGAACTGCTTCCTGGAGCACACTCAATATGCTTCTGTCTACTATGGCGATTATGATTTTGAGACAGAAAAACAAGGCCAATATATTGGTGGACAGTATAAATACCTATTTTATGAATCCAGTGCAGATGGACAGTGATATTAATATATATGTGAATATTATAGATGAGGGTATAAATTACTGCAAGGTGGAAGTAGATATGTTTGACGGGAAGAAGGATATAGTCGGAAAATGCATTTTATCTGCAAGAATGATAAGAAGGTGACCGTCGGTATTTGCTCATGAAGGCAGAGGGAGGTAATGGATTATGGAGAAAAAGTGTAAGTGGGTGAGTCTGCACCAGCATACGGGATACTCCCTTCTGGACTCTTCAGCCAAGATTCCGGAGCTTATAGCAAGGGCCAGGGAATTGGGAATGGATAGTATGGCTATAACAGATCACGGGGTCATGTATGGATGTGTGGATTTTTATAAGGAGGCCAGGGCTCAGGGGATTAAACCCATAATAGGCTGTGAGATATACGTGTCACAGGGAGATATGCATATAAAACAGAATAATGGAAAAAATGAAAACTATCATCTCGTCCTTCTTGTAAAAAATGAAGAGGGATATAAAAACCTGATGGAGATAGTTTCAACTGCCTCAATTGAAGGATTCTATTATAAACCACGGGTGGATCATGATTATTTGAAATCCCACAGCAGCGGTATCATAGCTTTAAGTGCCTGCCTGGGTGGTGAGGTGCAGGCAAATATATTAAAGGATGATCTAAATACTGCCAGGAATGCAGCGCTGTTTTACAAAGACACATTCGAGGATGGTTTTTACCTTGAACTTCAGTATCATGGAATGGAGCAGCAGCTTAAAGTCAATGATCAGCTGATGGCCATGTCCAAAGAGCTTGATATTCCCCTGGTGGCTACCAATGATGTCCATTATATAAGAAAAGAGGATTACAGAGCTCATGATATACTGCTCTGTATACAGACGGGAAAAACTGTAGATGAAGAGGACAGAATGAGATATCCTTCAGATGAATTTTATCTGAAATCTCCAGAAGAAATGTACAAGATGTTTTCAAATGTGCCTGAAGCACTGGAAAATACGGTTAAGATAGCAGAAGAATGTAATTTTGACTATGAATTTCATAAGTCAAAACTCCCCAAATTTCCTCTCCCGGAGGGAACAGATGCCTATACCTATCTGAAAGATCTGTGTTACAGCGGACTTCAGAAAAGATATGAAAATATAACTGAAAAATTAAAAGACAGACTTGAATATGAACTTGGCGTAATAAAGTCCATGGGATATGTGGATTACTTTCTCATAGTCTGGGATTTTATAAGATTTGCACGGGAAAGCAAGATTATGACGGGTCCTGGCAGGGGAAGCGGAGCAGGTTCCATAGTTGCCTATACCCTTGGAATTACAAAGATAGATCCCATAAAATACAATCTTATTTTTGAACGTTTTTTGAATCCGGAGAGGGTTTCCATGCCGGATATTGACAGTGACTTTTGCTATGAAAGACGTGGAGAGGTTATAGATTATGTGGTCAGAAAATATGGGAAACACAATGTGTCACAGATTATAACCTTCGGAACCATGGCAGCCAGGGCAGTCATAAGAGATGTGGGAAGAGCCATGAATTATTCCTATGGAGAAGTGGACAGAATAGCTAAAATGATTCCTTCAGTTTTAAATATAACTATAGATAAAGCTCTTGAGATGAATCCTGAATTCAAGGAAGCCTATGAAGCTGAGCCGAGGACTAAGGAACTCATAGATGTGGCAAGGTCTCTTGAAGGGCTTCCAAGGCACACTTCCACCCATGCTGCGGGAGTGGTAATAGCGTCAAAGCCCCTTGTGAGCTACGTGCCCCTCCAAAAAAATGAAGATAATGTAGTGACTCAATTCACCATGAACACCCTGGAGGAGCTTGGACTTTTAAAGATGGATTTTCTGGGACTCCGTACTTTGACTGTACTCAGGGATACGGTGGATATGGTAAAAAAAGACAAAGGCAGGGAAATTGATCTGGACAGTATAGATTATGATGATGAGGCCATATATTCCATGATAGGGCAGGGGAAAACCACTGGAGTATTTCAACTTGAGTCTCCTGGAATGACTTCCTTCATGAAGGAACTAAATCCAGATTCACTGGAGGACATAATAGCAGGAATAAGTCTTTACAGACCAGGTCCCATGTCTGAAATACCAAAATATATAAAGAACAAGAACAACACGGATAAAATTGAGTACATAACTCCCCAGCTCCAGCATATTCTTTCTGTTACCTATGGATGCATGGTGTACCAGGAGCAGGTAATGCAGATTGTGAGGGATCTGGCAGGATATTCTATGGGAAGAAGTGATCTTGTAAGGAGGGCTATGTCCAAAAAGAAACATCATGTTATGGAAGAGGAAAGACATAATTTCGTATATGGAATAGTGGACGAAAACGGGAAAATACAAGTTCCCGGATGTATAAGAAATGGGATATCCGAAACTATTGCCAATAAAATATTCGATTCCATGATTGATTTTGCCTCCTATGCTTTTAATAAATCTCATGCAGCAGCTTATGCAGTGGTGGCATTTCAAACTGCATATTTGATGTGTTATTATCCGGTAGAGTATACAGCAGCAATGTTAAACAGCGTAAAAGGGGATAGTGAAAAGGTTGCCTATTATATAAGATTTGCAAAAAATCAAAAAATAAAAATACTTCCCCCTGATATCAATGAAAGCTATGCTAAATTTACAGTGGAAAACGACAGTATCAGGTTCGGGCTGTCTGCTGTAAAAAATGTGGGTGAAAACATAATAAACAGCATAGTTGAATCCAGAAACCGCCATGGTAAATTTAAGGATTTAGTTGATTTCTGCAGTAATATAGATGTGAATTCCATAAATAAGAGAGTGGTGGAAAGTCTTATCAAGGCAGGTGCTTTTGACTGTTTCAACGTATACAGATCCCAGCTGGTGGCAGTACATGAGAAGGTAATTGACGGTATCATAAATTCCAGAAAGAAAAATATAAAGGGCCAGGTTAGCCTGTTCTCCCAGCTTGAAGAGAATAGTGTAAAAATACAGTATCCCCAAATAGGTGAGTTCAAGAAAAAAGACATGCTGGCTATGGAAAAAGAGATGACAGGGCTCTATCTTTCAGGGCACCCTCTTGAAGAATATGCCAAGACCTTAAAACTTCAAACCGATACCAGAATATCAGACATAGTCAGTGCGAAAACCCTGGAAGAAGGTTTTGTGGGGGAAAGCAGGGTAAAAGACGGAGATAGAGTCATAATTGGAGGGATACTTTCAGAAGTATCCAGGAAGATAACCAAAAATAATGATATGATGGCTTTTGCCAAGATAGAAGATCTGTATGGAATTATGGAAATAATAATATTTCCAGCGGTATTTCAGAAATTCAAGGATCTGATTTATGATGATTCCATGATTATAATAAGCGGAAGGGTAAGTGTCAGGGAAGAGGAGGATCCCAAACTTCTCTGTGAAAATATGGAATCTCTGGTGAGAGTGGATATAGGCAAACTCTACATTTTAATTGAGAATCAACATAGCTTAAAGAATATTTTATCTGAGATCAAATCCATATTTTCGAGCTATAAAGGTAATATGCCCGTATATTTATGTACAAAAGTGGAGAGAAAAAAATTCAGACTTGACAGAGAATTGTGGGTGGAACCTAGTTCCGAGCTCATGGCTGTTCTTAAAAGAAAATTCGGGGAAGAAAATTTAAAAATTATTTAAAAATCCGTATATTTTAGTTGTAATATAAACAAAATACTAAAGAGAAAATTTTCTTTTCAAGTTTTCAATTTTCAGGTGGAGGAAAGTGTTTTTTTGGAACTCCACCTGATCTTAAAATTAGTTTATAAATTAGTATGGCAAGATACTGAAAAAAATGTAATTCTATGCTATAATCATAGTTGTAATTATAATATGTTGGTTTTGATCAATATGGGACATTAATAGTCCCGGTGGTCGTGGGAGGTACTAATATGAAAACAATAGCTGTATTGACAAGCGGGGGAGATGCTCCGGGGATGAATGCTGCCATAAGAGCAGTAGTGAGAACAGCTCTGGATAAAAATTTTACTGTGATGGGAATAGAAAGAGGGTACAGCGGGCTTATAAACGGTGAGATAATATCCATGGACAGAAGCAGTGTGGCAGATATTATACAAAGGGGAGGAACTATATTGAAGACTGCCCGCAGTGAAGAGTTCAAAACTGAAAGCGGAAGAAAAAAAGCAGTTCAGATGCTGAAAAAATTCGGCGTAGAAGGATTGGTGGTAATTGGAGGAGATGGTTCCTTCAGAGGAGCCCGGGAATTATCTAAAATGTCTGTAGCCACTATTGGAATTCCAGGAACTATAGATAATGATCTGCCATATACGGATTTCACCATAGGATTTGACACAGCGGTAAATACGGTACTGGATGCCATAAACAAATTGAGAGATACCTCCACTTCCCACGAGCGGGTAAGTGTTGTTGAGGTCATGGGAAGAAACTGCGGGGATATAGCACTTTATTCCGGACTTGCAGGGGGAGCCGAAAATATAATCTTACCTGAGATAGGGTATGATCGGGACAAATTATGTGGAGATGTGCTGAAAGCAAAAAATAAAGGTAAATTGCATAATTTGATAGTTCTGGCAGAAGGCATTGGGGGTGCTGAAGCCCTTGCACGAAAAATACAGGATATTACGGGGATAGAGGCCAGAGCTACAAAACTGGGACATATCCAAAGAGGGGGAAGTCCCAGCTGTATGGATAGAATATTGGCCTCCAGATTTGGTTACAGGGCGGTAGAACTGCTGGAAAATGGGGATTCCTCCAGAGTGGTTGGAATCAAGGATGGAAAAATTATTGATTTGGATATAGATGAAGCTTTAAATGTACCAAGACATTTTGACGATAAATTGTACAGGATAGCAAATGCTTTGGCCTAGCAGTATTTAAAAATGAAGTGATTGAGGAGGATTGTAAAATATGCAAAAAACTAAGATGATTTTTACCATTGGGCCTGCAAGCGGCTCAGAGGAAGTTTTATCAAAGCTTATTGAAGCCGGCATGAATGTGTCAAGACACAATTTTTCACATGGGGATTATGCTGAACATGAAGAGAGGATAAATACTGTAAAGAAATTGAGGAAAAAGTACAACAGGCCAATAGCAATTATGCTGGATACCAAGGGACCTGAAATAAGAACGGGAAATTTCAAAGAAGAAGAGGTGGAACTAAGGGAAAACGACAAGTTCACCATTTACTGCGGGGAAGATGTGCTTGGAGACAGCCACAAGTGTTCTATAACCTATGAGGGATTGTGTGAAGATGTTAAAAAGGGCAACCATATATTGATTGACGACGGACTGGTTGATCTAAAAGTTGAAAGCGTTGATGGAAACAGGATAAACTGCATAGTGGAAAACAGTGGAACTATCAGCAATCACAAGGGAGTAAATGCACCGGGAGTCTCCATATCACTTCCGGCCATTACGGAAAAAGACGAAGAGGATTTAAAGTTTGGATGTAAAATGGAAATAGACATGGTGGCGGCATCTTTTATAAGGAAGGCTTCTGACGTTTTAACTATAAGAAAAGTACTTGAAGCAAATGGAGGACAAGATGTACAGATATTCTCCAAGATTGAAAGCCGTGAGGGCGTTGATAATATAGATGAAATAATAAAGTTTTCAGATGGGATAATGGTGGCAAGAGGGGATATGGGAGTGGAAATTCCCATAGAACAGGTTCCTCTGATCCAAAAATTGATAATAGAAAAATGCAACAGAGTTGGGAAACCTGTCATAACTGCTACCCAGATGTTGGATTCCATGATAAGAAATCCAAGGCCTACAAGAGCAGAAGCATCCGATATAGCCAATGCCATATTTGACGGAACGGATGCCATAATGTTAAGCGGGGAGTCAGCCAATGGAAAATATCCTGTGGAAGCTGCACGGACTATGGCAAAAATAGCTCAGACTGCAGAAGAGAAGATTGATTATGATGCTTTGCTGGAGAAAAAAAGAGAAGCTCATGTACAAAATGTTCCCAATGCCATAAGCCTGGCAACTTGTACTACTGCTTCGGAATTGAAGGCGTCAGCCATAATCACTGCAACTCAAAGCGGACATACCGCAAGAATGGTCTCAAAATATAGACCACAATGCCACATCATAGCCGTAACACCAAGTCACAGAGTTGCAAGGAGCCTGGCTCTAAACTGGGGAGTATATCCCATACTTACGAATAAGGTTGATTCAACAGATGAACTCATAGAAAATTCCGTGGCAATATCTTTAAAAAGCGGCTATGTACAAAAGGGTGATCTGGTGATTATAGCTGCAGGAATACCTGTAAGTTATTCGGGAACTACCAACATGCTGAAGGTGCATATAGTAGGCGACATACTGGTTCAGGGCAGAGGCTCCGGAATCAGACCGGGATATGGAAATGTAAAAATAGTAAACAGTCCTAAAGAGGCAGATGAAATTGTTGAAAGAGATGATATCCTGGTGATCAAGAATCTGGATAGAGGCTATATGAATGTACTGGACAGAGTTGCCGGAGTAATAGCGGAGAAAGGCGGACTGACATCACATCTTGCCATTGAGTGTATAAGTAGGGAAATACCTATAATCTGCAGTGCTGGGGGAGCAACTAAAGTGCTGAAGACAGGTACTTTTGTAACCATGGATGTAATAAGGGGCATTGTATATAACGGCAGAGCCAATATAATGTAAATATCAAATATCAGATTTCAAATATCAAATAATGAGGATTTTCGGTAGAAACGAAAATCCTCATTATTTGATATTTAATATTTATTATTTGAACTTTATAATAAAGCGGCAGTGTCCGGATAAAAAAAGAGCAGCCTCTGGGCTGCTTTAAAATTAATATATGTCAAATTCATTTAGTGTATCCTATAGATTTTTGTTGTAAGAAAAGTTGCAGGGTTCTCCTTCGCAGTTCAATACCACTTCATCTTCATCTGCTGCAAATATCACTCTTTCATTTATTACATCTTCCTGTACTTTCTTTTCAAATTTTTTATTGTTTTTCATAATAAATCCCTCCCGATTTGATTTTAATATATATGTTAATACTATAAGTTGTTTTCTGATTAATAATATCAAGTAATAATTATTCTTTAATAATATTATATCATGAACTGAAATATAGTCAACAGTTTTTTTAAAATTTATTTTAAAATTATTTTTTATTTTTTGCTTGAAAAATTGGAAATGATCATGGATTTGATGTATAATAAATAAATATATGGTTAGAATTGTATGATGGAAAGTAAGACAACTGATTCTATATTTTTGCACCTACTGCAGGTGCATTTTTTTTGATAGAATATATCTTGAGGAATCACTTGATAATATAACCAGACAATTAAAGTTTTTTAGTAGGTGAAAAGTTATGGATAAAAGAGTAGAAAAAAATATGGAATACACACTTAAAATAGATGGCATGGGATACCAGGGAGAGGGAATTGGAAAAATAAATGGATTCACTGTTTTTGTATCTGGTGCTCTGCAGGGAGAAAAAGTAACAATGAAGGTGGTAAAGGTAAACAAGAACTTTGCCTTCGGAAAATTGCTGCATATCATTGAGTCATCCCCGGAGAGAGTTAATCCGCCCTGTCCCATATACAGAAGATGCGGCGGCTGTCAGCTGCAGCACATGTCCTATAGAGCACAGCTGGATTTCAAGAAAAACAGGGTGAAGGACTGCCTTGAGAGAATAGGTAAATTCCAGGTGATTGAATCCGGTGAAGGCTCCCGCAGTGCAGATTCGAAATTTAGAAATATAAGCTCTGAAAAAAACCTTGAAGGTTCATCAGGGAATATTTTAAACTCACGGACAATTTCCACGGAAGGTACATTGAAATTATACGATACTATAGGTATGAAAAACCCCTATAGATATAGAAATAAAGTGCAGCTTCCCGTGGGCAGGTTCAATTCTAGATTGAAAATTGGATTTTATGCCAGCAGAAGTCATGACATAATAGATATGGACAGCTGTCTCATACAGGATGAGTCTGCGGATGAAACAGTGAAATTTATCAGGGAATGGATTGAAAAATACAGCATACCCGTTTATGATGAAAAAACCGGAAGAGGAATTATAAGACACATAATGCTGAGAAAAGCTTTCACCACAGGTGAAATAATGGTGGTAATCGTAACTTCCGGCGCTGAACTTCCAGCCAGGGATGAATTCATAAAAATTTTAACTGGAAATATACCTCATATAGTAAGTATAATCCAGAACATAAATGGCAGCAAAACCAATGTAGTACTGGGACAAAAATCTGTAACCCTGTGGGGAAAAGACAGTATAAGCGACTATATAGACAATTTCAAGTTCAACATATCCCCCCTGTCCTTTTTTCAGGTAAATCCAATCCAGACACGGATTCTCTACCACAAGGCACTGGAATATGCCGGTCTTACGGGAAATGAAATTGTGTTTGATGCCTACTGCGGCACCGGTACCATTTCACTTTTTCTCTCACAAAAGGCAAAAAAGGTCTACGGTGTGGAGATAATAGAAGCAGCTGTGAAAAATGCCAGAATAAATGCAGCAGAAAACAATATCCACAATGTGGAGTTCATAACAGGCAAATCCGAGGAGGTCATCCCCCGGCTCATAGAGCAGGGAACAAGGGCTGACGCGGTAGTGGTGGATCCCCCCAGAAAAGGCTGTGCCGCAGCCCTTCTCCATTCCATCGCCGACATGTCCCCAAGGACCATAGTCTATGTGTCCTGCGATCCCGCCACCCTGGCCAGAGATCTGGCAGTCCTGCGTGATCTGGGCTATGCGGCAGAAAAAGTGCAGCCAGTGGACATGTTCCCGCAGACTTCGCATACAGAATGTATTGTCGAATTGTGTCAAAATAGATGAGTAGAGGACTAAGATATATAAAATGTGTCCAGAAAGGCGTAAAAGTTTACCAAATAAAATTTTTTAAGAGGTTAGTATATTGAATAATAAGGATGTTAAAAAGTCATAAAATTTAAACAAAAAATGATCTGAACGATAAAATGAAAAGAGAGTTTCCAAAACTGAAACCGGGGGAAAATATAATAGGAGATGTTGTTAAATCTGAAATTTTGCCAAACTGACGGTGGTTTTAATGATATAAATAAAAAATACGGCAGATAATTTAATTTATCTATATTATAGGGTATAATTATAATAAATGATGATTAAGGGTGTGAAATAAATGAGTGCCGAAAAAGTAAAGGTTGATTTAAATATATCTAATGACTTAATACCTCTTATAGAAGATTTAGGGCTTTCAAGATCTTTAAATGACAATATAAAAATATCTATAGCAATTGCATTATTTACCAGTAGATCAGTGTCTTTAGCACGGGCAGCGGAAATAGCAGAAATGGGACTTTCCGATTTTATGACTTTGCTTAAAAATAAAAATATACCCTGGAATGAATATACGGAAGATGAGTTCCACATGGATGAAATTGCAGTAAAAGACTTTAAAGATGAATTGGGAGAAAGCAGGAATGATTAAAGCTATATGTAATTCAAGTCCCATTATAGGATTGAGCAGCATTAAAAAATTAGATCTGTTGTGGGAAATTTTTGATGAGGTTTATATTACAGATGAGGTTTATAGAGAGATAACAGCAGCTGAAAAGATTAAAAATATAGGAACAGAAGAATTAATTCAAGCTGTGAAGAATGGTTATATAAAAATATATAGTGTAAAAAACAAACTTTTGGTAGAACAATTATATGGAAGACTTCATAGAGGCGAACTTGAAGTAATGGTTGCAGCAAAAGAATTAAAAATAAAAAGAGTGGTAATAGATGATAGATCAGCCAGACATTTTGCAGAAACGGTATTATTGAGATCAATTGGACTTATGGGTATATTATTGTTGGCAAAAGAGTATAAGAAGATTGATAGTGTAAAGGAATATTTAGATGTATTAATAGAGAATGGTTTTAGAATGTCGGTAAAGTTGTATAATGAGGTTTTAAAATCAGCGGGAGAAATTGAAGATGACTGAACTCGGTAGAAGCTTAATAGATGAAGGAAAAGATGAAGGAAAAAAAGAAAAAACTATAGAGATAGTCAAAAGAGCAATTAAAAAAGGTATGGACAACAAAACAATAAAAGAACTGACAGATTTAGATATTGATGAAATTGAACTGATAAGGAAAGTATTAAAGTAGGATTTTCGCATTAAATCGGCTTATTATAGTTATAGTAAGCTGATTTTTTTATTATCCGAAATTAAGATGATTTGAGTTGATAAAATGATGTGTGTTTATGATAAAAAGACTGCCAAAGGAAACTTTGACAACAGCGGTCTTGGGGTATTAAGTGACGCTGTAAGCTGTTATATAACTGAAGAATTAAACGGTGATTATTCTCTGGAACTTGAGTATTATGCAAATTCTAAAAAGGCAAAATATCTTACAGAGTGGAATATCATTAAAGCAGAAGGGCAGCTTTTCAGGATATATAAAGTGGAAAAAAGCAGTGAGGTTAAAAATATTATCAAGGTATGGTCAAAACACATATTTTATGATCTTCTGTATTACTTCATAGAAAATATGCAGGCTGAAAACTGCAGTGTTAAGACAGCTCTACAGAAGTCCCTTGTAGGAGACCTGATAACTATATATTCTGCAGACAGTGATATTATAACTTCAAACTCCATCAGTATTACAGAGAAAAATCCTGTGGAAGCCATATTTTCAATAATTGCTATATGGGGATGCGGAGAACTTAAAAGAGACAACTTTGATATCAAGATATTAAAAACTATAGGTAGTGATGCAGGAGTATTGATTGCCCAGGGTAAGAATATAACAGGATTGAAATTCAATATAGACACGACAAGTGTTGTGACAAAACTCTACCCCGTAGGTAAAAATGGTGTAAAGCTTACTGAAAAATATATAAGCGTCCCCAACTGGAACAGTGATGCTTATCCGCCTTTTCCCATAATAAAAAAGGTGGAATTCAAAGATGCGGAAGATGAGGTCACATTAAGATCATTGGCTCAGGAGGCAGCAGAGGTAACAGGCTTAAGCAGGGTGAACATTGATGTGGATTTTGTTGAACTTAGCAGGACAAAGGAGTATGAAAATTATAGACACCTCCAGACAGTAAATGTAGGAGATCTGGTTATAGTAAGACATAAAGACTTTGGCATTGATGTGAAAGTACCTGTAATTAAAATAAAGAAGGATGTCTTAACTGGTGTAAATGCTGAAGTTGAACTCGGACAGCCCAGGGACAGCATATTTAACAAGCTTGATACGGCAAATATTAAAACAACCCTGGATGAACTGGGAAATAAGGTGGCCGCATCTTTCAGCTCAATGCTTTATTATGCCAATCCTGTGCCGCTGACTGTAGGTACGTCGCCCGTTGAGCCGGTTTATCTCGGGATAACAGCAGCGGCGGATACAAACCTTTCAATAAATTTCAGCATGTACTGCACAGCAGAAAGTTCATGTACAATAACAATTCAGATTCAGCTGGACAATGTGGATATTGTATTTACACCTAAGCAGAAATTGCAGCAGGGGGATAATGTTGTAGGTATGCCTCTTGGAATACCTCAGGTTCAGCAGGGAGCACATTATATAGCTGTGTTTTTAAAGGTGGATACAGGTACGATAAATATACCGATGTTCAATCTTCAGTGTATGATTGACGGAAGAAATCTCCAGGGCGGATTAAGTGCCCAACACCCGCATGCAGAATGTCTTGAGAGTCAGAAACTTGTGAATATAAACAGCTTGTATTTAAGCAAAGTGAAAAGTAACTATATGGGAACGGAATTTCAGAATCCTCTTACCCAGACAGTCGGAATTCATGAAACAGCAGATATATCAGCAATTATAAACGGCAAAAATATGAACACAAACTATGCTGTTTCAATTAAAAAATACGGGGATATCCTGTATTTCACCCCACAGTACAAGTACAGGTATTCAATAGATGAAGATGTATTAATACTGGACAGTGATGGACTCTGCTTCAGGACAATTTACGAGGGAACGGCAGCAAGTGAGTCTGTAGATTCAGGTAAAATGTACAGCTTTGAACTTCTGGACAGCGGTAATTTTGCAGGCATTGAAAAACTGGAGGTGGAATAATTGGGCATATATACTGCAGCTGTGATTTCTCCAAAGGGAAACAGCGGCATGACTTTGTTGAGTTCTCATAATGATGACAGCACAGTTAGTTTCCCGGACATTGGTTTCGATTTTTTCTATAATGGAACAAACTGCAGAACTGCAATCAGCGTAAGCGGAAATTCCTGGGTTGGTTTCACCGGTGCAGCTGAACAGCTTAAAATAAACAGGAGAGATGCCGGGGCGGATAATATCTACTATGCAAAAGAAACAGTGAATTGCAGACCAACATTCAGAATAAGATGGGAAGGACATCAGAGCTACAGCAGCTGGGGAACTCTTGATCTTGTGTGGGAGCTTATACTGTTTATGGTGCTTGTCATTGACAAAATACCTAATACAGGTACGAACTCCTTTGCAAATCCTGTACTTGGAACTACTGCCTTAACTCTTGAAAACAGCAAATCCTATGCTTTTATTCCCGGACAGGAACAGGGAAAAGCGTATACTGTCAAGGAAGGTTCCTATATTCAGACCGATATAAAATATCTTATAGCTGACGGAAGTGATATCAAACACTGGGATACTGTAAGCGAAAGCTATGTCAAAATTTCAGAACTGCCGCTGACAGCAGAAAAATTTCAAACCTATGGTGATGATATCTGCCACAAAGAAAGAACAGGACTTGTATCTTCATCTCCGGTCTTAAAAATATGGTCACCTTCAGAAGAACTGCCTGCGCCAAAAATAACCCAGACAATTGTTCCTAAACCTATAATAGTAAGAATGCTGGAGGACGTTTCATTTAGTGAAGCCTATATACAGGATATCGCAAATGTTGTATTGACCATGGACAGCATTGGCAGTGGAATCATAGCTTTTATAGTAAGCACAGACAGCGGAGTTTCATGGAAAGCATGGAATGGCAGTTCATGGATATTGGTGGATATAACAAATATGCAGGATGTAAAAAGTAAAGGGATGTCTGCTGCGGAGCTTCAGGGAATTACTGAAGCACAATGGACCTCCCTTGGATTTTCGGATAAAAAAATAAGATTTGCATGGTATATGGAAGTTAGTTCAAGTACGGATATTTTGAAATTGAAAGAATTGAGGATTAATTATAATGTAATATAGGAAAATATATGAATTTTAAAATAGTATCTAGGAGACATGATATAATAAATGTTAATATGAGGTTTTCTGAAAATATAATTGTATTTGTGATATACAATTAGTACTGGTAAGAAAAGCATGTGTTTTAAGTATTCAATGAAAGGGTGAAAAACATTATAATTAATAAAAAGACTCCATTTGATAGAGAAAAAAATGACATTCCTCTAATAAAGTTATTAATTCACACTGAGAGTTTTCATCAGGCAATTATAGATGAAGAGTTAACAATAAATTCTCTTATAGATTTAAGCCAGTTTAAATTTTTAAATATAATATTTACACCAACAGATAGTAATGATGTAATAAAAATTTTGGAACAAAAAGGCGTCGAGATAACAGAATATAAGCAATGTAAAGATTTTATTACAATAAAATCACGAACTTTTGAAAATGTAGTTTTAATGGGTAAAGACTTAGATAAGTATAAAAATAACTTGGTAGAGGGAAGTAGTGTAAATAAAATTGACTTATTCACTGCTCGAAATAATTATTTTGATTATTTTGTTGTAAGTGAAAACGATAATTTTTTTAAAAGTAAATACAGAAAAAGTAAGGATGTAGATTCTATAAATGCCATTGATCTGGTAAGAATATTATTAGTAAATCTGGGATATTTTTATGTTAATCCTTATTATAAAGTAAATGAGGGCTACTATTATTTATATAGGTTTAAAAAATTATTTTTTAATTATCAATATTCTTGGTCAAATGTTGTATCATTGCATGGTAAAAATATATCGGAAGATGTATTCAATCAATTTGATAGCTTATCGTTACGATTAGAGATGATCTGCAGAGCTGCGGATAAAGTTAGTTTTTATGATTTAAAGTATGCCAATAATGATACTCAAGATAACACTGTTTATCATTTAGGTTATTTAATTATGCTTATAACGGGTGTATTTGATGATGTTGCTTGGATAATAACAAAACTATACTCATTAAAATTGAGTAACATGGAAGTTGGGCTTAAAATACCATCAAAAAAGACTTCAACTAAATTTTATAATAAATTGCATATAAAAAATATCAAGTTATACGAATATCTTACTAATAATATTATACAAAATAAAATTAAGATGGTATATCCTCTTAGAGATACATTACAGCATAGAGAATTTATGAAAGGAATACATTATTTAGAAAAAAGTTCTGGATACGAAAAAAATTTGTATAGAATTCCGAAGAAAGTTGTAGATTGCATTAAAGTATTTTCGAAAGGTGATTTAAAAGAATTTGGCATTATGTGGTGTGATGGGAATTTATACTATATTGAAGCTCATACCTTTGTTTCCAATCTATTAAATGTAGTTACAGAAATAATAAATAACGTACTGGCACTTATAGATTGGAAAGAATACCTTAAAATTTTGTCAACTAAGGAGCTGGAAGTGTTACAACAAACAAATAATAAATTTAATCAAGGAATAGGGAAATTTTTAGGATGGTGCCAAGAGCCAATTTATTTTTAAAAAAATGCTTTATAATATTCAAAATTTTTGTAATTCTATTTTATATTCAAAATTTTAGAGAGAAGGAATCCTATGCCATACAAACAAAGTTTAGCTTACAGCAAAGATCTAATAAAGGGAACTAAAATAGAAGTGTTGAAGAAAAAACTGATAATGCCTTTCACAGGTACAGCTACGGTCAAGTTATATGATTCACTTACAGGAAAACAGATTTATGAAGCTGAAAGTGAAAACAGAATATCTGCCGTATTTGGCAGTATAGCTTATCTTGACGGTTTCTATTATCCTATGCTGGATAATGATCAGGATAATTTGCTCACCCGAATATATACAACTTATCCGTTCAGGATAATGGTTCTTACTACGGGAGATATTCCAGAAGATCCGTATGATTATTTTACCTGGGGGAGTATTGTAGGTTATGCTGACAGCCTATATAAGTACAGCAGCAGTGACAGCTTGAAGGGCAATGTAAATAGTGCTGAAACGACAAGAAATGGAAACACAAAACACTATGTCATGGATTTTCCGACAAATGCGGCCAACGGAACTTTTAAAAGCATATACTGGACAGGCGGTGCAGGAGTCGGGAGCAGTGCTCAAGTTCCCAGGATAAATCCGCTGTATGCCAGGAAAACTTTAGAAGAAGGCAGCAGTGGAAATTATCTGCCTGATTATAACTTATGCACAGATGAAACAAATCTTTATGCATTGGAAATTAATTCAGAAACACTGCATGTATATGATAAGATTACAGGTGAAAAGAAAAGTGATGCAGCGCTTCCTGCAGCTGCCAAGGCCATAGCTTATGACGGTACAAATTTCTGGATACTTATAAGTGACGGTTCTTTTAAAAAGCTGGATAAAAATTTTACTGTAGTAGAATCATATCCTAAAAGTGCTGCAATTCCAGGTGAACTTGTATCAGGTGTGCATTATTATGATATTGCAGTAAATCCCGCCAATGTGTATATAACTTATAACGGATGTATAGATTCTTCCGGATCAATTTCCAAATACAAAAGTTGTATAGCGAAGTATAATAAAGACGGTACTTTTTCTGATAAAACTCAAATATATTCTAGAAATTACAATGAAATTACTCTGACTAAAATACCCAACAATAAATTGTGGGTGATAATAGATTATGGTGCCTGCCTGCAGCTTAACAGCGATATGAGTATTTACGGCACTTCAGATTTTACATCTACTGATTACGATAGTATTGTCTGGGATGAAGATACCTCAAGATTGTTCACATTCAGCGGTGATAGTTATGGAGAGTTAAAACAGCAGTATATTGTCCCGGCTTCAGCACATACGCTTCTTCCGGAGGCAATAACCAAAACCCCTACAAATACCATGAAAATACAATATGATTTTACCTGTGACTATGTATATCCGCTGGATATGCCGCAGCATTAATAATATATGGAGGAGATAAAGTGAAAAATTTAATTAACAGTTTTCAATTAATATTTGCGGTCATTGGAGCATATACCGGGTGGTTCCTGGGAGGCTTCGATGGCTTTTTGTATGCACTGGTTACTTTTGTGGCAGTCGATTACATCACAGGACTTATGTCAGCAGTCCTTGAGAAAAAGCTTTCAAGTGAAATTGGCTTCAGGGGAATATTTAAAAAGATACTTATATTTGTACTCGTGGGAATAGGGAATATAATAGATGTGCATTTGGTTAAAAACGGTAGTGCAATACGCACTGCTGTTATTTTTTTCTACATTTCCAATGAAGGTATCAGTATAATGGAAAATTCAGCTAAGGTTGGACTTCCTGTACCTGAAAAACTGAAGAATATTTTAGAACAGATAAATGAGAGGAGAGATAAATAATGGCAAGATTATGTTTTGATTATGGACACGGCGGTTCGGACAGCGGTGCCTGCTACAAAGGCAGGAAAGAAAGTGATGATGTATTGAGTATAGGAAAAGCTGCAGCGGTAGAAGTCAGAAAATACGGAGTAACTGTCCATGAAACAAGAACTTCAGATGTGACGGTAAGTCTTGGAGAGAGGAGCAGCTTTGAAAACAGAGGTATTTATGATTATTTCATATCTTTTCACAGGAATGCATACCAGCCTGAAAAAGCCAGAGGAGTGGAAACTTATACTTATCTAAACACAGGAACAAAGGCTAAAACTCTGGCACAGAGCATACAGACATCTCTTGCAGCTTTAGGTTTTACAAACAGGGGAGTTAAAACTGCGAACTTCCATGTTCTCAGGGAGACCAAGGCACCTGCAGTTTTAATTGAGGTTGGTTTTATTGACAACAGTGCAGATAATAATCTGTTTGATGCAAAGAGAAATGAAATAATAAGGGCGATAGTCAAAGCTATATTATCCCAGTTAGGGATCAGTCATACAGAAAAAATACCGACAAAGCAGATATCCACCCAAAAAACTGTTTACAGAATTATGTCAGGCTCTTTCTCATCAAGAGAAAATGCTGAAGTTCAACTGAAAAAGTTAAAGGCAGCAGGCTTTGATGCCTGCATAATGATATATAATTAAGTAGAAATTTTATAAATAATGAATAAGGAATTGCCTGTAGGAGTTTAATCACTCTTGCAGGCTTTTTTTATTTGTACTGAAATTTTTTATACTTTTAAGGGTTCGATTATCCTCGGTTTTTTGCATATAGGTGCAAGTCATATTTGCAGAAATGGAGGTTTGATTTATGAAGGTAACAAAAATTTTAGAGGAACATATAAAAAATTCAACTCCTACAAGGGAAATTACAACAGAACAATTGCAAAGAGAATTTGATTATTTTAGAGCAGAAAGATTATTGAAAACTTTGCTGGAAAAAGGGCTTATTACTTCTTTGGAATTTAATAAAATAACAGAACTAAATCGCAAAACTTTCTCCCCGTTTTTAGCGGAGATTATGCCCTTAAATCGTTGATATATATAGGTTTAAGAGGTAATATGTGACACTAACAAGGAGGTGAAAAGCTTGAGAAAAGTTACAAAAATTGATGCCTCTTCTGTAGTAAGTCTGGTTTCGAAGAAGCTGCGAGTAGCTGCATATTGCCGTGTATCCACTGCTAGTGAAGAGCAGATGGAAAGTTTGGCAGCGCAGAAAGAACATTACGAAAAATATATAAAAGCAAATCATGGATGGGAATTCGCTGGACTGTATTATGACGAAGGCATCACTGGAACTAAAAAGGAAAAGCGAAAAGGTCTGCAGGCAATGATTACAGCTTGTGAGTTAAAGCAGATTGATTTTATTATTACCAAATCCATCAGCCGATTCGCAAGGAATACACTTGATTGCTTGGAAATGGTTCGAAAGCTGATAGACCTTGGGATTTTTCTGTATTTTGAAAAGGAAAACATCAATACTCAGTCAATGGAGAGTGAACTGATCCTTTCCATTTTAAGCAGTATGGCACAGGATGAATCTTCCTCAATCTCTGAAAATAATAAGTGGGGTGCAAAAATACGATTTAAAAATGGCACCTACAAGATTTCATACCCTCCATATGGTTATGCCAATACTGATGGAAAAATGGAAATTATTCCAGACGAGACGGAAATAGTGCGAGGCATTTTCAAATGTGCCCTTGCCGGAAAAGGCAGCTATACGATAGCCAGAGAATTGAATGAAAGCAAGGCTCCTACAAAAAAAGGTGGGAAATGGACAGGAACTTCTGTAAGAGATATTCTTTCCAATGAAAAATACACAGGAGATGTTCTTTTCCAAAAGACATACACAGACAGTCAGTTTAACCGTCATACCAATCGTGGTCAACATGAGCAGTATTTTGTACCAAACCATCATGAGGCCATCATTTGTCATAAAGATTTTGATGCGGTGCAGGCGGTCATCAGACAGCATGGAAGTGAGAAAAACATTGATAAGGGCAGTTCAAAATATCTGAATAGATATGTGCTGTCTGGAAAAATCATCTGCGGAAACTGCGGAGGACATTTTAAGAGAAGGACACATTATACAGCAAGGGGTTCTTACATTGCATGGACTTGCCAGACGCACATTGAGCATAAAGAAGAATGTGCCATGAAATACATCAGTGAGGATGGAATAAATAAAGCCTTTGTACTAATGATGAATAAGCTGAAATTTGGCTATAAATCGGTGTTAAAACCTTTACAAAATGGACTGAAAGCAATGCGTGGCGAAAGCCGTATTACAGCACTTGCTGATTTAAATGAACGCATAGAAAAAAACGCAGACCGTAAACGTGTTATAGCAGAACTTGTTGGTAAGGGATTTCTGGATGCAGCTCTTTTTACCAAGGAATTATCAGATATTATGACAGAGGCAGAAATGCTTAAGCAGGAGAAAAAGCGGCTTGAAAGGTCGGCTACAGGTAATCATCAGCAACTGTCGGAGTTGGATGCACTTATTCATTATCTTTCCAGAAATCCAGAAATTATAGAATTCGAAGATGCCATCTTTCAACGGTTTATAGAGAACATTGTTGTATATTCCAGAGATGAAATTGGATTCTGTATGAAATGCGGTATTACGCTGAGAGAAAGGATGGTGAACTAAATGGTTGCACATACACCCTATGGTTATGTAATAGAAGATGGCAAGGCTGTGATTGATGAAGTCAGTGCCAAGCAAGTTAGGCAGTTATATGAAAATTATCTGTCTGGTGACGGTCTGCAAAACGCAGCTGCCAAGGCAGGTATTAATAAATTTCATTCGGGGATATCACGAATGCTTAGTAATAAAAAATATCTTGGAACAAAGTATTATCCTGCCATTATTAATAAAAATTTATTTGATACGGTGCAAGAGGAGCGTCACAGGAGAGCGGTTGCACTGGGGAGGGTTCATGATGAAACGCTAAACGAACCACCTGATTTGGGAGTCCTTCCTGCCCCACTGAAGTTTTGGATGAGACCGTTGGAGGTTAAATTCCAAGACCCATACAAGCAGGCTGAATTTGCTTATAGTCTGATAGAAAGAGAGATGAGTTAAAATGGCAGCAAGAAACATAACAGTGATTCCAGCCAAAGCAAGGATTGGAAATACTGCATCTGAAATACAGATACCAAAATTAAGAGTAGCCGCCTACTGTCGTGTTTCTACTGACAGCGATGAGCAGGCTACCAGTTACGAGGCACAGGTAGATCATTACACAGATTTTATAAAAAAGAATCCCGAGTGGGAATTTGCTGGGATATTTGCAGATGACGGAATCAGCGGAACCAATACAAAGAAGCGTGAAGAATTTAACCGCATGATTGATGAGTGCATGGCTGGAAATATCGATATGATAGTGACCAAGTCCATCAGCCGATTTGCCCGTAACACATTGGACTGCTTAAAATATATCCGTCAGCTAAAGGATAAGAACATACCCGTATATTTTGAAAAGGAATCCATCAATACAATGGATGCCAAGGGCGAGGTGTTGCTTACCATTATGGCATCGCTTGCCCAACAGGAAAGCCAGTCATTAAGTCAGAACGTGAAACTGGGATTGCAGTACCGCTATCAGCAAGGGATTGTCCAGATTAATCATAATCGTTTTCTCGGCTATACAAAAGATGAAGAAGGGCATTTGGTTATTGAGCCAAATGGTGCGGAAGTTGTAAAAAGAATTTACTGTGAGTACCTGGAAGGAGCAAGTCTGATAGAGATAGCAAGAGGATTGATGGCAGATAATATTTTAACCTCTGCAGGGAAAGAAAAATGGAGACCGGAAACCATTAAAAAGATACTTAAGAATGAAAAATATATTGGTGATGCTCTTTTACAGAAGACTTACACGGTAGACTTCCTTACCAAAAAGAGAGTAAAGAACGATGGTATAGTTCCCCAGTATTATGTGGAAAACAATCATGATGCCATCATACCACGGGATTTATATATGCAGGTTCAGGAAGAGATGGAACGTAGGAGTAATATCAAAAGTGGTGATAGTGGTAAAAAACGCATTTATAGTAGTAAATACGCTTTATCAACCATTGTTACCTGCGGACACTGCGGGGATATCTTTCGAAGAATTCATTGGAATAACCACGGATGCAAATCCATCGTGTGGCGATGTGCAAGCAGGCTCGACAAAACAGCTGTGGATTGCATTGCACGAACCATATGGGAGGAAGATTTAAAGAATGCATTAGTACAGGCGGTCAATTCCGTTTTCGAATCCAAGACACAATTCATGGACATATTAAATCGAAATATTGCAGTAGTCATGAACCAGGTCGATGGCAGTGAGGTAGAACGTATTGAACGAAAATTGGAACAGTTGCAAAAGGAACTACTCAAGCTTGCTAATAACAACCAAGATTACTCCATTCTTGTAAATGAGATTTACCGACTTAGAAAAGAAAAGGAGGCTGCACTGGCTAAGAATGCAGGGTTCGCAAGTCAGAAACTGCGGATGGCTGAAATGACAAAATTCCTTAAAGAGCAGAAAAGCACTATACAGGAGTATGATGAACAGATAGTCCGCAAGCTGATAGAAAAAATTACTGTTTATGATGAAAAAGTCACTGTTGCCTTTAAATCTGGGATGGAGATTGATGTGGAGATATAGGGTGAGCCAAATAAACAAATCACCCTATATTAAAATTTTAGGGATAATATTAAGCATAACTGATGAATTTATAGCAACTCTATCGAATACACTCGTGCTGAGCATTTAAATACAATAGTAAATAAACGGATGATTGAATTACTATTTTGGATTATATATTAAAATATATTTTTATAAGAATTAAAGCTGCGATATGAAATCGTAGCTTTAATTCTTACTTTAGATTGGATTAGCAGATTTTTATCAGTTTATCTTTTATAAAAGCTAATAGCTTTAACAGGACAATTATCAATTGCTTTATTAAGTTTTATATCATCAAGAATGAAATCGTATTTTTTAACTTGTGCTTTTTTATTACTTATTTCAAAAAGTTCTGGATAGTTCTTTACACATAGAGAACAACCCATGCAAGCATTTCGATTTATTATTACCCCTTCTTGTTCAGGTGTGGACTCGCTTGGTATATCTTCATCTTTAACAATTTTCGAAGTTATCCATGAGAAAATAACAATGGCAATAACAGTGAGAATCCAACGAACAACCATAAATTCAATTCCTAGAAATTTTATTTCATTTAGAAGCATAGGGATTTTTATAACCGCCCAAGAACTGAGTATTATGACAATATTTTTTATTGATGCTCCTTTTTTATGCAACATAATACAGACTGGAAAAGCAGCATAAATAGGTCCGGCAGATATTCCTCCAAGAAGGAATGATAGAATAGTGCCTTTAAATTTTGATTGCCTACCAAGATATTTCATTATTGTTTCTTTTGGCACCCATACATCAAGCAAGGCTGTTAAAACGAAAATAACCGGCATAATCATAAGCATTTCTTTTAAATAGTACCCACTGTTGCCTACCGCAGTCATACCAGTTTCAGGTTTAAGAATAAATATTAATACGTATGCAATAATAATTATTGCTGTAAATAAATTTTCTTTAAGTATTTTTGTAATCTTTATCATATTATCACCCCCATAACAAGTGCTATAACTATAGCAAATACAAAGCTAAGTCCATTTCTGACAATTGTAAATTTCATTCCGAATTCTTTTTTTTCAAGTGGAAATGTAACAACTCCAACCATAGTTAATGTTGTTAAAAAAGCAATAGAAGGGACAACCCCAACACCTGCACCAATAAGTGTTCCAACAAGAGGAAATGCAATAAAAGCAGGAATAAGAGTAATTGTCCCAAACAGTGCAGATACGATGGTAGCAATTAAAACATTTTGATTCTCAACATATCCTGCAATTTGTTCAGGTGGAAGTAGTGCCAAAACAAGACCTATTAGTAAAATAATTGACAATATACTGAGAATCATACTTTTGCCCATGCCAAAAGCCATTCTAAGTGCGTTTTTTGTTTTTTCTCTGTTTTTTGTCAAAGAAAAAATAAGAAAAATAATTGTTCCTATCCAGATTGCTATAGTGAATATATCCATTTTAAATCCCCCTTGTTATTTGATAATCCGATTATAAGTGATTTTTATATGAGATAATAGACACCAATGTTTCTTTTTGATATAATATAAAAAAGGGGGCATAGTATGAAAGATATTGACATTATAAAATGTGTTCCGATTTTGAAACCTGTTACTGATATTGAATTACTCGTTTCTCAAGGTCAAATCAAAATTAAAAAGTATGCAAAAGGGGAAACCTTATATAATCAAGGCTGTTTATGTAACTCACTCGATATTGTCGTTACGGGCAGTCTTACAGCTTATTCTCTTACCGAGAGTGGTTCTTCAACAATAATGTTTGAATTTAAAAAGGATAGTATTATTGGTGCAAATCTGTTATTTGCCACTAATAATATCTACCCTCTTAACATATATTGTTCATCTGAATGTAGTCTTATTCATATAGAAAAAACAGCTGTAGAAATATTACTTCACAATTATGATTTTGTAATGTCATATGTAAGATCATTATCGCAAAATTCTCTTGGACTTAATCACAAAATTGCTATGTTTTCACGAAAAACACTTCGCCAGAATATTTATGAGTATTTATTACAACAATCAATCGCTCAACATTCGCAAACAGTGTATTTGCCTTTTAGTAAAAAAGAATTTGCCGATTATCTCGGAGTACAGCGTCCTTCGCTTTTTAGAGAAATTAAAAAAATGCAGCTTGACGGCATTATCAGCATTGATAACCGAAAAATAACAATATTAAAGCATATATAACATATAAAATCATCTTAATCTTTAAGCACAAACTTATAAAGCGAATATTGATTATAGCAAAAAATAATAATATTTGTTGCATTTGCAACATATTTTTGCAAAGGTTAACAGTATAATAAATATATATTGATTTGTAGTATTAAATTCTAAATATATTGAAATAATAATTGGGTTGGAGGTGTTAAATATTGATTGAACAAATATTTGAACTGGCTAGAGGCAATGAAAAAGCTGTTGAGAAAGTTGTATTTGACGAAAATGTACATTATCTTCACATGATTTTCAATAAAGATGAAGGGCTTCCTGAACATTTTTCTAATTCAAACGTTTATATGACAGTTATTAGAGGAAAGCTTTCAATAGGACTTAATGATCAGGATATCCATGAGTATGAGGCAGGTACTTTATTAAAAATACCGTTTCAAACGAAGATGAATGTGAAAAATATGCATCATGAAACATTGGAGCTTATTGTTGTAAAAGCACCAGCTCCCAAAATGTAAAAATATGAAAGGGTGAATGAGATGAAAGCAGAAATTGATAGAGAAGGTTGTATTTCCTGTGGGCTTTGTGTGTCTATGTGTCCAGAAGTATTTCGTATGGGTGATGATGGTCCGGCTGAAGTTTATGTTGATCCTATACCATCAGATGCAGAGAATTCAGCATTAGAAGCAAGAGACGGTTGCCCTGTATCTGTAATAACAATTGAATAACAATGTAATAGTTAATATGTATTGCCTCATCATAAAATTCATTGATGGGGTTATATTTATAATGAGAGTAAATAATATTTAGGTGTATTAGAGATATACAGGCTTTAAAAGCAATTCAGAAAATTTTATGTAAAAAAGGATTATTATCCTAATAAAAACTGAACTCCGCAGCATTTTTGCGGAGTTTTGATATTTTATAATATATTTTATTCATTCTGGAAATAATATAACTATCCCAAAATACTAGGAGGTTTATTATGGAAAATTCAATGTTCTGTTATCAGTGTGAGCAAACATTAGGTGCTAAAGGCTGTGTAAAATCAGGTGTATGTGGTAAAAATCCTACGGTTGCTAATTTACAAGATGTACTTATCCATGAATTGAAAGGTATTGGTTTTTATGGTCAAAAAAATTTGGAGAAAGGGTTAAAAATTAGGAGTGAAATCAATAAGTTTGTGGTAGATACTATGTTTTCTACTCTTACTAATGTTAATTTTGATCCGACTAGATTTGTAGAGTATATTAAAAAAGCCGAAGAAATAAAAGAAGAACTTAAAAATGCAGTTGGTGAAATTGAAAATGTACCTAAAGCGGCAAATTACAGAGCACCAAACACTATGGAAGAAATGGTGGCAGATGCTAAGAATATAGGGATTATGTCTGATGAAAAATTAGATATGGATATACGTTCTTTAAGAGAATTGTTAATATACGCATTTAAAGGAATGGCTGCATATGCGCATCATGCTTATATACTCGGCAAATTTGAGGATGAAGTCAATAATTTCTTTTACAAAGGCTTAGCGGGTACGATTGATGAGAGTTTAACGGTTGAAGATTTATTTAATTTAAACATGGAACTTGGTAAAACCAACTTTAAATGTATGGAAGTATTAGATTCTGCTGTTACTAGTCCTTTTGGTGATCCTGAGCCAACAGAAGTATTAATTACAAAGAAAAAAGGTCCATTTATTATAGTTTCAGGACATGATTACAAGGATTTAAAGGAACTTTTAGAACAAACAGAAGGTAAAGGCATTAATATTTATACTCACTGTGAAATGCTTCCTGCAAATGCATATCCAGAATTGAAAAAGCATAAGAATTTAATTGGTAACTTTGGAGGTGCATGGCAGAAACAGCAAGAGGAGTTTGACGGAATTCCTGGATGTATACTAATGACTACTAACTGTGTACAAAAACCAAGAGACAGCTATAAAGATAGATTATTTACAACAAGTATAGTTGGGATGCCTGAATGTCCACATATTGAAGAAGTTAATGGTAAAAAAAATTTTACTTCTATTATTCAAAAAGCATTAGAATTAGGTGGATGGCAAGAAGATGAGCCTGAAAAGAGAATTACCATTGGCTTTGCCCATAATGCTATTTTAAGTCATGCTAATGAAATCGTAGAGGCGGTTAAAGGCGGCAAAATTAAACACTTCTTTTTGATAGGAGGGTGTGACGGAGCAAAACCAGGTAGAAATTACTATACAGAATTTGCAGAAAAAACTCCAAAGGATACTATTATTTTAACTTTAGCCTGTGGTAAATACCGTTTTAATAAACTTGATTTAGGAACAGTAGCAGGTTTCCCAAGAGTGCTTGATTGTGGTCAATGTAGTGATTCATATTCAGCTATTAAGGTTGCTCTTACACTCGCAGAAGCGTTTAACTGTGGAGTAAATGAGTTACCACTTTCATTAGTTCTTTCTTGGTATGAACAAAAAGCAGTGGGTATACTTCTTACGTTATTATCTTTAGGGATTAAAGATATTCGTCTTGGACCAACACTACCTGCATTTATTACACCAAATATATTACAAGTATTAGTTGACAAATTTGGTTTAAAACCTATTTCAACACCTGAAGAAGATTTAAAAGCAATTTTAGGTCAATAATATTAATTAATATTATGGTTTGAAGTTGTCGTATAAAGGGAAATAATAACAATAAATTACTAGTTGACTAGGGAGCTTTAAAAAATCATTAGTCTTATTTTATAGGCTAATGATTTTCTGAGGCTTTTTTGATTCTGTGTTTATATTATATGCTAAATTGATTCGACAGCCCATATTTTTAAAAAATTTGTAGATTAGTTCAGTTATGTTGCTTTTGCAACATACTTATGCAAAATTTAGCAGTATAATAAATATGAATAAATTTGTAATTCTAATTTCTAAAAATTTTAATAATAAAAGGAGGATTTAAAATGAGTATGTTTTGTTATCAATGTCAAGAAACAGCAAAAAACACAGGTTGTACAGTGAAAGGTGTTTGCGGAAAGAATGAAGAGGTTGCAAAGCTTCAGGACCTTCTGATATACACACTTAAAGGCATTTCAGATATGGTTGTAAAAGGAAAGGTTGATGTACATAATTTGGACAAGACTAATTATGAAGTTTTGAGTAGCTTGTTTATGACTATTACCAACGCAAATTTTGATGACGGTCATATTGAGGCACAAATCAGTAAAATGATTAAGCTAAGAGATGAACTAAAAAATTCTGTTAACCTAAATGATTTCCACGATGCATCAATATTCACGGTGGATTCAAGAGAAACTATGATTGAAAAAGCAACATCCGTGGGTGTGCTTTCAACAGAGAATGAAGACATTCGTTCCTTGCGTGAAATGATTATTTATGGACTTAAGGGTATGGCGGCTTATGGCGAACACGCAAAGAATATTGGCAAAGAGGATTTAGACATTAATGCTTTTATTTACGAAGCATTGGCGGCAACACTAGACGATTCTCTTACAGCTGATGACCTTGTTGCATTAACACTCAAGACCGGAGAATACGGTGTTAAGGTAATGGCTTTGTTGGATGAGGCACATACAACGAGATTTGGAAATCCAGAGATTACCGAGGTAAATATCGGGGTAAGAAAAAATCCTGCCATTCTTATTTCGGGTCATGATTTAACTGATCTTGAGCAGCTTCTTGAGCAAACTAAGGGCACAGGCGTTGACGTATATACTCATAGTGAGATGCTTCCTGCACATTATTACCCTGCTTTCAAGAAATATGACAACTTTGCAGGAAATTACGGAAACGCATGGTGGAAACAGCTTGACGAATTCGTATCCTTCCGTGGCCCTATTCTTTTTACAACGAACTGTATTGTTCCGCCTAGAAGCGAAGAAGTAAGGGGCAGAATTTTTACTACTGGAGCTACCGGTTATCCTGGCTGCACACATATTGAAGCCGATGAAAATAGAAAAAAAGACTTTTCACAAATCATAGCACTTGCTAAGACACTGCCTTCGCCAGAAGAAATTGAGACGGGAAGCATTGTAGGCGGCTTTGCTCACAATCAGGTGATTGCACTTGCGGACAAAGTTGTTGAGGCTGTTAAATCTGGTGCAATTAAGAAGTTCTTTGTTATGGCAGGGTGCGATGGAAGAATGAAGTCAAGAGAGTATTATACAGAATTTGCTGAAAAGCTTCCAAAGGATACTATAATACTTACTGCGGGTTGTGCTAAATATCGTTATAACAAGTTGAATTTAGGTGACATTGGCGGAATTCCAAGAGTACTTGATGCAGGTCAGTGTAATGACTCTTATTCACTAGCAGTTATTGCACTAAAACTTAAGGAAGTTTTCGGTCTGGACGATATCAATAAGTTACCAATTGCCTTTAATATAGCTTGGTATGAACAGAAAGCAGTTATTGTTCTTTTGGCATTACTGTATCTAGGTGTGAAAAACATACATCTAGGACCAACACTACCTGGCTTCTTGTCTCCTAATGTGGCAAAGGTTTTGGTTGAGAAATTCGGTATTGCAGGTATTGGTACAGTTGAGGATGATATTAAGTTATTCATGTCATAAAATTAATAAATAAACAATATATAACTCCTGACAATTGATAGCCTTTGTCAGGAGTTGTTTTATAAACGGAGGGATACAGCATGGATAAAAAATCTGTTTTAATAAATGAAATGATTAAATATTATGCAAGTGATGTGAAAAGAATTAATCATTTTATGAAAGTATATAGCTTCGCAAAAACAATTGGAGAGATGGAGAAGGTAGATTGCTTAAACCAAGAAGTTTTAGAAATTGCAGCAATTGTTCATGATATTGGAATTAAATTAAGTGAGCAGAAATATAATTCGAGTTCAGGAAAGTATCAACAAATTGAAGGACCTGCTTTAGCAAAGGAATTACTTGAAAAGCTTGATTTTGAAGACACTATAATTTCAAGAGTGTGTTTTATTGTAGGACATCATCATACATATACAGCTATTGATGGCATAGATTTTCAAATTCTTGTTGAAGCAGATTTTTTAATCAATATATATGAAGATGAAATTTCGCAGGAAGCAATTTGTAAAATAAGAGACAATTATTATAAAACGGATGCAGGGATAAACTTTTTGAAACAAATGTATTTGTCATAGTCTAAACTAAGAATTAAGAATACTTTTTGATATAGAAAAAATAAGAACACCCGCAAGATTTAGTGTCCTAGACTTTGCGGGTGTAAAGATATATAGTTTATGAATTATGCTTCAAGAATTTTGCCATCAGTTGAAATTGTTATGACTTGCCAAGGAATGAGTTTTCCACTGTTTTGAAGGGCTGTCTTAACAGCATTTTCAATACCACCACAGCATGGAACTTCCATTCTTACTACTGTCAAAGATTTTATATTATTCATTTTTAGTATGGCAGTGAACTTTTCGCTGTAATCACCTTCATCCAGCTTTGGACAGCCTATAAGGGTTATTTTGTTTTTCATAAATTCATTGTGAAAATTGCCATATGCATATGCTGTACAGTCGGCTGCAATTAGTAGGTGAGCATTATTAAAGTAAGGTGCGTTTGGTGGAGCAAGTTTAATTTGTACTGGCCACTGGTTCAATTGGGTTTGTATTGTTGCAGATGTTTCTGCCTTGGTTTCACTAATAACATTACGCTTGAACGTTTTTGATTGAGTACTAGGACAACCACAAGCCAAATTTTCAGGCTGCTTATTTTCCATATTCATCTTTACCGCCGCCTCATCATATTCTGCTGCTTCTCTTTCTTCAAAACTGATAGCATTGGTTGGGCAAGTCGGTAAACAGTCACCAAGTCCGTCACAATAATCATCACGAAGAAGCTTTGCTTTTCCGTTTACCATACCAATGGCTCCTTCGTGGCAGGCTGTAACACATAATCCGCAACCATTACATTTATCTTCATCTATTTTTATTATTTTTCTAATCATTTTGAAGTCCTCCTTGTTTTTTATAGTATTAGTATAGTATAATGAACATAAGATGTCGGTTGCATTTGCAACATAAGAGGTGAGCTATGAAGAAATATCTTAAGCAACTACAAAATAATGAATTGTTCAATAATTTCAATTTGAATGATTTGGAAAGTATTTTAAATTGCCTATCTGCAAAAGTTAATAATTATAAAAAAAAGGATATGATAATACAACAAGGTGCTCATGTTCACTATGTTGGAATAGTTTTGTCAGGCGGTATTCAAATAATAAAAGAAGATATAGAAGGTAATATCAATATTCTTTCCCATTTAGGTATCAATGATATTTTTGCAGAAGCATTTGCATATGCTGATATTTATGAATGTCCTATAACAGTGCAAGCCACTGAGAATTGTGAAATAATGTTTATTGATTGCAAACGAATCATCAAAACTTGTAATAATGCCTGTATTTTTCATTGGAATCTGATAGAAAATATGCTTTCGATGATAGCAAGAAAAAATATAATGCTGAATCAAAAAATGGAGATATTATCAAAACGTACTACAAGAGAAAAGTTATTAGCATTTTTCAATACACAAGTTCAAATGAATCATTCAAAAAAATTTTTAATACCTTATAACCGAGAAGGACTTGCATTTTATCTTTGTGTAGATAGAAGTGCACTGTCACGTGAGTTATCTAATATGCGAGATGAAGGATTGTTAAAATTTAATAAGAATGAATTTGAAATTCTTTAAAACAAAATAAATAGTTATTGCCTCGGTTAACATTTATTTGTTAAAAGACATTTGGATATGACATCATACCCATCCTCGTAACCTTTAGGCTGTCAATGATATGTCTTAGTCAGTTTGGGTAAAAATAGAATTATATGGAATAAGTGAGAGCGAAAAGCAGTCAAGGCTATTGTAAAATGTTACCTAAACTGGTTTGACATCATATAAATCCTCTCGTGCCATGTGGAGTGCGTTGTGAAGATAGTACGGGAATAGCCTGATATCAAAGGCTTGGGGCATTATGCCCTTTTTTGTCGTGTGTTTTATGTTCCCACAGACTGGGATGATAAGCAGGTTAACGACCCCTGGGGGTATATAAATACGCAGAAATATGTCTTGATGAAAAATTATAAGAGCGTTTTTGTAAAATTGTATATAGTAATTACATCGCTCTAATTTATTAGAAAATTTAAATTGAGTTCTATCACAATTTGATTCAGGTATGTATGCTGCCTCAACCATTTCATGTTAAAACCGTGATTAAACTAAATAAGTAAAATTAAGATTTATGGGATAAAAACAATTCACATTGTCAACCATACGCACACTATAAGGTTGACAAATAAGCAAAATATATTTATACTAATTATATTCTTAAAAAAGAATAGAAATATTATATAAAAAATACAAATCACAGAATAATTAAAATTATTGGTAATATTAATGGTAATAATTGTGATGTTTTTATATATGGTCTTTACTATTGCAGTGTCAAATATTTAAATCTAAATACCAATGTGGATAAGGTGAATTGAATGGATTTATATAGTTTAAAAATGAGGGCAAGTAAAAGTCAAGATGGAATAGAGAAACATATTTCAGGTGCAGAAAAAATAACAGGGGAAGACAGTCTTTATATATATTCTAAAGCTTTATTGACTAGGGCATTATATCACTCAAAAGGCAAAGCAGATTTTATAAATATGAAAATCGAAAAAGTAAATCGAGAAGATATTTTATTTCTTGATGCATTGCCTGTTACTACGGTAAATGTAAGTAGTTACCAGGAGGGCATTCAAAAGTTATTAGCTATGTTAGAAAAAATAGGCATTACTAATGCTTCTGCTGTTTTAGAAAAATTAAAGGATACTTATAATATGCGGGGTGCTATGTTATTAAACGTAGATACATTAGAAAGATTGGAACCTGATAAAGACAGAGGAATTCGAGCTACCTATATGGATGAAGTTAATTCTGTTATGAAAAAAAAGGATACAAAGGATCACTACAATGAAGCAATTGTATTAGCTACTAAAGTAGCACATGCGCCTAATATTATTGGTGAAATCTGCATTTCCGATGATCCTGATTATGTAACAGGTTATGTGGCATCAAAGGAAAATGGATATATGCGCATTACCAAATTGAAGGAAATGGGAAGTGAGGAGGGGGGACGGATTTTTCTTTATAGGGGAGATCGTTCCAAAGTTCAAGATTGCATTGATTATATAGAAAAACGGAAGGTATTGGTTAAAAATGTATCTTCCATATTAAATAAGACGTATAAAACGGAAGAAAGTACAAAAAATAAATGGAATTTTATAGATAAGGCATTGGATAATTTAAAATATAATAATTTGTACCGAACTATGAATGAGATTAAGTCAGCACAAAGTGCACATGTCACTTTCCAGGGAAAAGAAATGATTATGATGGCCTCTAACAACTACCTGGATATGTCTAATGATTCACAGGTGAAAGCTTATGCACTAAAAGCTATGGAAAAATATGGCGTTGGTTCTGGCGGCTCCAGATTAACTACTGGAACGATGAACTTACACAATCAATTGGAGAAGCTTCTGGCGGCATTTAAAGGAACAGAGGCAGCTTTAGTTTATAATACTGGGTATATGGCGAATATAGGGATAATTTCTGCGCTGTGTTCAAAAGATGATGTTATTTTTAGTGATGAGTTGAATCATGCCAGTATAATTGATGGATGTCGTTTAAGTAAGGCAAAAATTGTAGTGTATCGCCACAATGATATGAATGACTTAGAGAATAAAATTAAACAAAATCCATGCAGTAAAGGTTTAGTGGTAAGTGATGCCGTATTTAGCATGGATGGAGATATTGTGAATTTGCCGCAATTGGTAGAAATTGCGAACAAGTATGGGTTATTTTCTATGATTGATGAAGCACATTCCACAGGAGTAATTGGAGAAAATGGCCGTGGAACAATGGAATATTTTCATATGACGCGAAATCCTGACATTATAATGGGTACTTTAAGCAAGGCCATTGGCAGCGAGGGAGGATTTGTTTGTGGGAAACAAGAATTGATTGAATATCTAAAAAATAAGTCCCGCAGTTTTATATTTTCCACGTCGTTATCTCCAGCTGTTATGGCGGCTTCAATAAAATCTATTGAATTAATCATGGATGAGCCACAGAGAGTACAGGCATTACAGGGAAATATTCAATATTTTTGCAGATGTTTAAGAGAAGCAGGAATTGAAGCAGATTCTGAGACTGCTATTATTCCTATTATTATAGGTGATGAAAAAAGTGCCATGGAGATATCCAGGGAATTATTTGAACAAGGTTATTATATTTCGGCAATTCGTTATCCAACTGTTAAGAAAGGGTGCGCAAGGCTTCGTGTAGCTTTGATGTCAACTCACAACAAGGATGAATTAAAACGTGCTGCCCGGCTCATTGCCGCAATTGTAAACAGATATAAAAAATGAGAGAATACATATAGATTTGTACTCGGGGGAATAGGAAACATAATAAATGTGCATTTGATTAAAAACGGTAGTGCAATTGCACTGCTCCATTGGCAGCGAGGGAGGATTTGTTTGTGGGAAACAAGAATTGATTGAATATCTAAAAAATGAGTCCCGCAGTTTTATATTTTCCACGTCGTTATCTCCAGCTGTTATGGCGGCTTCAATAAAATCCATTGAATTAATCATGGATGAGCCACAGAGAGTACAGGCATTACAGGAAAATATTCAATATTTTTGCAACTGTTTAAGAGAAGCAGGAATTGAAGTAGATTCTGAGACTGCTATTATTCCTATTATTATAGGTGATGAAAAAAGTGCCATGGAGATATCCAGGGAATTATTTGAACAAGGTTATTATATTTCGGCAATTCGTTATCCAACTGTTAAGAAAGGGTGCGCAAGGCTTCGTGTAGCCTTGATGTCAACTCACAAAAAAGATGAATTAAAACGTGCTGCCCGGGTCATTGCTGCAATTGTAAACAGATATAAAAGAATGAGAGAATATGAATAAGATTTGTATTCGTGGGAATAGGAAACATAATAGAGGTGCATTTGATTAAGAACGGTAGTGTAATACGCACTGCTGTTATTTTTTTCTACATTTCCAATACCAAAATGGTTGAAGAAGTTATTGCTCTCCAATATAGAGCAAAAAAGGTGATAGGTAAAAAGTAATGGCTATTTATACTATATTCGCAGGAGTAAATGGTGCCGGAAAAACGTACATATATAGATCTATTTATTATGTAATTATGAATTATATTGGAGTTGATAATTGCGATATAGCAAAAGAAAGAGTTAAGATTAGAGTTATGAAAGGTGGACATCTCTATGCAAAAGCCAGTATTTTTGCATAATTATATCTACAGCTTGTCTAATGGCATGCGGAATGGTTGTAGTCAAGCTTAAAAGGAAAGACAGCTATAGGAATTGTTATAGTCTGAATTAGCAAATAGTAAAAGCGTATATGTTTGGGGATACAGGAGTAAGAAACAGCGAATATATACCTATAGCTTTCACCAAATAAGAACTAAAATTTTTATACAATCGAAAGTCACTGAAATCAGTGACTTTCAGCATTTTTTGTTAAAATTAATATGTTGGTTAGACTTAATTATTTTATTGAAATTAATGTGTGATATTAAAAATGTAATTTTTTAAAATTACATTTTTAATAGTTGCAATAAAATTTCACATGTGATATAATTACATCATAGTAAATAAAGTTAATTTTAGAAAGGCACAATATTTTATGAAAAAGTTGAGTGAATTGGTTGAATTAGTAAGTGGATCCCCCCAGTTTAGAATTACTGAAGTGTTTGATGAGAAAGCACCGCTTTTTGCCTATTATAGTCAAACAGATTTAACGGATGATCTGGTGGGTATTATTTCAAACGGTGCGGACAATAAACAAGTTAGAACCAATGACAAAGTAAATACCTTGTGCCATGGTGATGTGGTGTTTAGTTTAATCACGGGAACTGCAGCCATGGTAAGAAAAGAGCACGAGGGATATCTTTATACGCAAAACTACGTTAAGTTATTACCTGGCAATAACATTGATCCGAAGTTTTTGGTTTATCTTATTAATGAAAACAAAACAATCAAGAAACAGTTTGTGTTGGGACTGCAGGGTTCACAAGTTTTAAAATATACCCTGAAGCAGCTTAAAGAGCTTAAAATACCGAATATACCTTCCATAGATAAGCAAAAAATTATAGGACAAGTCTATTTTAATCAGTTAAGGCTGCAAGCTGTTAAGAATAGAGCAGCAGAACTTGAAACAAAAATCATATTATCCAAATTAGAGGAGGCAGGTGAAAAATGAATGAAGAGCAATTTGAAACTGAATTAATACAATATATTACCAGTGGAACCATAACTAAACCTGAACATTTGGAAGTAATTGGTGGCTTTAAGGTTAGTGAAAAATCTGCTGATTACTGTGTGAAAACAAAGCTGTGGAAGTATGAACCAAAAATTAAAACTACAGACCAGCTTTGGGATAACTTCAAAGAAATTCTTGAGAGGCACAATCAAAATACACTTGATCATCCACTAAGTACTGTTGAATTTAATCAAGTTAAAAAGATTATATCTGATATTCAAACACCATATGAAGCCGGACAATTTTTATATGGACTTAATGGTGTATCGCAGATTGAAATTGATTTAGATGACGGCCGTCACGTGTTTTTAACGGTTTTCGATCAAAAACAAATCGGTGCTGGGGATACGGTATATCAAGTGGTTAATCAAATTGAACGCCCTGCAGTTATCGCCGGGAAACAAAATCGTCGTTTTGATACTACACTTCTTATTAATGGTTTGCCTATCATACAAATTGAAGAAAAACGTGATACGCATGATGTCAATGAAGCGCTGAATCAAATACATCAATATTCCAAAGAAAACCAATATCGTGATATTTTTTCCACCTTGCAGATATTAGTGGCAATTACGCCAAATAACGTGAAGTATATGGCTAATACCACGCCGGATAAGTTCAATAAGGACTTTGCTTTTAACTGGCAGCGTAAAAGTGATAATACCATTGTTCGTAATTGGAAAGAGTTTGCGGATTCAATGCTAAGTATTCCAATGGCACATCAGATGGCTACTAATTATATGATTTTGGATGGCACAAAAAACAAACAAATGTTAAAAGTAATGCGTCCATATCAGGTATACGCCACTCAGAATGTAATTGAAAAATTAAAGAAAGTTGATTTTGAACTGGGTACAAATAAAGTAGGTTATGTTTGGCATACCACTGGTTCCGGCAAAACCATAACCAGTTTTAAAACAGCATGGCTTGCAAGCCGCATGCCCAAAGTTGACAAAGTTGTCTTCGTAGTGGATAGAATTGCTTTAACGAAACAGACAAATGAAAATTACAGGGCCTATGACCCGGATGCTGGTGAAGATATGATTGGAAGTGTTCAAGATACCAATAATACTACTGATTTAAGCCGTAAATTAAAGAGCAAAGATAATAGTATCATTGTTACTTCTGTTCAAAAACTTGATACTTTAGTGAAACGTAAATCTTTTAAAGCACCTGATAAAAATATTGTATTTATCGTGGATGAGGCACACCGTTCAACTGGCGGCGAAAGTTTTGCAAAGATACAAAAGGCTTTTAGAAAATCCGCCTGGGTTGGTTATACAGGAACACCCATGTTTGATGAAACTACCAGCGGTTTGCGAACTGAAGACATTTTTGGACCACTGCTACATGCCTATACTATTCGTGAAGCAATTGCAGACAGAAATGTTTTAGGTTTTAAAGTGGATTTTGAAACAACCATTGATGAAGAGCAAATGAAAACCAAATATCTGCCAAATTTCTACCGGGAACGCTATCCGAAGTGGACTGAACAAAAAATTAAAGATAAGATCAATAATCTAAGTCAGGAAGATATGGATGACGCAGTTGAACCAAGCTTTTATGATGAAAATCCGGATCATATCAAGTTAGTAGTTGAAGATATTTTCAAGAACTGGAGAAATCGTTCAAATGAAGGTAAATATAATGCCCTCTTTACCACTCATGTTGGTGGCGGGAAAGCCAGTACTCCAATGGCAATGATGTATTTTAGTGAATTTCAGCGAGTAAATGATGAGAATAGGAAAAATGGTGGTCAGACATTAAAAGTAGCAGTTACATTCAGCCAGAACTCATCCAATAATGACAGCATGCTTGCTGCCAATCAAGGTTTATATGATGCTATAAAGGCCTATAACAAAGAATTTGGTACAAGCTTTGGCATGGATGATGCAGCTGGATATACACAGGATGTTACTAGTCGTTTGAATAAAACTGCTACGGACAAGAACTTCCTGGATATTGTGATTGTGGTAGATCAGCTTTTGACTGGATTTGATGCACCGGAACTTAATACACTTTATGTAGATAGAACACTCAAAGGAGCAGGACTTATTCAAGCCTATTCAAGGACAAATCGTATTGCTGACATGCAGGAAAAACCCTGGGGGCGTATTGTGAACTATCGCTGGCCTGCTCAAAATGAGAAGCTGATGAATGAAGCTCTCGCAATTTATGCCAATAAAGATTCAGCAATTTTATCAGAAAATGAGCAGCGTAAATCCAATCAAAGAGATGGTATTATCGCTAAACCCTTTGAAGATATATTTAATGAAGTCAAAGAGGCTGTTCAGAAATTAGATGGCTTAACTGATGAGTTTCAGCAATTACCACCTTCTGAGAAGCAAAAAGAAGATATGTTTGATTTGCTGCGTGATTATAATGCCGGTGTGGCTAAATTAAAACAATATACACCTGAAGAAGTTGATGGAAATACAGTAGGTTTCAACTACGACAATCCTGATGAATTAGTTGAAAAATTAGGCATGACAGGTGCTCAAGAAACCATGCTTACCACAACTTTAACCAATGAGCTTAAACAGTTTATGTCGAAGAAAAAGAAAATTCCTTTTTATCAAATTGAGTTGAAAATGACCCATGTGAAGGATGTGAAAATAGATTATGATTATTTAACTGAATTGGTGGAACAATTATTAAACCAGGTGCATGAGGGCAAAAGTCAGGAAGCGCAAGCTACGAAAGAGAAAATTGATCAGTTTGCCACTGGTTTGGAAGACAGAAATTATGCTGTAAAGGTCATGAATGCAGCAATCGCTATTATCAAAGGGCATTTTCCACCGGAAGGTTATAATCTTAAATATCCAGTAAAATTGAGAGATAGTGAACAAATTATTCAAGCAGCCAACAATGTCAGCCTTGATAGAATGTTCCTGGATTTTCGAGTGAAGTGGGGAATTACAGATATTATTACAAGTGCCCAGATGCGTGAATTATTTAGTCATCATCGTTATGATATGCAGGATTTAGATGATGCTGGTCAAATCCGGGATATAATTGCCAAAGCAAGCGTTGACTATAAGATGTTGGCACATGACGAAAAGATACAATCTTTGTCTAAAATCAAGTACCGTAATGGTTTGCGTAAAGCCATTTATGAATTGGCTGATGAGCATGCTGAAAGCTAATTCATATCTAATAAAACTTTAAAATTAATTATTGAACTGCTAATTATCAATTGACAGTTAAGATAGGAGATAAAATGGATAAAAATAAAGCTAATGTACCTAAAATAAGATTTCCAGGATTTACCGACCCTTGGGAACAGCGTAAGCTGGGTGAAGTTGCTGAACGTGTTACTCGAAAGAACAAAGATTTAGAGTCAACATTACCACTAACAATTTCTGCACAAGATGGATTAGTAGACCAAAACATGTTCTTTAATAAGACTGTTGCGAGTCGTGATGTAAGTGGATATTATCTAGTGAAAAATGGTGAATTTGCTTATAACAAATCATATTCAAATGGTTATCCTTGGGGTGCAGTTAAACGTCTTGATCGTTATGATATGGGCGTATTATCAACGCTTTACATCGTTTTCAAGCTAACTGATGTGAATAGTGATTTCTTGACAAAATACTATGATACGACATACTGGTATCATGAGGTTTCAAAACACGCAGCTGAGGGAGCAAGAAATCATGGCCTATTAAATATTGCCGCTTCAGATTTCTTTGAAACAGAATTAACAATACCAAAAGATAAGGCTGAACAAGAGAAAATCGGACGATTTTTCAATAATATTGACCACCTCATCACCCTTCATCAGCGTAAGTTAAATCACTTGAAGGATAAGAAGAAAAGTTTGTTGCAAAAAATGTTCCCGAAAAATGGTGAAAGTTTTCCAGAACTTCGTTTCCCGGGATTTACTGATCCTTGGGAACAGCGTAAGGCTGGTGATATTTTTTTTACGGTAGTTGATAAAAATCATCCGGAACTTCCTGTACTTTCTGCAAGTCAAGAATTCGGAATGATAAAGAGGGATAATTCAGGAATTAATAT